>JAUIBR010000006.1 GCA_030427705.1 bacterium | reverse complement strand
GTCAGATAGGTCCAATGCAACGATTTGTGTGATAGTCTTCTTCATGGTCGGCCTCTGGTCATGGGTCTGTAGCTATGACTACGTGTGTAAACCCATGATAAAGGGGTCGGCCTTCTCAAGACATCTCACCGGACCAGCGAAGCGACGCCAGCACGAAGGGCGACGCCAGCCCGAAGGGCGACGCCAGCCCGAAGGGCGACGCCAGCGAAGCGATTTGGTTAACTGCGCGCGGCTTCGCCGTGCTCGTTGACAAGCCTGTAGTTCTTCAACTCCACGGACTATCGTCCGTTCCGTTTTGAACAACTACAGCCGTGTTCGCTGCGCTCACCGGACCAGCGAAGCGACGCCAGCACGAAGTGCGACGCCAGCCCGAAGGGCGACGCCAGCCCGAAGGGCGACGCCAGCGAAGCGTATTACTTGAGTTGTTCGTAGAGTTGGAAGTTCTGCACCATCACGAACGACGGGATTTGGTTCTGCATATAGTGGCTCGAACCGCAGCCCAGGGAGCGCGCGTCTTTGCTGAGCAGGTTCTTTCGGTGGCCCGGTGAGTCCATCCATTGTTGGACGACCGACTGACCGAGCGAACGATAGGTATGCCTCGGAATCGCCTTGCCATTTGGGGTCTTTGACAGCGTCCCATTCGGATTGATGTAGACCTTCTCACCCGATTTCAGATGAATGCCGGCGGTGGTCGCGAGGTTCTCGGCGACCAGCGGGTTTTTGGCTCCTGCTGCGGCGACCCGGTCTTTGGGAGTTGCCATACCCGGCCGTGCGCTGTCTGTGTGGGACAGGAATCCACCGCGGGCCTGGCGCTCTGCGTACTCTTGAGCAGCTGCTTCCAAGACAGGTTCATAGCCAACGCGTTGGCGTCCATGTTTCATGCGTGCCTCGTTGCTCGCGTGAAAAATCGACGCGTTCAACAATTCCGTATCGATATTCTCGAAGTCGATGACCTGGTCGAACTTGTTTGCGCGAAACGCAGCAGGTTTATCGGATTGAGAGAGGTACGAGTTGGAAGACGAACACCCGGCCAAAAGCATGGCCAAGACCAGGAAAAAAAGTGGAAGCCGATTCATAGAATCTCCGAAACAACACCCACCCTAAATTACGTGCACCGGTGGCGTCTTGTTCAAAACAGCCGCTTCACTTTCGAAATTTCTCGTCGACGCTGTACTTGCCTGGACCAAGCAGGAACATGCCGAAGAACGCGATGCCGACCTCTAGGGAGTGCGAGATCTTGACGAAACCGTGGTCCTTCGAGATGTGCATGATGGTCGCGACCGCCATCGTGAACATGAGCGGAATCAAGACCGGCCGGGTCATGAAGCCAGCGATCAACAACAAGCCGCCACCAAACTCAGTGACAGCGGCCATGAATCCCCAGAACTGCGGGGCAAAATCAATTCCGAGGGTTGCCATCGCACCACCGACTTTCTCCCATTTCTCGGGCCCTCCGACCACCTTCGGCCATCCATGCATCATAAAGGTGATTCCCAGCCCCACGCGCATCGCGAACAGGCCCCAATCGGCAAACTTATCGAGTTGTGGAAGTGTTAATTTGGCAAGCATCGGTCCTCCTTTCGTCGATAGACCAGATGCCCGTCATCCAACGGTTGATTCAAATCTTGCCGTAGTATGAACACGCGAGGATTTCGGCCTGTTTTGCCAAGGAGGGCGCAACGTGTCCGACTATTGCGGCCTCACGGAGTTGGTGGCCTATTTCTGAGAGTTCGGACCAGTCCTCAACCTCAGGCACAGGGAGTCTGCGAAGGTCGCGAACCTGGTAATGAATGCTGGGGTTCAGGGCATTCAACAGCTCGACAGCCGTCGAACAGTTGATGAGAACCATCCATCCAAGGAGCTCATGTTCATGGTCTTCCGGGTGAAAAATCGCCGGCCCGGCCATGTCGAAAATGGCGCCCTTCGGCAGCCACCGCGCGGCGAAACGACGGCCCCCAAAGTCCGAATAACAAAGGCCGGGGCGGTCTATCCACGCATCATCTAGTAGATTCGACGTTCGATTTGACTTGTAGAACGCGCGCGCCTCTTCGGACCAATCCACGACCCAGTCCCAATTCCCCCACCAAGGACAAAAACGTCCGCCTTTGCTGTAGTACGCCCAACGCGCCTGGCCAGAGGCACTGGGCAGCCCAACGGTGTTCCGAATTTGTTCTGAATCGACGTCCGCAACCGAACGCACATACTTCGCGTTGTTACCCGTCTTATTCTGACTGCCAGGAACCAGCAGATAGTCGCCCAGCGTCGGCAGTTCCTTGAACGCCGTCAGGTGTCTTGGCTTGAGCCAGTGGGCAATGGGTAAACCTGGGATGGCGTTAAGCGCGTCAACATCGACATAAACGCCGGGCTTGGTCAGATTTTTGCGCTTCTGTGACACATCGTCGTCCCGCAAATCCCAGAATTCCTGCGCGCCATCAGCCTGTTTGGCTTGCACAAACGCAACGACATTCGCCTTTTCGCCTGTGAGCGAGCGGAAAACGTGCGGCCCCAGATGTGCAAATGCCTCGATTTGCCCCAGCTCCAATAGCTGATTTCGTGCCTCTTCAAACCGCCCGACATACCACACCGTTTGCTGCGTCAGGATACCGACGGCCTTGGTCGCCAGCTGGTGCGCACGCAATACGAACGCGGTCGCCAGGTCTTGATGAAACGGCCGAAACCCTGATTTCAAGCGCTCTTTGAGATCAACAGGCATCGACCGCAACCCCATGTATGGCGGGTTCATGAGAACGACATCGGCCGAATCAATGCCGCCGTCGAGCCCATTTAAACACCGAATATTGCGGTCAATGATGGCCTCTAACGCTTCGATTCGCTTGCCGGTGAGCCGCACCGCGTGAAGCTTCAGGGAGTTTCGACATGCCTCGACAGCAGACGGGTCAAGGTCCGTCCCACGCAGATTCGTGTACACATCGCTCGGGGTGAGACCTGCAGAAACAAGTAGGTCCGCCCACGCCAACAGCATCTGTCCACCACCACATGCGGGGTCCAAAACCGTTCCGGGACCCGTGAGATTAAAGCACCGTTGAGCAAGGAAATCCGCGACCCAACGTGGCGTGTAAAGTTGGGTCGAAACCGTTGAAGAGCTGTGCTTTGACTCATTCCGAGTGTGGTCCCCGAAACTCTCCAGACGCGCGTCTTCATTCAGAAACTGATGAAGCCAACCAAAACCATGTGGTTCAGCGAGCAACGCTTTCATTGACTCAGCGGTCTGGTCAGATGGCTCTTGACCGCGCAGCGCAAGGTTGTACGCAAGTTTCGTAAGGTCCGCATTGGACAAGCCCGACCGTGCAATCAGGTCGCGGAACTCGACTTCCCCACGCTCGAAATCAAAAAGTTTTAAGGCGTCATGCTTTGGCATTTGAAAAATTTTGTGGTCGAGCGGTATAACTGCCGTACACTAGAATTTATGCGGGATTATTAGGGGTTTTGGCGGATTCTCCAAGCGGTGAATCGTCGAGGAAAATCAGCGGATCGTGAACCAACCAGAAGAGTCATCAGCGCTTGAGGTTGGGGGGATCATCAACGAGCAGGAGACCGAGAAGCGCGAAGATAAGCGCCTCGCGTCGGACCTGACGGTCATCTTCAACATGTTGGACCGGCTCGTGACGATGATGCGCGTCTACCCCAAAGGCCACCCGCTGCTTGATGAGCTTGGTACGCAAGCCGCAGACCGCTTCAAGCGGCTGTTCGAAGAACACGAAGACAGTGTCGATGTTCAGATTGGTGCGCTGGAAGCCACAACGCTTGGTGGGCGCCCGTTCTACAGCAAAGAGCTCAGCGATAAAGACCAGTACCTCTGGTATTCAGCCTACGCTGATGGACTGATGCGTGTGACGTTTGAGATTGGTCTAACCGCAGAAGAAATCATCGACCTGATGGTGGTCATCAACCGCTCAGCGCAGGGCACGATCAGCTCGGACGACGATACTGTCACGCTCCTTTGGGAGTCCAATTTCAGCCATATCTCGTACTTCGCGGTGGAGGGTTTCATCGATAGTGGTGGCGTCGAGACATTCGACAACATGACCGAACCTGAGGCCATAAACGCCATCACGGAAGCGGCCATCAACCCTACCGGTGACGATGCAAAGGCACTGAGCACCATGTTCACCAACCTGAACACGACGACGCTCGACCTCTTCACCCGGATGCAGATCAAAGCCAACGAAGAGATGGTCACCAGTGAGCTGAGCGACGCGGACCTTGCGTACGCGTTTGGAGTCCATGAAAGCACAATCGATGGGCTCAACAAGGAGTGGACACAAGGCGTTGACCTTGAATATCGGCTTATCGAATCACTGCTGAGTATTGTCCGAACATCACCGACGAGTTCCGCGGGCGCAAAGGCTTCCGAACTCATTAAGACGGTTGCTGACCAGCTCATTGACACCGGACGCTATCAACAAGCGGCGCGCGTGCTGGAGCTTTTGCACGATCGGCGTGAGCTCTTCAAGAATTCGGAAATCGACCCGTTGAAGGAACTCATCGAGACGCTCTCTGACCCACTGCAACTAGAAGCTCTGCTTTACACCATGCAGAAGAATACAAAGGAGCGAGACAATATCGCTGACCTTCTTCTGATGCTTGGTCCGGCGAAAGTTCAGTTGCAGATTCTGCGACTTCTGGCAGATCCGGAACGCAAAGTCGTGGCGATGAAACAGCTGATTGAGCTGCTTCTGGCATCGACTACGCCCGAAAACGAACATCAGGTTGCATCCAAGGAGTTCGTCGAATCGCCGACGTATCTTCGTCGAATCCTGACCGAACTGGGCGACAAGAACATCCAGAATTTTTCACCGGCACCGCGTCTACTTCGTGCTGCGCTTGGTAGCGGTGATGAAGACACGCAGGCCGCAGCGTTGGCCATCGATCATGAGGTCTACCGCGATTCTGTTTTGGCAGAAAAGTACCTCGTGCCGCTGTCCAGCGACGAAAATGAAGCGATTCGAAAGGGAGCCCTGGAACGGCTGGGTACCTACCATCCCGATCAGTTCAAATTGGCGATCCGCGACTCCGTGCTTTCGAAGAAATTCAAGGGCCGGACGCACGGTGAATTGCGATTTCTGATGCGTGTGTTCTTGGAAAACGACGACCAAGCCATGGTCGTGCTCCGTGAACTACTCAATACGAGCGGGTGGTTTAGTAAGAGCGGGCGTGAGTTTGCGAAGATGGCGGCGGCGGTGCTGCTTGAGGCTCAGGACCCCATCGCCCTTGAAGAGGTGCAAAAACGGGTCGGGAACTTCTTTACCAATCCCGACTTGAAGCAAAGCTACAAGTCCACTTTGCAGCGTTATGGCCATCTCGAACGCCAGGCGACGGAGGTTTCCGAGGTGTCTGTAGCGGAGTCCGTTGGTGAACGTCCTTCTGATGCCTTGGAGATGTTCCAGGCCGTCCAACCTGATGAGGAGGACGATGTCTGATCAAGATACAATCCAAGACACAATGTTCCTTCAAGATCGTGAAGCGCGTATCGACGATAGCTTCGCGGTCAAGATCGGTCCGCAGATCTGCACGTTTGTGCTCAGGATGCTGAAAGTCGCCGACATGTTCTCGGTCGAACACTCTCAGACGGCCGTCACGGCACGTGAATTCACGGAATTCCTGGACGATCAGTTCAACAAACAGGGCGAAGAGAATTTCAAGCTGCAGATGACGGACGCCAACTTCTTCGTCAACGGTCAGCTCGTTAAATTGGATTCGCGCTCCTATGCGACAACACTCGAGGTGAAGACCACCTTCTTGGGTTACTCGGTCAATGAGATTTCCTTCAGCAAAGGCATCCAAGCCGGTGAGCTGGTCGCCTTGGTGCAAGCGCTCAAAGATGTGAAATCTGGGGCTTCGTTGTCGCTAGAGAACTTCAAGCAGCCGCATTTGGAGCTGGCGCAGGTCGCCGAACAAGAACTCGATGTCCCCGAACAGGAAGATCCTCGCCGGGAGATTATCGAGCTGTATGCCGGGTTGATGATCAAATGCAGTGTGTATTTCCACCGCCTAAAGCGTGATTCAAACCCGTCTGCCAAGCATATCAAGCGACTCACCCAGCGTATCGCTGACGAGATTGGTGAGCACGGCGATGTGTTTGTCGGTCTTATCAACATCCGGATGATTCGAGGGCAGGATTTCGTCCACTCCGTCAATACGTGCATCTACGCCATGATGTTGGCAGAGGCGATTGCGCTGGACCGCCAAGACGTCGTCCGCTGCGGGATGACCGCGCTGACACAGGATTTGGAGCGCATGCAGGGCGCAAATGAAGAGCCCGACGAGCACTTCGAAACCGGCGACGACACACACTTCAAGACCAACCTTTCGGCCGTGATGACGTTGAGTCAGATGGGCGCGGCCGACGTGCTTTCGGCGCTACGACTGGTCACTAGCTACGAGCGCGGATTCCCGTTCAACAAGCCCCTGCCAACCTCGTGGTATCGCGAGGAGCTGAAACCACACCTCTTGAGCCGTATCGTCGAAATCGCCCGTCACTACGATGTGATGACCCAGGGACTGGAAGGGGTAGAGCAGCGAACGCCCGACCTGGCCCTGCAGGGGATGATGATGAAGATGGGGGCGCACTATGACCCCAATCTGATGAAGCTCTTTGTCAACGTCATCGGGATCTACCCTGTCGGTTGTATCGTCGAGCTGTCCACGATGCAGCGCGCAATGGTGCTGCGAAGCCCATCCGTTATCTCTGAACAGGGGATCTCGGAGGCGAACCGACCCATGGTCCGCCTGATGGATGGAAGTGACAGGATCTTGGACCTGTCATCCCCGTCCAATCAAGGCGTGAGGGTGATTCGTATTATTGAAAATGATGAGGTTGAAGACCGCCCTGGGGCGTTCTTCCTATTCTAGGGATTCCTAAGGACCTAAGGTTCTGAAGAACCTAAGCAACTCAAAAGCCGCACCGCAGGTGCTCAAAAGCCGCACCGCAGGTGCTCAAAAGCCGCACCGCAGGTGCTCAATAGCCGCACCGCAGGTGCTCAAAAGGCCGAGCGGAGTGCGTCGACCTTGTCGATCTTCTCCCAGCCGAAGTGCTGGAGACCGTTCTCGACGTAAGGCTTGCGGCCGAAGTGACCGTGCGCAGCGGTTGGCTGGAAGATTGGCTTACGAAGGTCCAATGTTTCCATGATGCCCGCTGGCGTGAGGCTGAAGACCTCGCGGATAACTTTCGCCAGCTTGTCTTCGTCAACCTTTGCCGTTCCTTCGGTCTCGATATGGACCGAGGTCGGTTCCGCCACACCAATTGCGTACGACAGTTGAACTTCGCAGATGTCTGCGAGCTCAGCAGCGACGACGTTCTTAGCGATGTAGCGCGCCATGTATGCAGCTGACCGGTCGACCTTCGATGGGTCTTTGCCGCTGAATGCGCCACCGCCGTGACGTCCACGTCCGCCGTAGGTGTCGACGATGATCTTACGACCCGTCAGACCGCAGTCACCATGTGGGCCACCAATCTCGAATCGACCTGTGGGGTTGATGTGGATGGTGATGTCGTCGTGCCAGAGGTCACCGACAACTGGCTTGAGGATCTTTTCCGTCACTTCGTGGCGGAACTCGTCCATTTTATCGTTCCACTCAGGTCCGTGCTGTGAAGACAGAACCAGCGTGTCGATCTGCTCTACATTGTTGCCATTGTAAACAGCCGTAACCTGGCTCTTCGCATCTGGGCGAATGCCGCTGATGTCGCCGTTCTTCAGGACTTCTGCCTGACGCTCGACAAGTCGGTGTGACAGGTGAATTGGCAGTGGCATCAATTCATCGGTCTCGCGGCATGCGAAACCGAACATCAAACCCTGGTCACCAGCGCCGCCGGTATCAACACCTTGAGCGATATCAGGCGACTGCGCGTCAATCGCCAGGAGGACGGCTGCCGAGTCTGCATCGAAGCGCATGTGCGCATCGGTGTATCCGATGTCGCGAATCACGCCACGGACAACTTCCGGAATGTCGACATATGCATTCGTGGTGACCTCGCCTGCGACAACAACCATCCCGGTGGTGGTCATCGTCTCGCACGCAACGCGCGAGGCTGGGTCCTTGGCAAGCATAGCATCAAGGATTGCATCCGAGATTTGGTCCGAAACCTTGTCAGGGTGTCCCTTGGAAACGGACTCGGAAGTGAATTGGTACGAACGACTCATGATCTTCTCTCTACACTAAAAACAGCACGCGACAGCGTCATACGACCTGCCACATCAGTTAACAATTTTGACCGGGAGTAATGACTCCATGGTCGGCACGGTGCCGCTGGCTTTACCACCTTTCTTGAAAGATCAAGCAGGTTGGTCGGGCATCAAAGGGCCAGTCCCTCCGCCCGTCGGCATGGTGGCGCTAACATAGCAACGAAATTTGGGAGTGCAAGTCCAAACGCGGAGGCGTTTAGTTGAGGTAGGCGAAGACGGCAGCGGCGATAATGATGAGGACCACCATCATGGTAACGACCGTCGCAAGCGCCGAGCTTTCATGCTCTTCCTCGCGCGCGGGTTGGGACGACGCGGTCGCGGGTTCGCCAGGGCGAAGCGCCGCGCGTTCTTTGGAGTCATTGGCCATAAGGCCTGGCGGGGTCAACGGCGGGAGCTCTGACCGACGCCGACGTTCCGGCTTTTGGCGCTTGGGTTTGCTGAAGATTTGAACCGGCGGGGCGGCTGGTTCGTCTGCCAACTCGTCCAATCCAATCAAACCACCCTTGCTTCCGGAATCAGATTCGGCACGTGGAACGCCACCCAATGGCGTCTCCTGGGGCCGATTTGGAGTCTGAAGTCGCTTGCGTTCGCCGGTCTCTGGCACGGCGGCTTCCACGAAAACACCGGACTGTCGGTCTTGCCACGCGCGAAGCGCAGCTGACATCTCTTGCGCAGATTGGTAGCGGTCTTCAGGCTTCTTCGCCAAGGCCTTCTGGACAATCGAATTCAACTCAGAATCGATGTCGCCAGGAAGGCGCGGAGGCTTTTGGTTCTGGTGCGCCAGGATAATCGCGTAAGACGACTCGCCATCGAACGGCAACATGCCGGCGAGCAGCTCGTAGAGCATCACGCCCGCGCTATAAAGGTCCGAGCGATGGTCCACATCCGGATTCAAACCTTGCTCAGGCGAAATGTACTCAGGCGTGCCGTAGATCTTCCCGACCACGCTCAAATAAGGGTCGGACTTTTGGTCTTTGACCTTCGCGATTCCAAAATCGAGGATCTTGATAACCTCAGTCCCAAGGTCGTCGCGCCGGCAGAAATAGACATTTTCTGGTTTCAGGTCGCGGTGGATGAAACCGCTATCGTGCACGGCGGCCAAGCCAGCGAGCATCTCGAGCATAATCTCCACGACCTTCGCCGGCGTGAAGTTTGTCGTGTACATGCGCTCGAAGAGTTCTTCGCCTTGAAGCAGCTCCATCGCGAGGAACATATGACCGTCATCGGTCTGCCCAAACTCATAGACACGCGTGACATGAGTAGAACGAATCGCCCGTGAAATCTGGGCTTCGCGTTTGAATCGTGCGGTAATCGCCCAATCGTCGCGGTATTCGGGCGAGATGACTTTCAGCGCAACCGGACCAAGCTTTCGCCCGTCCTCCATATTGCGCTCAGCCGCATAGACCTCACCCATACCGCCGGCCGCAATGAATCCCAAAATGCTGTAAGGGCCAAACTGCTGACCGGGCAGAAGCAAGCGATTCTTGACCGCTTCGTCCTGAATATTTCCCCGCTGCGCCAGCTCATCCTTGGACTGAGCGTCAACGTATTCAATCGAATCCTCTTCAAGCCCAGAGAGCTCCGGAGGTAATTCGATAAGGGTACTTTTCACTGCTTCTCTCGATTAAATTTGGGGTTTACCCATCCCGAGTATACTTAGAATACTCGCCGAGGGCTAGTTTCGGATGTTGAACGTGTTTTTTGACGAATCCCAAGTAAACAGGCGCCGCAGAGACGTCTATATAGACCGGATCCGCAATGCCATCAGTCGTATTGGTATAATAGATGGCTGTAATGCCACTAAATTAGCAGACGATTTGGTGGAATCGTTCGATTTTGCCCTCCGTCACCATCTGGCCGAGTGGAGCCGCGTCGAACTGAAACCCTATCTTGGTGTCGGAAACCAAGACTGGCTGCGGGTTCGCGGCCGTGTTGCCGAGCGGAGCAAGGTCTCGCTGCCGCAACCAGATGAAGAGCCATTCGATGTCTTGGTGTCGTGCTGGTATCGCTTTCTGATTTCACAGCAGTCCGTCATCCCCGTGCTCGCACAACGTGGCGACCGGGAAGTCGTTGGGTCCACGGACGACGAGGGCTTCTTCGACCTGGTCATAAGCTCCCAAGCTGAACTCGGTGACACGGATATCTTTTCGGTCGAGATCGAAGTTGGCGCAGAAGCCACCATCCGCGCGGAACGCGAGGTGTGCCGAGTCCTAGTGCCAAGCCCAGAAGCGCAGGTTTGCGTGCTCGTCGACCTGGATGGACTGGTGTTGTCGCAGCCTCAAAGCCGTTTCGCGCAAGTGCTGGCCGAAATCATTCTGGGTACCCGTGAGAAGTTGCACCCGGAGTCCTTTGGCGCCGAGATGTTCCTACGACGTCTGGCCATCGGCAATAGCGCCCCCAATCCGATTTTTTATCTCAGCAATGCTCCACGGCATCTTTACAAGCACCTCACGCTAGCCCGCGAATACGCTGGACTGCCGGAGGGCTACCTGCATTTGCGCGATTTTGACATGCGCCTGCGCAGCATGGACACCGACCATCTAGACGTCTTGGAAATGCTGCTCGCGCACGACCTCATCGACAATTTCCCTAACCACGACTTCGTGTTTGTGGGCGCCGCGTCACGCTCAACCTTCTACGAACCTTTGCTCAAGGCACTTTGCCACCGTTTGTCTGGCGTCTACATGCTGGGCGCTTCCGGAACCCCGCAGTCACTGTTAGACCTCAACGAAGAGTTGCAGCTACCGATTCTGACAGCACACGGCGAGCGTTTGTTGATGCACAGTATTGAGCAAGGCTGGACCGACGCTTAGTGCTCAGTCGCTTCGCTTCTTCGGGGACTCGCGCTTCGCGCTCGGGGCTCGCTTCGCTTCGCTTGCTCGGTCTTCTGATGGGCGTCACCACACGTCTTCGTACAAAACGTCACAATAGAACTCATAGGCGTCCAGGCCTCTAGTCATCGGCACAAACGACGTCGGCTGAATCCCAAGAAGCTGCTCAGCTTGTTGTGACCCGTTACTGAAACGTACCTTGGACCACCCCAAATACGTGGGGCATTTCTCGCCCAAGCATCCCGCATCTTCGTTTTGGATCTTTCGCCAAAATGGAGCCCCTGTCGGCTCGAAGACAATCAAGTAGAATTCTTGTTGGCACGACACCCCGACCGAACCCCACCGAAACATTTGCCCTGCCATACACTGGAACGTCACGGGTACGGCGACAAAAGGCTCGTCCACTGTAATGGTCAACTGTTTCGAATCATGGAATCCATTCGGGAGGTTCAGCCTTACGATGTGCTTAATCTCCTCACAGCTCCGAAAATCGGATTCATCGTTGCACACATACCGTTGCGGCAGTGGTTCATGTTTCGAAGGTCTCTGGTCAGCGTTCGGTTTGGGATCAGGCGGGGTAGAACAGCTCAGAACGACCGCTACTGCCGCACAAACAGGTTGCAGCTTCATCATAAGCCTCGATCGTACATTTGTTGGTCGATAACGGAGGTCTTGAGTTTCCAGATTCGCTTAAAGTCCTCCCCTTTTTTCATCACAGGCTCAACCTCGACGCTCAGCAGTTGCCGAACACGAACATCATCATTGAGAAACTCGACCACAGTCCAGCCCGTCGGCTTGAGGCCACTCTTGACGTCATCGGGTGGGTCCTCGACCCGGCGCCAAAATCGAGTGTCAGTCTGCGAGTGAATTACTAGATAATCCCCGGATTCTGCGCAGACGATGCTCACGTTCTCCCGGCGAGAAATGCGGCGGTCGACGCGTTTGACGTTTGGGCAACTCAGCTCTAATCGACGATTCGCAATTGGTTCGTCCACAATCACAAACGTGGCTTCATGTGGGTAGGTCAACGGAAGAAAAGCCACAGCATCACAAGCCGCAAAATCCGCTGGAGATTCGGCCGCTTTCAAACACCCTTGTGTGCCGGGAAACTCGCCAGGGAAGTCCACCTCTGGCGGGGTCTGCGCAGATGAGCACCCAACCAAAGAAAGCACTAGGATTGTGAATAGCCGGTTCAAAAAGACACCCCAGACTTGTTGAGGGTACCTAGAGATTCTCAAACCACCCCAAAAGGTCAAGGTGATGGCCTTAAGTCCTTAAGAAACTTAGGTCCTTAGGAATCACTCGCCAATTCCCAATACTAACGTCGACGTCGAACCGCCCTTCTTATCCTCTTCGGTCCACCCAATCACTGAGTCGAACGGGGACAACCATTGGGCGACCTCGTTGTTACCTGTCTCGTTGAGTAGGTTCGAGAGCGCTCGCGAGTCGACGTAGATCGACGAGCGGTGGCCTTCAAAGAGCTGGCCCAACCCGGCGTCCTTCAAGGGTTTGGGAAGCGGGCGAGCGCTGCGCTCGTAGGTGACGGCGTGGTCGAAAGCGGCGGTAGAGTCGATGAAGATGGCGTATTCTTTGGCGACAATGACCGCCCAGGTCAGGTTGCCTTCTTCGATCCAGGCGTACTGAACCGAGTTGCCGACGGCTTGCCGGTTCAGGCGGCCTTCGCTGAGCGTGGTAACCGCATCCAAGACGTTGCGCAGCCGTTCATCATCTTCGATCGGCAGCAATACTGCCTCGCGCGTGGCTTCTAGCGAGAAGATATTCGCCCAGATATTGGAGTTCGCGGTGAACTCTTTCGAGTTGAAGCCGTACACGACAACGATCGCGTGGCCTTTGAGGTTGGTCAGGATGTCTTCCATGACGTTCAAGTTCAGGACGTCTTGGACTTCTTTGAGCCACGTATCGAGCTCGATTCGGTCATCAGCCGGCATCAGGCTTCGCACCAAAGTGTAGACCTGCTTCGGGTCAGCCGACACGCGAACAACGGCCAACACGCCGGGGTCGACCAGACCTCCAACGACGGGTAATTCGCCACGCGCACGGCCGAGCGTTGTGACGAACGCCGGTGCCTTGGGGTCTGGCTTCGACACGATCTGCAATGTCACTTCGTTGCGCATCACATCGAACTTTGCAGCCCAACCGACCGGGCCCATCTGGTCCTTCATCCGCGTCCAAATCACCGCTGCCTGCCCGGTGTCTTCGGAGTCGGGCATGAACTGTCCGGGTTTGATGAACCCGCTGAGCTTCGCATCCTTCAGCTTGGCGTTCATCTGGTCGTACCAGAGCTGGTTTGCGAACCGCTCGGTCTTGCCCAGCTTCACCCACTTCTTGACGCCGTCTTGGAAGCTCGCTTGGTCAAACTTGCTGTTTGGAAACGTCACAAACGCGACCGACTTGGCGATCGCGATCTGCGCGTTTGCATCGCCGATCTGTGTGAACTCAAAGCCGGCTGATTCTTCGACCTTGAATGACTTCGCTTTGTAGGCTTCGCGCCAGCGCGGAAAGACCTCCGGGTCGCTGACCTCGGTCACCAAGACCCAACCGCGTTGCGTGTTGAACGCCACCGCTGGAGCGGCCGAATCAAGACCCCAGGTCGACCATTGAACAGCATCAAATGGGTCCCAACCAACACCTGAATTCCAGGCTTCTCGCGTCGCCCTGATGCCGGTTGCTTCCGGCAGTTTTGGCGCGAGTGTGGAGACGAGTTTCAAGACCCCATCTAATCGATCGGCTCGAACAACGGCGCGGGCATGCGCCGGCACGTAGTCCATCTGCGTTGTGACCGCGGCCACATCCACCTTCGGCTTGGTAACCTCGTCGGGATTGCAGTCCTGCGCCTGGCAGCCTACGGCGGCGAGCATGAGCAAGGTTAGGATGTAGTGGCGTCTCTGCATCTTGCGGATCTATCACAGGCCTGCGGCTAGCGGCTACACCATCTCCATCGACATCAACGAAGCTCGGTATGCCACCACTTCATCATAAGTTGGACGCGCCGAGTACATTCCGTGATTTGATGCACCAGTTCCCCTCAGAAATACGTAGAGGTAGCCACCGAACTGGCTGTCGTAGGATTCGCGATCCAATAGGCCGAATTGGCTCATGGTCGCGAGCGAGTACAACATCGCTTGGGTGGCGTAGTTCTTGGCGACGTGGTCGGTCAGCGACTCGTCTTCGTAGTCTTCCAACGTGTCGCTCTTCCAGTCCGCGAAGTAGATCTTGCCATCGAACTCGAACAGCAGGTCGATATACCCCTTGATGAATCCGCGCTTCACCTCGACTTCGCCTCGCAACTGCGCCAGGTCAGGATGGGAGTTTTCGGGGATTGGGAACAAGAACTCCATCTCGCGGACGTCGCGATCGACCGCGCCTAGATTGGCCATCGTGGTGTCAGGGAGGCCGACCGGCGCCTGCAGAACCTTGTAGATCATTTGCTCGATTTCTGTGCGCCAACGCTCATCGATCTTGTGACGCTCCATCATCGCTTCGAAGAGCTCAGAATTGACTTCAGCGAATTCCTCTAAGGTATCTGGTGTCACGAAGTCGCTGTGTTCCAAGATATCGTGCAGGAACAGACCCATCGATGTACCGCCGGGAAGGCGCTCGTCATCGGTGTCGATCGACATCTCCAACGCCAATGCATCTGCGTCATCGTCAGCGGGACCTTTGTAGCCGCCCTTCGCCGCCTTCATGCGCGAGTACGAAGTGACCAAACGCGTCGTGGGTCGCACACGGTCGAGGTCGGAATCTGGCAGTTCAACAGGTTCGATGGAAAGCTCTAGTTTTGCCTCGGGCGGAGGCTCAGACTCGTCCAAGTCATCGGGAATATCGGGCACGTTGTGCAAGCGAATATGCGGGCTAGATTGGTCCCGCGCGATGTCTACCAACCTGTGGTTGATGGCCTTTTGCACGCCTTCAAGATAACCGAATTCAAGCTTGCCGTTTTTAGTGCCAATAACCGGCATATATAGTTTGGACTTCGCACGCGTGGCTGCGACATAGAGCAGGCGCTGCGCTTCTTCTATCTCGTCCAACTCAACTGCAGTCTTGGCCGGCAGAAGATACGGCATGCCGATGTAGAGGATACGATGCTGCTTCCAGTGGCAGGTGTTGAACTCACGCGTGGGTCGCTTCGTCCAGCCGCCGTAGACAAACACAACCTCGGCTTCCAAGCCTTTGGACTTGTGCATTGTCATGACCTGGACCGCGTCCTTTTCAGTCTCCAGGCGCTGAATGTTTCGCTCGTCGCTCTGCTCGACGTTGGTCTCGTCGTGCAGCCCACGCAGGCGCAGAATCAGCTCTCGAAGGTCCAGTCCTCGTGTGTGAACCTCTTCCAATAAGACCTCGAAAATATGCTGATAGTTGGTCAGCTCGCGCTCGTTATCCTTCAGGAAAATCTCGCGACGAATGAGTCCGCTGTGCTCCAAAATATCGTTGAAAAGCTGGTCAAATCGGCTCGCGCGGGCGGTTTCATGCCACCGAACAAGGCGTTCAAACAGTGGATGGGTTTCGGGTAGTTCCGCGCATGCTTGCAGCCGGTCGAACTCAATCGAGAAAAACGGCGTCGCCCAGACCTTGAGCCGGTTTGAGCGCAAGTAGGGGTCTTCGATCGCGACCAGTAGTTCCAACACATCCAGGGCTTCCGGCGTCTGAAACAGACCTTCCTGTTTGTAGAACGCGAAGGGAACTCCTGCCGCCTTTAGGTGCTCACCAATAAGGCGTTCTTCAGTCCGGGTGTGGGTAAGAATGAAGATGTCCTTTGGGCGTATTGGCCGCAGCTCGCCTTCATCATCGACCTTCAGGACGTCTTCTTCGCAGATGCGTTGAATCTCTTTGGCGATGAACGCCCCATGCCGCCGTTTCAGATCCGCTGCCCAGATCTTCTCGCCGTCTGGCTCCATGCGCACCAAGATCAGTGGCGCATCCGGAATGCCCGATTCAAACTCGGCTTCGAATGCCTGAGGCTTCCCACAAGTCACCGGCTCTGAATACGTAATCTCGCCGGTAAACACGGGCTCTTCCACCGATTGGTCGAAGATATGGTTGTAGGCTGCGATGAGGTTTTTGGTGGACCGGAAGTTCTGTTTCAGCACCACGTGCGGGGAGTCACCCGCAATCTCACGTCGCGCATGCAGGTAGGTGTGAACGTCGGCACCGCGGAAGGCGTAGATGGCCTGTTTGGGGTCACCGATGACAAACATACGATGTCGATTACTGACATGGAATATCTTCCGGAAGATATTCCACTGCACTTCGTCGGTGTCTTGGAACTCGTCGATCAGCGCGTATTTGTAGCGGTTTCGCAGGTGGTTCAGAAGCTCGCGACCCGACGCTGTGTCGTCGTCCAGCTTCTGCCAGACCGCTGACAACATATCGTCGTAGTCAAAGAACCCTTGCGATTTTTGGTCGGCCAGCACACGCCGCATGGCTTCGGCAAAGACGTTCAAGGTCGCGGCACGCAGAGGGACAATCGTGCCCAACACCTGTTTCAGCGCGGCCATCGGACCCTGCGCATTGTTCATATAGCCTTCGTAGGCCTGAACATTATACCAACCCGCGTCCTGCTCGCTCAGCGGCATCAACGCTGCCGGGATGTCCTCGGGTCCCGCGACCTGGGCCAGTTGGTCTAGCAGATAGCCAATCTTGTCCGTGTCTTCGACCTTCTGATGGATGCCCCACGGATTGATGTCGTAGTAGGCATCGATCACCTGCTTCCGATTATAGGCCTTGAGCGCACTAACCCTGGCCAGGAACGCCTTGGGATCGAAATCGGGTTTAATCCTCGATTTTGTTCGAATCAGCGTCGCCAAGTCCTGACGCAGCCGGTCGATCGAGTGCGTCTCCAGCCACGCGCTCAAATACGGCGCGTAACGTTCATCGACGGCAAACTGGTTGCGAAGCGCTCGCACGAACGCCTTGTCGAAAATCCGCTGTGCATCGGCGTGTTCCTGGTCCAAGAGCTTGCCGATGAAGAACGCGTTTTCGGTTAGCACACGGTGGCACCAACCGTGGATGGTGTGGATGGGCGCACGGTCAAACATGAAGAGCTGTCGCTCTAACCAGATGCGCGCTTCGTCGTTGATCTTCCAGTGCGGCGTATCTTCGGCGCAGTTTTCGGTGGTCGTGACAATCTTCTCGAGCAGGTTTCGCACGCGGGCCTTCAGCTCACGCGTCGCTCGCTCCGTGAACGTTACGACCAGAATCTGCTCAACAGGAACGAAGTTATCGGGTGTGAAGTCACCCAACATCAGGTCGATGATGAGACGCTCCAAGGTGAACGTCTTCCCCGTGCCGGCGGATGCCTCGATCACGACATCACCCTCTTCAGGGATCTGGGCAAGGACTTCTGGTTTTGGGAAGCGCAGGACCGCCATCAACGCCTCCTCAAGTCGAAATACAACCCAAGTCGGCGGTCGATGACCCTCTCGAAATCATCGGGGACATCGAAGCGCTCGGGGTGACGGACCGGGCCGTGCAGGAAGGCCAAACGCTTGTACGTCTCGGACTTCATCTGGTCGACGGTCTGCTCGAACGGAATCTCGGCGGTCTGGATGCGATGTTTAAATATGCCTTCTATTGGCAACAAATACGAATGCACGCCAGACAGCATGTCTTCCACCACACCTCGCAGCCAGCCCAGCGCTGCGTCCTGCGACATCGACTCAAAGGTGCGGTCGTCAAAGCGCAGATTTGGGAAGCGATTCGCGTTCAACAACAGGCGAAAATCCGGTCCATCCAGGTGGCCCGCCGCCGTCAAAACTGCGTAGTCCACAAACGCATCGGCGTGCACGTACTCTTCTTTCCAGTCATCACCCAATGTTTCGGAGGTCGTGAACCGCATCGCGCTGCGGTCTGTCGGCGAGATTGGTGCGGTCGTGCCGACAATGCGGATGGTCATTGGTTCATGCGGTCCTTGCACTTGAAGCCGCAACGCAGGTTTGCGCTCGATAACGCCGCCTCGAACATCGCCCTTGCCCAAACCAAACGACGTCAGAGTCTTCGCATCGATTTGAAACGCGCCAATGTTCTGGTGCCATTGTTTCAAAATGGCGAGGTGCTTTTCCATGTTGGCTTGTTTGAATAAGCCGGTGGGATAGTCACCTTTTTGCTCCAGGATCGACGCCCGTGTTTCATAGAGTTTACGCGGGTCCGCGCCCGTCGCAATGGAATCTAAGAACGTGTCCCGAAGCAGTGAAAATGCGGTCAGGGTTGGTGTTTCGAAGAGCTCATTTTCACGAAGTAGAACGTCTTCGTCCTCATCTTCGCGCAGCCTTAGATAGAAGCGCGCCGAACCCTGAAGTGGGCTCTTTAGAAAGCCTCGAATCTGGCTCAGCGAAATCTGCGTAATTGACCGAGACAAAGCCTCAGACGGAGGCGCATTCATCAGGCCAAGCGCGCTGGTCAGCTCTTTCCATTCTGGATCGCTTAATCGTGATTCGAAGCCCGACAAGCGCACCGGCAGCTGACCACTTTGGCCCGTAACATCGGCCCGCAAAAGAGCCGCTTTCATCTCTTGTTTGGCCTCGGACTGGTAGACCTTTCCGGGCGCGTTCTCTTGCAGATAAGCGCGGTCAAATCGGCGCAGCGGGTGGCGCTTAGTGCGGCGAGCAATCTCGTCGTTCGAGATATAGTGTTGCTGCAGCATAAAGCGCAGCTCACGGACAACGGACGACGGCTGCAGCTCCTCACCCGTATAGGAATCACGTGCAACCCAAGAGGTGTAGAACCGGTCGCGCGTGGACATCAGCGTCTCAAGGAACATGTATTCGTCTTGCCGCCGGGCCGAGAAATTGTCCCATGGTTCCGTCGTCGCCCACCGCAAGTCCAGTGGCGACCTAATATCGGGCCGCGGGAAGTGTTTCTCGCCCATGCCCGTAACGAAGACGACGCGGAATGGGATTGGGCGCATCGGCAGAAACGACGACACCGCGACGCCGTCCGCCAGGTAGTGGCCGCGCGAAACTTCCAGCGAGTGCAGAGTCTCCATCACCGCTTCAAAGGCATAGCGATAGTGAACCTTGGGACCATCCACAGTCGACTCAGCCAGCTCTTCGATGCGCTCCAAGACGCGCATGCGGTCGAAGTCATCCTGGTCATCGACCACGTGCAGATAGGACGTGACCATGTCTGCGATGACCACCATCCATTCTCGCATCGTGGCCGTGTGCTCGCGCACGAATCGCGCATCCGCAATCATGCTGCGCGCCATCGCAACAAAGGCCTGCGCAGCACCAAGCTCAGACGATCCGAGCTCAAACGGAATCACGTCTGCGACATCGTATCGGACCGAATCTTCACCCTTCTGGTCCAGCATGAAGCCGCCAAGGACCAGGCGAGTCAGCCCCTGGTCCCAGTGAAACAGCGGCTTATCGATGTATGAGCCTTCGTGGTCATGACCGTCGGCGCCATGCAGGATATTGAGCTCGTCACACCAGCGAACAAAGAGCTCGCGGTCCGATTCCTCGTCCGCCGCCAGCACACATGGGTGCGACAAGAGCCGCAGAAACTCGTTGCGAGTAAACTCGCTGAACGGCAGCTCAAGCAGAAGCGCGGTCGCCTCCACAAACCGTCGCGAGCCCGTCGCTGCAACGTCGATCATATTGAACGGGATCTGATGGTTGTCCTGAAAGACGCTGCGAATGCGACTCTGGTAGGCGTCGCGCTCCATGTGGTTCAGGACGATGGCGATATCATTGAACGTAATCGGGTCATCGGAGTCCGCCGTCGACTCGATAAGATGCCAGATTTCGTTCGCGACGACCTCGACCTCACGCTGAATATTCGGGCACGCGAGGAAGACCAGACTCTCGTCTTCAAACGCGTAAGCCGCGCCATGTTTCATGGGTTCACGAACAAGAATATCGTGCTGGAAACGTTGTAACAAAGTGACATCGTTTTCCAACATGGGGTCTTCGAAGTGCGGCTCAAAGTCGCAGTTCGTCAGCTCATTCAAAAGCTTGATGTTCTCACGACCGGGCCGCCCCCAAAGCCGCAACGCGGGCGGATCGTGGTCGTCCGAGAACAAGGTCTCACGCTCCTGATCGAACATCGACGCCTGGTTCTGCTGACGCGGCTCAAAGCGCTTCTTCTCGCGCTTTGTGAACTTCCAACCGGACGGCACGTCTTCCCAATACTCCATGCACGGATTGACCGTGTAGACGAAGACTTCCGAGGTCGTGGCGAGTCGATTCAGCGCATCGAAATAGAGGCGTGCCACGTACGAGAGACCAAAGATATGGATGATCTCCGCAGGCCGCTTGGAGGCATCAAACCCCGCCAAATATTGGGGCAACGTCTTGCCCGGCGGGTCCATCTGCGCGATCTGCCCTTCGGGCCCCAGAGTCGAGAGCCACAGCTCACGCTGCCACCGCTCCGTCTCGCGATATTGCGTCTCGTCGAGGGCCGGCTGGTTTGGCCAAAGCTCGATCATCCGCGGCCGCGCCAAGGCATACTCTTCAAACAACTGCGATAGTCGGTCCGATATCTGGAAGATTCGGCGGTCGCGCTCGTCCTCGTCCGATGCGTAGGCGAGGTAGTTTTGAATGTCACCAGGAGGGTTGTCTAAGAACCGCCCAATGAGCATGTCGCGCACCGCCTGCCGGCGAATGATCGGCACACCTTCGGCCACCGCGGCGTCGCGGAAGAACGCGTTGAGATACGTGAACTCCAGATTGGCGGCGATGCCGGTTCGACGCGCAAACTCATACTTCAAAAACGTCGCGAGATTGCGGTTGGGCACAATGATTCGAACCCGGTCAAACGGGCTAAACCCCGGCAGTTGCCGCTGCCGTTGAACGTTTCCCACCAGCGCAGTGACGAGCTGTTCGGTTAGGTTTGAGTAGTGGAGGTGAATCATGGCTTAGATCTTAACTCGCCTTCGCTTCGGTCACCATCAGCGATGCAATCGTGGACTTGAGTTTGTGTTCCACAGATTCCACAGATTTGGGCACAGATGTTCGCAGATTTCTTTTGGTTTGATAGGTGGCGAACTTGATGCCTAACCATTCAAAGAAAATCTGGGCAATCTGTGTGGAAATCTGTGTTCAATCTGTGGAAAGCGCTCCCAGAAGGTCGAAGCCCGCATCATTTGCGAAAGCCTCAAAGTCCGCTGGAATCGGCGCTTCGAACGAACCATCCGGCGTGTCAATTCGCCATGCATGCAACGCGTGACGATGTGTTCGATTGTCGTTCTCGTCGCCATACCACTGGTCACCGACCAACGGATGACCGATATGGGCCAGATGAATGCGGATCTGATGGGTGCGGCCGGTGTGCAACAGGACCTTGACCAATGACGCGCTTTCCCCATGTGCGACCAAGTGGACTTCGCTATGTGACTCTTTGCCGTCGAGCGTCACACCACGAACTTTCTTCGAGTTATCGAAGCCAATTGGCTCGCGAATATGCAGCCGTTTGTGGGCGAATCGCCCGTCGACAAACGCCAGGTAGGTCTTGGTGCCAGCCTTGAGCTGCTCGGCCCAATGGTGCACCAACTTCTTTCGCCGCACGAAGAGGTTCAGCCCGCTTGTATCCTTATCGATCTGATGGACTGCCCAGATCATGCGCCGATAGTGCTCCATAAGCATAAATTGAAGGCTTCCGGGCTCATCAAGCTTGTTGCCGGCCGTAGGAATATCGTCGGGCTTGTTCACGACAATCAGCCCGTCCGTCTCCTCCAAAATATGGTCTGCGATGTTCACGCCACGACTTTACGCAGCCAAGCGTCGACGTGAAAGGAGGAACAAGACGAAACCTAACACCCGACCAGCCGACGGCGACTCCGATGGTACGGAGGAGCAGGTGGCATCGGAATCTTCGTCTGCCTCGACCATTGAATTCGTCTCGTTCGGCGTTGGGTCGTCCGGCGTTGGCTCGTCATCAGGAACTTCGTTGTTGGCATTGTTCTGATCTGTGGGATCAACATCATTCGGGAGGTTCTCCGTTTTCACAACTGGCTCAGGTCGAACAAAGAGTGGCCCAGGCGAAATTCTGGGTGGCTTGAATATCGGCCGCAGTCTCCTCGAATCCGGACTCTTCCATGAGGTACGCAACTGCGCACCGATTGCCGTTCTCATCGAAAAATGCCGGGACATTTGTATCCGAAAAGTTGGTGTTCTTCGGAAACCGTGCCTGCGAGCGATATCTACGCAGTGCGTCCAACGTGTGCTTACGGGCCTGTTGTTTGCTCGTCGGCCAATCACTGACATCGGTTGTTCGAAGATGTGCTTCCACACTTTCGAAGTGAGACTTCAATCGATCCGACTCTTGATTCCCAAATGCGAGCGCTGGAGAGAGGAAGATGAACAACAGAATTGAAAGAGGTCGCATGTCCCGTCCAAAGCATGAGTTTTGAGTGGTCAGATTATCCAGAGTGAATGGGCGGATCAAACTGGTACTCGCAGCTGCGCTGCTCGGGGGCTCGCGCTTCGCGCTCGGGTCTCGGCTTTGCTTCGCTCGCCTCGGGGCTCGCGCTTCGCGCTCGGATTTCATTCTGCGTTGAATTGGGGATTCTGTGATTCATCGAAAAAAAAACCGAGCGAGGCTGCAGGCCAAAGCGAGCCCCGAGGCGAAGCCGAGACCCGAGCGAAGCGAGACCCCGAGCAGCGAAGCTGCGAGCCCCGAGCGCCGCGAGATCCGCGTTGACAAACGCGAGTCCTAAAATTTAGGATGCTCGGCACTGAGTGCGGATTTTCGCGAATTTATTGTGCCTTCAAAGTGGCGGCTTTGCGGGTACCTCAGAGCATGAAATGGATTGATGACCTTTCGCGGTTACGCGAAGGGAGGCGGTTTTGTCCGCCTATAGGGCGTTTTTGAGAGGCGGAAGCGGTCGATGAGCGAACCGGGAATCCTTCCTAACCCGATACCATTCGGAAAGTACTACCTGCTTGAGCGTATCAATGTGGGTGGCATGGCCGAGGTGTATAAAGCGAAAGCCTTCGGTGTCGAGGGCTTCGAGCGGCTTCTTGCGGTCAAAAAGATCCTGTCTTCGATCGCCGAGGACGAGGCGTTCATCAATATGTTCATTGATGAAGCCAAGATCGCGGGCCAGCTGAATCACCCAAATATCGCGCAGATCTTCGACCTGGGTAAGGTCGACGGATCCTACTTCATCGCACTCGAGTATATCGGCGGCAAAGACCTCAAGACGATCTTTGAGCGCGCACGCCGCCTTGGTGAGAAGGTCAGCATCCCGCGGGTTTGCTACTTCATCATGAAGGTCTGCGAGGGCCTCGGCCACGCGCATGCTAAGAAGGGACCCGACGGAAACGACCTTA
Source organism: bacterium (assembly GCA_030427705.1). Classification (GTDB taxonomy): domain Bacteria; phylum Myxococcota_A; class Bradymonadia; order Bradymonadales; family Bradymonadaceae; genus JAUIBR01. The sequence continues at coordinate 180,071 of JAUIBR010000006.1, read as the reverse complement.
ATATCGTTCACCGCGACGTCAGCCCGCAGAACGTCCTGATCTCGTACGAGGGCGAAGTCAAAATCATCGACTTCGGCATCGCGAAAGCGCAGGGCAAGACCAGCCAGACGCAGGTTGGGATCCTCAAAGGAAAATTCAGCTACATGAGCCCGGAGCAAGTTCGCGGGCTTCATATCGACCACCGCTCAGATATCTTCAGCCTCGGCATCGTCCTCTACGAGCTTCTGACGCTCGAGCGATTGTTCCTTGGCGAGAGCGACTTCGACACGCTCGAGAAGATCCGCAAAGTAGAGATGAGCCCGCCATCACTCTACAATCCGCACATTCCAAAAGAGCTTGAAGACATCGTCTTGAAGGCCCTCGCCCGGTCCCCAGACGATCGCTACTCCGACTCCGGTGAATTCGCCGAGGCGTTGGAACGCTTCATGCGCTCGCAAGGCTACTACTTCACGAACAAAGACCTCGCCGCATACATGAAGGAGTCCTTCAGCGCCGATATCGAGTTCGAGAATAAGAAGCTTGAGTATTACAAGAGCCTGAACCTCAAGCCGATTGATGGCGAGGCACCAGGTGCAGCAAAGTCCAATGGTACGGCGCCCTCGAACCCCAATGCTGGGTTGAGCTGGGGCGAAGAAGAGATGGAAACCCAGATCTTCGACCGCATGGACGACGAGGAATTCGCCGAAGAGCTCGATGAAGCCGATATCGTCTACGCCAAAGACGCCGGAGATACCGACGAAGTGCCCACCATGGAGTACGATCGTTGGAAAAACGAAGGCAACCCCGGGATGGAGTTCGACGACGATCCGCCCCCTGAAAAGCGAAACGGTCGTGCCCGCCAGCCGACCGCCCAGATGGCCGCTGTCGAGCCACGGCGCGTTCCATCAGGGACCGTGCATGCGGTCCGAAATGACAATCGCGGCAAAAACATCGGCATCGCGCTTATCGTGTTCGTGGTCGTTGTCGGCTTGGGCGTGTTTGCCATGTCCAAGTTCATGGCGAAGGCCCCGCTCATCGTGGAAACCGTCCCCAATGAGGTTCAGGTCGTCGTCAACGGCAAGGTCGTTCACGATGGTGAGTACGTCAAAACGCCGTTCAACTATGAACTGGCGATGGGCGAGACGAAGATTGAGCTGAAGCGCGAAGGCTTTAAGACATTCGAGACCGCACAGACCATCGAGACCGCCAACGAGTACCGCCTCAACGTTGAGCTCGAACCCCTGGTCACGAAGGTCGAATTCCTGGTGAAGAGCGACCCGCCCGGAGCTGAAGTCTTCGTGAACGGTACTAAGCAAGATGCACCGACGCCGATGACGCTCAAAGATCTCGAGGGTGAAAAAGCCGCGCTCAAGGTTACGAAGGAAGGCTTCTTTGACCACGAACAAGAGCTCGACCTCAAGAATCCGCCTGAATCGGTCGACGTCCGCCTGAAGCCCGCAAAAGTGGCTCTGAAGGTGACGAGTGTTCCTGACCGCGCCGAGTACACGGTTGAGGATGCCGAAGGCAACAAGGTCGCATCAGGTCGCACGCCAGACACGCTGAAGGAATTGGACGCGTCCAAGACCTATACTGTGAAAGTCGAGCGGAAGAAATACGAAAACTGGTCGCAGAATTTCGAGCCTGGGTTTGACCCAGAGCCTGTGCTTGAAGCGAACCTACGTCGTGCTGACGAAGCGGTCGCAAGCTCGAACAACAACTCGGTCTTCCGTCCGCCACAGAAAGACCCTCCGAAGAAGGATCCACCAAAGAAGGATCCGCCTCAGAAAGATCCGCCAAAGAAGGATCCGCCTAAGAAAGATCCTCCCAAGAAGGACCCTGTCGCCAAAGGCACGGGCACCATCAGTGTGGCTTCCAAGCCGGTCGCACGCGTCTATATCGACGGGTCAGACACGGGACGCTACACGCCGCTGATGAACTTCAAGATCGAATCCGGCAAACATAAGATCCAGTTGAAGAACCCAGATTTCGGCCTCTCTAAGACGTATTACATCACCGTGAAACCAGGTGAGAGTAAGCGGATCATCAATAAGCCCTGAGCGTAGAGCACGGCATTGAGCGAAGTCACAAAATCGGACGAGTTCCTTAACTACTGCGCAATTTGCACAAGTTGCGTGAAGGAAGATCCGATGGAATGCCCGGAATGCTCGAGCCCGCGTCCGCAGCAAGGCTGGCCGGCTATCGAGAACAGTCCGTATCCCTACTTGGGGAAGATCCTCGACGGCCGATACCTGCTGAATCAGTTCTTGGGCGATGGTGCAACGGGCTACGTCTATCGCGCCCAAGCTGTCCAGATCGCGCGCTTCTTTGCCGCGAAGATTGTCGACACTCGGCGCTACGGCAAACCTGAGTTTGAGCAAGAGCTAATGCGACGGTTCAAGCTGGAAGTCGAGGCGATGAGCCGGCTTCGCAATCCGCACGTCGTCAACGTTTACGAGGCCATGCAGCTTGAGAACAACGTGTTCGTGCTGCTGATGGACTTCGTGGATGGTCGCACGCTGCAAGAGCTGCTCGACCGCGTGGGGCGTATCAAGCTCAACCGCGCGCTCGAAATCGTGCGCCAGATCGCAAACGGGCTGTATGAAGCACACGCACTCGGCTTCATCCACCGTGACCTGAAGCCTGACAACGTCATGATTGAACGGTTGCCAGCGTCCGGATTCTTCGCACGAATCTTGGACTTCGGGATCGTTCACATGATGGACGGCGTTGGTGCCGGTGATACCCAGGGATTCCGGGGAACGCCGCTCTACGCCTCACCCGAGCAATGCATGGGTGACCCCGGAATCGACCACCGCAGCGATATCTACTCGCTCGGGTGTGTTTTCTTCCACTGTGTAACAGGGCAACCGCCATTCCCTGGCACCGAATCGCTTGCGGTCATGGATGCGCACGTCAACGACCCGCCCCCAAAAGTGACGGACGTGCTCACCAAGTCGCGCATTCCGGATGCGTTGGATGACCTGCTTCAGCGCATGCTGGCTAAGGACCCGAATGACCGCCCAAAGGACCTTAGCGAGATCATTCAAGCCATCGACAAGCTGCAGATGCAGCAGAATGCACTGGATGAGCAGACCAACCCTGCGACACCGCCTCAGTTCATGCAGGAATCGGAGCTTAAGAGCTTCGACCTCAGCCGTCGCATTGAAACCGCTGACTTTCCCGCACCCACGCTAGGCGAAGCCTCGTCGTCCGGGTCGACGCAGATCGTCCGCCCGTTGGTCGAGTTTCACCTACCGGACGATGTCGCTGAGCGCGCAGGCGCGTTCACTGCCACCACGTTGAACCCACGCGGCGAGTTTTCAGCGGTTGCGGACAAGAACAACGAAGTTCACGTCATCGGCATGCGCAATGACGGCTACTTCAAGACGCTCAAGGGCGCACAATCACTTATCACGACGCTCTTCATCGATGAGCCTACACGTCAGGTGTTTGCCGCTGAATTAGACGGTACGCTGCTGCGCTGGAGCATGGATGAGCCGAAGAAGACAGCCGACCGCGTGGTCAAGCTCCCACACCGTGTCTACGCCATTGCTAGCGACCCGCGCAGCAAGGTCCTGTGCGGTACTGAACGCGGAGAGATCATCAGCGTCGACCTGAAGACGAAGAAGTTCGATATCCTTGTGCCGTACGGACCACCTGTCTCGGCTCTGTCCATGAGCGTGTCCGAGAACAAGGTGTTCTGCGGGTATTGGGGTGGTGACATGGATCTGCTGAGCTTGAGTGATAAACGAAAGCAGAAGATCGAATCGATGCCGTCCAATCCCATCTCGATGGTCGTCAGTGATGATGGCTACATCGCAGCGGTGCTGGACGAAGAACATCACGTCCGGATCCTGAGCCTGGCTTTGGGTTCCAGCTTCTTCGAAATCACCGCCGATATGGCCGCACTCAAGTCACTGGCCTTCGACAAAGACAGTCAGTTGCTGGGAATGGGCGTGCAGGACATGGTCATCCAGCTCTGGGATATCCGAAACCAACCTGCAATGAAGCACTTGGAGTAGATATGGGACAACGTGACGCCCAACGACGAATTCCCTGCCAAGTTCTGACGCCTGCCGGTTGGATCATCGGCACCTTCCACATCATGAAGACGGCGAAGTTTGTGGACCAATTGAACTTCGCGTCCGAGTTCTTCCGCCTCACCGATGTCTCGTTCATTGGAAAAGAGAAGAAGATCCCATTCTTCGCGCTTCAACGCGTGGCCGCCACGTTGGTTGTGCCGCCGCCGACGGAAGGCGACCTCATCGTGGAACGTCACGAAGAAAAGAAAGCAGTGCGTGTGCACTGCATCTTCGATAGCGGCGTGGTCAGTGGTGACCTCGTCATCCGCGAGAACATCCGAATTTCCGACTACCTGGTGAAGCAAGACGGCTACATCCTTCTGCGCCGCTGCAAACTACGACTGGGTAACCTTCAGGACGAGTTTTTCGTCGAAGAGAAACACCCTTCAGTCATCGTCTACGCCCCGAATATTCTCGGATTCTCAGAAGACGAACCGTTCGCCGACTAAGTTACGATGCCAATCGTGTAGAGCACGCCGAAGACCACCAGCAGTTTTGCGGTCTTCTCAAGCACTGGGTTTAGGTCCGGTCCGCGTTTCTCGACAAGCTCTTTGATGAGCTTGATTCCCAATGGCAGCGAGAGCAGGGGCAGCAGCAAAAACGGCCGCGATGTGTCCAACGCAAATTGCAGAACCGGGATGATGTACGCGATGGCGATGCTCAGCGTGTACTGCACCTGCGTGGCTTTGCGACCAAGCCGAACAGCTAACGTTCGTTTACCGGCTTTCACGTCGGTATCGATGTCGCGATAGTTGTTCACGATAAGGATAGCAACAGACAGCAAGCCCACGGGGATACTGGCGATGAGCGAGTCCACGGACCATTCAAGCGCCTGCACATAGTACGTGCCGGTGACCGCAATGATGCCGAAAAAGATGAAGACAAAGACGTCGCCCAATCCGTTGTAGCCCAGTGGATATGGGCCGCCGGTGTAGGCGATTCCGGACAAGATCGACAGGATGCCGATGACCAAGATTGGCCATCCTCCGACAAACACCAGATAGGCCCCCACGGCCGCGCTCAACGCAAAGGTGAGGATCATCGCGTTTCGGACCGCTATCTCACTGATCAAGCCGGCTTGGACGACGCGAGTTGGCCCAAGACGTTCTTCGGTGTCCGCACCCTTCTTGAAGTCGAAATAGTCGTTCGCCAGGTTCGTTCCAATCTGAATCAGCATCGCGCCGACCAACGCGGCGAGTGCCGCCAACCAGGCGAATTTGTCCGCGGCGTAAGCGACGGCGGTACCCACCGCGACCGGGATAAATGCGGCTGCCAGGGTCTTGGGGCGCGTTGCCATGACCCAGGCTTTTGGCTTCGATATTTCCGCGGATGCGCTGGTGCTCATGCGTTCTCCCAAAACTCAGTCAAGGCAGCCGCAACTGCAGCCGGTTCCTCGAAATGAGATGCGTGACCGGTGTTGGCGATGCCTTTTGCCGATCCGGTAAGTTCTGCCATCGCGTGCGCTATCTCTTCGTACTTCGAGTCCAACTCTCCGTACATGAAAAGCGCAGGGAATTCCCACGTCGCCAATTGGTCCCAGTACGACGGCTGTGCGCCTGTGCCGAAACTCGTCAACGCCATACTCAAGCCCTGTGCCGAGTTACCTAGACGTCGCCGGAACGACTGCTCCAACCAACCTTGTCTATTCGTCAACGTCGCAAAGAACGGCTGTGTCACCCAAGAGCGCATAAACGATGTCAAATCTTTGCATATATTATCTGCGCGGACTCTGTCGATGGCTTGTCGCGCTGTGCGTTCGTCAGACGTCTTAAGTCCTGGGGTTGCCCCCAACGTTGCAATCGAAAGCACTCGATCTGGATACTTGGCCGCAAATGCGATCCCCACTCGACCACCCATCGAATAGCCGAATAGATGGCACTTTTTGACATTGTTAACTTCCAGCGCCGAACGAACGTGTTCAACGACATCGTCCATCGATTCAACGACTTGTTGGTTCTTGCCGTGGCCCGGAAGGTCAATGGTCAGGTGGTTCTGGTCGGGTAGAAGGTCGATGAGCTCGTCGAAGTCTGAGGCCTGTCCCGTGAACCCATGCAGGAATACGACGATATCGTCATCAGGCTCATTGATCTGGCCGCCGTCGAATGCCTGAAGGTTCACGTCTGCTGTCAGGAACGACTTTCGGACTTGCCGAGACCTGGCTGCATCGGTTCGAATTTCGATGACCCGTGGGCCGGGTGCTGCCATCGCGTCGACCAGATCTGACCGGGTTTCGACCATGGCGTATTCAACGCCAAAGCCCCGTGCCACGTGTTCAAAGTCAACGTTGGGTTCTGTCGTGAAATGCCGTGCGTATGTGTCCGACCCATCGGCGACAGGCAGGAAATCAAAGATCGCACCACCGCCGTTATTGATAAGGACGACGGTCAAATCGGGCGCAACGTCTCGCAATACCTTCAACGAACCGATGTCATGAGTGAACGCGACGTCGCCGATTAGCGCGATAGTTTTGCCCAGCCGATTGTGCGCAACGCCAACCGCTGTAGCGATGACACCGTCGATGCCGTTCAAACCGCGGTTTGCGAAGACCGGCGCGCTGCCGTGATGGAAGACTTCGACGTCGCGCAGCGGCATCGAGCTCGAAACAAACACCGTGCTGGCCCCGCTTTCATCAACGGCCTGCGCGGCGATCCCATCAAACCAATCATCGGCTTTGATCGTCGCCCGTGCGGCCTCAAGACAGCGCTCAAATCCACCCTGCACCCACTCGCTCCATCGCGCGAACTCGCCTTCACAAGCAGCAAGAGCGTCGCCGGGCACAACCAGCCCGGGTTTGTGATTGGGGTTGTTTTGAATGTCGTCGCGCAGAAAGACAAACTCGGTATCTAACCCTTCGAGCCATCGGATGACGGGCCAATCCACGGGCCAGCGCCCCGTGACGAGGACCAGGTCAGGCGCGGACTGTCCGAAGACCTGGGTGCAGAATTCGGGCACAACCCCGGGAGTTCGTGCCTTCGAGGTGGTTTCGGCAATGATTGGAATGCGCAGGTTCTTTGCGGCTTCGACGGCAGCGGAAGACGTATCGGCGCCAGCAAACAAGACCGGGCGTGTTGAGCGATTCAATGCTGCCTGGAGTGCATCGGCCCGTTCGACCGATACATGCACCTCAGCGTAGTCAGCCCACGGCTTGCCACCGGTTCGGCCCGCGACAGCTTGATGACCTAGATCCAATCCATGAAGTGAGTCTGGATGGGTGTCGTCAACTTGGGTGTTCTCGAGCGGCTTGCGGAATGCACAGTTTAGGTGCACCGGGCCATGCACGGCCTCAGCAACCGCACGACACGTCATGTTTCGCAGATACGCAAACTTCGATTCCAGCGCTTCGGGCTGGGCGAACTGATGGAAGAATCGGACTTTGCTTCCGTACAGATGCGTCTGATTCATCGCCTGCGATGCGCCGGTGTCGTGCAGCTCTGGCGGTCGATCTGCGGTGACCACTATCAACGGCAGGTTAGAGGCGTCCGCCTCGCAGATTGCAGGGAAGTAGTTCGCTGTCGCGGTCCCGGATGTACAGATGACAGCGACGGGCCGCTCGGAAGCACGGATTAGCCCAAGCGCGAAAAAGGCGGCCGAACGCTCGTCAATCACATTGAAATCGGCGATGTCGGGGTGTTCGGCTAGCGCCAACACCAGCGGAGTTGAACGTGAACCTGGCGACACAACTGCCTGCCGGACCCCGCTGCGTGCGAGCTCGTCGACCAATGCTGCGGCCCACAAGACGTTGACATTGCCGTAGGTCATGACAAAGCCTCCACAACGGCGCCAAGCTTCAATTGCGTCTCGCGCGCTTCACGTTCTGGGTCGCTTCCGTCAACGATGCCGGCTCCAGCGTAAGCCCACGCCTTGTTCCCGCGTAGAAGCGCCGATCGAATAGCGACGGCAGCAACCGACGCGTTTCGTTCTGGATCCGAGATACCCACAACGCCCGCGTACAATCCGCGATCAAACCCTTCGATCTGATGAATCGCAGCTGCCGCTTCGGCCTTGGGCCATCCGCCTACGGCCGGTGTTGGATGAAGGGCGGCCACCAGGTCATCGATAGACACTTCCGGTGCCAGCTGGCCTGAAATTGGCGTGTGCAAATGCTGCACGTTGCTCAGCCGTCGAAGGCCAGGGGCATCAGGAATTTCCAGGCTTTGCACCCAAGGCTGCAGCGATTCCCGGATCATATCGACGACCCACTGATGTTCCGCACGCTCCTTGGCGTCGTTCATCAGGGCGTCTCCCAGCTTCGCGTCCGATTCCTCGGATGCACCACGTGCTGCAGAGCCGGCCAAGGCATCTGTGAAAACCGTCCCGCCTTCGACGCGGACCAGCACCTCCGGCGTTGCCCCCAAGAAGCACTGGTCATCCTTTCCGAACGCAAAGCCGATACAGGTCGGAAAGCGGCGGATGAGGTTCTCGAGCGACGTGTGAGGGTGGAAAGCGCCTTCTGCGCTCAGCAATTCGCGGCGAGCGATAACAAGTTTTGCGAACTCACTGGCGTGGATGCGGGTCAGGGCCTGTCGAACTCGGTCGACATACGCATCATCGCTCCAATCGAAGCTAACCGCGCCAATTGGCGTAACATCGTTGGGTCGGGCATCGGGGAGCACACCCGAGAGAACATCAATACGGCCATTGGTGGAGCGCAACATCGTGTCAGGGATCCACCAATGTGATCGCGCAAAACCTCGCCATTCCTCTGCTGGAGTGTGCCCATCGAAGCGCCGAGCGAGGAATGCGGCTGTGTCCGGCACGGCATCCACAAAACGGCCTGGCCCCAGCCCGAGGTAAGCGTGGTCGCCGTCTCGGACGAAGGCAAACCGCGCGGACGTATCCAGATATTGGAGAAGCCCCGCGCCGATTTCGTCTGTTTGCTTCACAATTCCCAGAACGCTCGAAAACCGCCTAAACTTTCAGAAATATTTGAAAGTTGCAAACGAGAATGTGCACATCTACTTGTTTGTTGGAATCTAAGAGGCTATTCCCGTTGCGAAGATCGGGACGTGCAGAGAGAGACGCCATGAGTTTGGAACCGGCCGCAAATTACAAGAAGTACGACACTGAGACGCCTGAGTTTAAGAAACGGGCGGCGATGGCGATCGCGATTTGCATCGCTCTGGGTCTGATTGGCGGTTTGACGCTTGGCCACAAGATTAGCGAGGCTGAAAAGGCGCATTCGCAGTACTCCCCGCAAGAGGTTCAGAAAGCCAAAGAAGATGCCGCCAAGCGCAAGATCATGTTGCGCAATCGCCGCGCTGGCGGTTCAAAGTAGTCCCCGGATTTTAGAACCAATACCGGCTAGCTCCCATCTTAACGCTGTCACTCAATCGATAGGTGCAACGTGAAACTACTGGCGATTAACGGTTCTCCTCAAAAAGATGGACAAAACGGAACCCTTTTGGCGCTCGCAATTCGTGAGCTTGAAGGGATGGGCGCTGAGGTCGAATACATCGATTTCAAAGACTATGCGCTGCCTTTCTATGACCCAGCAATTCAGGCGGAGGGGTTCCCAGACGTGGTCGAAACCTTGCGCGCGAAGTTGGACGCGGCCGATGGATTTGTGATCAGCCAACCTGAGTACAACTACTCGATCCCCGCAGCAGTAAAGAACTTCATCGATTGGATGTCGCGCTACCGGCCGCACCCATTCACAGGGAAACATGCGTTTCTGATGTCTGCATCTCCGTCAATGGTGGGCGGAAACCGAGGTCTCTGGGCGTTGAACATCCCGCTGACTATGCTGGGAGTGCACGTCTACCCGAACTTCTTTTCATTGGCGCAATCGAAGAGCGCGTTCAATGAAGATGGTGGATTGGCGAATGACATGCTGGCGGGTCGTCTAACGGAAGGACTGCAGTCGTACGTAGACTTTGTGCGAGGCACCCGTTGAGATTTCTGCTCGTCTTCCTTGTTATCCTGAGCGGATGTGCGACCGCCCCGCAAACGATCGCACCGCTTAAGCCTGGAATCTATCGGGTTTCCGATGGTGCCCAGATGACCGTGGCGGAGTTTGTCGCTCAAAATAAGGATGCGAAGGTCATCCTGGTCGGCGAGAGTCATGATTCGGCTCAGGACCACGCGCTGCAAGCCAAGGTTTACAACGCGCTGCTTGGGCAATCGAAGACATCATTGGGTATGGAGATGTTTCAGCGGCCGTTCCAGGCGCACCTCGACGCTTATGTTGCGGGTACACTAGACGAGGCCGAGCTGCTTGCGGCGACCGAATACGAGGCGCGTTGGGGTTACGAAACAGAATTCTACAGCCCACTTTGGCGCAGCGCTCAGAAAGCGGGTGCGCCAATCGTTGCATTGAACATTCATCGGGAGCTCACCAAACGCGTCAGTGCCGTGGGCACCGAGAATCTCTCCAGCCATGAACAGGCTTTGCTACCTGAGATCGTGATCGGTCCCGACGAATACGGTCAACAGCTCAAAGACATCTTCAAAGCACATGGTATGGAGCTTAGCGATGACCGATTCCGTCGGTTTTTCCAGGCGCAGCTTTTATGGGACGAGACGATGGCCGAGACGGCGGTCAATCATCTGAAATCCACGAGCGGGCGTATGATGATTGTGGTCGGTCGTGGGCATGTTGAGCGGGGTTGGGGCATCCCGTCTCGTATCCAACGACGTGCCCCGTCGTGGAAGGTTGTGTCGCTGGTTTCGGTGACGCGCTTTGATTCGATCGAATCCATTCGTCGCGATGCGCTGTCCGATTATGTAGCTGTGTATTAATGCAGCCTTGAACCGTCTTGCCTAGCGTGCGCATTGGTCGTACAACGTGCCTGATTTCTAATTGAGTTAGATTTGAGGTTATTGATGTCACGCTCACTCCGAATCCAGTTTATTCTCGCGCTCTTAGCAGCGTTTCTACTGGTTGTTCCAAGCACGGTTTTCGCGCAGGACAAAGCTCCTGAGACAACCGAGTCCTCTGAAGGCGATGCAGACGAAGTCAAAGACGAGTCTGATGAGATTGAAGAAGAGAAGGAAGACGAGGAAGACCGCACGACCGAGCACGGCTCGTACGAGTGGCAGCCATCTTACGGTGGTGGTCTCGAGGTCGGCCTTTGGTTCAACGAATTGGACCGCTGGAACGGCAACGTCCTTCAAAGCGATGTGAACGATGAAAATCCGTTCGACATCTTTGGACTGTGGCACTTCGATGCCGCGTTTGAAGCAAGCTTCATCGAGAAGACACGCTTGACGCTGTTTGGCGGAATCCAGACGCCGTTCTCAAGCGACCCTGGCGCGATGGCTTGGTACGTCGGCTTGGAACCGGCATTCGCGTTTCGACGTGACTTCTGGGAGCTCGCGATCGGCCTTGGATTTGGTCTGGGTGGAACGGGCTTGGAGCTCGACAACGGCAAGGACATGGACGCTTCGTTGATCCTTGTTCGACCTTTCATCGAAGTGCGTCGCTACTTCGGCGTCAACTTCGCAGGGTTCCTACGTTTCGGTTTCAATCAGTGGTTGGTGGACGATCCTGAGTTCACGGACCTGGGCTTCACGCGCACAAACGGCGAGCCGATCCCGGATGATAACCTCAATGAAGGCGGCGTGTTCGTATCCTTGGGTTTCCGATTTGGTCACTACCCAGAGCACCTCAAGAACGTGCCCGATACGGACGAAGACGGAATTCGTGACGACGTGGACGACTGTCCAGAAGACAAAGAAGACTTTGACGAGTTCGAAGACGACGACGGTTGCCCAGAGACGGACAACGACAAGGACGGAATCGCTGACAAAGTCGACCGTTGCCCAATGGAGCCGGAAGACAAAGACGGTTGGATGGACGAAGACGGCTGCCCAGAGACCGATGATGATTCGGACGGCGACGGCCTGTTGAACAACGTCGACAAATGCCCAATGGATGCTGAAGACAAAGACGGCTTCCAAGACGAAGACGGTTGCCCTGAGCTGGACAACGACAACGACGGCATCAACGACGCCGAAGACCAATGCCCGAACAAGCCAGGTGTTCCGCAGAAGAAAGGATGCCCATTCGAGAAGGTGGAAGTCACCCTCGACAAGGTTGTCATCAAGGACAAGGTTCAGTTCGAGTACAACAAGGCTGAGATCAAGTCGGACTCGTTCGAGCTTCTGAACGAAGTTGCACAGACCATCTTGGCGTTCCCACGCATCAAGAAGATTGAGGTCGGCGGCCACACGGACCACAAAGGTTCTGAGAAGTACAACAAAGACCTGTCGGCACGTCGCGCGGCGTCCGTCATGGACTATCTCGTCAAGCAAGGTGTCGCTGCGGACCGTCTGACCTCCAAAGGTTATGGATTCGATAAGCCGGTCGTTCCGCTGCCAGCTGACGGCAAAGAAACGCCAGAAGGTGCGGAAGCCAACCGACGTGTTGAGTTCCAGATCACCGAGCAAGACGAAATCAAAAAGACGGTCCGAGAAGACCAAGTTCCTGATAACGCCAAGGTCGTGGATCCAAACGCTAAGCCTGAAGAGAAGCCTGAAGAGAAACCTCAGGACGCTCCACAGGAACCACCAGCGGAGTAATCTCTACCGGTGCAAGTCTCTCGCGTACTTTGTGTACTAGGCGTCGTGAGCGCCGCAGTCCTTGGCTGCGGCGGCTCCGACCCCTGCGCGAGAGCCGACGCTGAGAACGCTCAGTTCAATTCTGGCCAAGCGCCAGGACAGGTCGTCGCTAGTCTTCATACCAGTACAATCGCAGCCTTGTTGGGGACCTACTCCACCGCAACAGGTGAGTTTCAACTCGCCGCAGGCGGATGGTCATATCCTGCCGATTGTCAGCCGTGCGCGATCGTCGCTTACGCTGACGACCCGCAGGCCTCGGTCAAGGTGACATTTGAGTCCGAGGAGTTGGAGTCGGGTTGGACACTCTTCGCGATCGTCGGTCACCAACGTCGACCGGTGGCCCATTTTCGGCGGGTCGCGCCCGACGTTATCGGGGCCGAATTCGAGTTGAGTCTTCATGACTCGCAGCTCGACGCCACAACCACCTATGAATCGCTCGCGACGGGTCGATTCACCCCACCACGGCTAGCGACACCAAACTCAGCGTCGGTCGCGTTATCACCAGGCTTGGAGCGCGCTGCTCTTGACCGAACGCTGTATGAGGCGGACCAGCGCGAGTATGTCAAAGAAGTGACCATCGATGACGGCCACGCGACAGTCGTCACCCAGTCCTTCGAGGGTCCACAATGTACGCCACGAAGCGATACGCAGCGGTATGTTCGCACCAATGCGGGTTATCTGTTTGACGGCGAAGCCACCGAAGTCCTGACCACGATCTTGTCACTTGAGCCCAGCTACCTGTTGGGAATGGACCGCCTTCATTTCCGCCGTGTTGACGGTGTTTGGGAAGGTAGGTTGTTGGTGGACGGCGTGTCGGACGAATCCACATTGGCTGGGCTTTCGGATGAAGCCCTGCGTTGTTTTGCACCGCATCGAGCCTCGGCGAAGGGTGACGGCAAAATTGTGATGCAGTGGACTGTCGATGCTCAAGGTGTGGCTCAACGCCCGAAAGTCGTGACAGACACATTGAGCTCAATGAAAGTTTCGGAGTGCATTAAAGCTCGAATCGAAGCCACGCCATTTGCTCCAACAGGCTCTGAACGTGTGCTAAGGCGCGAGTTCGTTTTCCGACCGTAAATCCACACAAAAACGTGCAACTTTGGGGCGGCTACTGTGCAGTAAGAAATCTTATTGTTTACACAAATATTACATCCACAAACGACACGCCAACGCATAAGTAATTGTTATCATTAAATATTTACAATTCTCGTCACCGGGTCGTCACATAATCGATACTCTTATCGCACTGAAAGGTCACTTCTTCTTCGCCGTTCAGACATGAACGCGACATGGATCGTTGTTAGGTTTCGCGGGAATTCAGTTGGGAAAAGCCCAACGCACCGTAACCGCTTAATTCTAAAGGTGAAAATCCATGGTTACCAAAAAGAACGTACTATTGGGAGCGTCAATCCTGCTGCTGGCTGCATGCGGTTCAGACGACGATTCCTCGAATAATAATCCTTCGACTGGCCCAGTGTCCTGCAACGACAACATCTGCCAGGTCCAAGGCGACATTTTGGAAGACACCGTCTTCACGGCAGACAACGAATATGTTCTGCGTGGCGGCGTCTTCGTCGGCAATGACGTCGACCCAACCGTCCTGACCATCGAGCCAGGCACGACCATCTACGGCTCGTCCGGAACCCTCTCGTTCCTGACCATCCGTCGCAACGCACAACTTATCGCTGACGGCACGGCTCCAGAGCCAATCGTCTTCACCTCCGCTCAAGAAGAAGGAAGCCGCGCACGTGGCGACTGGGGCGGACTCATCATCAATGGTAACGCACCGATCAACAGCTGCACCGACGGTGTCTGCGAAGCTGAAGGCGAAGGCGGAACCGGTGAGTACGGTGGCGACAACCCAAGCGACAACAGCGGTACGCTCCGCTACGTCCGCGTTGAGTACGCTGGCGCGCTCATCACCTCGGACAACGAGCTCAACGGAATCGCATTCCAAGGCGTCGGAAACGGCACCACGCTCGATTACATCCAGGTTCACATGAACAAAGATGACGGCATCGAGTTCTTCGGCGGCACCGCCAACGCGAAGCATGTCGTCCTCACGGGTATCGGTGACGATAGCCTTGACTGGACCGACGGCTGGCAAGGCCGCATCCAGTACCTCGTCGCACAGCAGTACCCAGATGGTGGTGACCAGGGAATCGAAGCGGACAACAACGGTGACAATAACACCGCTAGCCCACGCTCGAAGCCAACGCTCAGCAACATCACCCTCATCGGTGTTCCTGGCGGCGAAGGTTCGGACGTCGGCGCTCTTCTTCGTGAAGGAACCGCTGCGAACATCCACAACGCCATCATCGACGGCTTCAACGACGGCTGCCTTCAGATCGACGGTCAAGAGACCTTCGTGAACGCATATGACGAAACGTCGATGGGGGCGTCGGGCGAGCTGACCATGGTCAACTCGATCGCCAACTGCGACACGATGTACATCGAAAACGAAGATGACAGCTTCACCGCGCCATTCACGGTCGAAGACTGGTTCACCAAGTTCAACTCGGACAACCAAGCGGTTGCACCGATGCTTGAAGATCCTCGCCCAGACTCGGGCACGCCAAACTACGCGCCAGCAGCTGGTTCGCCAGCACTCGGCGCCGGCCAAGCTCCAAGCGACTCGTTCTTCGACCAGGTCGATTTCATCGGCGCTGTCGGAAGCGAAGATTGGACCGCTGGCTGGACGAATCACGCACGCAACTAATTTCGCGTGTCGCCAACTCGCTGAGTTGGCCCGCGGAGTTCATCTCGACCGAGCTGAGTTCCGCGAGCCACCTGAGCTGACCAGAGTGAACCATGAACCGAAAAACAAACCTCATCGCAAAGAGCAGCATGCTGCTCTTACTGTGTTTTGGGACCTTCAGCGTGACATCGGCTGCTTACGCGGATGAAGACACGCTGACTAAATTCGCCCGAGTGCTCACTGAGCTTCGGACCGAGGTCGAAGAACTCTCTTCGGAGGTGGAAGCCTCCAAAGAGAACCAACGTGCCCAACTGCGCAGCCTCGCAGCGCAAAAGACCGACCTTGAGCTACAGATCCAACGCGAAGAACGTCGCGCGGAGCAACTAAAGGCGCAGCAGAAACGTGAGATCGAAGACGTCTCGAAGGCAAGCGAAGCTTCTGAAGAGCTGAAGCCGGTCGTAAAGAACGCGGTCGAGAAACTCCGCGCGCAGATCAACAACGGCCTTCCATTCAAGAAGGTCGAGCGACTCGCAGCACTGGAGAAGATCGAATCCCAGTTCAACCAAGGTCTTCTCCCACCCGAGAAAGCCGTCGCGCGATTGTGGGCATTCGTCGAAGACGAGATGCGCCTGACCCGCGAAAACGGCCTGTACCGACAATCTATCGAGGTTGATGGTCAGGAAGAGCTCGCCGAAATCGCTCGCGTAGGGATGGTTTCGATGTACTTCCGAACCAACGACGGCCGCGTCGGCAAGTCGGTCAAAAACGGCGAAGACTGGAGCTACACGCTCATTCGAGACGAAGAAGGCAAAGCACAGATCGATGCCCTCTTCGACGCATTCAAAAAGCAGATTCGCGTGGGCTACTTCCAGTTGCCCAACGCGTTGCCGTAAGGAGCGGACATGGCAGACCAGAAGATGTTTAGATTGGCGGGCCAGACAGGTTTAATCCTGATGATCCTCGCGCTCATGACGCTCTTTGCGCCGACCGCTCACGCCCAAGATGCTGGGTTGGATCGCGCGTACAAAAAGGAGTTCGCGTACCTCAAGGCTCAGAAGGAAGCCCTTCAGAAGCGCTTGGATGCGATTAACGGGCAAACCCGCACGAAGACAAACAAAGCAAAGGCAGAAGTCGACCGCCTCCAAGGCCGTTTGGTCTCGCTGAGCTTGCAGTCAGAAGAACTGGAAGAAGCGCTGCTTGAAGCGCAACGCAGCACGACAACCCTTGAAGATCGCTCGGACACAGTCGTTGGCATCATCGAGCAGTCCAAAGCCTCGTTGGGTAAATATGACGTCGAGATTGCCGACCCAGGCACGGATCCGGCTAAGACGGCGGCTGCGCTGGACAATGTCTTCTCCGAGGCCGCACGCCTCATCGAAGAAGGCGGCCAGGTCCGAAAGGTCAAAGGCGGGTTCTTTGATAAAGACGGCTCGAAGGTTGAAGGTGAGTTGATCCATGTAGGACGCGTCGCCAGCTACGGGGTTGCATCCAACACCAGCGGTGTACTCGCACCAGCTGGCGAAGGTCGCCTGAAACTCTGGCCTGAAGAGGCCGCGGCGAGCGCGAAAGCGATTGCAACCGGTTCGGCGCCCAGCACGTTGTCGATCTTCCTCTACGAGAACCTCGACAAGCCCATCGACGAAAAGAAAGGCAAGACGTGGCTTGAGATCGTTGAAGCCGGTGGTGTCATCGCGTGGGTCATCGTCTTCATCGGCCTTTTGGCCTTTGTCCTCATCATCCTGCGCGCAGGATTCCTGATGTGGGTTGGCCGTGGCCGCAAATCACTCTCGGACACCGTCGTTGCTCGAGTCCAAGCCGGACATGTCGACGATGCAATCCGCACCGCGACTGCAGCAGGTGGCCCGCTAGGCCGTGTTCTAGCCGACACATTGAAGCACTTGGGACGCACTCGTGAGGTTGTTGAAGACATCGCCAGTGAAGCTGTACTGCGCGAAACGCCTGCGCTGGAGCGCTTTGGAAATGTCTTGATGGTCTTCGCAGCCGTTTCCCCGCTCTTGGGTCTTCTGGGAACGGTCACCGGTATGATCTCGACCTTCGACATCATCACCGAATACGGAACCGGCGACCCCAAGATGTTGTCCGGCGGTATCTCCGAAGCCCTGATCACGACTCAGCTTGGTCTTATCGTTGCCATCCCAGCGCTGCTGTTTGGCAACCTTCTGAATAGCCGAGCGAACTCGATCATGGACGACCTTGAGCACTCCGCACTTCGTGTCGTGAATGCTTCGAACATGCCAAAAGAAGAGGGTCCAACCCCTCAGACTGATGGAACGGCTGAAGCCCCTGCAGCCCCTCGGCTGGCGGAGTCCGCAGCATGATTACGCTCGACCTATTCCTGGATAAATGGGGCGAGTTCTATGCGTCCGGTGGATTTGTCATGCCACCGTTGGTCGTGGCCACGATCGTCTTGTGGTACGCACTCGGCTACCGGCTTGCGACGCTTCAGCGTGGCGACCGACGACCGGTCTACCAGATCGTTGAAGATGGGCTCCAACGTGACCCGCGAGGCATCATCGACCTCGCCGTTATGCGAGCGCTCACCCTGCGACGCAATCATGGACGACTGAAGCTCCGACCGTTTTTGGACGAGGCGTTTCACGAGATTCGCGAAGACCTTGGTTCATACCAGACGCTCGTGCGCAGCATCGTGATCGTCGCGCCGTTGGCCGGCCTTCTGGGCACGGTTGGTGGAATGATCGAGACCTTTGATTCACTGGCTGACATGTCGCTGTTTTCACAGAGCGGCGGTATCGCGGGTGGAATCTCGCAGGCACTTGTGTCGACACAAATGGGGCTCGCCGTCGCCATCCCAGGCGTGATCGTCGGGCGGATTTTGGAGCGACGACAACATCAGCTTGAAGACGAACTTGAGCGAATCAAGGACATCGTCATCTCTTGGAATCCGGAGGCGAAATGAGAACGCGAAAACGCCGGGAACAATCCCAAGACATCGATATATCGCCACTTATTGACATGGTTTTCATCCTGCTCATCTTCTTCATGGTCTCGACGACCTTTGTGAAGGACATGAAGCTGGATCTAGAGCGGCCAAATGCGGCCAGCGCAAGCCGTGCCTCGAGCAAGGCCGTCCGTGTCTACATCGATGCCGAATCCAATATCTACTTGGACGGGCTTCCAGTGAAACCGTGGATGGTGCAAAGCCGCGTGCGTGAATCGGTTCAATCCGGTTCGTCGTCGGTTTTGGTCATCGTCGACCGTCAGGTTCCAGCCGAGAAGTTGGTCGAAGTTGTTGACCAGTGTCGGCTTGCGGGAGCAGCCGATGTCGGCGTCGCGACCGAGCAGGAGGCCGGATGAAACGCCACGTTGTCGCAGCTTTAGTTGCGCTGATGGGGGCGGCGATGGTCTTTGGGCTCTTGGTGACAATGAATGCGTTTTCGCAGCCACCAAAGCAAGACAAGGCCAAGGAGAGCGTGCAGTTTCAGGCGCCTCCAAAGCAGAAAAAGAAGAAGAAGAAGAAGCAGGCTCGACGCCAGAAACCGAAGTCTAAACCGCGCAGCAATACGCCGCCGCCACCAGCGCCAAACCTCGCCTCAAACTTGGGCGGAATCGGGTTTGACCTTCCGGGGATTTCGGCCGGGAACGTCGCCGATGTTAGCGACAAGCTGATTGGTGACGTGAAAGCATCGGTGATGACCGAAGACTCGGTTGACGACAAGCCTCAGCCACGACGACGCACAGCCGCTAGCTACCCTCCCCGCGCACGCGCCGAGGGCATTACGGGCTACGTCGTGATGAACCTGCTGATCAACGAAAATGGCATGGTTGAGCGGGTAAAGGTCCTTGAAGCCAAACCGACTGGTGTCTTCGAAGAAGCTGCACGTGAGACCGTGCAGAGTTGGCAATTTGATCCCGCAACGTATCAGGGCGAAGCCGTGAAAGTCTGGGCACGCCAGACCATCCGCTTCGATTTGTCATGAAAAACCTACTCCTGATTCTAGTCGCGGCCATGATCGCCGTGCCTTCGGTTGGTTGGGCTGAAGAGAAGCAAAGTGCGGCAGACGAAGTCGACTACGTCGCGCTGTCGGCACGAATGCTCAAGGACGGTCACTACGACCGCGCGCGGTCTGTGCTGTCGAACGTCGATCCCAACGACGAGAAGATCGACAAGGCGACCTATTTCACGATTGCCGGCCTGTTGGCGCTGCAAGCACAGACGTATCAGGAAGCGGTCGACAACTTCGACGAAGCCATCAAGAACGGCAAGATCGACGACATCATCTTCGTCTACCTCGCCCAGGGATACTGGGGTCTGAAGGACTACGAGATGACGGTTCGGTCGGTGGATAACGCTGATGAAGAAGGCAAGAACTTGCCGCGGCTGCAGTTGTTCAAGGCCCAGGCGCTCCTTGAAATGAACAAGCCCGAACAAGCTTGGTCGACGATGACTGAGAACATGCGCCGCTTCCCGGACGAGCCTGAGTTTGAGCGGCGTGCGATGTTCATGCTGGTCGAGCTTGGCCTCTACCAAGAGGCGCTCGAGGTGAGTCAGCGCTACTTGAAGCGAAACGATGCGACCGCTGAGGACTATCTGGCACTTAGCCAGGCGCTGATCAAAAACCGGCAGACGGAACGAGCCATCGAGTTCTTGGAGAAGGGCAAACTGCTCTATCCCAAGAACGAGAAGATGGTCATCCATTTGGCCCATGCCTACGCCGGTTCAGGACGTACTTTGGCCGCCGCGGACCTGTTTCAACGGGCGAGCGATGTCGACCCCAAGTTTCAGATGGAAGCGGCTGAATTGTACCGACGAAGCGGTGCGTTTGAGCAGGCCCTGTTCATGAACGCCGGTGTCGCTGACCAGAAGGCGAAGATTCGCCAGCGCGTGTCGATCTTGGTCGATATGCAGCGGTTTGAATCCGTCGTCGCCCTTGAACAACGAGCCGAACGCCTTGGCTTGTTTGAAGACCAGCCGGTTTTGTATGCGCTGGCCTACGCTCGGTTCTCGATCGGTGACTACAAACGCGCCGAAGTGCTGCTCAAGAAAATCACGGATCCCGCGCTCTTCCGGAACGCGACACAAATCCGCCGCATCATGGCGGTCTGTCAGGAAAACCCCGACGCCTGCTAACCCCCTCCCGAGACGGTTCCCATGTCTCCGACAAAATCGAAATTGGTAGGAATCTTGGTGGCGCTGGCCCTTGTGTTGGTCAGCACGATCGCCATGGCGCAAGACAGCGAGTCGATGCGCATCTTTGTGTTCAGCCCGGACGGGTTGCCGGCCGCAAATCAGGAAGTCACTGTCGACGGCACCGCATACACCACGGACGCAGACGGTGGCATTACCGTCGAGCTTGCGCCCGGCGAACACACGATCGTCGCGGCGGGCACGACTCAGGTCGTCCCAATAGGCGATGGGTCAGTTGAAGTGCTGGTGAACCTGCAGGCTGACGGGACCGCGCAATTCGATGTGGAAGGCTCAACCGCGGTCGCAGAAACGCCCGTTGAGAAGCCCCAGGAATCGGTCAAACCCGGCAAGATTACTGGTGTCGTCAAGTCGATGGACAAGGCTCAACCGGTAAAGGACGCACGCGTGTTTGTACGCGGCGTCGAGGTAGAGACCATGACGGACGCAACAGGCGCGTTCGAGTTGGAGCTTCCGCCCGGCAAGTACGATGTTTCGGTCGTTCACCCGGATTTCAGCACACAAGACGTGCCGGAGCTGGTGGTGAAATCTGAAGAGACCACCACCGCGCAGGTTGAGCTCAGCCCGGCATCCGTGATGTTGGAGGACTTCACCGTGTCCGCGCCACGCATCGAAGGTGGCACCGCGGAACTTCTGGAAGAACGCAAAGAATCGACCAACGTCATGGAGATCGTCGGCGCCGAGCAAATGTCGAAATCGGGCGCTTCGGACGCGGCCGACGCGCTGTCGCGAGTCACCGGTATCACGGTCGTTGGCGGTCGTTTCATCTACATTCGAGGGCTTGGCGAACGCTACTCGAGCACGTTGTTGAACGCCATATCATCGACGTCGAGGTTGTTCTCGCCCATGTCCGCATCGTCCACAACTTCTGGGGTGGTACGACACTCGGCCATCAACTCCGAGTTGTCGATCTGGCGAGTCTCTTTGAAGGGAAAGTCTGCGAGCGCGATACATGACTCATCGGACTCGAACAGCAGCGCGCCTTCGCCATCGTAGAGTTGTGCGACAGCGCATACTGGCGCGTCGTTGTCCGCCGAACCACTGATGGTCAGTCGGCTATTGGTTTTGGAACCGTGGAAGTTCACCCAATCTCGGAACTCGCCGTGGCGGACCTCGACACGTCCGATATAGGGGCCGGGAATGTTGGTTAGTTGGACTTTAAGGCTGGGTTTGTAGATGTATTGGGACCACCAGCATGTCGTGCAGAAGTCGCGTCCATCTGTGCAATCCTGGAAGCAGTAGGTTTCGTCGTTTCGGCAGCATGTTTGAACACCACCTACATCTTCGACCCAGACAGGCTCGATGGAATCGAAGTCGGCCGCTGGACCGTCACTCGGCGCAACAACGAGCATCACAGATTCATTGGCGTTCGAGATGGTCGCGCCATCAAACGTCAGTTGATACTCACCATTTGTGAGTGGTTCGTTCGGTGTCCAGATGGACCAAGAACGTTGTGTGTAGGCGCCTCGTCATCCTCGAACGGGGTCGAAATCCCACCATCAACCCATTCTCCATCGATTTTTACGGCGACCGGATAACCCGGTTCTGTCGTGAACGCGAACCCTCCATCAGGGCTAGAGACCGTGGCGGGAACGTCCACCTCGGGGACAAGGTTATTCGTGCATGCAAACACCATCGAAGGTGCCAGAAACGACGCAAGCATAGCCAATATCAGAAAGTGCATCGGCGTCTCACGAGCGCAAA
The DNA here is from genome assembly GCA_030427705.1 of bacterium. Taxonomy (GTDB): domain Bacteria; phylum Myxococcota_A; class Bradymonadia; order Bradymonadales; family Bradymonadaceae; genus JAUIBR01. Next base: position 157,864 of record JAUIBR010000006.1, on the reverse strand, counting down.
GAAGACAATAAGGAACCACAGCGATGTGGGCGCGGCCGATGATGCGGTTGAACAGCCCTCGTCCGATTCAGACTCACCTTGATCCATTGGAGTTTCATCGTTGGTTTCTTCATCCTCGGTCTCATCATCTTCATTGGACACAGGGTCCGGAACGTAGCACTTCGCCATCGCCTCCGAGTTGTCTATCTCCCGAGTAACCAGCGGTGGGAAATCTGCCAGATCTCGACATGAAATCTCGCTGGTCTCCAATACGGTGCCATCATCATTGAGCTTCTTTGCCTGAACGCAGATTGGGTCGTCACCATTAGGCTCGATGCCCATAGCTGCCCGATCTGGGATTTGTCCGTAACCGAAACCCGAACCGGACCTGGTTCCCTGTCGTATCTCGTACTCGACCACACCGTCATGAAGTTGAGAGGTTGTGAACGACAATCGTGCTCGATAAATATATTCGTTGGCCCAACAAGATTGGCATTCGATGGGGCCGGTGCACTCGTCGCCGCACATGTTTCCCGGTGGGCCGGTAGGGCAGCATGTGCGCTCGGCAGACCAGGCTTCTTGCCAATCGACGTGCACATTTTCAATCCGATAGGTCTGTGACTCAAAATCGGGCGGTCCAACTTTGACAGCAACCGGCTCGAAACTGCGTTCGAGCCTATCCCCCTTGGCCACCGTAACCGATGCCAGGTAATCGCCTGGTGTCACTTCTTCATCAGGAATCCAACGGAGCCAACTCGTCGTGCTGTCGGAGAACTCAGGCGCGGGTATCGCAGTAATCTCGACGACCTCTCCTTGGTAGACCCCACCAGAACCTCGTAGCTCCAAACTAGCTGTCGCCTCAGCCCCGGACCAATGCTTGGAGAGGAAGAACACCAAAGACCCGTCTTGCGACTCCGCTTCAGGAAGATGCATTTGGTATGGATCGATCGTACAAGCATCAGCGTGTGGGACGTGCGCTAGAAGCACGACGGAAACTGCACTCAGAATGGCGAATCGTTTCATTTCCTGAACCCAAAAGGCCTGCGGTGAAGTTGAACTCTCGCAGATTCGGAGTTGCGACTCAAACGACGACAGCGCCTACCGTTCGCTGAGTCTCTTCACGTCATCCAGAGTTGGCGGGAAACCCTCGAAACCCAAGAACTCGTCCATGTCGAGCATTTCGAGCTCGAGTTCAGCGCACCTGGCGAGCACGGCATCCTCGAAGTCATCTTGCATCCGCAACAACAACGGTTTGCTGAATTTGCCCAGGTCCGCCAACAGCATGAACGTGCCGCTGCGTGCGGTGTAGCGGAATTTCTTCCACGGGAATCGCTGGGTCTTCTTTCCATTCCAGGTTAACAGGAAGGCTTCGGGTTGGAGCTCGATTCGCACCTTTCCGGGAATCAGCTTTCGGGTGGCATTCAGCATCAGATTTGCCGACATGCGAAGAAGCGCTATTTGATACCGAAACAGTAGATTGGGCAGGTAGTACGCGAATGGGAGCATCAGGGCACCCAAACCGATGAGACTCAAAGACTTCGCGTCAAATTTCGATTCACCACCCAGCAAAATCAACCCGATTCCAACCGCCAACAACAAACCTACTAGACCGATATAAAGTCCCAGTAGAATGCGAAGCAAAAGCACTATGCGCGGGTGCCAGAGCATGTTGCTCTTCACCGCACGTACCGTCATGGCCCGCATAATCGTCACACGATCCGGCAACTCGCTGAGGTCCTTGACCTCGGTTTCAAACACCAGTGTCTCACTCATATCAGCACACTAGTTGCTGTTCGCACCAAAAACAAAGCCCCAAGCCCCAAGCCCCAAGCCCCCAAGCCCCAAGCCCAACACTCGGAGTAGCTCGAAAGATCGAAAACTGATAAATCTCCAATCGAAGCATCACAGCAGCAGAAAATGAAACGATTCCTCTCCATCTTGCTCACCGCCACCCTGACCCTCTCGTCGTTCCCGACGGTTGTGGTCGCACAACAGGCCGGTGCGCAGCACTTCGAAGAGCTCTCCGACGACCAAAAGCGTGAGCTTGCGCGCCTGGTTGACGACGGCAAGGCCGCGTACAACCGCGGTGCGTTCGAAGCCTCGCTCGAGAACTTTCGCAAGGCGTACGACATCTTCCCGCACCCAGACATGCTGTATCGCATGGCGCTCTGTTACGAGCGTTTGGGCGAAGACCAGGAGGCTGTGCGCTATTATCGACGGTTTTTGATTGCGGTGCCGGATGCGCCTGAGCGCCCGCGGGTTGAAAAGACCATCGAGACGATTGAGTCGCGCATCTCGAAGAGTTCGCTCGAGGTCATCACGCTGCCGGAAGGCGCGGTCGTCTATATCGACGACATCGCCAATGGCCCTGCGGGTTACACGCCGACCGAGCTCACAATCAAACCCGGCAACTACCGCGTAATCGTGGAAAAGAAGGGCTACGAGAAGGTCGAAGAGCTCGTGACCATTACGCCTGGTCAGGCATTGAAGCTGCGTTATCAGTTGGTGAAACCCTCGGACGCAAAAGCGAAGCAGGACATCGAATCCTCGCGCGAGACGGGCAACCCCAACGCAGGCGTGGCGATCGCACTGACCGCGGTCGGCATCGGATCTGCCATCGCATCCATCGTGTTCTTCTCGTTCTACAGTGACGAAAAGGCTAAGCGTGACGAGCTGCAGCAACAGAGTCGACAGGATGTGTCTCGGACGGAACTCGAAGACGTCGAAACACGCATGTACACCTTCCTCGGCGTCGGCATCGCGACCGCGGCCATCGCCGCAGGAACACTGCTTTGGGCGTACATCTTGTTCCAGTCTGGCGGCGACGAATCCGCATCGCTCAACGAGATTCAGCCAAGCTCTTCGCCAACGGTTTGGTGGGACAACGGCCCCGGCGCCGGTTGGCAATTTACCTGGTAGCTGATGGCAGGATTCTCCCGATATCTCTACGTCCCCGAAGACGGAAGCCGCTTATCGTCTAGCGTTGCGACCACGATTGAGGACGCCATGCGCGATGCGGGCCTGGCGAGCGGACCGGACGGTGAAGGTACGTCGTGGCGGCCGTTTCGACCTGCTGGCGGGCTGCAGCAATATGCTGAACAGCTTGGCCTGTTCTATCCGACACTCAAGGTCGACTGGTACGACGAACCGCACGAAATCTCCGACCCCTTCTTGCCTCCGCGAGGCCCATGGTGCCGCTGTCCGGGATGCCGAAAGGTCTTCCCTGCCGACGGTGTGATGTTCGTCGATGACGAGCTCGTGACCATGAAGTCGTGCGACTCCTGCGGACAACACTTCGACGCCTATATGTGGCCACGCTCCGATGAGCGCGTCGTGCTGCGCTCTCGCTTGATTGTCAGCCTGGTTGCCGATGATTTTCGGGAATCGCTCCCAACCTTTGGTGAAGGCTGTCCAGCCCTGAAACGCTGCATCGAAGAGATCCTCGACACGCAAGTGCGAGAGGTTTTTGTGGTCTGGTAGGCGCTCGCAAGCTCGCGCGTTATCTTTGCCTACGGCAAGTTCTCTTCGCTTCGCGAGTTATCTTCGGCCTGCGGCCGAGTTTGCTTTGCCTGCGGCAAGTTTCTGGCGACAACCCGATGAGCTTTGAACAGACCCTCAATCGTGGGTATTGTCATCGAATCCAAAAGACTCGCCGAAGGCGAAGAGAACTGCGCGCAGCGCAAGATAACTTCGGCCAACGGCCGAAAGACAACTTCGGCCAACGGCCGAAAGACAACTTTGTGAAACAAAAGATCCTCATACTGGCAATTGCCACAGCAACCACCACCCTTAGTTGTAAGGCAACCGACAACCAGAGTTGCCAAGACACGTGTAGCGTTGGGCAGGTCTGCGACACATCGCTCGGTATCTGTGTGGATGAGCCGCGTGACGGGTTTGAGGGCGATATTCCGGGGCGTTCCGTTCAGCTTGCAACAGCGAACGGCAAGGTCTTTGTGGCGATGGTTGACCCGGTCGGACGACGCGTGGTTGCTGGTGAGTTGACGCCAGAATCCTCGACGCTGCATGAGCTTGGGGTTTCAAGCAGTGCACAAAGCAAGGTGGTGATTCGTGTCTCGAACACACGGGTGTATGTCGCTTGGTTGGCGACTAATGGCGCCTACCGCTTTGCGTCACGCGAGTTTGCGACGCCCAATGCCAACTGGGCTATCGAAGAGATTGAGCTGCCAGACAACACCTACGAAGGCTCCGAGGAGTTTGATTTTGTGGTGGGTGAAGAGGTCGGGGTCTATGTCGCGTTTCAAACACGCGACCGGCGTCTGAGCCTTTTGTCACGCGATAATGCGACCAACGCATTTCGGTTGGAACAGGTCGACGATGGCTCGCCGTCTTCAAACGGCATTGCATGTCCGGATAGCTTGCGGTCGACCGAAGCACCAGCCGGAATCGGTGTGAACCCGTCCATCGCTTTGAACCAAGCGGGGATCGCCATCGCGTATCAAGATGCAGACTGTGGCGACCTTCGATTGGCTCGGCGAGCGGTCGATGGGTTTTCCGTGGATGTTGTGGATACGGGAAGTCTTGATGGTGAGCCCATTCCAGGGCGTCGTGGACGTGTTGGAAAATACGCATCGGCCCGGTATGAGCCGGACTCAGGCCGACTGTTCATCGCCTACTTGGATGAAACTCGTGCACGCGTGATGCTCGCCATCACCAACGACAGCGGCGGTTATGACCTTGAGGTCGTTGACCGTGGCGACACCCTGGACAGCTTTGCACGGCAGCGAAAGGACCTCGTGGGTTCATTCATCACGCTGTCGTTTGGGCCGCGTGATGAGCCATCCATCAGCCACATGAACACGACGAAGACCACGATTCGATTCTCGCAACGTCCCAGCGGTGGCGGACTTTGGTTCCACCAAACGATCGCGGATGAAGGCGTCGTCGGGTTCTCGGCATCGCATGTCTATGCGGACCAAATTGGCCTGGTAAGCGCAGCTGAGCGCTTGGTTCCGGCAGAAGGCGGATTCGCGAGTGAGCTGGAGGTGATCTGGCCATGACGCGTAAGCTCTTCATCATTGCCGCAGTGCTCGTGCTGTCCGCCTGCGAACAGGTTGCGGTCAACACGGCCTCCACACCTGCGCCGATCCAGTCGCAGGAGCAGGCCCTACGGGTTCTGGTCCCCGCGGAAGGGCTTGCCTCTCTCTACGACCAAGCACAGCCCAATGGTTTGCCGCTCGCTGGCGCTGTAGAGGTGGTGGCCCAGAGCGGTGATATTGAAGTGCGCCTTGGGCCGCTCAATCAGAACCTGGTGATCAACGAACGTTCTGCGGTCTCGGTCGCGAATACGGTCGAAACGGACAACATCGCGGATAACGCGACTATTTTTGTGCCTGTCCGAATCATTGATGGCATCGACTCCAAGATCTGTCGCTTTGAGCTCAGGACGCCACGATTGTCGGTCAGTGCGATGTCCATGGTCACTGAGGACGAGAAGGGTGAGCGGTTTACCGTACCCGACTTACCTGTGGTGGCTCTTTTGAATGCGACCGTTTCGCCGATTGGCGATTGTGAAGTCCCGACGCTCGACTTTGGTGCGGAAACTCCAACGTTCGAAGATTCGCTTCGGGCGTATGTTTCCCGCTCGCTTGCCGAGTCGGCACAGACCGCGTTCGAAACCAATCCATCTGAGATTTTGGGGTTGATGACGCGTCGAATTCGGCTCGATCATTTGTCAGCCTACCCCAATCGCACATCGAGTTTGCGCCTCGAGGGTTCCGTTCAGGACTTCAAAGTCGACGAGGCTGGGCTCGAGGTTCAGCTGGCGATTGGCTCGGATATCGATACTGCTGAGTGTGCTCCACCTATTGCTTTGGGAGGTGTGGTCGCGGGCCAAACCGCAGCGATTGAACCTGACCTTGTCAGTGAGTTTGGTGCTGACTTTGCGATGGCCGTTTCGGCAACTGTCATCGACCGGCTCGGGAAGTCGCTTGCCCTCGGTGGCTACGCATGCAGCGGGCTTGAAGATGTTCGGCGACCCAGTGAAAACGAGGAGTTGGTTGCCTCGTCCGACCTACTACTGGACGAGATCATGCTCAGCGATGTTCCTCTCGGGCCATGGGCCCAGGTCGTCGCTACACCCGGCAGCTTGCCGGACGTCACGACTCGACCGCAGTCAGGCCAACTTCAATTGGACTGGGAAGACCTCACGCTGGACGTCTACGGGACTGTGTTGGGAACGCGCGTGAAGATCTTGGAGCTTACGACTTCAGCATCCGCCAATCTTCGCCCCGCCCAAGGTCCATCGGGTGTCGTGCGCTTCGACTTGGAGTCGATCGAGCTGGCCTCAGCGACATTGGAATCCGAGTGGCTGACCGAGCAACCTGCTCAATCCGCAGTCGACCAATGGGCACGCCGTGTCCTGCTTTTGGTACTCGCCGACCAATTCGTCTTTCCACTACCTGTCGAGCCCGGCACGCCGCTGCAAGTCACCGGAACGCAGGTCCGGACTGATGACATCGTGCTGTACCTGCGTTTTCAATAACTAGGGTTCGCTTTGCTCACCGATTTGGTTCGCTATACTCACCGATTTGGTTCGCTTTGCTCACCGATTTGGTTAACTGCGCGCGGCTTCGCCGTGCTCGTTGACAAGTCTGTAGTTCTTCAACTCCACGGACTAACGTCCGCTCCGTTTTGAACAACTACAGCCGTGTTGGCTTTGCTCACCGGTTTCGACAACAAGAACCAAGAACTAAAAACCAAGAACCAAGAACTACAACATTCGCTTGGTAACTGTTCCGAACGCTTCGCGTGAATCGGACAACACCTTGCCCAAATCCCAGCCAACCAGCTCGCCTTTGTCGACAACCTGATTGCCGGAAGCGAAGACGTGGCGGACGTTCGAGCGGTGGCATGCGTAGACAATACGCGAGTAGACGGTGCCACCAGGGTTTGTCCCAGGGTCATTGTCCAAGTCGATGACAACCAGGTCGGCGGACTTGCCGACTTCAAGTGTGCCAATTTCTGACAGTAATCCCAGTGACTCGGCACCGTCGCGTGTTGCGAGTTTCAGCACGCGCTCAGCGGGCATCGACGTTGGGCCGTGGAAGGGCTTTTGTAGCAACGCGGCCAGCCGCATTTCTACGAATTGGTCGAGGTTGTTGTTGCATGGCGCGCCATCAGCACCAAGCGCCACGCGCACTCCAAACTTGTCATATCTTGGCATGTTTGCGATGCCGCTCGCGAGCTTCAGGTTTGAGCTAGGGCAGTGGCAAATCACCGTCTTGGTGTCGGCCAACAGCTGGCAGTCGTCATCGCTGACATGCACGCCGTGCGCGAAGACCGAGCGCTCGCCGGTCATTCCGACTTCCCGAAGGTAGGACATATTCGACATGCCCCAACGCTCATCCGTGAACTCGTTTTCGAACTCAGTTTCGCTGGCATGCGTGTGGATGAAAGCTCCCAGGTCAGCGGCGATTTCACCCACCTGGCGAAGCAGGGACTCGGTGCATGAGATGGCAAACCGGGGACAAAACGCGTAACGAATCCGACCGTCCGCAGCGCCGTCCCAAACGCCATGCAGGCGTACGCTCTCTTTCACGGACTCGTCCGTGTTCTCCATCATGCGGTCCGGCACTTTCTCGCCGTAATCCATCATGCACTTGCCGATATGCGCTCGGATGCCGCTGTCTTGCACGACCTCGCCGATAACGTCGGTGTGATGGACCGTGCCCATGTCCAAGAACGCGGTGGTTCCGCCGAGCACCATTTCAGCGATGGCTAGCCTTGCGGAAGCCCTCAGTTCGCTTTGATTCAACGCGGCTTCGTATGGCCAGATGCGGGTCTGCAACCAATCGATGAGCACCATGTCATCTGCGCAATTGCGCATCAGGGTCTGGCAGACATGGATATGGGACTGCACAAAGCTGGGAATCACAGCGCAGCCGGAAGCATCTATCTTCCGGGCACCATCGGGGGCCTCAACGTCGCCAATTGCGGCGATGCGACCGTCTTCGATAAGGATGTCACCAGTGACGACATTCATCGAATCGTCCATCGTGACGATCGTTGCGTTTTGGATCACAATAGCCATTACGACTGACTCTAATTGGGTATATGGCGAGCGAAACACAGGACTACGAGCAATTCATTGAAACGCTGCAGCTTGCCGAAGAGACGCTCAAGCAACAGCCGGATCAGACCATTGTTCCTCCCTCGGCGCAAGAAAGACCGCTGACCAAAGAGATGGTCAGCACTTTGCCCGTCATGGAGATTGACGAGACCAATCAAGAATCGGTTGCGCCAGTCTCTGCTGACCTCAAGATCGAGGGCACCATCGGTGAAGGCGGCATGGGCGTTGTTCAGCTGGCTCGGCAAAAGTCCTTGGATCGTCTGGTCGCGGTGAAGACAACGCGTGGCGGCGGCGAGCAGGCGATGTTGAGTTTGCTTCAAGAGGCCTATGTCACCGGCGTGATGGAGCACCCAAACGTCGTTCCGGTCCACGCACTCGGCCGCTTGAATAACGGCGCGCCGCTCATCGTGATGAAACGCATCGAGGGTGTGAACTGGCAGGATGTCATCGATGACCCACGTCTGGCCCCGGATACGGAACGTGCCGATCAGGTTTGGCATATTCGCGTTTTGCTACAGGTCATGAATGCCCTGCGGTTTGCGCATAGCAGGGGAATCGTCCATCGCGATATCAAGCCCGAGAACGTCATGCTCGGCGGTTTTGGGGAGGTCTACCTTCTGGATTGGGGCATCGCGTTGACGCTCAAAGATGAGTCGGATGCGCATGCGATGGCTCCGTCGAAATCGCGTTCCAAGGGGATTGCGGGCACGCCGGCGTATATGGCGCCCGAAATGACGTTGGACGACGCGACGCAGATCGATGAGCGCACCGATGTGTACCTTTTGGGCGCTGTGCTTCACCAAATCATCACGGGGGAGCACCGCCACCTGGGCTCGAACCTCTTTGAGATCTTGCACAGCGCCCATACCTCGGCTGCGTTCGAATACCTGGCATCTGTGCCAGAAGAGCTCGCAAACATCGCCAATCGTTCGATGGCCGTGAGCAAGGACGACCGGTTCCAGTCCGTCACGGAGTTCCATGACGCCCTCCAGAATTATCTAGAGCATCGCGACAGCCTTGCCCTTGCTTCTGCCGCCGAAGAGCGTCTGCAGCGATTTCAGGACCTCATGCGCCGAAAGGGCGAAGAGGACACCGCCGACATCCAGATTATCGACGTGTCGACCGAGGCGCGGTTCGGGTTTCGCCAGGCCTTGGATATGTGGGATGGCAACGTTCGGGCGCGCGAAGGGCTGCAGACCTGCTTGGAATTGATGATCGCCGATGCCATCCAGAATGGTAACGACATGGTTGCTTCGGCATTGATCAAGGAACTCCCGGAGCCAAACCCAGAACTTCAGACACAAGTCGACGAGCTCCAGGCGCGACGCGATGCCGAACGTGCCGAGATGGAGCGGCTTCGGCAGTTGCAGCGCGATCTCGATATGTCGGTGGGTGCGCGGTATCGAAGCTGGATGATGTTTGGGCTGGGATTTCTATGGTCCGCCTCGACCTGGTTTGCGGGCTACGACCAACTCGAAAAACCGCTGACCGACCCCAGCTTGTTGGAAGCACACGTCTTCAGCACTCCCAAGGTCGTTGGAATCGCGGCTGTTCTAATCTTCGTGTTCCGAAAGGCATTGTTCGCAAACGCAATCGGCCGCCGAGTGACCTTTGCCCTGATGCTGTCGCTTGGCGCACTCGTAGCCATGCGGGGCTACGCATGGATGACGAAGATGTCCGTCGTGGATGCGCAGTCTGCCGAGTTCTTTGCCTTCGGACTGACCGCAGCGTTTGTCGGCCTTTTCACCGACGCACGCATTAGCATTTTAGGAGTGTTGGTCTTCTGGGGCGGCGCGTTCGCGTCCGTCATCAACCCCGCCTACCAAGTGTTTGTCTTGGCCGGCGCGACGTTTGTCTTCTTCACCGGCTTGGCGTGGTTCTGGGCCCCAGGTCAGCTCGAAAAGAAGGTCGAGCTAATCAAGTGACCGATTAGGAAAGCGCGTCGAACATCGCGCGAAGTGGTGCTTCACCGCGGAAGCCAACTTCAACGCTCTCGACGTCACGGCCGCGCATTGCGACGACCATTGGGATCGACTGAACGTTGAACGCTTGAGCGAGCTCAGGTTCGTCATCGACGTTCACCTTCGCGACCTTCACTTTGCCGTCGTACTCTTCGGCGAGCTTGTCCAAGATCGGTCCGATTGCACGGCAAGGACCGCACCATGGAGCCCAAAGGTCCACCACCACGGGGATATCGCTGTTCGCGACTTCGTCTTCGAAATTGTCGGCGGTCAATTCAATTGCGTTGCTCACTGCAAACTCCTGCGTATTGGCGCTATGTTCAGCGCGCTTTACGTCACTTCGTGACGTCTTATTTGATTGCGTATGCTGGAAAACGATTCGAATAAACCCCACCTGCGATCTGGGCGCAAGTGGATTCGCATAACAGCACCAAAGTAGAACCCGAGATTAAGGAATCAAGTGAAGCTGCTCATCGCCACAAGAAACAAGGGGAAACGGCACGAATTCGAATCGCTTCTGGCTCCGGTTGGGGAGATCGAATTCCACGATTTACGAGATTGGCCACACCCAGTCAGCGAGGTCGACGAAGACGGTGTGACGTTCGAGCACAATGCAGCCAAAAAAGCGCTCGAGGTCAGCCTCGAATCCGGCGTCTCAACGCTCGCCGATGACTCCGGCCTTTGTGTGGATGCGCTTGATGGCGCGCCTGGCGTCTTCTCGGCCCGGTATGCCGGGCTTCCCGGCAATGATGAGAACAACAACGCGAAGCTTGTCCGTGAACTGTCCGACGTCCCAGAGGCTGAACGAACCGCACGCTATGTCGCAGTCCTCACGCTCTGCCTCGTGCCCGGCGAGCTGCAAAGCCGTGCGCTCAGTAACCTTGGCGCGACGTTAGGTGACCTGCCTGAGTTGAACTACGCGACCTTTAGCGAGGACCAGCCCACGCGCCACGGCGACAGGCTGGTGTTCTGCCGCCGAGCGGCCTGTGAAGGCCGTATCATCCTCGAGCCGCGTGGTGATGGTGGTTTTGGTTACGACCCCTATTTCCTGATTCCACAGTGGAACCTCACTCTTGCTGAAGTACCTCTGGATACGAAGAACGAGATAAGCCACAGGGCAAAGGCGACTCGCGAAGTTGTCGCTCTATTACGCAGTTAAAACGAGCAATAAAAAAGGACGCCCTGATTAGGCGTCCTTTTGATTTGAGCGAAGCGACTAAGCTTACTTCGTGGTGTCCAGGAACGTCTCGTAGCTGACTGCGATGTCGTCGCCGTAGCGGCCCATCGTCGGGTCAGCAGGTTCTGGACGGAAGGTTCCGAAGAATGCAATCGAGTCGGTCGTCGCGAAGTAATCGAATCCGTTCTCGCGGCTGCGAGGAACCCATTCGTTGTTCTTGAACACGCGCAGGGTCGACGAGATTGGCGTCGCACCCAGCTGGTAGTTCGAAGCCAGACCGGTAGCCGCGAAGATAATCTCCTCGATCGTTTCCGAGATGTCAGCTGCATCCAAGTCAGCAACCGAACCACCCGTTGCGAGTGCGACTTCCTCGTAACCTTCACCAGAACCGGCGTCTTCGACGATGGCGAATGCAATCGTGTTGTTCACGAAGAAGTTGTTGTAGGTGTTCACCAGCGAATCATACGAGCTTCCGCTGAGTGGCTGCAGCGACTCCGCATCTTCGTCAGACATGAAGATGGTGATGAGCTGAGCGTCTGGGCGAATGCGTACAGTCTGTGGTGATGCCGACGAGCGCATCCAGGTGATGCCGTTCTGGGCACTTCGAAGTCCCCATTCGGCGTAACCGGAGGTGCTACCGCAACCGGAGCATGCGATGACGAAGTCGTCGATCTCACCGATGAAGGTGTTTTGGTCGGTGTGCCAGCCTGGTGGGAAGCGCACGCGGCCGTCGATGTCGCCGTCCATTGGGACAACGCCCAAGCGGTAATCGAGAGCGGTGTTTCCGAGCTCGAAGAAGAACTGGTTGGCAACATCCTTCATACGAACGAAGTCGGCGTTCATAGATCCGGATTGGTCGAGAACCCAATAGAAGTCGGCTTCTGGGTTGCCTTCTCCTGCGCGGAATGTCTGGCACTGAACCAGCTCCGAGTCGCCAGCTTGGCTAACGTTCGTGGTGTTGGTGAGGTCGTCCATACGGAACTTAACCTTGTCACGAGTCTCGAACTTCTCGGCCGGAGCGACCGCAACAGCGTAGAGCACGCGATTGCCGTTCTGCTGGTCGACACGAATAGCGACAGACACGAAGACGCGGAATTCGTTGTAGGAGTTACCTGCTGAGTTTGGCAGGCCAGTCACGTCAGGCGCCGAGAACGGAGCGATTCCGAAGAGAAGCTCGTCACGGACTTGGCGTCCGGTCTTGAGGCCAGCCGAGCGAATCAGGTAGCGCCCGATAGCTGCCCGGTTGAAATCGTGCGTATCAAACTCACCACCGGTCGAGTCCTGAAGGATCGTACCAGCGGATGAAACGCGTGAACGGATGGAGCGCAGGACGTCAACGGGTGAGGTCTGCGAAGCCGTTGGCGTGTCCGAAAGCAGGTATCCAGCAACCTCGTTTGCTGGGTCGTCGTAGACAGCCGCAGCAAGCTTATCCATTGGGGTTGCGGTGCTGATCGACAGCTCAGCGTGGTTAAACGCTGGAGGCAGTGCCACTTTCCAGTCGCCTTTTGAGCTGGTGAAGATGTTCACTGGCTCGGCAGCTGGGTTGTTGCATGCATTCACAACCCAACGATCGCCGTCCAGAATCTGGTCGTTGAGCGAGTCTGGGTTGTTCGGGTCGAAGCCGAAGTAGAGTTCGTCAGCGTCTTCAAGTCCGTCGCCATCGGAGTCAGCAATCAGGACTTCCGTGCCCTGGTTGAGCTCGTCCAGATCGCTGAGGCCGTCGCCGTCCGTATCGTTGTCGCAGGAGTCTGAACCGACCGACGCTTCTTCAGCGTTCGAAAGGCCGTCGTAGTCGCAGTCAATCAATGCTGCGTACTCGCCCTGGTGGTCGCACTCGCTCAAGCACAACTGCAACCCATCAAACCCGTTGGTCGCGTTATTCGAATTGTTCGAGTTATTCGAGTTATTCGAGTTGTTCGAATTATTCGAGTTGTTCGAGTTATTCGAGTTGTTCCCGTTATTCGAATTGTTCGCGTTGTTTGAATTGTTCGCGTTGTTCGAATTGTTCAGGTTGTTTTCGTTATTCGAATTGTTCGCGTTGTTTGAGTTATTCGCGTTGTTCGAATTGTTCGCGTTGTTTGAATTGTTCGCGTTGTTAACGTTGTTAACGTTGTTCGCTTTGTTGTTGGACGTGTCATCATCTCCACAACCAACTGCAAAAGCCAACGCGGCCACAACCGCAAAATACTTGATGCGCATTATCTATAATCCGTTGTCGTACTGACGCTGCGATAAATTATCGCCGACAGTTTATGGAAACACTTGTCGTATTTCCAACAAATCTACCTTCAAATCGACGCTGTGCGTAGCTCACGCGCTAATGTGAGTCAAGTACATGAACCTCATACAAGTTATTCCTAAGGGACTTAGGGGTCACCTGACATGGTCTTACTTAATCGCTTTGGCTGCTCATTCGCCTGTATAATTGGGCTCGCGGCGTTCCATGTAGGCGAGCATTGCTTCTTGGAGATCTTTTGATGCAAGAAATGCCGAATTCCAAGTGACCACGTAGTCGAGACCCTGTTCGACCGTCATCTCTCGCGTCCGATTCATCACTTCTTTGGTGCCCGCCACAACGAGCGGCGAGTTCTTGGCAACCGCCACAGCTTCCGCGTGCGCAGCGGCGAAGAGGGCTTCATTGCTCTCGTAGACCTGCTCGACCAAACCGATATCAAATGCATGTTGGGCGTCGAAATCTTGCCCCGTTAGCGCCAATCGCCGAGCCGTTCCCTCACCAACGATGCGGGGTAGCCGCTGAAGCGTCCCAATGTCTGCGGTGATCGCCACACGGACTTCGCGCACGCCAAACGTCGCCGTGGCCGAGCACAGACGCCAATCCGCCGCCGTAATCAGGTCGATCCCGCCGCCCAAGCAATAGCCGTGAACCGCAGCGATGACCGGCTTGCTGCACTTCTCGAGACACGTCGCGGCGTTCTGCCAATCCGTGACCAACTTACGAAACTCGGTGCGCTGCTTCGCGCCGTAATCGCCCGAGAACATGCCCATGAACATCGGCGCATGCCGCTGTAGGTCGAGGCCGTACGAAAAGTGATCACCTGCGCCACGAAGCACAATCGCCCGCACGTTTTCGTTGGCGTCCAGCTCATCAATCGCAGCTGGCATCTCGCCCCAGAACTCCGGACCCATCGCATTGCCTTTGCCCGGGCCGGTGAGCGTCACGGTCGCGACGCGCGCTTCTTCATCAATTTCTACAGTTAATGATTCCATATCAGTTCTTGGTTCTTGGTTTTTGGTTCTTGGTTCTTGGTCTGCACAATATTTCCATATTTGCTCCAATACCACTGCATTTGGCGAGGCCAGAGTACCTACAAAGAACACGAGGTACCAAGCATGCCACCCAACCAAGAACCAAGACCTGAAGACCAAGAACCAAGAACCAAGTACGCAATCGCCCTCGCAGCCCTAATCCTCGCGTACGAACCTGCGAGCTGGCTGTTGCGTACCTGGACGTCGCCTGCCTACGCGAGCGACGGTGAGTTCGTGGCCCTCGCGGTGCTCGGACTCTTCCTCTGGTCGGCGACCTCGGCCCGGACGACAGACGAATCCGGGTCGAGCGCCGGCTGGAAGCTCCTTATCGCATCCGCGGGCGTTCGCGCGGTCGGAAACCTGCTCGCCATCAGCGTGATCGGCGCTTTGACGTTAATCGTCGACATCTACGCAGCGGGGAGGATCCTGCGACTGGAACAGCGTGAGCGCGCCATTGCGCCAGCATTTGCGGCGTTGGCTTTTGCATTCGCCCTGCCGTTGGAACGTATCGCGCAACGTGTGATCGGCTTTGGTTTGCAGCAAATCTCGGCAGATGGCGCGTGTGTCCTCTTGAAAGCGACCAGCGATAACGTGGTCTGCGAAGGCACGCAGTTGTTCTGGGAGGGCGTCCCGGTTCTGGTCGACCTTCCGTGCTCAGGTGCACGAGGTCTGCTGATGACGTTGCTGCTCTTCATGGGAATGAGCGCGGTGTACCGACCCAATTGGATCCCCTTCATCGCGGGTCTCAACGTCGCTTTCGCATCGGCAATCCTCTCGAACATGTTGCGCATTGCCGCGTTGGCGCTTGGGATCGCAAGCGTCGACGCCATCGGAATCGACGTGATGCGTCAGCCCTGGCACGACATCATCGGCTGGACCGCGCTGGGGATTTCGGCCGTACCGCTCGTTGTCTGGTCGAAGTACATTCGGCCGCGCGAACCTAATCCTGAGGTCAACGTTGGTTCGCCCCGCAAGATTTGGGTAGTCGCAGCGTTGCTCGCTGTGCCACTTGCCCTCGTCACACCTAGCGCCCCCGTCGATGTAAGTCGCCCAGTTGAAACGCCGCAGCTGCCAAGCTCGCTGGGCGGACACCTGCGTCAGGATATCGAACTGAGTGATTTGGAGCGCGAATACTTCGGCGCTTATGGAGGTGCCGTCGCCAAGGCAAACTACGGAGACAGCACGCTATTGGTGGTCCGCACCAGCTCCCCATTGCGCCACTTGCACGCGCCAGACGAGTGTTTGCGCGGAGCCGGTTTCGACGTCGAACGCCTGGGCATTCGCTACGGCCAATTGCCGGGCGCCGCGTATCTGGCGACCGACAAGGCCGGCAACGAATTCATGGTCACCACGACCTATGTCACCGACGACGGTCGCAGCGCAACGTCTGTATCCGAAGCCGTGTTCATGTGGATGCGCGACCCGCAAATCACCTGGACAGCGATTGAACGGATTGTGCCTGCTGGGTCCTCGCGCGGCGAGATCGAGGGATTTGATGGGGCAGTAGTGGCGGCCTTGGAGTGACAACTACTCGGGCGTCGCTTCGCTCGCCCTCGCGTCTAGTGGCTCAACATTGCTTCGCTCGTTTCGCGTCTAGTGGCTCGATTTCGCTACGCTTATCTCGCGTCTACTGCCGTGCGGTTCGGACCGCGCTAGCAAGTAGACGTTGGCAAGCGAAGCAATGCCAACCACTAGACGCAGCGAGCGTAGCTATGCTGCTACTAGCGAAGCGCCGAGCCACTAGACAGGCGCAAGCCGGTGGTAGCATGATGCCGATATGAAGATTCTAATTGTCGATGACGACCCCCATATACGAGACGTTGTCCGCTTCGCGCTGGAACAAGCGAACTTCGATGTTGATGAAGCGGCCGATGGCAAACAAGGGTTGGATCTATTCGACCCCGCCGTTCACCAACTCATCGTCCTAGACGTCATGATGCCCGAGATGGATGGCACGGAAGTCTGCCGCAAGATTCGGGCAGAAGCGGCGACGCCCATCATCTTTCTGTCATCCCGAGACGATGAGATCGATAAGGTTCTGGGCCTCGAATTGGGTGCGGATGACTACATCGCCAAACCGTTTAGCCCGCGCGAATTGGTGGCGCGCGTGAAGGCGATGATGCGTCGTTTGGAGCTCGATGGTGGAGGAAAAGCGCCTGCGGATGACGCGGAAATAATGGAGCACGGGGAGCTCAAGCTAGACCGCACATCGTTCGAGGCGTTTTGGGGCGACCACGCAATAGAACTGACGAAGACGGAGTTCATGATGGTGTGGGGCATGATGCGCTACCCCACAAAAGTTTACTCGCGTGAAGCACTCATGCGACTGGCCTACGACGACCATAATGTGGTGGTTTCCGATCGAACGATCGACAGCCATGTGCGCCATATTCGAAAGAAATTCGAGGCAATCGACGCTGCCCCAATCGAGACGGTCCACGGCGTAGGTTATAGGCTTGCGAAAGCCGTTGACGGTTAGCTATTGGCTGTTGGCGGGAGGAACTGGTTCATCAGTCGACCGTGTGCTCATTCCTCAACCGTTATCAGGACAACGCCTGAACCATAGAGCGAACTGCTTGCAAACCCATTTGCATTCGGAAAGTACTCGCTGCCATTGCCAAGTCGCATTCCATCATACCAGACCTCAGGCCGCATCGGCCCAAACCACCCCATTAACCAAAGTGCGTACACTCCGGGAGTGTCGGGAGCGGTGAACATGAACGAGTTTCGATACGAAACATAATTTCGCCGCGGTAACCCGGTTCGATCGTAGGCTAGGAATCGAAATGGCTCTGTAATCATTCGTCCATCCAAAAATGCTGCGACCGCCGATGGCACATTACCCCCAGCGGAAGTAGGCGTGTACGCTCGGTCGAAGAACTTGACTTCAATGGTCTCGCCCGGTTTTAACGTGATTCCGTTTTCCTCATCTTCTCTGGACTCCAGTTTACCATGGATCATCATCTCGAACCGACCCGCCTGCAATTCGGACTCCGCTGCGGATTCCAGAGATCGCGTCTGTTGCTCAACACATGGCATCTCTGGGATGTCAAATCCTCCCACATAGACGGTGAATTTGTTTTGATTTCGAACCTTATACAATCTGCCTTCGATGGCATGCATTGCGACAAACACTGAGTTCATTTCGCCCGGAGTCAGATTGTCCTTATCGATGCGGACTGCAAACCGTCCAATTTGCCCGGTTGCGGGAAATCGCACAACGCCACGGTCGGACGAATGCTGCCACTCACCTTCCTGAGACTTATCGGTGACGTCAAACTCAATGGGTATTTCTCCGACCAACACAGTGAAGTGCATCATCGCATCGATCTCCTGGGAGACACCGAACGTCAAATCGAAGATCAAATCCTCGCCAGCAGGCGTCCAGATTCCAGCAGACGTACCGTCGGGGCCTGGTTTGGCTGGTGCTCTTGGAAGTCGCTGAACTCGTGTTCCTGACTCCGGTATTTTTTCGCGGATTTCCTCTTCAGTATACGGCGACGCCACATATGATTCATTGGGAATGTAGAATGGGACATCGATCTCGATCCGAGGAATCCCATCGCAGCCGGGCTGACAAACATCACATGATTCAGGTGGAATGTAGGCATCAAGATGGGCATCCATCTGGTCCAATCCAACATCCGTGGCATCGGCGGAAAGGTCCTCCACCACATGCAGATCTGAACCGTTCATGTCTTGCCTGTTCAGGTCCAATGCGTGTGACGCATCGTGCTTGGAACATGCAAATGCAAAAAATGTGATCAGAAGCGGTGAAATGTGATGGAGGATACGCATCTAGCTCCCCAATCGGCTTGGACAGCTATCATAACCGCCGGATTGTGGGACATCACCAGCAGCGGTATTGCCGTCCATGACCACCTCATCGGAACCTTCAATCGTTTCACTGTAGCCACACGTCCCATAAGCTCTATGTGATTGAAGGGCTGCGTCGTAGTCTCGGACTCGCGTGGGGTCAGTCTCTCCATCGAACAGTATGGAGGCCGCACCAGCAGTGTAGTACAAGCCAAACACTTCGATTCGGTCCGCTTGTGGGACTCGAACGACGAAGATTTCGTCGTTCTGGTCGATTCCGAATTCTAACTCAGTCTCGGCGGAGTCAGTCACCTGGACGACATTCTGTCCCAACTCCAAAAAGTAGCTGTTGGGAACGACTTCTTCTCCGCAAACCTCTTCAACCTCCTCCAAGTCATCATTGGGAACCAAAAATAAGTTGGAGCACTGTTCGACTTCGAGACCTCCGTGTGATCCCGTTGCGCAACCCGGTGTGGACAGATTCACGACCTCTGCGACAACGATGTCATCGACAACAATCTCACCGTCTGCGTTTGCAAGCACACTCAGAATCGCATTTTGGAACTGACTGCTCGCCCAATTCTTCGACTGTACATCAAAACGCCCGATGCTCCCACCTTGCTTATAGTTGTTCCAAAACGTATCGAAATCACAAATGTCGACCTTATCGACTCCGGCAGGTGGCGTCAGTGAACCGAACACCAGCTCATTCAGGTAGTCATTGATGTCGTCACGATCAACCCAGCTAGCTCGCATGGTTGTTAGAATTCTCGCCTGAGAGTTGTTCAATTCTACCTCCACAGAATCTAGCTGTCCGCCAGACGTAGTGTAGCTCAGATTGAACGCAGACCGAACCGTCGCTGGGTTGCCCGGATCCATCGGTGTGGTGAACGTGTTGCATTCGTCGAATCCGGCACCGCTGTAGCCAGAACAGTTGCAGTCCAGACCGACGGTGCACTCAGATAGTGTGACTGCAGACGCATGCGTTGAAATACCCACACATGCAAGCATGGTTGAAATGAATAGCTTCAGTTTCATGATTCCCCCTTTTGGAAGATTAGAATTATAAATGTGCCAAGAATCGACACCATAGGAATGGTATCAGAAAGGGGGGGGGGGGGCGTCAAACACTTTCTTAAGTGTTCATATTGTATTGGCTTTTATCGATCAAAGTGCTGGACACGGAAGCGAGTCGGCTCGAAGAGGTAATCCGCCCACACAATGAAGGACATCCACAAAACGTGGTGTTTGAATCCGAGGGAGCGGGCGAGTTAAGGAGCATGTTACAATTGGTCGACGCTAGCCCGATCAGGTGGTAGCCGGTAGCCAACTGCGAAAAGCCGACAGCCAAAGCTAATATCCGTGACCCGACCCAATAGCCAAAACCCAAGACCTAACACCCTGCCAAAGGTGCGGACCGTCCTGACCGCGGTCAGCCTCATGGTCTTCTTGTTGCCACTGGCCGGTGTCGGTGCGTTGCGGCTCTACGACAACGAGCTGATTCGACAGACCGAAGCCGAGTTGATTTCACAGGTAGCGTTTACCGAAGCAGCCTACCTGGATCGCCTGCGTCCCGAGCTTCGGCGGCGCGGGATTGCGCCTGAGACTTACGGGGTAGCTCCGACAAACTGGGTGCCGCCGGTTGTCTCCGAAGATGGTCAGAAGCGGTTTCGGCCCAGCCCGGTGAAGCTTGACCTGACTGAAGTCGAGATTGTTGCGGAGGGGGAAGACCCGCTGCCAACTGAGGTGGTCGAGCCGGTTGCACACGATGTCGGCCCGCAAATCTACCGCGTGCTTCGCGCGGCGCAGGAAGTGACGCTGAGCGGGATTCGTGTGGTCGATACGAACGGCACAATCGTGGTTTCAACACGTGGGGAATCCAAACTGGCGTTGAAGGGCCCAGAAGTTGATCGCGCACTGACTGGCGAAGTTGTTCACATGGTGCGTGAGCGGACCGTGGACGAACCCGAAACATCGTTGGATTCTTTGAGCCGTCCCTACCCAATTCGGGTGTTCATCGCCGCGCCAATAGTCAACGAAGGCCGCGTGGTTGGGGCGGTTGTGGCGAGCCGGACGCCGGTGAGTTTGCAAAAAGCGGTCTATGATAATCGGCAGACGTTTTCGCTGTATGGCCTCTTGTTAATCGCGTTGGTCTTGGTCATCTCGCTGCTCACCACGTTCGCCATCAATGCCCCGATTCGAGCGCTCATCCGACAGGCTCGACGTGTTCAATCTGGTGAAAGTCCTGAGATGATCAAACGCCCGGTGACGGCGGAGTTTCACGAGCTCTCGCATGCCATGGTCGAGATGGCCACCGAACTTGAGGAGCGTCGCGAGTACGTGCAGGCCTTCGCGCGGGCGGTCGCACACGAGCTCAAGACACCCATTGCCTCGACCTTGGGAGCAGTCGAACTGCTAGTCGACCATATCGACGAGATGGACGTGGAGCGTCGCGACCGCTTCCTGGCAAACATCGAGAAAGACACGCGGCGTATGGACCAGCTCATCACGCGCCTCCACGAACTCGCCAGGGCCGAACAACCCACCGAAGGCGAACCATGTAAAATAGTGGCATATATAAATTCGTGGTGCCCGGATGACGTCGAGCTCGACGTCACCATCGACGAAACCACAGTAAACATGCCCGAAGCCGTGCTGGACCGTATCCTGAACAACCTGGTCGAGAACGCCCGCAAGTATGGCGAAGCGCCGATTCATGTTTTGGTCCGCGAGGTCCGAAGCCACAAAAAGCAGCTAACCCAGGGCGTGATCGCCATCGATGTTTGGGACAGCGGTGACGGTATCTCGGAAGGCAACGCCCAAAAGATCTTCGACGCCTTCTTCACGACCGGCCGCGAATCCGGCGGCACGGGTCTGGGCCTAAGCATCTCCGCCAGATTAGCGGAATCGCATGGTGCCACGCTTCGTCTTCTAGATCGAACGGAGGCTCGTTTCCGCCTCGAACTCAGGTGACTATTTCTCGAGCTTCGCGTTGCTCGCCCTCGTGCGGATTGCCTACGCGACCATTGCGTTGCGACAATTGTCTCCGGCGAGCGAAGCAATGCCGGAAATCGACGTTCGCAGACAATTGTCGCGCGCGAAGCGCCGCAATCAGCGCAAAGCGACGTCTGCACAATTTCTCCACAAACCTTCAATCCCCACTCCAAACCCCGCTGCCAAATTAGTCTCGTAACCAATGACCACGAGGCAAATCATGGCACTCAAAAAGAGACTCATCACAATCACAGCCGTCGCCGGCGGCTTCTTCTTCTTAACCCTGTTCACGATGGTCGCCGTCGTCGGTATCTTCACGTTCTCGGCGTACGAGGCGCAGTCGCGCACGACCAACTACAACTACCAACAACAGCCTCCACGCATGGGGACGATGGACGACGTCGATCGCGGAGGGCAGTTGGTTGCCATCATCGATGGTCAACAGGTTGCGATGCCTGCGCTCAAGACTGACTACGATGTTGAGGTCCGAGGCGACCTGGTCCACGTCGCGCTCACGCAGCGTTTCGAAAACCCGACTGACGAGCAGATTCACGCTGTCTACGAGTTCCCGCTGAACCGTGATGCCGCCGTGCACGACATGACGATGATCGTCGGAGACCAGCGAATCCGCGCGGAAATCAAAGAGAAGGTCGAAGCCAAAAAGACGTTCGAGAAAGCGAAGTCCGAAGGAAAGTCGGCCAGCCTTCTGGTGCAGAAGCGGCCCAACGTCTTCACGCAGAACGTCGCCAATATCGGCGCGAAGGACGCGATTGAGATCAAGATCGACTACGTGCACGCCGTACGAAAATTCGACGGAAACTACGAGCTGACTCTACCGCTGATTGTTGGTCCTCGATTCAATCCGGCTGACCTCAGCGCCAATACAATCGGCGGCGAACAGGCTGAAGTGGTCGAAGGCAATCCTGAGGACGCAGACCCAGCGACATTGGATTCAGACCGCGTTTCAATCAATGTCCGTATCGATAGTGGCCTGCCTTTGGACCGCGTAGAAAGCGCATCACACAAGGTCGTCACGAACCGCATCGCTACCGGCGATTGGAAGGTCGAGCTCGCCAAGAGCCGCGTGCTGGACAACAAGCACTTTGAACTTCAGTGGCGCTATGCGGTTGAGGACCCGACCGCAGGCCTGATGTCTTCATGGAATCCGTCGCTCAACCAGGGCCACGTATCGGTCCTGTTGGAGGCCCCCGAAGTCCCTGCAGGTCCCGTGATGAAGCGCGAAATGGTCTTCCTCTTGGACTGCTCCGGCTCGATGTCTGGACCGCCGATGGAGGCGAGCAAGGCGTTCATGCGCAAGGCGCTGAAGAACCTTCGTCCGACCGATACCTTCCGCGTGATTCGCTTCAGCGATACCGCGACCGAGTTCTCGACCGAGCCACTCTTGGCCACACCAGACAACGTTGAGCGCGGCATCGACTACGTCAACAACCTCTACGGAGGCGGCGGAACGATGATGAGCTCGGGCATCAAGCAGGCTTTGGATGTGCCTGGCGACCCTGAAACCCTGCGTCTGGTGACGTTTTTGACCGACGGCTACATCGGCAACGACTTCGAAATACTCAAGCTTGTCGACGAGCGCATCGGCAACTCGCGCCTCTACGCAATCGGGGTTGGCAACGGCGTGAACACGTACCTGATGGACGAGATCGGCAACGTTGGCCGCGGCTTCACCCGCTACATCGACCCGCACGAAAACGTTGACCACGTCGCGACCGAGCTTGCTGAGCGCCTGCAATCACCAGTCATGACCGACATCGAAGTCGACTGGGGTGACACCGTCACCGACGTCTATCCTCGCCGCATTCCGGACCTGTTCGCAGGTCAGTCGGTCCGCTTGGTCGGCAGCTACGCTCAGCCTGGTGAGACGGTTTTCAACGTACACGGCATGGTTGGCGGCAAGCGCGTCACCATCCCTGTGAAGGCCACGTTGGCCGGAACCGACACGCGCGGCGTTGCGATCCAGCAGACCTGGGCCCGGACCCGAGTCAAAGCGCTTATGCAAGACATGACGTCGCACCCAGACCGCCGCGTCTTCGGGATGGACGAAGAGGAGCTCAAGACCGCCGTCACGCACATGGGTTTGGAGTACCGCCTGATGACGCAATGGACCTCATTCGTCGCCGTCGCCGATGTTCCAACCAACTCGCAACCGAATGGTACGCAAACCGAGAGCCTCAACCCGGCCCCAAGCATGTCATTCGTAAGCGGTGCCCCAGAACCAGGCACCATCGGCGGCCTACTCCTGATGGGCGCAGCCGGCTGGGCATCCCGCCGTCGCAGAAAGAAGCAGGCTTAAGTCCTTGAGACCCTTAGGTCCTTAGGAATTCCTTAGGAAACCCAGTTTCAACCCAAACGGTTTGAGCACCGCGTTCAGCGTAGCCACCGTCGGGTTTCCTTCATCCTTTTCAAGCTGGCGCAGTGAGCGCTCCGAGACCTTCGTCACCTTGGCGAAGGTTTTTTGGTTCATCCCAGCCACGTCCTTTCGCAGCCGGCGAATCGCCTCTCCCCACGTCCACTCACCGCGTTCAACAGCCTCAACCAATCGATCGTAGAAGGCATCGCGTTCTTCGATATTCACAGCAGGCCCCATTGTTTGAGCGTGGCGCGGGCGTCTTTGAGATGAATGCGGGGAAAGTCGAAGACTTCGTCGGGGAGGTTCAGGTCGCGTAGCGCATCGGGTAGGTCCAGTAATTGGCTGGCGAATCTCTGGACGTTTTCGCGCACCGTCAACTCGTCCGCCCATTGTCCGACGTGCTCAAACACGCCGACCCAATCGATTTGGCCGCCGCGTTCGAAGTCGCCCCAGCGTGAGGTTCTGACGACGCCTTCAGGGTCCATCACCATCGGTGCAACGTCATAATAGGGCGCGAGGCGAATACCCCCATTGCGAATGATAGCGCGGTTTCGCCCATGATTGTCCGAGTTGCCAACGATCAGGTCGAGGATGTCACGGCAAATGATTTCACTCACAAAGTCCTCTCGCTGGTCCGCTTCGCAGACCTGCATCAAGGCAGCGATGTACTCGAAGTGGGTTGCAGAAGCACCGTGAACTGAAATCCCTGCCATCGAATAGAATGACTCAACGGCGAGCCGCTCAAGTCCTTGTTCGGTTGGGAGGCGGTCAAATCGTGGAAACCAAACGCTGGGCTTGCTGTCTTCGAATTTGTGGTGTTCTCCAACTCGGATGTCCAATCCGATTGTAGCCATCGCTTCTGCATAAAGGTGTTCGGCGTACAGGACCAGACGGTCTCGGTCTCGATCTTGGCCGCGCGGCCATTTCACGAGCCAACTCTTACGCACAGCTTCGTCAGGAAGCGTACCTTCGGGATACACGTTGCCGTCAGCATCCTCGACCAACAGTACCTTTGGCGCATCCCCTCCGGCTCCGGTCGCGCCGCCAATAGCGGCTCCCGATTCGATGGCATAGTCAAGGAACGAGACATCTCGTCGACAGACATCTTCTTTCGAGAACGCGACAGGTTGAATGTCAGGTCGTTCCGACTTCACGCGTAGGTTTCCAATCGGGGAGGTTGTGTGATCCCGCAGTAGTTTGAACGAGAGCTCGTTCTCGGTGAGATCCCGTGTGGCGAGCCGTCGTCGCCACCATCTGCGCGCCGCGCCCGATGGCATGACATCCAGCAAGAACGCTGGCCAAGCCTCTTGTGCCCACACTTCAAAATCGACCGGATATCGAACCCCTACCGCGTGCTCCTGAACCGAGCCCAATTGATCTACATGTTCGCCAACATACTCATTTCGATAGGCCGCAGTGGTGCGGCTTGCAAAGCCGCCAGCGGGTTCGGAAAAGGTGACATCAAATGCATCGTGCCAGGCCCCGCCGTGATAGACCTCTATGGTAATCGTTTCAGCCATAATCAGCATCATAATGCCGATAAATCGTGAAATAAAGCAATATATCAGCAGTATAATACCGTAATCGCCTTTGGGCGATTCGTATCAGCTTCCAGCAATGGGTATGGATCAATTTGTGAGCACATTCTGGGCGGTCCGCCAAGGCTTCCAGTTATCAGCGACGTGGATCAGTTTGGGAGCAGACGGTGTTGTTGTATGTCGGATTGCAGATTGCGCTTCCTATCACCGAGGGCCCACCGAAGCCCGTGAGGATCCACAGAGAGTTCCGTGGTTTTTGGCTTCGCTACGAGTCGGGCGATATCCGCTTTGGCCGCAGTCGATTCACTCGTTTGGCAGAAGCCAAACTCCGTTCACGAAGCGTCCACGCGGACATCACACCGCCTCTTGCTGCCGCCTGCCCGACGCTACGGTTCCTACGCCTGATTGCAGTGAATTCGATCAATAAAGAACAGTGTCGACCTGTGTTACCTGACCGAGGACCGATCTGAGCGACGAAGTCGTGAATTCTGAGCGCAGCGAAATCTGAGCGCAGCGAATTCTGAGCGCAGCGAAATCTGAGCGCAGCGAAATCTGAGCGCAGCGAATTCTGAGCGCAGCGAATTCTGAGCGCAGCGAACTCTGAGCGCAGCGAAATCTGAGCGCAGCGAACTCTGAGCGCAGCGAACTCTAAGCGCAGCGAATTCTAAGGGCAGCGAAGCAAGCGCTCAAAAGCTCATCCCAACACCCAGCGAGAACTTTCGACCCACCGTCGCCGTCCGCGACACCTTGTCGCCCTGGGTTTCCTCGATGGCAGCATCCAATAGGTTGCTGCCTTTTGCTGTGAGTTTGAGGCCCGCGCCAAGGTCTTGTTTGAAGACGACGTCAAGGCTGTGCACGGGCTCGACATACGTGTCGGGCGCGCCCAGTGCGCCAACAGCCGAGATGCGGCGACCGGCGGTGTTGTAGAGGACAGTTAGGCTCGTGCCGCTTTCGACGTTGTCGTAGCCGGTCGAGATATTGATGACGTAGGGCGACTGGCCCTGAAGCGGGCGTTCCGAGTTGGTCTGCGACCCACCAGGAGCCAGCGTCACCTGCGAGTAGATGTACGCCACATTGAACGCCAGGAAGACGTCGCGCAGCGGGTCGGCGAGCCAGCCAAAGAACGTGCGGGTTTCGACTTCGGCCCCAAAGTTCTGGGCCGATTCGGCGTTTTGGAACGTCAACAGAGGCTGCGCGCCTGGCTGCAATTCAGACTCGATCGGGCTGTCGAAGAGTTTGGCGAACACACTTGCCGAGACCAGCTCGCGTGCGCTTGGGAACCATTCCCATCGCAGGTCTGCGTGGGTGATAAGCGCGCGTTCCAAGTCTGGGTTACCCTGAATGGCGCGACCGCCTGCGACATCGTCAAACAGCAGCGGCGACAACTCGCGGAAATCTGGGCGAGAGACGGTTCGAGCGCCGGCTAAACGTAGTTGTTGGCTTTCCGCGAACTTCCAACCCAGGGTCAGTGACGGCAGTACATCGACGGTGGTTAGGTCAGCCGGAATCACGCCGCCGTCGGGGTTGAAGAGCTCAAACGTCTCGACGTTCTGACTGCTGTACTCCAAGCGCGCGCCGGCGCTCAGCATCCACGCGCTGGTGAACGGCAGGTCAACCAAGCCGTATCCCGCCAACAGGGTCTGGTCAGCGCGATAGTTGTCCGTCGAGCGCGTGTTCTCTTCAAACCGGAACGTGCGTCCGACACCGATATTCTCTTCTGCAAACGCCTCTTCGGGCGGCAGATAAAACACATCAGCCAGCGATGGGTTGTCCTGAATCACATCCGAGTTTTCGAAGTACTTGTACCGTCGGCCTTCAGCCTCGCGGTTTTTAAACACGGTCTGAACGCCCGTCTTCGCCTTGGCTTCGAGCTCGTTCCAAACGCTGAATGGGATGGTGAAGTCCAGGTGGGCATCATGGTTGTTATCGACCAGGTCTGCGTAGAATCGGCTGTTGCCTTCCGGGCGGTCCGACAGGCGATACCGCCCATCGCTACGCTGGTCATATCGAGTCTCTTTGCGGTCAGGCTCGACACGATTTGCTTGCGAGAACACATAGCCCCAGTCGATCTCAAGCTTGTTCCACGGGTCGATGACGTGGTTGCCGTTCAACTGCTGGAAGAACAATTGCCGTTCGATCCAGCGGTATCGCGTCACTCGAATTTGGTCACCCGCATCACGGTTAAAGCCTGTGTAGATTCGTACGGCGTTGTCTGAGACTCGGTCCAAGAGCGTGGTCGCGACGATCTTGTGGTTATCGCCATACTCGACGCCCATCGTGAGGATACCGCCGAGCACGACCTCGTTCACGGCTCGCTCAAAGTCGTAGCTGTTTCGAAGCTCCAGTTCTCCGCCAGTACCCACACGGTAGAAACTCTCGGTGGACTCCTCGAACGCGTTGTCGTTCGAGTACGTCAGGCCGACGCGGTATCCGGCCTTCCATTTACCGCCGAGCCCGAATTTGTCGCCGATCGACGCATTCACGCCAATATTTGGCAGCATTAGACGTTCTTCCAGAGCCCAGGTGTTTGGCATCGCTTGACCAAACTCTTCGAGCTCCTCGGGGGAGTATCCGATTCCTGAAAATCGGTCGCCGGGTTTCAGGGGCGAGTTCTGAGACGCGTCGGCGACGATGTCTGGAAGCGCGCGCGTCCCGTCGTCAATGCCTAGCCAGTCGAGCGAACCACCTTGATAGTGGGGCACGTTGTTAAACGTCGAACCGGTGCGGTAGCCAATGCTGATGCCCACGTCGGCCTCAAATTCATTCGGGAAACGCCGGGTGCGAAGTTCCACAACACCACCGCCGAATTCGCCTGGCATATCTGCGGAGTAGTTCTTCTGGACCGCGATCGATTCCAAGACATCGGTCGGGAAGATGTCCAATGGGACGACGCGTCGCTCTGGGTCAGGACTAGGCAACGTCGACCGGGTCGAAACAAACTCTGGAGACACCGATACGGGCGGCTGTTCATCTGTTGGAGCGAGTCCCACACCGACGTTTCTGTTTCTGGCACTATTCGGGCTTGGGTTCCGTCGACGAAAAACTTGGTCTGTTTTGCTGCTCATGGGACTCGCCACAAGCGGCTGCGCGCAACAAGCACCTGTATGCAAGTGTGAGCCGCAGGTGGTCGAGAAGTGCGCCAGCGATCAGGACGATGACGATGACGAGGACCGGATAACCCACCCAGAGCTCGTGAAGCTCTTTGAGGACGCGGTGATGGCCGAGATCGATGCCAAAGCGACTGAAGAACACCGCCAGAAGATGCAGGCTGTTTTGGACAAAGAGCCGAAGTTCGTGAAGGGGAAGTTTCGGGTGACCTGTAGCAAACACGCATGTGTCTGGGTGATGGATGCAAGCGAACTCAAGTACGAAGCCGCAGACGCATTCACAGGATTCTGCGAACAGTTCGAGCAGGGTCACGCGATGATGACGAGCCGTGGAGGCCCATCGAGATTGGGGCTTTGCATGTACGGGCGAAGCAGGACCGCGAAGCTACCTCTTCCCGAGTTCTCATCGCCAAACAGTAGCAGGCTACTCCCCGACGATGCAGGCTACGCTGTGTCCGAACCTCCGCAGTTCACACGCGAGGAACGCATGGAACTTGTTCAAGCGGAGATACATTCGGAGTTTGACGACGAGGCAACCAAAGCGAGTCGCGCCAAAATGCAAGCCGTGTTGGACGCTGACCCGCGATTTAAGGGGTCAACGTTTGAGGTGGCGTGCAATCCCCACGCATGTCTGTGGATAATGCACACCCAAGACTTGACTGGCAGAGCGAAGCGCGACTTTGAATCGATGTGCGACATGCCTGATTTTTCTTTACACGGCGGATGGGGAGGAAGCGGAACATGTGTCAACGCGCGATATCCTGGCGCACCGCTTCCGGGCTCGCGCCTCCACTAGACTGAGCGTGATCTTACTGGCTGATCAGTTGTCTGATTCCGCGCATGCGCTGAGCGTGGAGCAATCAGCCTCGCCGCATGTGGCGTACTCGGCAGGCGAATCAGCCAAACAACGGCAACCAAGGCCATTCACGCCGCATGCCCATATTTTGCGTAGGTTTTCAGTTCCCAACCCAGGGTCGGTCGAGACAAATAACTCGTCGATTTCGCCTGCGAATCCAGAATCATCGAACCAAGAGCCTAGTCGAAAAATCTCGGAAGTACCCCGATATTGCAGCTGAATCGGATCGCTTTCTATGCCGTTGACCAAAGCCGTTACTGTGACAGCATTATTGGAAAGGTCGAACTGGCAAACGACATGATTCCAGTCATTGAAGTTAGCGACCTCAACTCCAGTGAAGACCAGATTGGGACCATCGCCTAGACGGCAGCCCAATTGCTGTTCGATACGACCGACGGACCAACCGTTTGACATGTCTTGGACGCCCTGACTGACCCAAGTCGAGTTGTTCTCGGGAGTCTGATCGCGGACCCAACTTCCAACAACCAACCGATTGGTTAAGTCTGGAAAGGACTGGTTAGTTTCCGCTAGAAAATTCCCGTCAAACGACACCGCCAACGAGCCTTGAGGAATCGCCCCCTCAGACGCGTATTGAACGGCAACGCTATAAAACTCCAGGTTGCCAATCGCGTCTGCGATAGAACCTTCGAAGTTAAATAACCCGTTCAGGCGACGCGCCTCCGAGGTTCCGTCAACCGTCTCAACTCTCGCATCAGACTCCATATCCTCCAAACCGACGTCAGCCAAATCACCCATGTCGGTCGGACGAGTCATGTCAACTGACATATCCGCGGTCTGCATGTCCTCTATGTCCGAATTGTTCTCGGGCACGTTGGACTCTGGCGCCGTGTCGATACATCCGGTCGCCAACACCACTGTCAAAGCGAAGACGACATTCCACTGCTCACTCGATATTGACATCTGTTGTTCCTAGGGCACTTGCGCACAGCATATGCTGTATACAAACGAACTGCTACCTGCATCTCTCGGACTGCCTGGCGTCGACAGAGCGTCGCAGGTCGCGCGGCAGGTTGAAACACCTAGCAGGGCCCTGCGAGCTGGAACGCGAAGCAAACACGTAGTAGTACGGTGAGCAACGCGAACCAAATCGGTGAGCAACGCGAACCAAATCGGTGAGCAACGCGAACCAAATCGGTGAGCACAGCGAACCCTTTGAGCGAAGCGAAAATGAACGTACTCCTAACCGGTGGCGCCGGATTCATCGGCTCCGCATGCCTTGTCGAAATGTTGAAGCGCGATTGGCACGTCGCGGTCATCGACAACTTCGAGTCGACGCTGTATGAGCGCGAGCGTAAGGAATCGAACCTCGAGTGGGCGCGTAGTCATGGCGAGTTTGCGTTCTATGAAGACGACATCCGGGACCGCGAAGCGGTGCGTCGTATCTATGCCGACCACAATATCGACGTTGTGCTTCACCTGGCCGCTGTCGCCGGCGTCCGACCGTCGATTGAGCTCGCGCCCCACTACTTCGATATCAACGTGACCGGCACGAGCGTGCTGCTAGAAGAAGGGCGAGCTGCGGGTGTCAGCAAGTTCGCTTTGGCCAGCAGCAGCTCGGTCTATGGGGGCAACACGAAAGTCCCCTTCGCTGAACACGACCCAGTTGAAGAGCCTGTCAGCCCCTACGCCGCCAGCAAACTCGCCCTAGAAATCCTGGCGAGGACGCATGTTCACCTTCATGGTGGCGACGTCACCTGCCTGCGCTTCTTCACGGTGTACGGCCCTCGGCAACGGCCTGAGATGGCCATCCATAAGTTCATGCGCATCATCGACAACGAGGAGACGATTCCGATGTACGGAGATGGCTCAACCGGTCGTGATTACACGTTCATCGACGATATCGTGCAGGGCGTGATGCTCTCGATCGAGAACCTGGACGGCTACAACGTGTACAACCTGGGCGGTGACAAGGTCGTATTGCTGCGCGAGTTAATACAGACAATTTCTGACGTTGTTGGAAAGCCTGCAAACATCGAGCAGCTTCCGATGCAGCCTGGCGACGTTCCACTGACAAACGCCGACCTCACAAAGTCACGATCCGAGCTTGGCTATGCGCCGGAGACCTCGATACGGGGTGGGGTTGAGAAGATGTGGGAGTGGTTTCAGAAAGCGTAGTTTCTGAAAGTTATCTTTGCCTTCGGCAAGTTGTCTTTCGCTTCGCGAGTTTTCTTTCGCTTCGCGAGTTTTCTTGGCCTTCGGCCAGTTTCTGACATTCCACGAGTCATAGAAGCCTTTCGCCCACTAAATCGGCGTCGGCGAATCTAAGCTCAGGTCCTGGCAGGGCGCGCTCTGCGACGACTGTTCGCAGAACATTGAGCGATTCAGCAACGTCTTCCATAGCAAGGAATATTTGGGTTGAGCCAACGCCGGTTCCGCCACCAAGAGTTGAGCCAGCGCCACCTGCTCGCAGTCGTGAGTTAACCTCATCTTCAAGTTCTGCGCGCTGATCAGTGTCCATGAAGTCTGCGAAAATGAATCGTGCGAAGAGCTCATCGCGATTGGAAAATCGCTTACTGAAGAATCGGTCATTCAACATAGCGACCACGATTTCCGGCGCGGGCGTGCTGATTGCAATCAAGGTGTCCCATTCAGCTGCGTCGGCGGGTCCTCGCATTTCGATGAGACTCCACCCCAATTGCTCGAGGTCAACTTCACTCCAAGGTGTTTCGGGATATCGAATCTTCTGCTTGTGAGCCGCCAACATCGAAGACAACGCGCGGATATCTTCCCCCTTTGGTTGATTGCTGAACTTGGCAAAGATACCAGGTCTTTGCCGGACCTCGATGTCTCCAATCCAAACGTCTAAGTCGTGCTCCCCGAGTAGTGTCTCAACCAACACTAACGGAGCCGATGACCCAGACACAGGACCGACCTGTTTCGCGTCCAGTAGCACAACAACATCCATGAACCTGTTTTCACCGGGAAAGCCCAACAGCTTGGGATTGTTCAGTTTAACACCAGTGCGGGCTTCGACCAGTTGCAGAGAATATCCGCTGTCAGCGTCTCTGTGCGACCGAAACGACCAGCCATCCAATTCCGGAGCGGCGTCAACAAACGCGTTCAGGAAAGGCTGCTGTGGATAGTCTCCTTCCGTTGTGAATCTAAGAACCCATCCGTCTTGGCGACCATATTCAAAACAGAGCTCAAACGGATTGAGTTTTTGGATTAGGTCTATCGCTGCCTCGCCACTCGACGATTCCAGAAGGCGTGTAATCTCCGGAGCCGCGTCCTCAAACTCCTTCCAGAACTGCTCAATCAAGGCCTTTGCTTCCAAGTGTTCTGCTGAGGGGTCCACCAAATCAGCAAATTTCCATGGTCCGTAATCTGGTCCGTAAAACGTCATTTCCGCTCCAACATCTTTGGGGAATCTCATTCAAAAGTCCCAGCAACAGGTCACAACGGCAAGGGCAATCGACAAACGTTCGGTCCGTGATTGAGTTCACCTGAATCGGCGATTGGCTCGTAGAGGTCATTGATGAAGATGACCTACCAACTGAGTTGCCTGCTCTTGATCACAGGATTGGGATGCGGAGACCCCGAGCCTCTCGTACTACCCGGTGTACCTGTATCGGCGGCACAGAAAGCGGCCCCGGAAGCCCCCATCGAAACACTGGAGGAGATTCCGGAACGTGAATGTCCGCTGGCTTACGTTGCGATTCGTAACAGCGATGGGGTCGAGCCAATCTCCCGCCGCATCGTCTTGCCAGGCGGGGAGCTGACGTTTGATACACAGACCGCTGACGGATTTTCAACCAACCTTGTGTTGCTTGAGAAACCCGAATTGTCTTACGCAGCGCCCGTTCATGAAGAAACGAGTTCGGTTTTACATTTCGATGCTGTGGGCGAGTACACGGTTGAAGCCCAAGTTATCGATAACGCTGCGGGCGAAACGTGCAATTCATCGACCGCCACCGTTTTGGCCCACAAATCAGCAGGAACACGCTTTCGAATCGAGTTGACATGGACGAGTCCGAACGGCGGCGTTCGCAAGCCGGACCTCGACTTACACTACCGCCGGGCGGGTTCGACGTATTGGAACAATGCCCCGGAAGATGTCTTTTGGCGAAACGCCACCGCAGATTGGGGCGATGGGGGTATCGCTCGCCACCAAACGGACGAAACGGACCTGGGCATGGAGGTCATTATTCATGACTTCGACGGTTCTCAGGGGCAATTTGAGATTGGCGTCTACAACTACAACGACAAGGGCCTTGGTCCAACAGTAGCCACCGTGCGGGTGTTCGAATACGGCGTACTATTGGATGAGGGGTCTCGAGAATCGGTGGGCAAAGGCCATTTCTGGGGACCGATTGTTTTGGATGCAGCCACCAGTTCGATGAACTTCGAAAACGCAATCGCGCATCCGGGATTTCCCATTCCGCCGATTTGACAACTCCCGTGCATGGTTTTGGCGGTCTTTGTTGAGTGGACGGTGAGGCTCCACTTACTACGGAAGTTGGCTGATGCAATAGAGGTAGTGTTGTTCATCACACAAAGCTGCCATTTGATTTTCTGAATCGTTCAGCCAATTAGTATTGCTTCTGGGGTTCCCAACGGCACCCGTCGTCGTGTTATCCGCGCGAACCCAGCTGTAACAGGTGGTCGCGTCGCCGCCGTCCATTTTTGCTCCAGTCCAAACTCGAACTGTTCCTGTGAAAGGTTCGCCCGTCACACTGGTTGAGAAGGTGGATTTGGTTGGTGACGAAAACAACGACCCAGCATCTGCAAATTCGTTGCCTTCATGCGTCCAAACAGGATACCGATTTGCAATATAGTTTCTGGCTTCAGCGTCTGGATTATCCGTCGAACTATCGCGGGATAAAATCGCTTTCCACTTCAATTGCGCGAATTGGGATGGCAGGAAATCGTTTGCTTCATCCGTACAGAGTTTATCCGCACGCTGCCTGATATCGCCATCTGGAGCCTCGATCGCGTCAATGATATCCTGGACGAAGTACCGTGTCTTGGTGACAAAGATCAGGTCTACGTCGGCGGGTATGTGCTCGATTCCACAGGACACATCACATAGATCGACGGACTGATCGATGTTCACTCCCTGATCGTTCGTTCCTTCATCATTCGTCCCCTGATCATACGTTCCCATATCTGGCTCAGCAGCATCTTCCAGGGATGCGAAGGTGTTGCAACCCATAGCGACCAAGAGCAGGCCAGTTCCAATGATTATCTTGAGCATTGTGTACTACAGACTAGTGATGCTGTTCGCGTTCTTCATTGATTTGAAACTCTACGTTTTCTTCACCGAAATCAAGGGCGACCTCTTGTTCGAAGTCGGACTCAAGCTCGCCGGCCATCGCGCGTTGGATGGCGTCGGCTAACAGAGCGTTTTGGTGTGATGAGACAAGGACCTTCTTGATTTTGTTGCCCTTCTTATACTCGATTTCGACTGCCTTCCCTTTGTCACTCATGACGTTATAGGCGATCGAGCCGTCGAAGATTGAGAAACGGACGCCCCACCCACCATACTTGACCCACGAGTAGTCCACGGCTTTTGCGCTCACGATGCTGTCGACCGGGATAGTTGGCCCGATGATGCCCATCTGAATGTAGACGTTTTCCGCAGTCACCGTCGTGCGCAACGTGGCGATGGACAGCCATGCCATGAAGCCAACCAACAAAGGCAAGAGGGCGACCGCGATTGGGGCTCCAGAACCGATAACACCGACGATGCCGGCCACGGTTACGAACGCCATCAGCGCATGCATCCACCCAGAGTTCGCGACCTTGTCACGATGGAGGACCAGCTCGCCCGCGCCCATGAATTCTTGCTCGTAAGGATCGGAGGTGCGGACCAAGTCGGTGGTTTCAGGGGCATCATCGGGCATTGGATCTCCTTATTCGCGCCGGCTGCGTTGCACGGGCTACATTGTGCTTGCTGCCTTGCGCATCGCAGCTTGCGCGAAGCAGCACACGAGAATCAGCAGGCGCAAAGCAGTGTTAACGTCCGATGACTTTCCGGACCTTCGCCAAATCCTCGCTCGTGAACTCTTTTGTCACGGCGAGCACGATGAGGAATACGATGCCCATCAGGGTCATCTTGCCCAGCACGAGGCCTAGAAACTTGAGTTTGCCCCACTCGGCGACCCACTCAACCGGGGTCGGGATGAGCATATCCAAGCCATAAAGGACGGCGGTTCCGATGAGGATTCGGACCAACGTCGGGAGTGGCGGAAGCGCGCCGAATGTCTTCCAGAGGTACCCAATAGCGGTCAGGCAGCCGGTGACCATGGCGATGGTCGTCGCAATCGCCGCCGCCCGCATATACGTTGGGGCCGACAGCAGATACGGACCGGCCAGCGCCAAGTCATTTTGGGCGCTGGTAACTGCGTTACCGACTAAGGCTTGTGCCGTCCCTGCATCCGACATCGCACCCGTTCCAAGGGCGAGCGTAGGCATCACTTCGGCGTGGACCCCATTGACCAAGAGGTAGTTTGCGAAGGCTGTCACAACCAAGCTGATGCCCGTGATGACGACCGCTGCAAGCGGGTGACCGGAGCCGATAATGATGGTGGCAGCGACGTAATAGAGCGCAAAGAAGATGATTGAGACGCTCAGGATAGCCAGCGCTGACGACGCGGCCTGGTAGTCGGCGCTATAGAGGCCGGCAATCAAGCTGTCGGAGTTGAAGACAAGCACTAGTGCTACCGATGCGATAAGTAGCATGCAGTAGCGGAAGGTCGTCTGGATGTACTTTTTGGTGGTCTCGTGGTCGTCGTTAAACGTCGCTTCCGAGATGAGTGGGAAGATGACAAACGTCACCGCAATCACGCCCTGATAAGGAATCCGCGCAACGTTCAGCACGGCGCCGTAGAAGCCGGCGAACTTGTCGCTCATGGTCTTAAATAGTGATTCGGCTCCAACCAGGGATTCCGGCACGCCAGCAGCAACCGACTTGAGCATGAAGAGGTCAGCGCGCATCAAGGCGTTGAGCGCAAACGTGTAGGCCATCACGAGGAACAGGTACGCAAAAAGGCGCTTGATGCGCTCCTTCTCGTCAACCAATTCGTCGGTGTTCCAATCATGTTTGCGCATGTATCGAAACACCCACAGCGCCGACAGCACGCAGACGATACCGGCTGCCCCAACAAAGCCACTAACTGCGCCGAACACGCCAAAGCCTAGCGCGACCAGGCCCATGATTCCGCAGAGTTTGAGGGTGGCAAATATGATGTCGAACATCGCCTGATGCACGAACTCCTTCATGCCATTCAGGAAACCGATGAAGATGGCGTAGAATGCGTAGAAGAGGATGATCAGGCTGGATAGCCGCAGCAGGTTTGTCAGCGTTGGGTCGTTGAAACTTTCGGCAATCCACGGGCTTCCCAGCGCATACAAAGCTGCGATTGGGATACCCAACATGAATTGCATCTTGATGGCCAGTTTGACCAAGTGGTCGGCATGGTCAGGCTTCTCGCTCACAAGCTTTGAGACCGCCTGTAGCGTACCCACGATCATCACCATGTTGATGAGACTGATGGCCTCGGTGACGATTTTGAAAACACCGAATAGCTCGGCAGAACCAAAGACGATGGGCAGGCCCAGCTGAATGGCCGCGCCCGTAACCAAGAACCAGACTTTGGCCGCGGTAATCACAAGGAAACCGCGACCCGTCCGTTTGATTGTATCGTCTTGTTCGCTCACTCGAGGCTCCCTTCGGTCGCGTTACAGCTCAGCTGGGCTTCGCGTTTCAGCTCGGCTCACGCCTCGCGTTTCAGCTCGCCCTTCGGGCTTCGCGTTTCAGCTCGGCTCACGCCTCGCGTTTCAGCTCGCCCTTCAAACTTCGCGTTATCCATGGGGTGGATCGCGAGGCTAGAGAGCTAGTTGGCGGTGAAGTAGAGAGTGAGTTTGGGGTGCTGCGTAGAGTCAGCGTACTCTCGCGAGCGGTACTGAGTGTGATAGCCGCTGGATGCCAATCGGAACGAGATCAACTTGTCATCGGTGTACGCAGCCGAGGTCGCCGTCAATAGTTCATCCGTTGCTGTGGCACCAACGCGGTCGACAGGGGTGCGGTCGTACCAAAGCCACCAACTTCCGATGGGTTCGGGCTGGAAGGTGGGAATGGTATTGAATGTAAGGGTCGATTCATCCCAAGTGTCGTCGTCCAACAGATATGTATAGCATGTACCGTTTCCACCATAGGCAAACCCATTGTAGGCGAGCATGTTGAACACAACGCGTTCGATGTTCACGTTGGATGGCACGGTCGAGAGGTCGAACTTCACGTAGGTCGTATGCCGCGGGTCAGCGCTAGCGCGGGAGAATGGGTTGACCTCTAGAGACTCGCTGGTGCCGTAATTGGTGTCCGGAGAGGAGTTGTCGACGTAGGTATCAGCGACGGCAACGACGTCAACTTTTGAAAGCACTTGGTAGCTGACATCGATTGAAATCGCCAGATTTGGGTCGGCACCTTGAAGCGAGTGGTACTTCGATTGATAGCCTGCCGACGCCATCATCAGGGTCACCAATTTGTCGCCGAAGACCTGACCTTGGAAGATTTCCAGAAGCTCGGGGTCGTCGATGACTTCAAGTACCGTATCGCTGCCGGCGGTTGCGCCTGCCACGTTGTAGGTCGCCTGGATGAAGTCCGAGAAGTTGGGCTTGGTCGCGTAAGTGATGGTGTCTTCTTGCCAGTCATCGGTTGATGCGAAGTAGACATTCACGTCGCCATTGCCACCAAAGTCTTGCGAGTCCGTCGCGGTAAGACGCAGTGTCAATGCACGGATGACGATGTCATTTGGAAGCGAGCTGAGGTCGAACTTCACATACGTTTCCGTCGTGGTCCGGTCGACGAGGACCTCGGCTTCGTTGCCGTAGTTCGTGTCTGGGTTGCGGCTATCGACGTGGGCATCCGCGACGGCCGTAATCGTAGCCGTTGGGCATGCAACGAGGCCGGTCGTTCCTTCTACGCAGCGGCCGCAGGTGTCGGTCACGGCGGTTCCGCCGAACTCACCATTGCAGTCTTCGACGCAATCGTTTGTAGCGTCGTCGTCGCAGACGCCACACATATCTTCGACAGCATCACCGCCGAATTCGCCTGCGCAGTCCGCTACGCAGTCGTTCGTCGCGTCGTTGTCGCAAACGCCGCACATGTCTTCGACCGCATCGCCGCCAAACACACCCGCGCAATCCTCAACACAATCGTTTGTGGGGTCGGCATCGCATGTGCCGCACATGTCTTCGACCGCATCGCCACCAATCACACCGGCGCAATCAGCTTGGCCGTTGTTTGAATTGTTGACGTTGTTCGAGTTATTGATGTTGTTCTCGTTGTTACTGCGATTGTTACCCAATTCAGGGTCGTCGTCGACGTTACATCCAACCAGAGCGATAACAGCCAAGAGGGCAATAAAATAGCGGTTCACGCGGATTCTCCACATAAATTGTTGTCAGGAACTGCGCCACCATAGCGGGAGATGGGTTTTGACGCCAATTCAATCGTTCTCGCTTCGCTCGGGGCTCGGCGTTGCCTCGGGGCTCACTTCGCTTCGCTCGTTCGGTTCATTTTGCGATGAAACTCGTGGAGCCCAGTTCAACTCCAGATTGAGCCGAGCGCGAAGCGCGAGCCCCGAGCAAGGCCGAAACGCGAGTACTTGATATCTATTTGGGTCTTGGGCAGGTTGAGAACGATTCAACCAGAAAGCCATTGAGGTGACTCCCTGAGAAAGATTGGTCAAACGCTTTGTGTAACCGTCTTGGCGTTGATGTCGTACCAGGCAACCGCCTTCGCCTGTTCGAACGTATCGCCACCTGTGTTTGTCGGTGATGCGCCGAAGGAAGTAAGAAGCCCGAATGGTGGATTTTCCTACTCTTATGCCGGGACAAATCCGCTAGTCGAACTTGTGGATGACAATGGGTTTGAAGTGTTGGGATCTGAGACTCTAGTTGCCGCCCAGAACCAGATGGTCTTCGACGAGTTCGACCGTGGCTTCAATAAGGTCTTCGCGATTTGGGAGCCAGACAGTCCGATGACTGACGCTCGATACCGGGTTGAGTTTGGATGGGGGGAAACGACGTTTGACATCGTTAAGGCAGATTCGGAACCCTCCGTGGAGATTGTTCG
The DNA here is from genome assembly GCA_030427705.1 of bacterium. Classification (GTDB taxonomy): domain Bacteria; phylum Myxococcota_A; class Bradymonadia; order Bradymonadales; family Bradymonadaceae; genus JAUIBR01. The sequence continues at coordinate 118,607 of JAUIBR010000006.1, read as the reverse complement.
CACCAAAACCTCATGGACCGGAATCGAGGGGGGCAGTCGCCTTTGTTGTCGGTTGGAACCTCACCCACAATTCGGTCCAAACTGTCGCGACGATTGCGTCGGTGGTGTCGATTTCTGCGAGACATGTGAGTGGTCGTCGGTCTACTACCACCCGACACTTTCCGTTGATGTTACTACCACATCAGGGCCTTACATAGGCGTGATAGAGCTCCAACAAGGCGATGAAACAAAGAAGTTCTATTTCGCGACGGCTTTTCCGACATCCACAGTGAAAGTCATCGGCGACGGGGATTCCGATGGCGATCTTTGTGTAACTGCGCGACTAATCAACTCCGACGAAGAAACCGTTGCATCATCGGAAACCAAGTGCGTGTCTCGTTCGAGTTTCGGCGAGCGGCCAGACACAAAGCGCTCCTCGTTGGAAATCATCGATGATTGTCCAGGCGAAGCCACTGTTGATGGCGAACCGCCTCGGTACAGTTGTAGTACGACGCCACCAGGACCTCCCGCCGGACTTCTTGTACTGGGATTGTTGATGCTTCGAAGACGACGGCGAAACTGCTGAGGTAATTATGCGAATTCAACTCCTAGCGATTGTGTCAGTAGTCCTGCTCACGCTGTCAGCACCAAACGCTTTTGCTTGCACAAACAACGTTCCGCCTCAATACCTGACCGACTTGGGTGACGAGATTCGCACTCCAAACGGTGGAATTGTGATCGGGTTCGCTGGCTCAACTCCATATATTCACGTGGTTGATGTGAATGAAAACAGGATTGCGGGTACGTTCACGCATCAACTTGAGTCTACTCGAGTTCTTTGGGATGAACTCGGCCGTGCGTACGTCGAAAACTGGGTGGTCTGGGAGCCTGACTCACAAATGCCCGATGGCCAATACGAGGTTGATTACGATTGGTATGGAGTACCGGCGCGCTTGATTGTTGAGCCTCAAACCGAACAACCCTTCGTTTCAATCGATGGCGCAACTCCAACCTGGAAGGCGATACAGGGTGGCCGCACATGTTGCGAGGTCGACCCTCCCGAATGGCTGGGCGGTGGTTGTCGAGATGATTGTTTCGACGGCGTGAATTTCTGCGAGTTCTGCGATTGGACAGAAACGCATCACCAACCCTCACTCAATATCAAGCTGACATCCGTCCCAGGTCCCTACGTCGGCGAGGTTGTTTTGACCCAAGGTGAACACGAACATATTGGGTATTTTACTGGGTCGCTTTCGAACACAACTGCAGTTGTCATTGGTGATGGGGAAAATAGCGCGGACCTGTGCATCACCGCTCGGCTGTTCGACTCCAGCGAGGCAACTGTGGCCACTTCTGAACCTTTGTGTGTGCCAATGTCAGAGTTTGGTGAACGGCCGGAGTCAGTCTCGAATCCATTTGCCTGCCCAAAAGACTCCGGTGCGAACAACCAACCCGATGGACCTGAATCGAGCGATACGCCAACCGATGCGGATTCATCATCGGATGGGGGCTGTAGTTCGTTGGACGCACAACCCTCAGATATCGGATGGCTACTACTCTTGGGGCTATTCCGAAAGCGGCGACCGGCGAGCCACTAGCCGCTAGCCCCCGAGCCCCCCAGCCCAAATAATTGACAACTCGCCACTCTGATCAACAACTGAGTCATGGCGAAATCAGGCAAGTTCGGAACATTTGGTGGCGTTTTTACCCCGGCGATCCTGACGATCCTCGGCGTTATCATGTACATGCGTCTGCCGTGGATTGTCGGCAACGCAGGGTTCTACACCGCCGTTAGTATCGTGGTCGTCGCGCACATCGTGTCGCTGACGACCGGGCTTTCCGTGTCGTCGATGGCGACCGACAAGCGGGTCAAGGCCGGCGGAAGCTACTTTATCTTGTCCAGAAGTTTGGGGCTTTCGATTGGTGGCGCGCTTGGTATCGCGCTGTTTGTGGGCCTTTCGTTCAGTGTCTCGCTCTACGTCATCGGTTTTTCGGAGAGTTTCCTTGGTTACTTCGACCAAGAGATAAATATCCAAAACATCCGGATTGTGGGCTCGATCGTGCTGTTCTCGGTGACCGCGATTACGTTCATCAGTACGGCCCTGGCTATCAAGACGCAGTTCTTCATCATGGCGGCCATCGTGCTGTCGTTAATCTCGATCTTCGTCGGAAACCCAGACATGCCGCGGCCGGACACGGTTCAGATGACCGCTGTCACCGGCGGTGCGTCGCTGGCTGTCTTGTTTGGTATCTTCTTCCCGGCTGTGACTGGATTCGAGGCCGGTGTCTCGATGTCCGGCGACCTCAAAGACGCCCGTAAGTCCATCCCGTTTGGAACGATGGCGGCGATTGTCGTGGGTTTGGTCAGCTATGTATTGCTGAGCTATTTCTTGGCCTGGCGAATTCCAACCGACCAGCTCATCAACAATCCCCGAGTTCTACTGGACTACGCGTACTTTGGTGAGCTCGTTGTCGCCGGTATCTGGGGAGCGACGATTTCGTCGGCTTTGGGCAGTATTCTTGGCGCGCCGCGTATTCTGCAGGCGGCGGCTGCGGACGGCATTGGCCCGCGCTTCTTCGAGAAAGGCCACGGCAAAGATAATGAGCCGCGTCGTGCGGTCGTGCTCACCGCCCTGGTCGCGCTCAGCGGCGTCCTGATTGGTGAATTGGACGCCATCGCGCGTATCGTCTCGATGTTCTTCCTGACGTCGTACGGCTTCCTGAACATCGCAGCATTTATCGAATCGTGGGTCAGCCCTGACTTCCGCCCTGCATTCCGCGTTCCCCGCTTTGTCAGCCTGATTGGCGCGGTTACGTGTTTGCTGTTGATGATCCAAATGGACGTGCTGGCGATGGCCGGCGCGACAGTCGCCATGGGCTTGTTGTATGCGCTTCTAAAGCGCCGCGAGTTGGTTCTAGAGGGCGGTGATACCTGGGCTGGCGTGTGGCAATCTATCGTGTCCGAAGGCTTGAATCGCCTGTCCAAAGAGTCGAGCCACGAGCGTAACTGGCGTCCGAACGTCATCGCGTTTGGCGAAGAGGCCCTGAATGTCGTCAATCAACTGGTCGGCAAAAGTGGGCGTGCATCAGATGTTGCTCTGGTCGGGGCAACCGACGCGGACGCCGCATGGGACGCACGCTTGTACGCGACGCAGTATCACGGTCTGCCGGGACTTTTGCCTAACACGGTCGCCCTGGGCGTCGAGGAGACGCTCAATAGCGGTGCGCCTGCGCGTGATTTCTACGAGAAGCTAGATCGTGAACGGTACAACCTGGTTTTGGCCGGCGGACATGCGACGCCGACTCCTGGTCGCGTCGATGTTTGGTGGCGCGGTGAAGGCAAGAATCTAGCGCTGCAGCTAGCCCTGGTGCGATCGCTCACAACGACCAAGGAGTGGCGACGCAGTGATATCAACGTCTACCTCCCAATCCAGAATCCCGCAGAACGTCGACTGGTTGAGCAACGTATCTCGCGTTGGCTGAACCAAGCCCGCGTAAAAGCGCAGTTGCGCAGTGTGCCTGACGCGAGTCCCGACACGATCCACTCGATCTCGGGTGATGCGGCGATGGTGCTTATCGGCATGCCAAATCGCGAGCCTGACGACGACTGGGCCGAAGTCCTTCGCGAAAACGCCAAAAACCTCAATCACCCGGTGTTTTTGCAGGCGAGCGAGACGTTCAGCAACCCGTTTGAAGACCTGCAAGAGACGGCGGATATCACGGAATCGACGGCCGGCTTCAATCTGGAAGACCAGCTGTTCAAGGACGAGGACCTCAACGAGACGTTCACGCAGATCGAGCTCGATATCGCGACGGCGTTTGACCATTTCACCGCTCAGCTCAAAGACGCGTTCGCCGACGAACTTCGCGTCGCCGCCGAAGACTTCCAAGAGGCTGCGGGCAAGGCCCGGCGCCAGCTTGACCGACTTGCGGATGGTGAAGAAGCGACTGCAGCGCGCTTGAAACCGACGATCTTGAATTCGTTCTGGTCGAGCCTTTCCGACGCCCTCGAAGACGTGGAGCTGACGGCCGAGGAACACGAAAGACGCTTGCTGGACGCCATTGGTGCGCTCGATGGCGCGATCAACGATATCGTCGCGATGGCACCGTACGAATTGCATATCACGCGCAAGGACGGCGACGTGTCGATGGGCAAACCATCAGGGGCGTTCTCGAGCCTGCGCTACGGGCGGTCGTTCTACCTACAGGCGCAGCTAGCTGAGGTCATCGCGAAGAACATTCAGAACGCAGTCGATGCCTCGTTGGACCGCGTGCTTGCTTCAAGAGCGCGAAACGTCATCAACTTACATGCTGTCTGCTTGGCCGCCGCGGAGTCGGTGAAGGAAGAGTCAGATCCGCATATCTTCGACGACGTCATGGACCAGTTCATGTCCGCATTCGAAGCTGGCCTGGCGACGCAGAAAGCTGCATTGAAGGCGGTCCGATCCGAGATTTGCGCGTCGGTCGCAGAAGAGCTTCGAAAGGCTGGTCGCCGGCTCGCACCGCGGTCCGCATCCGATTCATCGTGGCTGTCTGGCGAGGACGCCGAAGAGTACGCCGAAAACATGGCGATGGTCGATCTGGCGCTCCAGACGACGGAGCTTGAGGTCGACCTGCTGCGCATGAAGCAGCGGCTAACCAACGCGATTCGCGAAGAAGAACAGCGCTTGGATGACCGTCTAGAAGCCGGCCTTCGCAGCGAGCTGCAGGCTCTTCGCACGCAGTTGGACTGGACCGATGAAGGCGATGTCGTCGAGAAACGGCGCGGTGATTTCGATCTTGAGCAGCTCTATCTGGGCATCAGCGCTGCAGTCGATAATGCCGTCAGCGGCCTGCCGGAAGTCCTGCGGGTCGTGCCGGACGAGTTGTTGGCGCAGTACGAGGCTGGCGGCGATATCGATGACGCTGAAGTCGAGAAGGTCAGCGTTCGACAGCTGATGACGTACCGGCTTGAGAGCGACTTCATGACCAAAGTTCGCGAGGCCGGCAAGGTCTTCGAGCGCGTCGCTCGCCGCTCAGAAGACGCGGGACGTGATATCGCGCGTGTGATTCTGGAGAACACTGGCGAAGGCGATGGCGCCCTGGTGGCATCGGACCGCGACGAGCTCGTTGAAGAAGCCAAAGAGCGGCTGGACAAGGCGCTGGAAGCGTTGTCTGAGAAACACGACGAGTTGATTGAGACGATCGACGAAGCCCTGAAAGCCGTACTGGGTTCGTTCACCGCGCAGACTGTGGTTGAGCAGGCTCGCGAACTTCCTCACTTCCTGCTGTCAGAGGGCCAGAAGCGATTCCTTTCGGGCGTGACGAACGTGGCGACGGCGGCTCGGACCGAGGTCAACAAGCGTTTGGTCAGCGCGTCGTTGCAGCTTGATGCAGGGTTCTCGGCGGCAACTGACGCGGAGCCGGATGCACCACATGGGATCGAGGGTTTGCTGTCGTTGTACGGCCAGACCGCCCCGTCCCCCGCGACGATTCAAGAGTTACCGGCATTCTATCGCCGTGCGTTTTTGACACGTGCAACGGCGGACGAGCTGTTGGTTGGCGGCGCCGAGGAGATCACCGAATTCCAGCGCGGACTGGACCTGTATCGCACGGGTCATCGCGGCGCGGTGTTGATTTCCGGCCCGTCGCAATCGGGCAAGTCGACGTTCTTGGACCGCGTGGAACGGGAGCTTTTATCAGGTCGCCAGGTGGTTGAGGTGCATGCGCCGGTTGTGGCGACGGCCGATATCTCGGCGTTCGCAGATGCGGTGGCAGTGGCCTGCAAGACCAGCACGGGCACGTCGTTGGACGCGTCGTTGCGGGCGTTGCGGCACGGCAGCGTGGTTTTGATTCCCGATGCAGAAATGTGGTGGCTGCGAAGCCCCGAAGGCACGTTGATCTTGGAGCGGCTAGAGCGGCTCATCGACCAATACGCCCACCGGCTGTTGTTCGTCATCACCTGTAACGATGCGTCTCTGCGGCTCTTGGACCGGCTGGGATTGCTGACCGGGACGAGCATCGCGCATGTACGCATGCCCGCACTGGATTCGTCCGACCTCTTGGACGCCGTGCTCAAACGGCATCAACCGACAGGCATGGAATTGACGATCGACGGGACGGCTGTTGAGCCCGGTGATGTTGGGCTTGCGCGCTACTTGGTACAGCTTCGAGCGTGGAGCCGCGGCAATGTCGGCGCGGCATTCCATGGGTGGATCGCGCATATCGACGAAGCGAATATCAGCGCGGTGAACCTGAAGTCGCCGCGTCCAATCGACTTTGAGAAGCTGGCGAATATTCCGCGTGAATGGCTGCCGGTAATGGCCGCGTTGGCGCTGCATCGACGGCTGGATGACAGCGGTCTGGAAGCGACGACGAGCCAATCGAATGCCGTCCAGATCGCACGGATCTTGGCGCGCTCGGGCGTCGCCACGCGAAACGGTGAGTCGACCGAGTTAGACCAGTTCGTCGCACCGCACGTCGTGAAATGGCTGCAGGATAAGGGAGTCTTGGCATGATTAACCAACAATGGCTCATCATCGCAGGGATGCTCTTTTTGATACTGCTGGTGCTCAATCGCACCGGTTGGATTCGGCTTCCAACGAAGGCGATTCGTTCGGTGCCGATCGAGTTCTTTGCGATCTTTGCATTCTTGGGGGTCGCGATTCCGGCGGCGTCCAACGGCCGAATTCCGATCTATTGGGGCGTGGTCGCCGTCGGAATCGGCCTCCTGATGGCCGGTTCCACCACGGTGCGCGACTACGTTTACGGGCTATCGACACGTTGGGAGAAGCGCATCAAACCTGGGGATACCATTACGTTTCAGGGACACCACGGGGTAGTCGCGCGGCTGCGCCGGTTGCACCTGGTGCTTGATGATGGCCAAGGCGAGGTTTTGGTGCCGTACTCGGCGTTCGTGAGTGAGGTGGTTCACCGGCGTAGCCCGATGAGCGGCGCGCTCCCGCACCGCTTCGACCTAACGTGGGCCGGCAGCACCAGCCACGAGCAGATAGCGCAGGTGGTACGTCGTGTTGCGTTGTTGCATCCGTGGGGCGGGGGTGGCCGCGAAGCGGTGTTTGAGGCTACGGGTGCGCGAAAGGCTCAGATCACCGTCTACACTATCGAAGGTGGTCGCGGATTCGAGATCGAGCGCGCCATTCGTGATGCTGTGGATGCCCTTTAGCTTGGTCTCAGTCGCTTCGCTCCTTCGGGGCTCGCTTCGCTCGGGGCTCGGCTTTGCTGCGCTTGCCTCGGGGCTCGGCTTCGCCTCGGGTTAGTTTAGAGGTGGGCTAGGATTATGAGATTGACCCAAGAGTTTGTCCGAAGGAGCAAAGCGACTGAGACCCGAACGGAGCGAAGCGAACGTGAGACCCGAACGGAGCGAAGCGAACGTGAGACCCGAACGGAGCGAAGCGAACGTGAGCCCCGAGCGCGAAGCGCGAGCCCCGAGCAGCGAAGCTGCGAGCCCCGAGCGCAAAGCGCGAGACCCGAGCGCGAAGCGCGAGCAGTAACTTGCGCAAGTTGTAGATCACGGCGATAGTGGGACTATCGCGAAACGGAGGCTGAATTGAACCAGTGGAACAACCCCGGTCCTAATCCTGTGGACGAACAGGAAAAGAAGGACAACATGATGACCCTCATCATCGCGGGTGGAATCGTGATGGTGATGCTCATTTTGACGGTGATCTTCGTGGTCTACACGTTTGCTAGCGGACCTGATGATCCAGAGCCGGCTCCGGTTGAAATCGCACAACCCGAAGACGACGAAATGGAGTTCGGGATTTCGAATGATGAGCTCAAAAAAGAGGTCATGGACCGGGCCAAGAAAGCCGGCTGGGAGTATACCTGGGAAGACGAACGCAAAAACGACTTCTACACCGCATGGGACCTCGTCCTTAGCCGCAAAACCAAACGTATTGGTTTGACGGTTTATGTCGGGAAAGCTGGGGAACTTGATGCGATCGCAGATGAAACCGAAGCCCCAAACATCACCCGACGATTCAAGGGAGCGCTCTTCGTATTCGCTCCAATGCCTGGACAAGAAATGTCCAAAAAGGTCCTCGAGGCCTTCGAGGAATAGGTGTTAAACGAGGCTAGCGAGGGCCATTCCGCGCCCAAAGTCGTCATCGTCTCCGGCCTGAGCGGGTCCGGGAAGACCACCATGATGCGGGCGCTAGAAGACTCTGGTTTCTTCTGCATCGACAACCTTCCCGTCCCACTCCTTCCAAAAGTTCTAGAGCTAGCAAACTCATCAGGCGGCGAATCGATCCAACGCTTGGCGTTTGTCGTCGACACGCGCGGCGGGGAGTTCTTGCATGGCGCGGACAAAGTCGTGGAGCAGCTGCGCGCCGAAGGAGCACGGGTCGAAATCGTGTTCTTGGAGGCCAACGATGAAACGCTCATCCGCCGATACTCCGAAACACGACGCCCACACCCGATGGCTGAGGGTGGTTCAGTTCGCGATGGTATCGAACGTGAGCGTGAGATGCTGTCTGGCTTGCGGGCCAACGCAGGCCTGATTCTCGATACGTCGGAACACACCGTTCACACGCTGAAGGCGCTGATCAAAGAGCGCTTTGTGACCGAGGAGGACGCGGGCCTCAAGGTCAACGTCCTCAGCTTCGGCTTCAAATACGGCCTCCCTCCAGAATGCGACCTCGTGTTCGATGTGCGCTTCGTGCCCAATCCCTACTTCGTTGAAGGTCTTCGCGAGCAGACCGGCCTTGATCCTGAAGTCCGAGATTTCGTCCTGGGTCAAAACGAGACCGGAGGAATCATCGGAATCTTGCGTCGCGTTGGCGAATTCATGCTTCCTTTGTATCAGCGCGAAGGTAAGTCGTACCTGACGGTTGGTATCGGCTGCACAGGCGGGCGGCACCGCTCCGTGGCGATCTCTGAAGCAATCTCACAACGTTGGCGCGGGCAAGGTTGGAACGTTGAAGTTCGCCACCGCGACGTTACGAAATAGAGGGACTCGCTTCGCTCGGAGCGCGAGACCCTAGAATTTCGGCGGCTTGGTGAGTTCGATCGTAAACGACAGATAACGCGAATCACCTGATTTAGACGGCTCAACACGTCCGTTGATGGCCCCCATTCGCTGGGCGAGGATAGCCGGGTCGACGAAGTCGACATTCTGGGTGTCCATGTCGGTCAGCGCCGACAACGCAGCCAGCGGCTCAAGGCGGAACGTGGCGGCATCCGCGCTTCCAGCGGCCGTAACCTGCGCGCCTTCGTACTCCGATTCAGCCTCTTCCCTGGTCAGGCCAACCGCCACAAACCCAAAGTCGTCGTTGTAGATATAGCGGACATTGAGCGTATCTGGCTCAACTTCGGTCCAGGCGTTCGGTGGGCCAACCTCTAGCTTCGGCACCTTGGTCGACTTCACCTCTTCCACAACCCCAGAAGTGAAGCCAAGCAGCAGCTCCATCGCAGTCTTGTGGTCCACCTGGCCGGTCCCTTTCGCGAACTCCATCGCAAACATGACACGAGGTTCGGTCTCAAAGTTCTTCAAATCAGCATCGATCGTCGCGAACTCAACTCGCCCCAACAACGGCAGCAGTTCAATCAATGCGGCATACTCAGGTGCAAACGACTCAGGTCCGGTCTTTGCCAGATTACCCAGTATTAGTGCCAGATTTCGGGGCGTGGCGAGGTCGGCGAGGACGTCTGTTCCGCCAGCATCGAGGATGTCCAACGTGTCACCAGGCCGCTCAACATAGAGCCACTTTCGCCAGATCGGATCTGTGAAGGGCTCAAACGAAATCGAGAAGCCCATGCCGCGCTCTGGCACAGATAGACCGCCCTTCGGCTCCGAGATCTTCAGCTCTGGCGTGTCGTGGGACATGAACATCGCCATCTCGAACGATGCCACGTTACGATTGCCCTCTTGAGGAAGCATCAGACCATACGACAACGCCGGGCTGTCATCGCTTCGCAAATCCCAAGCTCGCGCGTTCACCAGCGCTTGCATGAATCCCTGGATCGCGACGACATCGCGTTTGTCTGCGCCCATCGTCTTGGCCATCTCCAAGGTCTGGCGGTAGCCCCGCACCCGTACGATATGTGAAGCGCCATCGTGATTGAATCCGATGGACGCCGCCGGGTCACCCGGCGCTTTTGGCGCACTCGGCGGGCCCGCCTCGATGGTCTCAATCGCTTGTTGCAGCTCCTGCAGCATTTGTGGGCGCATCTTGTTCATGTCCGCACCACGCAGCGCATCCACGGCAACCGCTGCGATGACAAGATCCATGATGACAATGCCCTCGCCCACCCGAACACTGAATGCTGGCAGACCGTCGGGAGTGCCAGGGTAGGCCTTTCCAAGCGGTCCAAGCTTCAGGCGCTCGGCCTCCTGAGATGTGAAGGGTTTGTAGCCAAGATTGACGGACAACGCGTCGATGAAGGCGAGGAGCGTCGCCGGATCGGTTGACGGAATCAGTACGCGCGCACCGGTAACTGGCGTTCTGCTTGAGACCGCACGCACCACATTGGCGTGAAGCCCCTCGGGCACGATCTGAGCGGTCCGCGTGTTTCGCAGCGCATCAACCAGAGCGACGCGACTTTCGGGAGTACTCTTCTCTACCGGCGGCAAACCCAGCGATTCGGCGAGGCTCTTCTCGACCGATTCAACGAAGGCATCGCTATCCTCGCTGACCGAATATGCACCGACCAACACCGGGCGGGTCACGTCGAGTCCATGATGGCTCCACGCAGATGACTTGCTAGGGTCTGCGCCTAGATAGGCTTGTACGAACGACCAGCCCAGATTGATGCGCTCCACCATTGCCGGGCCGTCCTCACCGAACATCGCCGGTTCGGCGACCAACCAGGTCTTCAAACGCAACAACGACGCCAGGACTTCGCGTGGATGAACTTCGATGACTATTGGGGAGTCTTTGGGGAGCTTTAGCGCGTCACCGCGCCAAAGTTCGGCCCCGGGCGGAGGCGGGTCGGCGGTCTTGTCAACTTCAGGTTTTGCGGGTGCACTGGAGCAACCCAACGCAAAAACCGCCAACAAGATAATCAAATTTCGCATCAAAAGAGTCTCGCTCTACCCTCAACTAGATGACGAAAGCCGGACCAGAGTTTCGAGTGGATAGAATGCATCCAAAATCGCAACTGGACCTTCGGCTCCCATCGGTCGGAACGGCATCATCTCGGGGACGATGAACACGCCTGCATCTCCTGGCCGCACGTTTAGGTAGGCATCTGGCCTTCCAGCGACCAATAAACCCATGACCGCAGTGACATTCGGATTGTGTCCGAACACGGCCAAAGTACTGCCTTCTGGAAGGCTGCGACCACGCTCTATTATTTCCTCGAGCGTGGCAGCGGGCGGCGATGATGGCGTCAGTCCTGCCCAGGTATCGAACTCGACGTTATGCGGCGCACAGATGATCTCGGCGGTAGATTGCGCCCGAACAAAGGGGCTCGCCATGGCGGCATCGATCGTCAACAGGCCCGCCAACGCGGTCGCTCCGACCTCCAGGTCGGCCCGTCCAACCGTTGTCAATCGCCGGCCGGAATCGCCATCAGGAGAGTACGATTCCGCCTGTCCATGGCGCATTACGATGAGTTTGAAATCGCCCATCTAGGGATTGGGGTCGCAGACATCGCCACGACCGTCGCCGTCACCGTCGGCTTGGTCCGGATTAGGAACCACGATGCAGTTATCGCAAGCGTTTCCGATGCCGTCGCCGTCGTTATCATTTTGGTTTCCGTTGGAGTCGAGCGGACAGTTATCGCACTCATTTCCAACCCCATCGTTGTCGCTGTCTAACTGGGCGTCGTTTGGCACTTGTGGACAGTTATCCGTGGCATCCGGAATCAGGTCACCGTCGCGGTCGTCGTCGCAGACATCGCCTGAGCCGTCCATATCCGAATCAGCCTGATCGGTGTTGGATGCTTGAACGCAGTTGTCGCAAGCATCGCCCACGGTGTCGTTGTCGACGTCTGATTGATTGGCGTTAGCGTCGGCCGGGCAATTATCGCAGTCGTCTCCGACGCCATCCCCGTCCTGGTCGGCCTGGCCCGGATTGGAAGCTGGGCAGTTGTCGCAGACATCTCCAGCACCGTCGCCGTCCTGATCAGCCTGATTACCATTCGCGATGAACGGGCAGTTGTCGGCGCCATTTTGGAAGCCGTCATTATCTGCATCGTTGTCGCATGCATCACCGAACAGGTCGTTGTCGACGTTGCTTTGGTCTGGGTTTGGAACCACACCGCAGTTGTCACATGCGTCACCCGCTTGGTCGTTGTCCACGTCGCTCTGCGCTGGATTCATTGCCAGTGGGCAGTTGTCGCACTCATCACCAACTCCGTCATTGTCTGCGTCCTCTTGCAGTGGATTTGGCGTTGCATCGCAGTTGTCGCACGCATCGCCGAAGCCGTCTGAGTCGCCGTCGGCTTGGTTGGTGTTGGCGTCTACCGGGCAGTTGTCGGCGAGGTCATCGATGGTGTCGTTGTCATCGTCATCATCACAGGCGTCGCCATCTGCATCGTTGTCAGCGTTCTCTTGCCCCGCATTCATGACCATCGGGCAGTTGTCCGAGGCGTTCTCTACACCGTCGTTGTCGATGTCCGCATCACAGGCATCGCCATCGCCGTCGTTGTCCGTGTCGTCTTGGAAGGGGTTGGCTACGTCAGGGCAGTTATCATCGACATCATCGACATCGTCGTTATCGCGGTCGAAGTCGCATGCATCGCCGTTTCCATCGTTGTCGCTGTCTTCCTGATTCGCGTTTGCGGTGTAGGGGCAGTTGTCGGCGTCGTTCAAGATGCCGTCACCGTCAATGTCGGCCTCGCAAAGATCGCCAATTCCATTGCTATCGCTATCCGCTTGGTCGGCATTGCGAACATCTGGACAGTTGTCCATGGCGTTCTCGACGCCATCACCGTCACGGTCTGGGTCACACGCATCGCCGATCAAATCGAAGTCTTTATCCGCCTGATCCATGTTGGCGACGTTTGGACAGTTGTCGTCATCGTTCAGAACACCATCACCATCGGAATCGTCAGCCGGGAAATCCTGCTCCATGTCCATGTCAGATGGACCCATGTCCATATCCATGTTGTTGGAGTTGTTCGCGTTGTTGACGTTGTTTGAGTTGTTGGCGTTATTCGAATTGTTGACGTTATTCGAGTTGTTGACGTTGTTCGAGTTGTTGACGTTGTTCGCGGATGGAACCACACAAACTGTCGCAACGCAGATTTGTCCGGTCGGGCAATCCGCCGCTGTGTCGCATGAGGAGTCGTCTGAACAGGCCACAACCAACGACACGAGCCCAAGAAGTAGGCCTAAAATCCCTTTGCGAACATTCGGTGACATACGGGTCCCTGCAATTTGTACAGCAATGCGTTCCAGCACCAGAGTATGGGACCACACTTTGGTTGCCTATTTCAAATTTTTTTGTTTCAGCTCCCTGCGGTCGCGTTTCAGCTCCCTGCGGTCGCGTTGCAGCTCCCTACGGTCGCGTTGCAGCTCGCCCTTCGGGCTTCGCGTTTGGCTTCGCGTTCCTGCTGCAGGTTTGTTAAAGAACTCATATGCAACTTACTTACGATTATGCTGGGCCCTCGGCACTGATTCAGAACGCACATGCGGCAGATCTGGCGCTGTCAGTAAATCGGCGGCGACCGGTGAAGTTTCATGGGCGAGTCCGTTCGAACGTCTATCAATTGCGTTTGGCGCTGCAGACCCTTGGGGAGCTCGTCTGGTCGGAGTTTCAGTGGATGGACAACGAAGAGTACGACCGATTCATGGAGTCCGTGCTCGACCCCGTCATTACTGTCCATGATGACCGTGTGTTCTTCGAAGCGTTCAATCAGGACATGTCTGCGTATGGCCTGGTAATCGTCGATCGCGAGCTCTTCGAGGCGGAAGGCGATGTTCAAACTGGAACTACCAATATCGACTTCACGAAGGGACTCTGGACTTCGCTAGATTCCATGCGCTCGACGGGAGACACATGGTTTCGAGTTGGACCCCAAGGCTTCCAAGTTCAGACCGGCGAAGCAACTCACGTTGAGGCTAAAGTCGACATCCCAACACCCTGGGTTGAGGGCTTCTTGCAGCTGCAATCCGCAATGGCAATGCCAGGCACGCGGGTGTCGATGCAGCCTGTCGATGTGCTGAATATCATCGAATATCTGCGGACTAACAACGCCTTCACCTCCCCACGCAGCCTACGTTTCGAGTTTGAACCTGGGAAAGATGCTGCGGTCGTTCTGGAGCCATGGGAGCATCGAATCAACCTCGAAGGTGCAAGCCACAACTACGCAGAACACAAGACAACGCGTATCTGGGGACGACGACGTTTGGCCCTTATCGAGAACCTGCTACCGCACGCCGAGTCCGTCGACCTTTACTTGAAAGGTCGCGCGCTTCCGAGCTTCTGGGCTGTAAACCTCAAGGGCATCACATTTGTGTTGGGGGCGAGCGGCTGGACGGGGAACAACTGGACCAAAGGCGCAGCATTTGACCAATTGGTTGCACCTTCCCCAGGCGAAGCAGCCGTCGGAGCGACGCTCGCCGAGCTACGGCGTGAGCTTGTTGCGACGACGGATTCATTGGCTGAGTGCACCGGAATGAGCGTGCGTGATGCACGTCGAGCGTTGAATGAAGCGTGTCGCCGGGGCCTGTGCATTTATGACGTGACCAAGCGAGAATTCCGCCACCGCGAGCTCTTTGAAACGCCCATCGATCCCGATGTGTTCTTCGAGCCAAACCAGACCCGGCTCGCCGCCGTGCAATTGGTGGAAGACGGGCTAGTGCAGGTGACTTCACGGACCTCCAGGGAGACCCGAAAGCCAGGTGGCGTGGACCCAATGACGGGCGAAAACACGTTTACCGTGCATCACGATGATGTCATCGATGGCGTCGTGGATGGACAGACGACGCATGTGGTGTTGAAGGCGGATGGCTCCATCATCTTCGGTCGCTGCACGTGCGAGTTCTTCGACAATAATCTGATGAATTTAGGGCCATGCGAACACATGCTCGCTCTTGTGACCGAACCACTAACGAACGCCGGCGGGGAAATCAGCACAAGTTGGTAGATACTCCTCACGCAACACCCCAATCGGTTTCGAGCCAATCGAGGCACACGCCACGCCTTCTGTCCTCAAATCGTCCTTGGAATTAGGAAGTGTTGACATTGGTAGGTACCCTTTCAAACACTCATTTGAAGACTCTTGGAACTGCAATCTACCGTCGACCTCCTCCATCGCGAGGTGTGGACCAATCGCGAAAAAATCGTCTGCGTGAATCAAGGGAGCAACAAAACGGGAACCAATACCTATCCCTCTTGAAGCCATGTCCGACGAACGGGAATTCCACCGAATTTGACCGCCATCGTTTGCAATCCAAGGATCCCAATCTTCGACACGAAACTTGGGGTATCTCATCTTGATGCTGGTTCCCGAAGTCAGAGACCCCAGAATCGGGTCGACTACCACAGCATCAACTTCCAACACCCAACGAGGTCGACTATCGCAGGACTCAACCATCGATTGATACCCCTCAGCCCAACTTGGTGAGTCGACAATGCTGATTTCCGTCACCTCTACCTCGACAACCTGGTCAATGGTCGCCAGCCACTCACACAGGGTCTTCTCAGGCCCGTCATAGCCACACTCGACCACCGCCACATCTTTGGGAAGACGCTCAAACCGATGCTCGATCTCAATTTGGCGGTTTGTGTCATTTGGCTCGTGACTTTCTTCTGAGCAGGAAGCCAGCAAAACAGCGAACATGAGCCCGGTGATAAGTTTCATAACAAACCTAGTGATAGACGATGTAGTTGGTGGTGTCATTGTAGTAGCTCACTGCAGATGGTCCCAGGTTCGTGGAGCCGTAGCTCCCCTTCAATTGCCAATTGGCTCCATCATCGGAATAGAAAACCTTTAGATTTCCGTCTGGTTCACGAACAGCAACATAGAAGTAGCTATTCACGAACCACGCCGCAACGGGTGCCCACGTCTCAACAGGAATTGAGTAGGAGTTGGGATCCCAGTTATATGAACCATTGTTTCCCCAGAAGCGCTCGACGGTAACCTGTGGCGTTGGATCTGTATCGTCAACGTAGATCAGAACGCAATCGTACCCCCCGGCCTCATAAGCCTCGCAGACGATTTCTGGAGCGATCGCAGTTCGATCGAAGGTTCGATACTCATGTTTTAGGATCTTGTTGTTGGAATCTGACAGACTAGGAAGAATGCCTTCATAGACCCGAATCTCACGATTCGCGAGGGTGTTTGTACGGTCTTGGTGAGCGATGACCGTTCGCGACTTGTTGCCGAAATTGTCCCAAGTAACGCCGACTCGGTGTCCAGACCAAACTGGCGTGTTTGCGGAGCAAAAGCCCAAATATGTGCTCGTACAGAGTTCCAGATCCCCCGTTATCCAAGTCGACCAGTCATTCGTTGTGCGAACCTTTGCGATCATACGACGAGCGTTGTTTGCCCACCACGGTGTCTCATGAAACTCGGGATAAACAATTCGCTCCAACGAGGTGTCTTCTCGCCATCCCGCCATTCGAGCCGGTGACCCTTGGTAGTCGGCGGCGAATATCTGATTCTGGTTGGAGGCATCCAATCCATCTGTTTGAGAAAGTTGAAACGGCGAGTTGTAGCTGTAGGTCTGGCGCAAACCTGCCCAACCATATGTCACTCCGCCGTTCAACGACACCCCGACGGCCCCGTTCGCAACACCAGCACCAAGATAGAAAACCGATTCCGAATAGATCGTTCCATTGTAGGTGAACCGGCGCTTTGGAGACAAAGACCTCCTCCCCCCCGTCCAGACTGCACACTTCTTGTCATAAGCGAAGAGATCTCGAGGCTGAACTTGAGTGCCTAGTTGATCCCCGCGTTGGCGCATCACAGCGTATTCATAGTCAGACTTGTCGCCGGGCAGCCCTTGGCCTGGGTGATCGATGTTGAGCGAATGACCTGATTCATGAATCAGGTGGGAAACCAAGTCAAATCCGCTTGGGGCGCCAACAGTGAAATTGTTGTATTGATTCGCTGCATCTTGCCGATATGTGTAGATCACATGCCGATGAGCGACACCGTTCGAATCAATACATGCTGGCACTTCTTGTCCCAAAAGACCGATTCCTGTTGCTTTGAAGTAGAACACCACCAAGTCATAGTTGATGCCTTGAGCGTTGCAACTACTCAGGTCTTCGGGAAGTTCGGTGCGAGTTGAGGTGCCATCATACTCAAAATACCCGCTGCCCGCTTGTTCGTTCCATGCCGACACTGCACGATGAACAGCGCTTCTACTTTGGCTGCCGGTAATGCCATACGGTGTATTGAGCGTGTTGATGCGATACAAACGCTTTTGATTGGTGTTCGCGTAATCTGTGACGGTGGCCAATCGGTCGGTTTTTACACGACACCCGCCCTCAATCGGTTGGGCAAAGCTGTTGTTGATTGGAAGGAAGAAGACAAGGCATGTCAAGAGAACCAATTGAAGACGATGTTCGCTGAGTTTTTCCACCCAATTTCCTTGGCAAAGGGGTCAGAACAAACCCTAAGAAAAACCGTTTTTTTTTGTCAAGTTAACTAACATGAGACAGCTGTTCCATTCATCCTTGTTACGTCACCATCGCAACGTTAAGATCCGCCCGAACGAGCATTAGCCAAGAATCCGCGCGCGTTTCGCCGCGGTGGACACGCTGAAAGCGTTACGTCGCCAATGTTACCCACACGCAACGGGTATACACAGAGGCCAGAGCATTGAAGTTTTGCCGTTCATGAGGCCCCGGAATTCCGGGGCCTTCTTTTCGTCACGTGGTAACGATGGGCATTTTCGATTGGCTCAAAAAACTGGTGAATCCCGAGGCTCCTGATGCCCTGGAAACGCCACTGCCCGAAGCCGAGGTCAAGGGCCGCGTCGACGTGCGCCTGTTGCCCAAAGAAAAACCCAAGAATTGGTGGCAACCAGCAAAGCGGGTGATGGACCGCGATGAGGCGCAACGTCTGTTTTCGGCCTCGATGCGCACCAGTAAGCTTGGCCGGCGACGCCTGCTGAGCGATCGAAAACTGTTGCAGTCACTTGGCCTGCCAATATGGGAAGACGAAGCCACGCTCGCCAAGTGGTTCGGCATTCCAGTGTCGCAACTGCAGTACTTCGCCTGCCACCGATTCGATGACAAAGTTTGTCATTATATACAATACGCAATTCCAAAACGCTCCGGTGGTCATCGCATTATCATGGCGCCGAAGCGGCGGCTGAAGCGCTTGCAACGAAAGCTTTTGGTTGAGATGGCGTCGCTGCCTGTCCATGAGGCAGCACATGGGTTTGTAAAAGGCCGTTCGGTGAAGACCAATGCGACGCCGCACGTGGGCAAGAAGGTCGTCATCAAGATGGACCTGCAGGATTTCTTCGGCACGGTGACCTTCGGTCGGGTGCGTGGATTGCTCATCAAATACGGGTATTCGTTCCCGGTCGCGACGTCGTTGGCGCTGTTGATGACCGAGGCGCAGCGCCAGAAAGTCGTTGTTGATGGTGTGGTGAACTACACGCCTGTCGGCAACCGAACCTGTCCACAGGGCGCGCCCACAAGCCCGCTAATCTGCAACGCCATCGCCAAATGTATGGACGCCCGGCTGAACGGCCTGGCGAAGAGCGTGGGCTTCACCTACACGCGCTACGCGGACGACATGGCGTTCTCGGGCGATAACGTTGAAGCGGTGGGCCAGCTATTGGCGAACATCCGTCGCATCGTCGACCAGGAAGGCTTCGTCGTGAACGAGTCCAAGACTCGTGTGATGCGCGCCGGCCAAAGCCAGAAGGTCACCGGGGTGACGGTGAATGAAACCATGGGGCTAAGCCGCAAAGAACGCCGGCAAATTCGAGCTCGGATTCATAGTTACAACCAAAACCCAAACCCAGCGGAGCTTGAGAAGATCGCTGGCCTGCTGGCGTACCTTGGCGAGCTGAATCGCCCGCAAGCTGACGCGTTGCGCGCACAGTTGGAGGTCAAATGACACCCAAGGACGTCAAAGCGCTGGTCAATGACAGCAGCCTCAGCAGCGAAGAGCTGCTTACGCGATTGGAGCCGGCGCTAAACAATTGGCGCACGCGAACGGAGTTGGCGAAACACGCCGAGACGCTCTATCGGCGTGACCGCTGGAAGTTCATGACCTTGCTCGAGGACGTCGTCACCAGATGGGACCTCAAAGGCGATTTGTCGGACTGGCTGGCGGAGCTGGACCGCAATGACGATGTAAAGCTGCATCGCGAAGTGTTGGCCCACCAACTGCGAAGCTACGGTTGGGGAAAGGCCTACCAAGAATGGGTGCGGCGACTTACCGAGCGGCTCGAGCGCGAGCCTGAGCACCGAGCCGAGACCATTTTGGACCGCTTTGATTGCGGCTACGAGATTGTCGATGCGGATGCTGCCAAGATTTTCCATCGTGCACCGAACGAAATCACCGCGCTCATCTCTCGCCAAGTCCAACGCGATTTCTGGGGTGATATTGGCTACAACCTGACGCTCGAGGCCGCAAAACGAACGATCGGAGAAGATGACAACTATTGGCATCTTTACCGAATCGCCGTGGGCTATGACAAATGGGCGGATGATGTAAAGCAGGTGGCGCAGCGCCTGAGTGAGACCAGCGAATTGCTGGCGCAGCTTGAGACAATGCACCCTGAAACCCGGATGGATTGGCCAGCATCCGCGGTCTACCTGAAGCTCTTGGAAGCAAGAGAAGACGCGCTTCCCTACGTAATGAAGCACGCCAAGGACTTCCCGTTATGGTCAACGTGGAGTGCCGGAGGAAAGGCGTGGGTCAAGCTGCTCGAACTCGCCCAGACTAAGCAATGGTGGCCGCTCTGGAGCATCATCGCTCAGTCGTATCTTTCGAATGATGAGTTTTTGGAACGGGTCAAATCTGCGCTCGACGACCATCAACATGGAGTGAACCAGTTGGTGCGGCTGGCAGGTGCGGAAAGCAACTGGCGCGTGCACGGTCTGACTGCCGAGCTTGCGTGTCGGCTATATGAAGCCCACCCAAAACTCCTGCGCACAAGCTTCCGTCCAAATCTGCCGGTCGGGCTCAACGAGACCTACGTCACACTCGCAGCGAAGGCGAGCAAGTCAGGTGATGATACGCTGGTCGACTTCCTCGCAAGCCGGGCAATGATGGTCGTGGCGTCCTCATGGCAAAAGAAGAAGCCTGATGTTGCCTGGTACGTCGACCACTACAACCATATCCCGCCAGATGCCTTGGCGGAGCGCATTCTGGCAATCTTCGCGCAAGCAATCCCGCCTGAATGGGGAACATCGAAGCAGCTGCGCGAAAACGAACTATTCGCGTTTCTGATGTCTGAACCACGCCGAATTCTGGCGTGCCTCAATCCCAAAGACGCCGTCCTGAGCCTTTTAGAGTCACGCAACCAGTACGTTCGGGCCTTCGCACTCCAAGCCATTTTGGAGTCAAAGGACGCGGTACTAGCCGCTCACTGTCTGGAACCCATGCTGGCCGCGACGCTCGGCCGAATCCCACGCAACGTGCGAATCCTCAACTACCAAGTCCTGTCTTTGGCCGCCCAACTGGACATCGCAACAGCGACCCGCATCGAAAAGCGGCTTCGACAAGCAATCCGCTATCAGGGCCCTCAACCCAAGGACCGGGCTATCGAATGCTTAGGCAACGTCCTCGCAACCTGGCCCGCACTCCAAAGTCCCTCCGAGCAGCCTCAAATCTTCGGACTAACCGCTAGCCCCTAGCCCCCGACGAACCCCCAGCGAAGCCGAACGGCGAGCGACGCCAGCCCGAAGGGCGACGCCAGCGAAGCCGAACGGCGAGCGACCCCAGCCCAAAGGGCGACCCCAGCGCGAAGCGCGACGCCAGCCCGAAGGGCGACGCCAGCCCAAAGGGCGACGCCAGCGAAGCCGAACGGCGAGCGACCCCAGCCCAAAGGGCGACCCCAGCGAAGCCGAACGGCGAGCGACCCCAGCGCGAAGCGCGACCCCAGCCCGAAGGGTGACCCCAGCGAAGCCGAACGGCGAGCGACCCAGCCCGAAGGGCGACCCCAGCGAAGCCGAACGGCGAGCGACCCCAGCGCGAAGCGCGACGCCCGCCCGAAGGGCGACCCCAGCCCAAAGGGCGACGCCAGCCCAAAGGGCGACGCCAGCCCGAAGGGCGACGCCAGCGAAGCGTCCTGTAGACACAAGGCGAAGCCGAGGGTATAGACCGTTGAACCCACTGAGATTCAAAGGAGAGTGCAATGCGTAAACCGTTTGTGGCCGGAAACTGGAAGATGAACAAATCGCTCTCCGAGGCTGCTGAGCTTGCCAAAGGCGTGGCCGACGCGACTGCAGGTTTGAACGGCGTTGAAGTTGTCATCGCACCCGTCTCGCTCTGCCTCGCCAGCGTCATCGACGCGGTTGGCAGCACACACGTGGGCGTGTCTGCACAGAACATGCATTGGGCCGAGCAAGGCGCGTACACCGGTGAGCTCTCGCCGACGATGCTCAAAGAAGCTGGCTGCGGCTACGTGATTTTGGGCCACAGTGAGCGTCGCGAGCTCTTTGGCGAAGGTGATGAATTCATCCATCGCAAGCTTCGCTCGGCGCTCAACCACGGGTTGGTTCCGATTCTCTGCATTGGCGAAACGCTTGAGGAGCGGGAAGCGGGCAAGACGCAGCAGAAGGTGGACTTCCAGATTCGCGCTGCACTCAGCGGAATCGCTGCAGACGATGTCGCCGATATCGTCATCGCATACGAGCCAATCTGGGCCATCGGCACGGGTCGCACAGCCAGCCCACAGCAGGCACAGGAAGTTCACGGAGCAATTCGCGAACTTTTAACAACAATGTACGACGGTTCGATCGCTTCTCGCTGCCGAATTCTGTACGGTGGTAGCGTGAAGCCGGCAAACATCGATGATTTGATCAGTCAGCCTGATATCGATGGTGCCCTGGTTGGCGGAGCCAGCCTTAAGGTGGACAGCTTTGCGGCAATCGCAAAGGCCTGCGCCTAACAACAACGGGCTCATGGTAGAGCCCCACGACGTGCCTGACCGATGTTTATCGATCCCTTCCAAATCGATGGCGAAGCCATCTTCGTGGTGCAAGCGCCCGGATATGAGATCGAGCTCGAGCGTAAGCGCTGGACTGAGCTCATTCTGCCCACCGGTAAGCTCGTGGTTTGCGACCCGATTGCAAACCCAGAAGCCGAAGCGTTTTCCACCAAGGTCCAACCAGGCTCGTACCCTGTCTTTGCCTACTTCGCACATCTGCGTGATGACATTAAACCCGCATATATCGTGCTTCAACTGGGCACCGCGCGTCCTACGCGCTGGGAAGTTGCCCTGCTCGACAACGAAGACCCGGTGGGTTGGAACGACGCAAAAGAAGTCGGATTCCATGTGGAAACTGGGGTCGCAGGGCTGATGGACGTTGTTGCGGCGGACATGGTTCTAGACACCATGGCCACCAATGACGGGGAAGAGGAATTCACAAAAGCCATGCGCCAGAAGTTCAAGCGCACACGGCGCGGAAACGGCGTCGCATGGGCGGATTTGAAATTTGGTCTTCGCGACGGTACCAACCTTGTCGCGTTTGAGGCTGCAGATGACGTGTACGCAACGTTTTGGGGGTATGACCCAAGCGGCGAAATCACGCGTGTAGTCATCGATCTCAATGTTTTGGATTTTCAATTTACGCCATACGGTATACGTCTGGCCGCCATGGGCGCTTAACCTAGCGCCACAACTTCGTGTGAACGGGTTGCGAAATGAGTGAAATTGCTGAATTGATCGAACGTCTTTCGATGGCTTTAGACTCCATCGATTGGCTGGGGCGCAAAGTTGTTCCAAAGTTGCGCGAACCCGCCACGGACGCCGCAATCAAGGCCTATGAGGCTGAGGTTGGTCGGGAGCTTCCACCCTCATATAAGGAGTTCCTCAAGCTGCACAACGGCATGGAAGGGCTCGAGCAATATGACTGGGGAATCGCCGGCGTCACTGAAATCGAGAAAGGCGACACGTTCGAAGAGGTCGTGTCTGGACACGTCTTTTATTACAAAGACAAAAACCCCAAACACATGGTCATTCGCGACCTGGACAAGACGTTTGTCGCGGGTTCGGACTTCGACTACCAGATCGTGTACTTCGACACCGAATCGCTCGAAAACGCGGAGCCGCAGCTGCGCCGCGTCTCGATCGACCACGGCTACGAGCACTACCCGCTCTTTAAGAACTTCACCGAGTTCTTGGGCTTCGTCGTCCAGATGTACGAAGACCTCATCGATCTTCAGGGCGAGGACTTCTCGCTCGGCGGAGACTTGGACGAGCTGCTGAAGCAAGAGCAGATGCTCAAAGAGCTGGCGCAGATCCTCGATGGTGGCGGGCTTGAGGAAGAGCCGGAGCCGGAGCCAGAAGCACAAGTAAGTCCAGAGATGCAGCGGGCCGCAGACCTCTGCGCGAATACGCTGAAGAACCTCGTCGACCGGGATCTTATCGAAATAGTTGAAGGTCCGGGAATGAGAGAGGCTCTTGAAGACTATATGCTTCGGAAGCTGCTCAAGTCGCGCAGCCCAGAAGAGACCATTAAGAATTGGATCTCGGCATTGAGTAAAGCCCGAGAAGTGGAAGAGCTTTACGGTACCGACGAGGAACTTGCCGAGGTCATGAACAAAGCGTTCGAGGACCTGGCAAATGCCGGATAGGTCGCCTACGGCTTTCATGCCGATAACGGCAGCAATCATACTATTTCTGGGGACCATCATCGCATGGGGTATGGTCTATTTTGGTGGAATGGCCGGCGTAATCGCTTGGACCATCCTGATCCAATTGACCATGCCGGTGCTGGGCATCCTGATGTTCGGTGCGATGGTCTTCTACATCTTCAAATACCATCGTGACTGGCAATATGTCGGTCTAACCATCAGCCTCAGCATTGCCGCTGCCTATCCCGGTTTGTGGATGTTCGGCGTCGGCACGCGTGCGTTCCCATCCGACCCAGCAGATGTTCAGCCTCCCGCCCATATCCGACCACCGGCCGATGGGGAACTGCTTGTCTACTGGGGCGGAAACACGATCGAGCACAACTACCACACCGCTTATCCGGACCAACGATGGGCCTATGATCTTGCGGTCAAACCTGTGCTGACCAAATCGGATAAGCTTGAAGACTACGGGTGTTACGGCGTTCCCGTCGTCGCACCAATCCAAGGGAAAGTTTCGTCCGTCGAAAACGACCAAAAGGACCACACGCCCGGTCAACTTTCGAACGACGTCGACAAGCCATTTGGGAATCATGTCGTGCTCAAGCTGTCCGGCGGAACCTACCTGGTTATCGCGCACCTCAAGAAGGGCTCGGTCGTCGTCGAGGAAGGAGACGTGGTGAATGAGGGGCAGCAGTTGGCCGAATGCGGCAACTCCGGCAACACGAGTGAGCCGCATATCCACATCCACCACCAACGTCAGGATCCCAAAACCAACCCCATTGGGTTTGCCGAAGGTTTGCCTCTGTATTTCCGCGATGTGAAGGGCCAACCCATGCCGCGTGGTGGCGTGCGTGTTGACGGTGACGTCATCACCCCAACGGGCGAAACGCTAGTTTACACCCCGTAACACCGGAATCGGCGTCGCACGGAATGGGCGAGGCTTAAATAGGCGCAAAATCATGGTGGTGCCTTCTTCGGGCTCGGTCTCGAACGTGAGGTCTCCACCGATCGTGCGCACCAAACCTAGCGAAACAGACAGTCCCATGCCGGTTCCCTCGCCAGGTGGCTTGGTTGTAAAGAACGGCTCGAAGATCCGAGCCGCGACGTGTTTGGGCATGCCCGGACCATCATCGGTCACGGTCAGCACGGCATACTCACCCGACTCGCGTGCGGACACCGTGACCTTGGACCCGCTCTCACGCACTGCATCCCGTGCATTGGCAATCAAATTGCGAACGACCGGGACCAAGATGCGGTCATGTCCAACCACTTCAAGGTTATCGTCGATATTGATCTCCAACTCGATGCCGTCTAGCTCCACCAATTCCTGTGCGTCTTTGACGATCTGAGTGAGCTTGATGGTGCGGTTCATGACCTCGCGTGAACCCGCAATGCGCCCCGTATCGAGCATGTCTCCCACAATCCCTTCCACTCGCCGCATCTGGTTCTGTGCTCTGTTTAGGGCATCGAGCAAATCATCAACGTCTGCCGGGTCGGAGGCTTTGAGCTCCTCCATGACGTACTCAATATTCGAGATGACCACCGCGGCGGGGTTGTTGATTTCGTGCGCAACCCCCGCAGCCAAGCGGCCAAGCCCCGCAAGTCGTTCCGCGCGCTGCAGGTCTTCGTGGGTACGAGTGAGTTCTTTCGTTCGGTCGTCGACCTTTTGGGCCAACTGACGCGAAGCTTGCTGCTCTGATTGCGTCGACCGGATGAGGCGTTGTGTCACCACAGACCAGGAGATTCCTACCGAGATGAAGAAGCCGATGGACAAGACGTACGGCATCGACATCAAGCCCTCTACCGTCAAGGCATCAATTGTCCCGGTCACAAACAGCGCGCCAATCGCGAACAGGTTCGGAATCGCCTCACGCACGCCACGGGCTGCGGATTGCGAGAATCGAAAACCGGTGTACAGCAGGCCCGATAGCAGCACGACAAACACCACGGTATCCAACGGCGTTGTACCGATGTCGCGATACGTCACCCCCAACCATTCCACGGTTCTAGGTTGAATCGCCCCTGTATAACTGAGCGTCGGAACGAAACACACAAGAGCAAGGACAATGATGAGCAGCGTGAACCCTTTTTGGTAGACACCCATCGGCGGCATCTCGCGCCCATGAAACCGAACCAAGCGCTCATACTCAATCCACGCTGCGACGTGTACAGCACCGCCCAAAAGCTGCATACGCATGCCGGAGCGTAGCAGCTCGTCGCTTGTCTCGATGGTCAGCGGGATTTCGGCGAATGCAAACCATGCCGCACTAAATGCCAGCACCGCCTGAAAGCGTTCACGAGTTTGGTCCAGGGACCGCCCAAGCCACATGCTGCTGATGCCCATGAATACGGACAGGACCACAACGAGCAACGAGATGACGGATGGGAGTGTGAAGTCCAAAACTTATGCCGGAAGCATGTCCTCGCTGACGATAGCGCCCCAACCCTGAATGCGTTTCAGCACAGCGTTGGCGAGGAAGATCGCGTGACCATCACCTCCAGCGACGCGAAGCAAGATTGGAGGTTTGGTTGGGAGCTGAATATCAACACTCCCTGGCGCCTTTTCGGCCTGCAATGCCGGGGCGTCCGGCATGGTGTCGATCAACGTGAGCGCGTTTGGTTTGGTGTCATCACCCGGGTAGGTCTGCTCGGCCGTAATCTCGGTAACAAGCTCTTCGGGCATTGTTGCGAGGCGGATTTCTTCCAAAAGAACTGCAAAGCTCTCTTGCTCCATATGCACCTCGAACACCATATCATCCCGGTTTTGCCCGGTTAGCGTGACAAAGACGTTCACACCAAGCTCATCCGGCTCGAACTCAAGCCGCGCCATACCGGGGTTAAAGCCCTTTCCGGTCACAACGATCCGCCCGCGCCCAGTCATGAGTTTCTCTTTCACCATGCCGACATACTACGACTACAGATTGTACTTGGCCAGATATCGAAAGAGCGTTCGCACGCTAACCCCAAGAATTTTGGCGGCTTCTTCCCGATCGTCACCTGCGCGCCGCATGGCTTCGACCACATCTTGGCGTGATGCTTTGGCTTTTCGTCCACGCTTCGGAGATCGCTGTAAGCTGATTTGAGGACCATCACTGCGCAATTGCACCAGGGGCGCGATATCTGCCTCGTCAATGACGGCGGATGCACTCAAAACCGTCGCGGATCTTAAGGTGTTTTCGAGCTGCCGAACGTTTCCTTTCCAATTCGACTGAGCAAGTAATCGCGCGGCATCCGGCGTTAGGCGAGGCGTTTCGCCATCCGGCGTCTTCAGCCCCTCCAAGATCTTGTGAGCGATGATCGGCACATCTTCGCGGCGTTCGCGAAGTGGCGGGACACGAATCAAAAACGCCGCGAGCCGAAAGTAGAGATCTTCGCGGAATGTGCCGTCTTCAACCATCTCCCAGAGGTCGCGGTTTGTGGCGGCGACCACACGAACATCCACAGCACGCGTTGTTGCCTCGCCGACACGACGTATCTGGCCTTCCTGTAGGACTCGTAGCAGTTTTACCTGCATGGAAAGTGGCATCTCGCCGATTTCATCCAGAAAGATCGTTCCTCCGGATGCCGCCAAAAAGAGGCCGTCTCGGTCGTAATCAGCGCCTGTAAATGCGCCCTTCACGTGGCCGAACACCTCGGACTCAAACAACGTCTCGCTTACGGCGCCGCAGTTAAACGCGATGAATGGCCCGTGACTGCGCGGACTTGTGCTGTGCATCGCCCGAGCGACAAGCTCTTTACCAACACCACTTTCACCCGTGATGACGACAGGGATATCGCCGCGGCTGACGCGCGCAACCTGGTCGAGCACGACCTCCATCTCGCGAGATACAAATGCAATCTCATCGAATTGGTCCAGATTGCTGGACTGGCGCTCGACCTGGTTTGCGAGCTCGCTGACCCGCTGCTCCAGCCCAAGCATCATCTGCTCGCGCTCGCGTAGCAGGCCGTCCAACTCTTCGTTGGCCTCTTCGAGTTTTCGACGTTCGTCGCGTAGTTCCTGCAAACGATTGGCGTTCGAGATGGCGAGCGCAACCTGATGACCAAACGCCTCCATCATACGTGGAACTTCACCGCCAAAGACTCCCGGACGAAAGCGATGGTCCACGTAGATTGCGCCCAACAGGCCAGAGCTGTCGCGAATCGGCACGCAAAGCACGCTGGTGAGGTCGAGGTCGACCACGGACAACGCCGTGTTGAAGCGGTCGTCGTTCTGGGCGTTCAGCGTCACAACGGTTCGGCCAGTGCTGGCGGCTTCTTCGGCAATGGTCAGGCTGACTTTCAAATGGGGCTTCGCAATAGGTTCGCCGTCGACATCTCGACTGGCGGCGACCCTGAAGTCGCCGACACGCCCGCGTCCTGTCTCGCGCTGGAGGATGAAACCTCGCTCTGCGCCACTGAGGCTCAGGGCGATGTCCAACGCGGTGCTGAAGAGTGTCGGCAATGACTCCGAGCGCAGGATCATCTCGTTTAGGCTCAACATCCGATAGAACGGCTCGACGTCCGTTGGCGGCGCAGACACTGGAGCTTGAGGACGTTCAGGGACAAGCGCTGGTGGTGGTTGTTCTGGCCGCGTCGCCATTTTTGGCAGGTTGGCAAAGAAGTCGCGCCGCAGCTCTCGCGTCAATCCCATCGCGATGGCGTTGCGTGAGGTCTGGACAACTTCCAACACTTCGTCCAGCAGCTCCGTCAGACCCTCTTGCTCAAGCTGTCCGACCAAATGTGGTGCCTCGCGCAGGACGAGCTTGTGGTTGCCGGTCTCGTGGGCACCTCGAAGATGTCGACGAAAGAGTTCAATACCCGCCATGACACCGAGCTCACCGCCTTCAGACCATTGAAACCGCGCGCGCAAAATGCCGTGATGGTGCCCCAGATCGGAAAGAGAATGTTCGTCGATGATAGCGCGTGCACCATCCAGATATTGCTGCACGCCCGCCGAATCTGCCTCACCGCGCAACTGTAATCGAAGCAGCGCTTCTGCTGCGGCGAGCATAATCTCGGCCCTCTGAGAAGCGGAGAGGTCGCCAAGAAGGAGCTTGTTGTATGCAGCCAGCGCCTCGTCAGGTTGGTCTTCGGCCAGCAGAATGTCGGCTTCAACGGAGCGTGACATCACCTCGATTCGTTGGAGTTCGTTGGCGATCGACACCTGTTGAGCCCGCCGAATCAATGTGCGGGCTTCGTCGAAGCGGCCGAGTGCCAAATCGACGTTGGCCTGATTCGCTAGCAGGAGCGCGCGTGTCGAAGCTCGAGTTGTGTCCTGCGCTACGCGTGTGCCGCGAGCGTAGTACTCGCGAGCCAACCCCAGGCGCCCCTGGCGGTGGTATGCGGTGCCGACATTCAACAGGAACGTCGGAAGCTCACCCGTCAAACCCGCGGTCTCAATCTCTTCCAAGGCCCGAATGTACGCATCGGTAGCCTCGTCGAATTCGCCGTTTCGACTAAGGCCAATCGCTCGGTAGGAGTGCGCCCGTGCCCTCAGTATGGCGGGCACAGCGTCTCGTTCGAGCTCAGGGATGAGATCTTTCAGACCATCGATGGCGGCTGACTTACCCTTCAGAGCGTCAGGAGCGCGAACCATGACTTCGAGGTGCCCCACAATCGCCGGCGCCGTTTGTCGAATCTGAGGAGCGTCTGCAACGACGTCCAGACCCTTGCGGGCGTACTGCGCGGCGACATCGAATTTGCCACTCGAAAGTGCGAGCTGTGCCCGCCAACACTGACTCTCAGCAGCCAGCTGCGAAGAAATGTCGGGGTGATACTCGAAGCCTTTCAGAACCGCCAATCCCTCGTCGTGATGGCCGAGGGAGTTACACAATCGTGCCAGCAACAACATGGAGCGGGGAGACTCCGATGCGTTCAATGCGGCCTTCAACGCATCCGCGTTCGTGATCGTACGTGCCCCTCGAATTGCCGCTTCGGTCCACTGCTCAAGGACCTCGTCCGGGTCAGGCAATCCACGAACATTATAGTCAGCGCGCACGTGCGTGCTCTGCCAGAGGGACTCGCATAGGCTCATGGCTTCGGCAAAAGCGCACTGGGTTATCAGGCGCTCAACACGCGGTCGCCACCCCTTCCCGATCGCGACCAGACCTGCGGTATCAAACGCGTTTCGGCTCGTGTCCTCTTCTGCCCAACCCAGCTCGCGGTCAATGGCATCCTTTAGTAGCTCCCGGTACGAGCCGTGCTCATGAACCAATTGGTCCCAACGTCGCTGAGAAATGTCGCGAACCTCGGTTCGCAAAGTGTTGGCTCGCCACTTCGCCCAATCGCTGAACCCAAGCACAGGCACTTCAAAACCGTCGTCGTCACCCAAGAAGAACGTCACAGGTAAGCCGTCGCGTTTGACGGTCGAAACCAGGTGCTCAAACCAGGCCCGTAGGTCGGCACCCGCGCTCAGCGCCTCAGGAAACGCGATAAACGTCTCCCGATCTACACCCGCGAGCACCAGATCTGCGAGCTGTTCGAATACATGCAGTTGGTCTCCCGATGTCAGATTCAGCTCTTCCGAACCGCCAAGGTCTTTGGCCAATTGCACCACGGGATTCCATGGGTCGTTTGAACGATCCAACCTCAACGTCGCGGACTTCCATCCGTCAAACTCTAGTCGCAGCCGCGTCCGCCTTGCCAGGTGCTGGAGGGTTTGCGTCGGCGCCGTTAGCGCTGCGACTTCTCCCGGTTTGGCTCGTGCGCAAAGCTCATCGACCATCTCCTGGTAAGGATCCAGACCGATGGCCAACGACGTTGGCTCCGGCCGATAGTCTTCGGCGGCTAGCGCATCTAGTAGGTGTTGAATAGGTGGGCGGTCCTGTTGGTCTTTGGCCAGCATTCGCCGCAGCACACCCTGTATTCGATTCGGAATGGAACCGGGTACGGACGGTGGCTGATCGCGGTGGGCGTTCGCCCAGTCCGATAGCGAGTCTCCCGCTTGAATCGGGTAGGCGCCGTCCACCAACCAACACGCCAGCGCGGCGAGTGCATACACATCGGTCGCTATGGTCGAAGACGCACCTTCCCAGAGTTCAGGGGCCATAAAGGGCGCGCTTCCCGCGACGTTACCCTCGACCTCGTCCGATAGCGCGACATCGATAAGCCAAACATCCCGATTCCAAATGACGTTGCGTGGCTGAATGTCACCGTGCACGACCTTCACCTCGTGCAGGTCTCGCATGACCATCGCGATCTGCGCTGTGGTCACCATGGGGTCGAGCTCTTCCCGCACCGATTCCAGAATCTGCCCGTCAACCTCCGGTCGCTTCGCCAAGATCCATGTACGCTCAGGGTCGAGGTCTAACTGCATAACCTCAGATGGCGTTGGCCGATGAAATCCCGTCCAAAGAGGAACCCAATCCACCTCGGCCAGCCGCAGTCTTTCTGAAGATGCGCCCGGCTTAAGCGCAATCGCCTTCACAACCGTCGCGCCGCTCCCATCCGCCACTCGCCAGGTACGCTCGAACCCATGGTCGCCAAGGACATGCCATGTATCGAAGTTCTCGATCATGGCTCCACAGTCGTGACTACTGCCAAAACTGTCAATTTAATTCCGTCAAACTATTTCGACATTTTTGACATTAATGACATTTCGGCCCTTTTCATTTTCCTCATAGGAAACCACAAGACATTGAAAAACATAGGTTCTGAAACTTTTTCGACCCTTTCCTTCGGTATTGGCAAGGAGCTTGCTCTTAGGGTTTGCGAGTCTGAAAACTAGAACGATGGAGAATCAAAATGAACAAGCTCATCCGACGAACCCTTCTTATCCTTGTCGCAATCTCGATGGTCGCATGTGTTGATAACGATCCTGTCAGCATCGGTCAGAGCGGAGGCGACTCCGATCCTGAGACGGACACGTTCCGCGCAGGTCTCATTAACCAAGACGACATCTCGATGGACTTCGGTGATGACAGCAACACGCGTCAGCAAGCACTCGCTGGTCAAACCTCGGTGGTTGCGCTCTTGACGGCGGACGCAGTCATTAGCACCAACCTCTTCCTTGGGAACCACCTGTTGGCGATGCGCTTGATTACGGCGCTTCCTCCAACGGCGGCGACGCCGAACAGCCGCTTGTGGCAAGGCGATGACGACGGTGTCACCTACCGAGTATTCGTCGAGAAATCCCAAACCCCACGTGGTGTTCGCTTCGACTACCTCATCGCAGGCAAGCCGTCCGATGCAGGCGAAGATGCATTCCTGGCACTCGTCGACGGCCACGTCACCCGCATCGACACACGCCCAGCGGAACTAGGCCGTCAGGGCTTCGGCATCATTCGATACAACTTCGACAACATCAACACCTTGGATCCAACCGAGGAAATCGCAGGTGTTGCGCGAATCGCGTTCCGCAAGGTCGGCAACGTCAAACAAGTCCACACCCGCATGGTTGGTGTCGAAACGCCAAACGACCCCGACATGCCAGAAGCTGCTGAGTACATGTACACCCTGCTGCCTAACAAATCCGGCGCAATGCGATTCTACGGAATTGGCGACGTGAACAAAGACGGTGCTCCATACGAGAACGTCGCGGTTCACAGTGCATGGCGCGAAGATCACAGCGGTATCGGAGCCGTCATGGCCTTCGGCGGAAGCCTCGATGTCGACTACTGGCTGCTGGGCGAGTGTTGGGAATCGAACCTGCTGAAAGGCTACGAGAAACTCGAAGTCCCAGGCATGACGCACGAAACAGGCGACGCCGCGACTTGCTTCAACCTGCCTGATGACCTGGAAATCCCAGAGCACAGCAACACGGTTGTGGACGAAGATCCCGCAATCCCTGGTGCACACCCAGACGAAGAGTAATGCCAGATTAGGCCAACATGTCGCCCCGGGCTCACCGCTCGGGGCAGACGTGTTTCACCAACGTTCGAAAGCATCGTATACTTTACTGAAATCCCGTCCCTGAGGTTCAACATGTTTCCCCGCTTACGCGCACAAATACTGGCTTTGGCTGTCTGCCTACTGCACGGATGCGGGGCTCAAACCACCGAACCCATGCCGGATATCCCGGAAGTCGTCGAATACGACACCGTCAAGATTAACTACGGCGACGACGATCTCTTGGTAGGTGGCGCCGGCCTTCGACAAAACGCGCTCGTCGGAGACCCATCACCCTTTGCGGTCATCACCAAGGCCGTGGTCCGCGGTACAAACCGAACGATCCGCGACAATCTTCAGTTCGTCCGCAATGTGACTCGCTTTCCACCCTCGTCCTACAACGATGGCGTCTGGACCTGGGAGTACGAGAACGCCGACGGCTACATCTTCTTCGCAATCGAAGAGACCTCACCGAATAGCTTTCGATACGTGTTCCGAGCAGGACAAGACAGCTCCGACAGCGCTGAGGTGTTCAACGGCGAGTTCACACGTCGTGACCGCTTCTTTGGCCGTCAGCAAGGTTTCGGCATCATCCGCTGGAACTTCACAAACCTACGTCGATTTGACCCAACCTCGCCCGAAGGCGAGATGGTCATCGCGTTCCGCGCAAATCAAGAGAACCGGCAAGTGCGCGTGGGGCTCTTCGGATTCCGTGAGCTAAACGACGACGGACCGGCCGATGGGCTTTATGAGTATGTCCAACGCGGCGAAGCAGGACGTTTGAAGTTCGCTGCCCTCACAGATTGGCTGAAGGATGGGGAGCCACTCGAGCGAACCACCCTCGATGTCGCCTGGAACGCACAACAAGAGGGCAAGACCAAGGTGCGATTGACCGACGGTAGCCTGGAAGTTGACGAGTTTATCATCGACGAATGCTGGGATACGTCTGCGGTCACGGTCTACACCGATGTCACGCCCGACGTGCCGTCGTTCGAGGGTGGCTCCGTGGACGATTGCGCAGCCGACCTCACAGAGGTTGAACTCACGGCTCCGGAATACGAACCGCTCACCGAAGAGCCCGCGATTCCAGACCCACTTGTTGAGTAAGCACAAAAGTCCGCGAACTTAACGACAAATCTGATATAGTCTCGGCCTCAAAACCAATATTGGAATCAAGAACATGCGATTGAAATACCTCGTCGCCGTCTCTTTGCTTGCCATTGCGTGCAACGACGACTCCCCGAAGTCGTCCAATAACAGCAACAACGCAAACAACGTTAACAACGTCAATAACGCTAACAATGCGAACAACGTTAACAACGCGAACAACGCGAACAATGTCAATAACATCAACAACCTTGAGGGCATGACGTACCACAAGGATGTGCGACCGTTGTTGGAAGCCGAGTGCGTGAGTTGTCACCTGTCTGGCGGCGACGGTATCGGCCCATTCGGATTGACCTCATACGCAGAAGTACAACCACTTGCGGCCTTGATTGCCGACGCGACGCAGACCAACCGTATGCCTCCATGGCCACCTGCTACCGACAGCTGTGTGCCCATTTCGCACGAGCGAACGCTCGACGATATGCAGAAGGCCATCTTGAAGTCATGGGCTGACGACGGCGCTCCGGAAGGCAATCCTGACGATTATGTTGCTCCAGAGCTTGAAGAGCAGGTCGAGATGGGTGAGCCCGACTTGGTTGTTAATATCGGAACTGATTACAAGCCCAATCCCCCTGCTGCCGGTAGCATCGATGACTATCACTGCTTTGTGATCGATCCGGGCCTGACAGAAGATAAGTGGATCAACGCGTACGAGACCGTTCCTTCGAACTACGGGATCGCACACCATATGTTGATGTACGCCGTGCCGCCGTCTCAGCTCAGCAATCTGGAAGCAAAGTCGGGTGAGCAACCTGGTCCGGGTTACACCTGCTTTGGCGGCCCGGGCGTCGGCAGTTCAAATCTGTTGGGCGGCTGGGTTCCCGGCACAGTCATGACCGCATACCAAGATGGCGCCGGCGTTAAGATCGACGCGGGTTCACTGATTGTCGTCCAGATGCACTACAACACGATCAACGACGATCAAGGTACGGACCGAACACAAATCAAATTCCATTTCACCGACGGTCCGGCGAATCCTTCGCTCCGCCTCTTCCCAATCGCGCAACCTGGACTGTTTGTTCCGGCCGGCGAGAAGAACGGATTTGCGGAAGCATCATACGAACTTCCGATTCCGGTTACGGTGCACGGCATTGCGCCGCACATGCACACGCTGGGTACCGCGACACGCACGCGCATCGAATCCGATGACACCGAACTCGCCTGTCTCATCGATATCCCGAACTGGGACTTCAACTGGCAAGGGTTCTATATCTTCGATGAGCCAGTCACCTTGCCACGCGGAACGAACGTGACCGTCGAATGTGAGTACGACAACTCGCCGGACAATCAACCTGGCGACCAGATGCCGCGCGATATTCGATGGGGTGAGGGCACGTTCGACGAAATGTGCATCACCTACTTCATTGTCGAAGGATAGGGTTCGCTGCGCTTGTCAATCGGTGAGCAACGCGAACCAAATCGGTGAGCAACGCGAACCAAATCGGTGAGCAACGCGAACCAAATCGGTGAGGCAAAGCCGAACGATCCCCCTTGTATTGGGAATTGGACGATTGTATCGTCCCGCAGACGATTCCGTTTGGTAATATCCCGCAAGAGAAAAGGCGACAGCGATGAGTGTAACGGTAGAGGTACCCACCCTCGGCGAGTCCGTCACAGAAGCAATTATCGCAGAATGGTTGAAGAGCGAGGGCGACTTCGTCGAGCAGGACGAGATCCTGGTCGAGCTCGAAACCGACAAGATTACTGTGTCCGTTCCCGCTCCGGTCAGCGGCACTCTGACTTCCCTGAAAGCATCGCTCGATGACACGGTCAATGTTGGCGATGTTATCGCTGAGATCGAGCCAGGCGAAGGCGCAGCGAAAGCCAGCGACGCCGGCGAAAAGGC
This sequence comes from bacterium, assembly GCA_030427705.1. Taxonomy (GTDB): domain Bacteria; phylum Myxococcota_A; class Bradymonadia; order Bradymonadales; family Bradymonadaceae; genus JAUIBR01. Next base: position 83,146 of record JAUIBR010000006.1, on the reverse strand, counting down.
CGAGCCGGCTACTCAAGGGGCGAAGTCAGAACCTGCGCCGGCTGCCGAGGCAGCTCCTGCAGGAGACCAGCCGCTGAGCCCAGCTGTGCAGCGTCTTGTGGACGAAAACAACTTGGATGCATCCAAGATCCCGGCGACGGGACCAAACGGTCGACTGCTGAAAGGCGATGTGCTCGCTTACCTTGAAAAGGGTGGCGGCAAGTCAGGCAACGACCAGGTTCAAAGCCAGGCGACCCGCCCTGCGGCTGTCCCTGCCACTGCAGACCAGCTTGAAGAGCGCGTGCGGATGACGAAGCTTCGTCAGACCGTTGCACGTCGACTTGTTGAAGCTCAGCAAACGGCGGCGATGCTCACGACCTTCCAAGAGGTCGACATGAGCGAGATCATGGCACTTCGTAAGAAGTACCAAGACCGCTTCGTCAAGAAGTACGACCGAAAGATCGGCTTCATGTCCTTCTTTGTGAAGGCTTGTGTCGAAGCGCTCAAAGAGTTCCCAGCGGTTAATGCCGAGATCGACGGCGATGAAATCGTCTACAAGAACTACTACCACATCGGTGTTGCCGTTGGCGGTGGTAAGGGCCTTGTCGTCCCTGTCGTTCGCAACGCAGACCAGCTTGGGTTCGCCGAAGTTGAAGCGGAAATCACGCGCCTTGCCGGTCTTGCAGTGAAGAATCGCCTGAGCTTGTCTGACCTTCAGGGCGGCACGTTCACGATTTCAAACGGTGGTATCTACGGCTCGATGCTCTCCACGCCAATCCTCAACCCACCACAGGTCGGTATCCTGGGCATGCACAATATTGTGGAGCGTCCGGTTGTTGTGGATGGCGAAGTTGTCGTGCGGCCAATCATGTATCTGGCCCTCAGCTACGACCACCGCATCATCGATGGCAAGGAAGCGGTTTCCTTCCTCTATCGCGTGCGTGAATGCCTGGAGAATCCAGAGCGCATTTTGCTGGAAGTTTAGGCTACCAGCTCCCCTTCACCTGGATCTTCTTCTTGGCGATCCACTTTTTCACGGTCTCGTCCGTCAGCAATCGCCCCACGACACGGTATTTGCTGGTGACGATGGGCTCTGCCGTTGCGGCGTCCTCATCGACGACCGTCTCGGTCACGTAACTCGCGTGAATGAATCGCACCGACTCGCCCTCCACCAGTAGATACCCGACGTGGAAGTCGAGGCCGATGATGTAGAGGCCATCGCCCATTTCACGGACGCCTTCGACAAACTCGTCCATTGACCGATTCCGGAAACGCCTGATGTCGTCTTTGCCCGCGAAGGTTTTGATGATCAGCTCGGCGGGCTGACGCTGCAGCTTCTTGTGATTTACGTCGAAACCCGCGTGAACCAGTAGGGTGCCCACAAACGTCCCGCAATTGATCTTACCTTCCTGTGGTGTCGACGATTGCGGCAACCCCAGACCCCATCGGGTGCCCAGCCATTCCTGGCTCAACGAAACGATGACCTCAGTGAGGGCAGTGCGTGCTTCGTCCACAGTAGGCCCGGAACTTCGCACTTCAACCGCCTGAGTTTGCAGTTGTTCGTAGTCGTTGGCAGTGGCTACGGCCGACGTAAACAAGGCGAGTACAATGATGAGTGTTTGTAGAGTCTTCATGGCTCTACAAACGAAGCTTCTCGATTTTGGATCTGTTTGTGTTACGCTTGTATGACAACACAATTATTGGAGCTTCGAATATGAAACGGCACCTGCTCACGATGGCGGCATTAGTCTGTCTTGTGGGAACAGCTGCGTGTGGCGACGACGTCGCCCCCAGCAAGACCAACAACGGCAACAACGTCAATAACGTCAACAATTCAAACAACGCGAACAACTCGAACAACGCCAACAATTCGAACAACGCGAACAACGTCAACAATTCGAACAACGCCAATAACTCGAATAACTCGAACAACACGAATGCGGCGGAATGTGGCAACGGCGTTGTCGAAGGCAGCGAAATTTGCGACGGCGATTGCCCCACCAGCTGCGATGACTCCAATGCATGCACGACCGAAGCATCATCCGGTTCGGCCGACACGTGCGATGCGGTTTGCGCCTACACGAACATCACCGCGTGTACAGACGATGACGGATGCTGTGCACCAGGTTGCAACACAACGAACGACAATGATTGCTCACCGACGTGTGGCAACGGCGTGTTGGAAGGAAACGAGGTCTGCGACGGCGACTGCCCAGCGAGCTGCGATGATCAGGATGCATGTACGGTCGATACATCCACCGGTGACGCGACGATGTGTGACTTCGTCTGCACCAACACTGCCATCACCATGTGCGTAAACGATGACGGCTGCTGCCCATCGGCTTGCGATGCGACGAATGACAACGACTGCACACCCATGTGTGGCAACAACGTCGTGGAAGGCAATGAGTTATGTGATGGCAACTGTCCAGCGAGCTGCGACGACCAAAACGCCTGCACAGCCGATTCCTCGTCGGGTACCGCTCAAGGTTGTGATCTCGTCTGCGCAAACACGCCTATCACCGCATGCACGGACAACGATGGATGCTGCGCACCCGGCTGTAACGCAAACAACGATAATGACTGCAGCGCGACCTGCCCCAATGGCCAGATCGAAGGCAACGAGACCTGTGACGGCAACTGCCCCACCAGCTGCGACGATCAGAATGCCTGCACGAACAACGTGCTCACTGGCGACCCGAACCAATGCAACGTCGCCTGCACGTACCCACCGATCACGGCCTGCACCAACGGAGACGGTTGCTGCGCCCCGGGATGCAACGCCAACAACGACGATGACTGCGCGCCGATCTGCCCTAACGGCATCGTGGAATCGCCAGAGACCTGTGACGGCAACTGCCCAACAACGTGCGACGACAATGTTGCGTGTACAGTCGACTCATCAACAGGTTCTGCAGCGACCTGCGACTTGGCCTGCACAAACGCTCCGATCACGGCTTGTATCAGCGGTGACGGTTGCTGCCCATCTGGCTGCACCGGCATGATGGACGCGGATTGCGCGGTGCCACCGACGGTGTTCCGCATCAATGACCTGGACATCCGCGACCCTCACTTCTTTGCGAACGTCTTCATCTGTGTCGACATCACGAACACCGCGTTTGGGCAAGACGGCGTGAATCCACTGTTCCAAAACGCGATTCAGACCGACGCCGACAGTGATGGACTGCTGGACTTGAGCCTTGGCGCGGTCTTCCAACCCCTAAATCAATCGGGCGCTGGTGGCACGGTCACATTCCAGGAGATGGATTGCACGGCGCCGATGGCCGGAACGTCCTGCTCACCAACGATGGGAGGAACCGCGGTTCCGCTGAGCTACACGAATCAAACGACTGGCACCTGCCTTGCCCCGGTCGCTGGAACAACCCGGCCCTACACACCGGGTCCGAACACGGCGACCGCTCCATGCTTCTCGACCGCAGCACAGACCATCACGCTGACAGTTGCGGGCATCGCACTGACGCTAAACGACGCACAGTTAGGCGCCACCTATTCGGGCAACCCCGCGACCTCGTTGACGAACGGATTGGTGTTTGGATTCTTGACCGAAGCCGATGCGGAAGCGGTGACACTACCTGCAGACATTCCGCTGGTCGGAGGTTCCACGATCGCCTCGCTGATTCGCGGTTACTCGACCAACTGCGCATCAGGCAGCGATATGGACATTCACCCGACGTTGGGCGACGGCTGGTGGATGTACCTGAACTTCAACGCAAGCCAGGTGACCTACACGCCGTAGGCTGATTTCTTGCCAGACGGGCACATTTTGCGAATCTGATTCGCATGAGTGAACCCGTCATCACATGCAAGGATCTGGTCTGCGGCTACGGCGAAAACGCCGTCATCCTCGAGGACGTCAATCTCGAGATTCACCGCGGTGAAATCCTTGCCCTTCTTGGCGGCTCGGGCTGCGGGAAGTCCACACTTCTAAAAACAATGGTCGGGTTGCTTCCCCCAATCTCGGGGGAAATCCGCCTTTTGGGACATGACGTGTATTCACTCTCATCGACGGAACGTCGGCAGGTGCTCAAACGAACCGGCATGCTCTTTCAGTATGGCGCGCTCTTCGGTTCGATGACGAACATGGACAATATCGCACTACCCTTGCGGCAGCACACCAACCTGCCTGAGCCGGTCATTCAGGAAGCGGTTCGACAGCGCTTGGGATTGGTCGGCATCAAGGGGCTTGAACATCGCCTTCCGGCGGATGTTTCCGGGGGCCAGCGCAAACGTGTGGCCCTGGCTCGAGCGTCAATCTTGGACCCCGAAATCGTCTTCTGTGATGAGCCTTCCGCAGGATTGGACCCGATCGTGGCGGCTGGCTTGGACCAGACGCTGCGCCGCTTTCAGCGTTTGTTTGGCATGTCGATGATCATCGTTACCCACGAACTGGAGTCCATCAAGATACTCGCCGACCGCGTGGTCATGCTGGCCGATGGCGTCGTGCAAGCAATTGGCACCGTCGACGAACTCAGCGAAAGCCCTATCGAAGCGGTCTACAATTTCTTCCACCGCATCCCAACTGACTACGCAGAAGAGGGCGAAACTGTTCTGGAATCGCTCGAGGTCGCGCGCCCTACATAAAGGCCGAGATCGTCGTCGCCATCGTGAACAGGCTGTCCGCGAAGATAATCAAAAAGATACTGCTCACCACGGCACGGGTCGTGGCGATGCCGACGCCGCTGGCTCCGCCCTTGATGTTCAGGCCGGTGTAGCTGCCCGTGAAAGCGATAATCGAGGCAAACACCACGCTTTTTGAAAGGCCGTTGAAGAAGTCACCGATCTGAATCGCTTGGATGGACTGCTCCAGATAACTGTTCGCCGAGAGGTCGAGCAGCGATGTGCCGATGACCATCCCGCCAAAAATGCCAATGAAATCGGCCATCAAGGTGAGCATTGGCTGCACCATCATCAGCGCCGTAACACGCGGAAGCACCAGGAAAATCAACGGATCGAGACCCATAGTCTTGAGGGCGTCGACCTCTTCCTGAACTGTCATGGTGCCAAGCTCAGCCGCAATTGCTGAACCTGTCCGCCCGGACAGTACGATACCAGTCACAAGCGGCCCAAACTCACGCACCATCGAGATACCAACCAGGTTGGCGACGTAGATGTTGGCGCCAAATTGTTGCAGCTGATACGCCGACTGAAACGCCAGAATCAACCCCAGAAGGAAGGCGAGCAACGCCACGATTGGAAAGGCGTCAACGCCCATCAGGACGGCCTGTTCGATGATGGAGCCTTTGGGCATCTTACGCTTACCGATCAGGCTGAGTGCGCCCACGGTCACGGCGTCAAACGCGAGCTCGTTCAGCTTCAGCAGCTCTTCCCAACCTGCGACTGTTGCATCACCGATTCGCTCAAAGAAGCCACGTTGGTCCTTGGAACTCTGACGTCCTAGATGAGCCGGCATCATCCGCAATGCGTCGGCGTGTTCCGGCCTCAGATTGCCAATGCTCAAGCGTTTTCCGGCGTCCGCAAACATCTCGCCGCCGAGCGACATCGCAGCGATCGCGGTCGAATGCAGGCTCTCCACCCCTTCGAGCTCCAAGGTTGCGCTCGTCACCGATTTATTACCAGACAGCTTGCGCAACGCTTCGTAGAACTCCGCCGTTGTGTCCAAGTCGAGGTCGCCTCGAGGCCGGATAATCGCAGCATCCCCTGTCTGTTCGATGTCGAGCTCAAACGCCATGCGAGAAGTCTCGCACCGATGGCCGTTTGAGCAAGATTTTGGCGGTCTTCCAACCACCAATCCGAAAAAGTTCAACTAATTTCGCAACGATCCGCAACTGCGTACGAGAACGATATTGAACACAACATGGAGAACATCATGAACACGCCAGCCGTTTACACCTCAGCAATCGTCCTCGTCGCGTCACTCATCATCACTCTTTCACCATTCTTCGGGGTACCTCTCGAGAGCATTGAGTTAGCCCGGTCGGTTATCGACGGCGCGGTCGGCATCTTCTCGCTTTGGTTCATCTATGAAGTCATCACGTCGAAGCGCGAAGGACTTGCGAAGGTGCTTTGGGTCGGCGCCCTGCTGACCTTCGGCTGGCTAGCAGCAACTGCATACTGGCTCACAAATGTCTGGCCAACCCACAAAGTAAACCAACTCCTTGATTCAGACTTCGATATCGCCCCGGCTTAGAATCCGCTATCCTCCTACTTATTGTGATTAAGTAGGAAAAACTCATGACTCTTATCAAAAAAAGTTTCTCAATCACTTCCAAGCAAGATGACTGGCTCAAACAACAACTTGAATCAGGCGATTACGGCAACGAGAGCGAGGTCATTCGGGACCTCATTCGTGAACGGCAACGAACTGAAGAGACGAGGCTCGTTGACTTGTTACAGTCCGGCGAGACGAGTGGGCTTTCGACCAAGTCCTTATCAGAGCTTCTCGCTGCAGCTCGAGATTCCTAGATGCTAGAGCTGCGTTTCACCAACGCGGCCGAACAAGACCTGCTACGAATTGCGGAATTTGGACGCATGAGATTCGGGGGCTCCTCAGTCAACGTGTTGATTGACCGATTCGAGGCGTGTTTCGCTCAGATTCGGGAGTTCCCTAACCTCGCCCCAGTTTCGGTAGTGAAGGGTTACCGAAGATCCGTTGTATCCGGTTACTCGGTTTACTACCGACACGACACAGAGGTGATCGTCATCGTCCGAATATTGGGAAGTGAAGACCCTACTAATCTGTAGTGCGGACCGTGACGGTCCCAAACAGGCCGCGATGCGGCGTCTGGCCTGAAAAACCCAATCCAAACTCGAGCGACCGAAGACGCTCTACAAAGGCCGCGACCGGACCGTCTGAAGGAATGGGCGGGAGCGTGATGCCTTCCGGCCCGCCGTAGCTGACGCTTTGAATTCGCCCACGCTCGGACACTTCGAAGCCGTTCCCATGCACGTCACGTGGCTCATACCCCAGGTATGCCAGTCCCATGCGGCGAACGTCTGCCTTCGCCAGATTGCGGCCCAACCCATAGTGCAGAGCGAAGTACGAGCTTCGGGCTGTGTCGATGTTATCACGCGCGCCCGATTCGAGTACGCCGAGGAATGTCTTCGCACCCCAGCTCAAGCCGTCCATCTCTCGGAAGTTGAAGTGCATTGTCGTCTGGATGTCGTCGGGCGTGGGCAACGTGCTTGTACCCGCCACGGAACCGGGCCCTTTGCCATCAAGCAATTGGTTGATCTGCAGATCCAATGTGGCGCGGTCGAACGCCACCAGAAACACATCGCCAACCGTCGCATAGTGAATCTTGAGCCCAAAACGAGTTCCCATCGCCGCCTGCGAACCCTCTTGGATCGTGACAATGGGGATCTCGCGATATGTGTCGCTCTGCGACCATTCGATCATATTCGGCGCGGCCTGCTGAACGTACGCTTTCATCCCAGTCAACACGCTTGCCAGGACGATCGGCGAGTCGATGTGCGCGGCCGCGAAGATGGGAAGACGGCTCAACACCTGGGGCAAATCTGAGTCCGAACTCATCGACATGTTCCGGTACTGATGTTCTGGAATGACACCTGAGGCCAGCGCCATATCGAAGACACCGCTGCGGTCAGCAACGCCAACCATCACCCAATCACCCAGCCAGCCGACTGAGATCTTGTCGGTGCCCAACATTTGCTGCGCCATCTGGTCGGCTTCGCGACGCAGCGACGCATTTTGGCCCACACCGAATGCCCAAACCGCAGTGTTCAGAAGCTGCGGAGGCTTGATGCGTTGCTCGCCGACCAATCGCAGCAGGTCGTCGTATTCCGATTCTTCGATGAGCGGCAGAATTCGAACGTTTGCGGACAGATCATTGCCGTCCGCACTACGCTTTACCTGCACCGCAATGGGGTCGATATAGCGTTTCCAATAGCTTTGGTAGGTCTCGACAAAACGTGCGTACGCGTCGCGCTCAGCCGCCGTCACTTTCTGAATGTTCCACTCTCCGATGGGTTTCAAAAACGCGACCGTACCCAGCTCGGAGCTGGAGCCTTTCTGCGGTGAAAACGCAATTCGAGTCCCGTCCTTGTGAGCGAGCTCGTCTTTCATCAGGTAGCCAGATTTGACGAGCTCTTCGGTGTTCTTGGGTTGTCGGCCTTCCATCAAGCCAAACAAAAGTGCCGAATAATTCACTGCGTACAGGTCCGCCTGGGCTTGTAAACGCCGTGCCTCGGCAATCTTGACCTGTGGGCTAATTGCGTGGGCGACAAACGCATCGCTCACAAATACGAAGCCGCTCTCAGCCGCCTTATCAAAGGGATAGAGCGTCCTCATGTACTTGAAATCGCCACCATCTGCGATGGACTTCGCCTTCTTTCGGTGCACCGCAATGAACTTCTTTAGCGCCGCGGGACTGTTCGACAGTATAAGCAGATCGCCAAGCTCTATGCGGTGCTGCCGCGCATACCCGTCGGGTGTAGACAGAATCCGAACCTTGACCCCATCGAGTTCCGCCTCCTTCACCGTGGCGTCGTTTCGTTTGGCCTTCAGGTCGTTTTCGAACTTCTGCAGCGCGGTCAACAAGACCTGCCGGTTCTCAACCTTGAAGACCATCGAAACGTCAGTTCCCTCACGAAGAAACGGGTCACCAAGGGTCAGAGCCACGCCGTCCGATGCCAGATGGCCTAACGATTCCGCAAGGCCTGTGCGAGCGACGACAAGCTGCGTCTCATAGCGTTCAGTGAAATGGCGCGGACCTGGATTGCCTTCAAGCGCCTGAGACAACGGGCTGACCCAACCATCGAGGTCTTTGACGATCTTCACGAAGTCGCGCAAGTCGTGCATGTGAACGTAGAGCATGTCCTGCGGCACAACCTTCGCCATCGGCTCGATGACTGGTTGCTTCCCGAGGGCCTTTATCATCTCGGGCCATGGATGCTGTGCGAGAGGCACTGTGGGCAACGCAGAAAGTTCGACGGTCTCGCGCTGTGTTTCGGAGCGCAAGAGCAGCGCCCTATCATATTGGAGGGTCTCCTGCACGCTGGTGTAGCCAGAGTACAGATTCATGAGCTCGGAAAGCTCGTTGGTGCGGTTACGACGGAAGGTCTGTGTATCGCGGCCCGAAATCAACCGCAGCCGATTCGAAGCGTACACAAAAAACGGCTCGGCAGTGCGTCCGTACGCCATCCGGTTCATCCACTCCGCGGCAGCCAACCGGAATTCGTCCGCTAGCTTTGGCTCCTTTTGCGCGTCATCGGTTCGAACCAAGAGGACCTGACGTTCATACCCCGTAGGCCCTCGCTGGCTCGTGTTTAGCCTCGCCACTGTCCACACATGGAGCTTGAACTCTTTCGGCAACGCGCCTGCAAATCGCACTAGAATTGTCTTACTAGTGTGGTCGTACGCAGCCAGTCCATAGGTCTCGGATTCCACCCACCACTCGATGGGTTGGCCGGAGCTGTACGGTACGGACACGTAAGAATGGCTGCCATCGCTGTGGATGCGCGCTGCCATTAGGCTCTTTTCCTCCAAAACCGCGGTTTCGAGCGGCGTCAGATTGCGCTCAAACACAGGTCCAGGGTCAGGCTGCTCGGGAAACTGCGGCTCGACGACGGGCTGATCTTCGACCAGCGGTTTGTCGGCCTGCTGTGGGTTGGAACTACAAGCTGCCAACAAAAAAGCAACGGAGACAAGTCTGTGGAATCTCATATGTACCTCGGTGCGATAGCGAGTTGATAGCACTCGCCGGGCGAGTAGAAAACACCCCGAGACCGAGTAGATAACCCTCGCGAAGCGAGTAGAAGTGTTGTAGATCCAAACCGCCTAAAGTCCCCAAAGAATAAAGGCCATCAACATGTACGACTTGGTAGTTATCGGTTCTGGTCCTGGCGGCTACACCGCCGCTAATCGCGCAGCTCAACTCGGAATGAAGGTCGCTTGCGTCGAGCGTTACTCGACCTTCGGCGGTACATGCCTGAACGTGGGTTGCATCCCTTCCAAGGCGATGTTGGTGTCTAGCGAGCACTTCACCGCTGCCCAGCATCACATGGCTGAGCACGGAATCGAGTTTGATGGCATCAAGCTCAACCTGGACAAAATGCAGGAGCGAAAGCGCGAGGTCGTCTCGCAGCTTACCCGCGGAATTGCTGGACTATTCAAGAAGAACAAGGTGGATGGCATCCAGGGGTGGGGCACGATCGAAAGCCCGACCAGCGTCAAGGTTGCTAAGCCTGATGGCTCATCCGAAACGTTGGAAACCAAGAAGATCCTCATCGCGACCGGTTCAAAGCCGATCTCGATTCCTGGAGTCGAGATCGACAAAGATCGCATCGTGGATAGCACCGGCGCACTTGAGTTCGGCGAAGTGCCAGAGCACCTCATCATCATTGGTGCAGGCGTGATTGGACTTGAGCTCGGCTCGGTTTGGAGCCGTCTGGGCGCCAAGGTCACCGTCCTTGAGTACATGCCGAAGATTCTGGGCATGACCGATGACGAGGTCGCCAAACAAGCACAGCGCATTTTCAAGAAGCAAGGCATCGAGTTTGAGCTGCAGGCCAAGGTTACTGGCGCTGCCGTCAACGGCGAGACTGTCACCGTGACCTACACGGACAAGAACGACGCAGAACGGACGGTCGAGGGCGACCGACTTCTGGTCTCGGTTGGTCGGCGAGCCTTCACGGACAAGCTAGGCTTGGAAAACGTTGGTCTGGAAACGAACAAACGCGGCCAACTTGAGGTCGACCACGACTTCAAAACGAAGGTCGACGGCATCTACGCGATCGGAGACGTGATTCCCGGTGCAATGCTTGCCCACAAGGCCGAAGAAGAAGGCGTGGTCTGCGTCGAGCGCATGAGCGGCATCGGCGCGCACATCAATTACGACGCGATCCCCGACGTCGTGTACACCGAGCCTGAAATCGCTGGCGTTGGTAAGACGGAAAGCCAACTTAAAGACGAAGGCATCGCCTACAAGAAAGGCAAGTTCCCGTTCATGGCGAACGGCCGCGCGAAGTCGATGGCATCCACCGACGGCTTTGTGAAAATCCTCGCTGACGAGAAGACCGACCGCATTCTGGGCGCTCAGATCATCGGCCCACGCGCTGGCGACCTCATCGCTGAGCTCGCCGTCGCCATGGAGTTTGGCGCGAGCGCCGAGGACATCTACCGAAGTTCACACGCCCACCCGACGTTGGCTGAGGTTATCAAGGAAGCCGCGCTGTCCGTCGAAGGCCGCCCGCTCAATATGTAGGGGAGCGCCTGCGGCGCGGCGATTGAGCACCTTCGGTGCGGCGAACAAGCGCCTTCGGCGCGGCTTTTGAGCGCCTTCGGCGCGGCAGCCGTGAGCCAAAGGCGAACTCATAAGCCGTGAGCCAAAGGCGAACTCAACAGCCGCGAGCGAAGCGAGCTCAATAGCCGCGAGGCAAAGCCGAGCTCAATAGCCGCGAGCGAAAGCAAGCTCAACAGCCGCGAGGCAAAGCCGAGCTCAACAGCCGCGAGCGAAAGCGAGCTCAACGCAACACCGTGAGACCGAAGACTCCAGTGGTCGTGGTATCGCGGATCACCGTGCACGCACCAGTCGTGGTATCGATCGACGCGAGGACGTTCAACGTCTCGTCCACGCCATACAACACACCCAATTGGGAATCGTACCCCAGGCTCTGAACGTCGGTGCACGTTCCGAACGCGCCCACCAACGTCTCTTGCCCGGTCGTTGTGTCGATCGTGTAGAGATTGTCACCCTCGGTTGCATAGAGGGTCGATGACATGGGGTCGAACGCGAGCCCTTCCACATTGATTGTTGCGGCGCCCATCGATACCGGCGCGCCGCCCGCGAGATCGAGCATGATGAATGCCGTGGTGTCAAAGCCGTAGAGCGTGTTGGTGTTTGTATCGAAGGCCAACCCTGAGACGTTCGGACCTGCATTAAACAACGACGTCGCGGTGTTGTTCACCAGGTCGATGGTGAACAGGTAGTCCGAACCAAAGTCGAGTGCATAGGTGGTGTCCGTAGCAGGGTCGTACGCCAACGCGTCACCGTTCACGCCAATCGCGCCAACCGTCTCGACGGTCAACGTGGCGGGGTCGATACGGGTCAAACACTCGCGGTCATTATCCCACGCAACCAACCGACCCGTCGTTGGATCGTAAGCAAGGTCGTCGGTGAAATCAGATGCTGTTTCACCGACGAAGGTCGCCAGCCCGTTTGTTGGATTGAGGGTGTACAAGTCACCGTTCAAACGCGTCGCGTAAAGGACGTTGTTCGCCCAAGCCAAGCCATCGAATGAAGTGAACCCCGTGTTACCAACCAGCGTGGCAACTCCGGTCGCGGTGCTGACCGTGAACAACTCATCCGAATCGAGGGCCCAGAGCGTGCCCGTTGAATCGAAAGTCATGGCACTAGCGGCCGTCAAGACGCCCATATCACCAATCAAGGTGGCGACCCCGGTGTTGGGATTGAGCGTGTAAAGGTCTCCAAGATCTTCAATATAGAGGGTTTGAGTGGCGGCATCGTAAGCCATCGCGTTGATGACGGGTGTGATTGCCTGATCAATCGCGGTTAGAGCCGTGACTTCTGACGTCGTGAGGTCTACCGAGACCAACATGTCATCGCTCTCAAGCACAGCAAACATGCGGTTGTTTGCGACATCGACAGCATGTGCATCCAGATTGTGGAATCCGGTTTGGTCAATCCACGTGACGACTCCAGTCGTCTGGTTCAGCTGATAGATAGCTTCTTGCTGTGCTTCCAAAACGAAGAACGTGTTCGTCGAGGAGTCGAACGCGAAACCCTGCCCATCGAAAAGCGGAAAGTTAAATCCGGTGATCGCCGCAACTGCAGTGCCCGCCCCGGTCGCCGTATTGATGGTAATGATCTGACCATCACCGGTATCGTCAATTCCAAACAACGTGTTCGTCGTTGAGTCGAACGTCAGCGACTCCACATTGTTGAACCCGAGCGCGCCGACATTTGTGGCAGCACCAGTGGTTGTATTGATCGTCACCAAAACGTTTGAACTGTCGTCAGCGCCGTAGAGCGTGTTGGTAATCGGATCGAACGCAAGCGACTCGACATCTCGAGGCCCAAACGACGGGCCGACCGCGGTGGCCTTCCCAGTCGACGTGTCGATGGTGACAAGCACATCCGAAAGGTCATCGACTCCATAGAGGGTATTGGTATTGGGATCGAATGCGAGCGATTCAACAGCGACGGGATCGAGGCCGAATTGACCGATCCAACGAAGCTCACCAAGAGCGACATCGTACACCCAGAGGCCGTCCGAGCCGGTGTCCGCCGAGATGTAGAGCAACTGGTTTACAGGGTCGAAAGCCGCCCCTTCGGGGTCGTCTGTTCCTGCCAACGCGCGTTGACCTGGAGCGAAGAGATTTGAGGATGCATCCACAATTTCGAACAGCAATGAACTCTGTCCGTTCGATGTCAGAATTCGGTCATCATCCAGAATCGTAACGGACAACGACGTCGTTCCTGTCGCCAGTGGCGCGAGTGGGTTTTGTAGTTCGATGTTGATTGTCTCGTTCGCTTCGCTTTCGAGGTCGGCAACGACATCAAGCGCGACCGATTGGAGTGCGCCTTCAATGCTTCCCGCTGGGAAGGTGACGGTCGCCGTTCCGATGGCCGTGTAATCGGTGCCGGCGGTGGCCGTACCCGTGGCGAGGTCGGAGACATCAACGGTCAGGTCACCTTCAAGGCTGGAGTTGTTGTTCGGGCCCGTAACACTGAGCACGACTTCGATGGCGTAAGAGGCATTTGCCTCAGACACCGGACCGAGCGAGTTGATCGAAACCGAAGCTGCATCGGAATCGACGATGGTTGCGGTGTGCGTGATGGCCGCGGCATCGGAGTTCAGCTGCGCAGGACCCACAGGCGTGCCCAAATCAAAGACAACATCCTGGTCACCTTCAACGACGTCATCCACGACCAGTGACAGCGTCACAGGGAACAGCGTGTTGTCGCCAGTTCCGACAGGCACCGTAATCTCGGTGACATCAACAGTGTAATCGTCTGGATTGGTTGCGCTGCCACCGGAGACGGTGACGGGAACCGTGAACTCGGTTGTGGTGGGTGCAGCGGTGCTAACCAACACATTGACAACCAACGTCGCGTCGGTTTCAGGAGCGCTGCTGGTAGCCATCTCGAACTGAATGGTTGGCAGACCAGAGCATGCTGAGTTGATGCAATTGCCTGATTCGCAATCTGTGCCCAAGGCACAAGTCTCACCTTCCATGCATGGGTCGCAGGTTGCACCACCACAATCGACGTCGGTCTCATCACCATTCGTGATGCCGTCGTCGCAAGCGGGTGCCGCGCAGACTGAATTGGCGCATGAGAGGCTCACGCAGTCTTCATTTTGCAGGCAACCTTCACCATCGGCGCAAGCGTCGCAATCAGGTCCACCGCAATCCGTGCCAGTCTCTGAGGCGTTCTGCAGACTGTCCATGCAGGTCGCTGGGAAGCACACGCCGCTTTCCGCATCGCAAGCACCGCCATCCGGACAATCCGTGTTCGTCATGCAACCCGAATTGTTGTTCGAGTTGTTGCTGTTATTGACGTTGTTGGCGTTGTTGCTGTTGTTGGCGTTGTTGCTGTTGTTAACGTTGTTCGTGTTGTTGACGTTGTTAGAACGATTGTTCGAGGTCGCGACTTCGCTTTCCGCGCAACCGAACATACTGGCCACAAACATCATTGTGGTGAGTACACGTAGTGTCTTCATTGGATACCCAGGTTAGGTGCGACAAAGCCGCGAAATCTAATAAAAGTGGTAGATCCTCAGTACCCCCAACCCGATGTGGGTTGCAAACTCTAAATCAACCCAGATGGGCCTTGAGCACCGCGGTCAAACGGTCCAACGGGATCTTGGACTCGCGCGAGGACGACTTCACCGCCTTCTCATCAGCTTCTTCGCAGATGACTGAGTAATGACCTTCGTCGTGGTTCAACGTGGTGACGTAGGCGATGTGATTGACCATCTTTAGCGACACAAACCCGATGGTCTGGTCCGCTGGTGCAAACCCATCCATCACAATCCAACCACGGGCATCGACGTCGAGGTCCTTGCACAGCTTCGCAATATTGGGGTGATGCTCAGACATCAGGATTCCATTACGGGTTCGCAGCGGTACATGGCATGCGTCAACGCGACCGCACGCGGTGACCGGATGCGCCAATCCATCTTGTTCTGCGCGTAACCAAAGGCGAGTTGTTTGACTGGATTGCACCAACCTAACGCGCCGCCCATTCCCGCGTGACCAAAGGACTCGGTGTCCTGACCAAACACGCTCAGCTCTTCCTTCAAGAATCCATTCGACCACCCAACCGGCTTGTTCAGGATGAGGTCTTGGTTTGACCACCCCTGCCGTTCGTAGAGCGGCTCTAGCGTTTCCGACTTAAGATACCGCGTCCCATCATGTTCCCCGCCATTAGCAAACGGCAGGTACGCACGCGCAATACCTCGCGCTGACCCGGAGCCCGCACCCCATGCAAGGGTGGAGTGGACGATGGGCGACTTGTTGTACTCAGACGGGTCAGCCTTCGGATTTAGGAACGCCTTTCGGAGCAATGAATCAGGCTTGAGAAACCCGCGAAACACGCGCCCTTCCGTCGATTCAGGCTTCAAAACGCCCTTGAGCAACATGTTTGGAACACGCTCCCGCTTCCGGGCCGGATAGAGCGTCGCCAGCTTTGAATCGAGCTCTGCCGGCGCGCCAATCCACACGTCTGAATCCAGTGGGTCAAGCAACTCCCTACGTAGGAAATCGTTCAGTTGCTCATCAGCAATTCGCTCGAACAATTCGCGCGCATAAAGACCCCAAGTCAGCGCGTGGTATCCTTGATTCTGCTCAGGAATCCATGCGGGTCTCTGCGATTCCATCGCCTCACGAACCCGGTCCGACGGCGTGATGCAATCCTGAATCGAAACGGGCGTATCCAAGAACGCCAACCCGCCACGATGCCCAACCATCGTGCTTACGGTCATGTCTTCTTTTCCAGCCTGCCCAAACTCGGGCCAATACGTGGCGACCGGCGCGTCCCAATCCAATAAGCCACGGTCTGCCAAGAACTGAAGCGCCATCGCAGCAATGCCCTTCGTCACGCTGAAAACAACGATCCGGGTATCCTCTTCCCAGGGGCGTTTTGTCTCGATGTCTGCAAGGCCACCCCAGATATCGACGACCTTTTCGCCGCGATGGTAGATGCACAGACTCCCACCAATCTCGGTCCCCTCATCCAGATGTCGGGCGAACGTCTCGACCACTGGCTCAAAGCCATCGGCATACTCGCCGTGAGCAGAACGTAGGTTTGCCGGGCTGCCACTTGAGAGTTTGTTCATGGTTTGTATCTGTACAGCTTAGGAGGAGGCGGACCGGCAGTGTTTCATAATGCTTTTGAAACGACTATCATCTTAGGAAATCTACTACAGGTTATCCTATGGCAAAGCGAATTCTCATCGTCGTTGCAGCTCTCTTCATCGCCTCGTGCTCGTATGAAACGGGGTTTGATGTCACTTGCGACGATGAAGGCGAGGTCGTTGACGGGCGGCGATGCGAAGGCGGGTTTTGGGTAAATGATGATACCCGTGCGATGGACATGGGAGACGACACGTCCAACGTCAACAACGTCAACAACGTCAACAACAGCAATAACGCCAGCAACAACATGTCGGACATGGGGGACGACATGGAGCAGGACATGTGCGCTCCAGAATCCGACGCCGAGTTCTGTGCGAGATTGGTACTAAACTGCGGCGAAGTTACCGCCGAGGATAATTGCGGCGATATGCGAACGGTCCCATCGTGCGGCATGTGCACGATGCCGGCAACCTGTGGAGGTGGCGGCACCGACAACGTCTGTGCCTGCGGAGACCAAACGGATGTCGAATTCTGCGCAGACAATGCAGCGACATGCGGTGGCGTCACGAACACAGACAAGTGTGGACTTGAACGCACGGTAAACTGCGGAATGTGCGACACCATGCCGCAAACCTGCGGTGGAGCGGGCACAGCCAATACCTGCGGGTGTGGGGATGACGCCGCCGTCTGCGCTGAGTACGGCTATGAATGTGGCGAAGTGAACATCGACGGTCTGTGTGCACGCGGCGGCAACGCGAGCTGCGGGGCATGCGACCCGAATGGAACGTGTTCAAACAACCAATGCGATTGTGATGCGGGCTGGACCGGAAATGGCCTGACGTGCACCGATATCGACGAGTGCGCAACCAATGTCGACAACTGCCACCCGGATGCCGTCTGCACCAACAACGACGGCGGATTCTCTTGCGCATGTCGCGCCGGATACACCGGCGATGGCGTTGTGGATTGCTCTCCCAACACGATCGTTACCTCCATTGAACACGTCACCATCACGCTGACCGGCACAAGCGGTTCGGCAAACCTCACTACGACGGTTTCAAACGCTATCCCGTTTGCAACTAAGTCGTTGAGCAACGTCGACGATGAGCCCCGTGACTTCACTGTTGAGTTGAGCCTGAACGGAGCCGGTGACCAGGTTATCGCCACGCGCGATCAATCCTCAGGGACCATCACAATCGAAGTCACAGTCGTCGCATTCGACCCAACTCGGGTTCGTGTGCAGACGGGGTCGTTCTCGATGGGCAATCCTAACAGTAGCGACACCGTCAACATCCCGATGGCGCTGGGAAGTCGCGACAGTGCGTTCAGCGTATTCTCGTTCTCAGCCACAAGCTCGAGCGACAGCCACAGCGTCTCGTCTATTCGCGCTGACATCCTGAGCACAAACCAGATCATCTTCGAGCGACAATCGTCCTCGGGCAGCATCAATGGAACCTGGTATATCGCTGAAGCGCTCAACAACGAATTCAGTGTGCAACACGTGCTGATGACTGGTTTCGGCGGTTTCTCGGACACCGAGATGATTCAAAGCGTCGACCTGACTAAGACCGTTGTCCTGTACTCCTACGAGGGTGCAACCAACAACGTCCAGTCCTCATATGTCAAATGCGACCTCGACAATACAACCACTGTTGAATGTGACCGGAGTAGTGACTTCAGCTCAAGCGGCGACATCACCGTTCAGGTGGTGGAGTTCGGCGGCACGGAGCGCGTGCAAGCCGGCACATTGTCGACAAACAACAGTTCAACCACCGACACCCTCGGCCGCTCCGTAACGCCTGCAGACAGCCTTCTGCTCAGCGGAGCACAAGGCACGTTTGGCGCATGCCGAGCCTCCTCGAATAGCGTCAACCCAGGATACGGGCGACTCACGTTCGACAATAATGGAGCCGGCGTCCGGTTGGATCGCGGGAGTGACTTCGGCGGTATCCGCTGCTCCTACCAAGTCCTAGAGCCTTAGGGCTTAGGTCCTTAAGAACCTTAGGTCCTTAGGAACACCAAGAAAAACAGGCTTAAGTCCTTAAGAACCTTAGGTCCTTAGGAACCCCCCCAAGAAATGCGAAAGGCGGTAAGTTCTCTTACCGCCTTTTTCCGATTTAGGTTGCCAGCCTACGGACTTACCGTGATTGCTTTCTCCGGCTACTCACCGGAGTCCGAGGATGATGTTTCATCCCCGGGAGCTCCTCAAAAATCGACGAAGCTCTCGAGTTGCTTAGAGCGACTCGGATGCCTCAACTTGCGAAGGGCTTTCGCCTCGATTTGTCGGATACGTTCACGAGTAACATTGAAGTCCTGACCCACCTCTTCGAGCGTGTGGTCCGACTTGCCGCCAATTCCAAAGCGCATGCGAAGCACTTTCTCTTCGCGTGGCGTCAAGGTGCTCAGCACACGACGCGTTTGGTCAGCAAGGTTCGAGTTGATGACCGCATCCGATGGATTGACGGCATCTTCGTCAGCGATGAAATCGCCCAGCGACGAGTCCTGCTCTTCACCAATTGGCGTTTCGAGGCTGATGGGCTCCTTCGCAATCTTGAGGACCTTGCGGACCTTCTCGACCGGCATGTCCATCTTCTCAGCGATTTCCTCGGGACGCGGCTTGCGACCAAGGAGCTGAACCAAGAGACGCTCGGTTCGGCTGAGCTTGTTGATGGTCTCGATCATGTGGACCGGGATACGAATGGTTCGTGCCTGGTCAGCAATCGCGCGGGTAATCGCCTGGCGAATCCACCACGTTGCGTAGGTCGAGAACTTGTAACCACGCTGGTACTCGAACTTGTCCACAGCCTTCATGAGGCCGATGTTTCCTTCCTGAATCAGGTCAAGGAACTGCAGACCGCGGTTCGTGTACTTCTTGGCGATGGAAACCACCAATCTCAAGTTTGCTTCAACCAATTCAGCTTTCGCACGCTCAGCCATTTTCTCGCCGGCGAGGACAGCCTGGTAGGTGATACGCATCGAATCGACTGACTGCGAGCCTTCCATTTCAACCGCACGGATGCGGCGGCGGATGCCACGCATTTCGTTGTAGATCTCTTCGAGACGGTCCTTGCTCTTGTTGAGCTTGGTCGTCCAGTCGATGCCATCTTCAACGCCAGCACGCAGCTCCATCACAGCCTGTTGAGCTTGTGAGAAACGCACGCGGTGGTAACGCTCGACCTTGGCGAGGTCAGCCTCGGCCTTGTCGACGCGGTGAACCAACGCTTTGAAGCGTGCCACGATCTTGTCAGTGTGCTTCTTCGTGAGACGCACGTTCTTAAGAACGTCGAACATGTCACGGCGAAGCGTCTTGATCTTCTCACGAATCGTCTTGCGCTTCTTACGCGAGAGGCCAGGCTTCGTAATGAGGTCCTGTCCAAGCTCACGCATTTCGCGGTCGATCGTGCGGATTTTGCCAATCTGCTCGAGGAACCACTTGGTGCGCTCTTCGATCGACAGTTCGATGATATTGCCTTCTTCGTCCTTCGGCAGGTCTTCCGGATTCGGAGCCTGAAGGACATCAGTCAGCTTGACCTTGCCTTTGCGAACACGCTCACCAAGGAGGAGCATCTCGCGAACACCAATATTGGTGCTCAAAACAACGGTCAGGATGGTCTTCTCGCCTTCCTCAATTCGCTTGGCGATTTCAACTTCGCCTTCGCGGGTAAGAAGGGGTACCTGGCCCATTTTGCGCAGGTACATACGGACAGGGTCATTACCCTTTACGAAGTCTTCTTTGACCTCCTTCGTCTTTTTCGACTCAGTTCGGAGAAGTTTGGGGTCTTTCTCGACCTTTTTCTTCCCTTTGAACTTCTTTGCGTCATCGAGGATCTCGATTCCGAGCTCTCCGAAGAGCATCATCATGTCATCGATCTGCTCGCTGGACAGTACGTTCGGAGGCAGGGCGTTATTGACCTCTTCATAGGTCAAAAAACCCTTTTCCTTGCCCATATCAATGAGCCTACGTACTTCCAAACTTGTGGTCTTGGCATTCGACATTAAGTCGTCTCCTTGGTCATGCCGTTGAAACGTGCGGACGAGCCCGCCGAAAGTGGCTAAACTCGCATATTTACCGCGTTATTCCTGCGCGTCTCTAACTTCAGTTCATCCAATCATCAAATAATCAACTCGCGCGTGCGTCGAGCGACTGCTTAAAACGTTCCACCTGCATTTTTCGCTGGATCAACGTCTGATACTCGTCGCGTTGCGAGACAAAATCTGTGTCGTCGAGTTCATGCTGAATCTCGACCAACGTCCGCTCGGCCCAGCTACGCTTAAGGCCGCGGACACAATCTTGGTAGAAAAGCGAGGCCTTGTCGGACACATACAGCTCTTGTGTCGACACCAGGGCTTTTTCCACCGTCTTTCTGAATGCTGGTTGCTCAATCTGTTGGAGCAGTACTGGGGCGTCAATCTGTTCTTCGTGGTTCCGATAATAGTCGGCACATCGATTTAGGAAGTCGGATAGCTCTGCACTAGACAATAGCTTGTCGAATTCTTCAGTCAAAAAGCCTGCTAACCACTCGGGATGATCAAGCAAAACGGCGAGTATTCCGAACTCGGCGTTGCCCAACTCGAGCGGCTGATTGGCGTCTACGACGGCCTGTCTAACTTGGTCACTTACTGATTTAGGTCGTTGTATATACTCTTTCATGAGCGACGGTTCAATATCTAGGCGCCGAGAAACTTCCTGTGCGTAGTGTTCCCAAGCGACTGGATTTTCAACCGTTCGGACCAACTCGCCCGCCTCTTTGAGCGCTTCCAGCTTGCGCTCAATGCTCCCACCCGCAGCGGGCTTGGTGATCTTGTCGATCGCCCAATCCATCATATGCGGCGCGCGAGCCATGAGATCCTCCAACGCCTTGCGTCCATTGGAGCGCACGAACGTGTCAGGATCCTCGGTCTCGGCAAAACGTACGA
Organism: bacterium; assembly: GCA_030427705.1. Classification (GTDB taxonomy): domain Bacteria; phylum Myxococcota_A; class Bradymonadia; order Bradymonadales; family Bradymonadaceae; genus JAUIBR01. The sequence continues at coordinate 61,929 of JAUIBR010000006.1, read as the reverse complement.
TGGATGCCTCGATCTCGTGTTTTTGGAGGGCTGGGAAACAACGAAGCGTCGCTGCCTCACCGGCGGAGTCACCGTCAAACGCCACGACCACTTTGCGACAATATCGCGAAAGCATGCGCGCTTGGTCCCCGGTTAATGCTGTACCCATCGGTGCGATGGCCACGTCGACTCCTTGTGCGTGAAGCGCGATGACATCGAAGTTTCCTTCGACGATCAGCGCCTCACCGCGTTGCTGTATGGATTTCTTTGATTCGTACAATCCGTACAGCTGTTGCCCTTTTGTATAGAACGTGGTCTCAGGCGAATTGATGTATTTTGGTCCATCATCGTCTCCTGCGAACACGCGACCACCGAAAGCGAGCGTGTTTCCCCAGATATCGCGGACCGGAAAAATGATGCGGTGTCGAAAGCGGTCATAGAAGCCGTCCTTTTCTCGCCGCGGAATGACCAATCCAGCTCGCTCAGCAACTCGACCCTGGATGCCGTTCCTGGCTAAGTGGTCGAGCAGGTTGCTCCATCCTTGAGGGGCGTAACCCATCGCAAATGTGCGAGCTGTGTCTTCGTCGATGCCTCGCTCGCTCAAATAAAGCTGCGCGGCTTTTCCGTCTGCGCTCCAGAGATTGTCTTCGAAGAATTTTTGCGCCAACGACATAATTTGGAAGTACAGCTTCTTACCTTCCCGTCGTCGTTGTGCTTCTTCGCTCTCTTCGCTCGTCTCCTCGGGGATCTCAATCCCGTTTCGCTCGGCGAGGTGTCGGACAGTTTCGGGGAAATTCCATCCCTCGATATCCATCAAAAAACCAATGACGTTTCCGCCAGCACCACATCCGAAACACTTGTAAATGCCCTTAGTCGGGTGAACGTTGAAGCTAGGTGTCTTCTCGTTATGGAATGGACAAAGGCCTTTCATGTTGGCCCCAGCACGCTTGAGTGTCACGTACTGCTGGACCGTCTGAACGATGTCCGTTCGCCTTAAGACTTCCTCGATTACTTCGTCTGGAATGCGTCCCATACCGACACAAAAAAACCGGCCTCTAGTATGAATGAATCACACCAGAAAAAACCGGTTTCTAGATCTGCGTCCTCGCCTGAATCGTCTTATTCGACTTTTTCTCTTCGATCAGGCGCATGGTATCGAACTCTCCCTGTGTTACGTTCCCGAAAATTCGGGCCAAACAGGCGGTGAATACTAGCGAGTGAAAATCCCTTGTCAAATGGTCTGATAGCCTTTTTTTTCGGGGGTTTCCGCGTCGCATTGGCATCGGATTTTGCAACGCAAGACCCGTGCCAAGACTTCACAACCTGACATAAATGTCAGATCCAGAATCAGTTGCGAGGGGCATTACGACGCAATCGCCACCACTGCTCGTTCGAGCCATCATCAGGGCGTGATTCGATATCATTCCCCGCGTACGTCAGACGAAGTGCCTGATTCAAGGCTTCGATATAGAACAAGCCTGGGCTGTCGCCGACCTGCTGCGGGAGCATCGGAGATGTCGCGCCTGGTATCGGGATGAAACGGAACTGCTGACCAGTAGCGGCCGTTCCCGGAGCAGCCAGTGGTGCCATGTATGGGTCATCTCCTACACGACTATCTGCTGCCTCCAAGAATCGCTCGTCTTGGTTGCCAAGCAACCAGTCGCGAGTTCCTGGGGCCATCACGTAGTAGCCCGCTGGTCCGTTCGGCGCCAATCCCCACTGGGTCTGCTGATTGCCGGAACTTCCAAACGTCCGAAGGTCTTGGCCATTGAAGTCCACACCCATCCAACGATCGGTACCTTCAGGAGCAAGGTTGTATCGGTAAGTCTCGTCAACAATGACGGATTGAATCTGGATGTTCGTATCGCGTACAGGACGTCCATCTGCTCCCATGACACCAGTAACCCCAACCGAATAGACAGTTCCGAATTCCTGCCATGTTTGTTGGGCTTGAATGGAGATCTGATTTTGGTTCGCGGTCACACTGATGGGAATCGAGCTGCCAGACGCCAGATTGCCGTACCGTCCTTCTGCGTTCACGGTCACCTTGTCGGGGGCAACTGTATCGGTGTCCAGCTCACTCGAGAATGTGAGCACAAGGGTATCGTCAACTCGCAGCAATTCGGTGTCATACGCGGGCGCTGTGGAGACCAAGAAGATCGGACCAATGGTCGCAAACGACCACTGATACTGGTCCATCGTGTACTCCTGGCCATCTTCAGTGCCGTAGACGGGACCATTCAATGTGACAGTATACGTCGTGTTCGCGAGCAACGGCGCGGCCGGCTCAAACTCGATAGCGCGATCGCCATCGGTTCGGACAGTACCCGGCACTCGGTTTCCTGCATCGTTTCGCAAGATCAGCGTATCGTTCTCGCCGCCGGTTCGGATCAGACGGGACTCATCAACTGGAGAGCTGAAATCGACATAGACGATGGTATCGCGAGGGACCTCCGTCGCGTCGACGTCGGGGAACACAGCATCGATGGCCATTGATTCAACATCGGGACACATCGCGGTTGGCGTGGCCTCGATCGTCCCTGACTCGTCACATTCACCCTCGAAATCAAACGTTCCCGTCAGGTTTCCGTCTTCGCCTTCTTCGATGATCACGACACCACCCATGACCTCGAATTCCACGCGGTCTTCGTAGGCGGTGCCCAGCGTCTCGTCGCCGTCGACAAACAGGGATACCTCATCGTCGTCTTGAACGAGCTGGGCGCAGAACTCGAACGGATCTGCATCATCGGGACAATCCGTATCATTGATCGTCAGCGTGAAGTTCCAGTCCCCGTCCACATCAATTAAGTCAGTATTATTGACGTTGTTGATGTTGTTCACGTTGTTCGTGTTGTTGGCGTTGTTTGCACGGTTGTTTGAACCGGTGACCAGACCATCGTCGCTAATATTGCAGCCGGCCAAGACCAACGCGAAACACAGAGAAATACGGATCAGACTTTTCATTTATCGATGCTCAAGAGTGATTTGCTGTGTATTAACTCATAGTCTAAGCGTTGCCACATTTAAAGAGCGTTCACGTTCAGGTAAGCTACGTCGCATGAAGCGTTGGTTTTTGATTGTCTACATTATGATGGCGGGATGCAGTTTCGACCCAAATGTCGAGCGACCTGCGACCGATCCGGATTGGGTCCCACCCGAAAATTCTAAGAATTCAAACAACGCGAACAACGCGAACAACACGAACAACATCAACGTCAACAACGATAACAACGTCAACAACGTCAACAACATCAATAACGTTAACAACGTTGAGGACATGGCACCTGATGTGCCGGTCGACATGCCTGATGTAAACGACATGGCGAACATGCCAGACCTACCCACGATGTGTGATGGTCAGGTCGTCGATGTGCTCAATAGCAACACTCACTGCGGGGAGTGCAACAACAGCTGCGACCCGGAGTTTGGCCAATGCCGCCGTGGGCAGTGTTTCTGCTACCAACCCTACTTCGCGTGTGGTGACCAAAACACCTGTACGCTGCCTTCAAACGACCCCAAGAACTGCGGGCAATGCGGCAACGAATGCGGACCACAAGAGGTCTGCTCGGAAGGAAATTGCATCTGCTATCCGGGCTTCAAACGCTGCAACGGTGTATGCGTGAACATCGATACGGACCCGGCCAACTGCGGGGATTGCGGCATCAATTGCGGAGGCGACGCGTGTCGCGAGGGAGAATGCCGCAACAACGGCAACTGCGGTTTCGGATGGTTCACATGCCAGACCAACAGCGGTCCATCGTGTGTGCAACCCGGTTGGAACCCATCGGCGTGCGACCCCACGTTTGGCGCGGATTGCGGCAGCGTGTGCGGGCCTGGTGAACTATGTGGTCAGGAATCACTAATCGACCGCTTCAGCTGTCGCGCGTACCGCCCGGCACGGGGATGCACAGACTGCCCATGTGATGACTGCGAGGGCGAATTCTGTATCGACCCCGATCCCCCAGATGTGGTCTATTGCGTCGCACGAGATTAGCCCTTTCCTCTCAATCGATGTGAAGCAATGAGCAAAGTCGTTATCACATGCGCCCTCAACGGCGTGCTTACGAACCCTGCGCAACACCCAGTCCCATACACACCCGAAGAGATGGCCGCGTCCACCCTGGACGCATACAACGCCGGTGCATCGGTGGTGCACATTCACTTCCGCGAGCAGTCGATGGGCCGCTTCCCATCTTGGGACCCCGACCTCGCCGCGGAAATCGTTGATGCCATCAAAGACAAGTGCCCAGACATCATCATGAACCTCACAACCGGGGTTGTAGGTGACGACATCAGCGGGCCGGTGGCGTGCTTGGAGCGGGTAAAGCCGGACATGGCAGCGATGAACTCGGGTTCGTTGAACTACCTGAAGCTGCGCTCAAACGGCGAATGGGCATGGCCTCCGATGTTGTTCGACAACCCCGTCGACAAGGTCGCGAAGTTTCTGAATGTCATGAAAGAACACAACATCATGCCCGAGTGCGAGTGCTTCGATACCGGCATCATCCGTTCGGTCGAGATGTTCGCTAAGAGCGGAATGCTGTCAAAACCTTACACAGTTTCCCTGGTGCAAGGCGTCGCCAGCGGTATGCCCGCACGTGCAGACCTGTTGCCGATTCTGGTCGACCTCCTACCCGAAGACGCCACCTGGCAATCGATCGTCATCGGTCGGTCTGAGGTTTGGGATATCCACCGCAAGACTGCGGAGCTTGGCGGCAACCTACGTACCGGTGTTGAGGATACGTTCTACCTGGCTAATGGCGAGAAGGTGGACGGCAACGGTCCACTTATCGAGGCCATGGCAACGCTCGCCCGTGAGGCGGGTCGTGAACCGGCCACGCCCGCTGAAGCGCGAGAAATCTTGTTCGGTTAGCGTTCTAAGGCAGCTGCGAAGCGTTCATCGGCCAGCAAATGGGTCTTCACTTCTTGCTTTCCCGCCACGACGTTCGTGCCGTCCTCAAGCTCAAAGGGGTCTAACAGGTCGACCGCGGAATCTGCATAGGTGTGCAGGTTTACCAGCCACTCTCGCCGTTTGGATTCCAGCTTTCCCTGTTCCAAGGCCAGCGCGAGCACGACCTCGCTGCTCAACGAGATGTTGGAATGACCGCGGCTTAGGACCACCGCGCGCAATTGGTTGTCTCCGGCTCCCGTGCGCAAACCCAGACTGACGCCATAGGTGACATTTTTTGGCAACTTAAAACAGTAGCGTCCAAGGGCGTCCGATGTGGCCGTGGCTAGCACTTTCAGCGGCTCGCCTTTACTTCCAAACTCCACCAATTGGATTTCCTGATTCGGCACGGTGTTCTCGCCGCCCACCGGCACGGCATGCGCGTCTGGCACGATCAGATCCCATAACGAACGATGGGCAAGGCGTCCAAATGGAGCCACGACCTGGCCACGAATAATGCGGGGATGGTCCAGATTCGCTTGTTCTTCGGGCGTCGCTCCGACACAGGGGACAACCGAGAAATCGCTGCCAAGTTCGGCGGCTTCCTCGCCTAGTTCATCGCCAAAGAAATCGCCTTCAATCTCCAGCGATTCTTCGGCCGGCTTTGGCTCTTCGGCGGTTTTGGGTGCGGCGGGAGAGGAGTTGCCTTCGCACCCTACCAAAACCAACAAGATGGCAAACAGGTACTTCATCGCTCCACCAATGCACGGAGCACATCGATTCTCTCTTCGATCTTCGGGTCCGAGAGATGCAGTTCTTCGGTCTGTTCAATCAAATCGGCGAGCACTGCTGCTGGGTCTTCTAGCTTGCCTTCTTCAACATCCAAGATGGCTTCCGATATGCGCCACACCATCGAGTTCGCATGATCCCCAATCTCGTCTGAGAGGACCTTTGCCACAGCAAATTCCTGACGAGCACGCTCAGGATCTTGGAGTGCCTCGTAAACCAACCCAGTCCAGCCTTTCCAGATCGCCAGATGTCGTTTGTCGCCAATTTCCTCTGCGACTTCGATGGCTGCATCAAGGGCTTCTAATGCTTCGAAATGAAGGTCCTGTTGCAGGTACACACGACCTGCGTAGCCCTGCCACCGGCCGGCGAAGGCCGTGTTGCCGAGCTCCCTCGCAATCTCTTCGGCTTGTTCGAAGTAGGCCAACGCCATGGTGTTGCGCTTCCGATAGGTCTCGACGATTCCCAAGCGTCCGAGGTTCACACCTTCATTGAATCGCGCCCCAATCTGGCGGGAAAAGTCCGCTGCTCGCCGGTAGCGCATCTCGGCTTTGTCGTAGGCCTTTCGCACCATCTCGACGTCACCAAGATTTCCCTGCCAGACGTTTTCAGCACGGATATCGCCTGCGTCCCGACTGATGACGATTGCGCGTTCGTAATAACGACCCGCTGCTTCGTAGTCACCACGGTAGTATTCGACGATTCCAAGATTTCCCAGCCATGACCCTTCCGCGCGACGCAACCCCGACTCGATGGCGAGCTGAACAGCGTCTTTGTAGTACTTCTCGGACAGGTCGTAGTCGCCCATGTCGAGCGCCACGTTGCCCAAGTTCCCAAGCGCGGAAACCTGTGGACCTACCGCACCCGATTTTTGGCTCAAGGTCAGCGCGCTTTCGAACTGTTCCTTTGCACCCGCGTAGTCACCCTGACGATCTAGAACGCGCCCAAAGTTCAGGTGAATCTCGGCCAGTTCAGTATCCTCGCCAAGCTCTTCGGCGAGGGTCTGGCATTCGTCTAGCAGCGTCACGGTCGCATCCCAATCCGAGAGCTGTCGCCGGAAATTGGCGAGGCGATGCATGACACGGAGCCGTTGTGCGGGCTCAAGGTCCAGGCCCGCAACCTGTTCGCACATCCAAACACCAAGTTTGAACGGCCCTGTCGTTTCTAGAAGACGGTTCAACGAACCAACAACATTGACCGCATGCTCTCCCAAGCCATGCTCGAGCGCGAAGTTCAATGCCGCAAAGAGATTATCCCTGGCGTTGATGAGCTGTGCCTGGTGAGCGGGGTTCTTCAACGGCTCAAGGACTGTCGAGAACGTCGAAAAGTACTCACAATGTCGCAACCCAACGTGTTTCGGCCAGTCGTCGATATCAGGGCGCCAGCCTTCATCGCTGCTCTTGAGTTTTGCGGCAGAGAACGTGCGAATCGCATTAAGAATCGAAAACAGGCCGCCCTGCTGGTCGTGTTTCACCAGCGACTTTGCGATCAGGTCTTCGAGTACGTCCAAGACGAACGGAGAGCCGCCCAGGATGTCGACTTCCACGACCGCCTCGGCGTCTTCGAGCGTAAACGAACCATCAAAAATGCTGAGCTGCGCCAGCACGCCCTTCTCGCCACTGCTCAAAAGCCGCCAGGACCACTCAATCGCCCCGACCAATGTCGCCTGTCGCTCAGGCATATCGCGACGGCGAGACCGCAAGACATCAAGTTGACTGCGTACACGGTCCAACATTTTTTCGGGCGGCAGCACGCCAACGCGAGCCGCGGCCAATTCGATCGCGAGAGGCAGACCGTCCAACAACTCCATCAGATCTCGGAGCGCTTTGAGATCCGATTCGTCTGGTCGCCACTGTGGGCTGGCCTCTTTGGCACGCACGATGAAAAGGTCTTTGGCTTCCGAGGATGGATCCAACGCATCAAGCTCAACGACCGTCTCGACCTCGATGCCAAGCGACTCACGACTGGTGACCAAGAACCGCATGTTTGGCGCGCCAGCCGACCAACGGGTGAGCGCCCCTGCCATGATGTCGACAATTTGTTCGCAGTTGTCCAAAACCAAGAGCATTCGGCCTCGGCGCTCCAAGGCCCAAATCAGCTTCTGCTCAGGGTCTTGGCCACCGACCGGGATCGACAACGTATCCGCGACGACGGCGAGAACACCTTCAAGTGTTGTGGACTCACTGAGGTCCGCGAAGAAAACGCTTTCGAACATCGCGCCATGCCGAAGACTGAACTCGGTCACGAAACGAGTTTTTCCAACGCCACCAGGCCCGATGACCGAGACCAATTGGTGCTCCGCCAGGTTCGCAGCAATGATGTCCATCTCGTTTTTGCGACCGATATACGCATCAGTTCGCGCGACGATGTTCGTGCTTTTTGCTGGCACATGGACTTCTTCCGCCCCACCTGTGACCTCGCTGAGCCGACCTAGAATCTCGGAGAAGTCCTTTGGGCGAATTTCGGGGGCATGGTTTAGGCAGTCCCGAATCAGTTCGATTAACGGCTGCGGCGTGTCGCCGGGGAACTTCCAGTTCGGTTCATCGTTCAGGACCTGCTCGCGCGTGTAAAACGGGCGAACGCCTGCCAGCATCTCGTAGAGCAAGATTCCAAAGGCCCAGATGTCGACCTTGTTGGTTTGGTCATGTCCTTCGATCTGCTCAGGCGCCATATATGAGGGCGTCCCTGCGATATCGATATTTTCGCCCAGATGGGACTCAAGCTGCGAGTCTTCGGCGATCCCAAAGTCGCGCATCAATTGGTCGCGTTCGACCTGCAGGATGGCCACACCGAAGTCCAAGATCTTCAGGTCCCCGCTCTCGTCGATGACCAGGTTCGAAGGTTTTAGGTCGCGGTGAATCACGCCGTGCTTGTGAGCGTAGAGCATACCCTCAGCCAGCTGGGTCGCGTACTTGAGCACCCTTGGCACCGGCAGTTCGCCATCGAAGAGCGCATCGAAGAGCGTCTCGCCGGCGACATACTCCATCACCATGAATGGCGTCGCACCGTGCACGCCAAACTGGTGCATGGTCACAATGCGGGGATGGTTCAAACGTGCGGTGGTTGCGGCATCACGGCGGAACATGCGCACGAACGCGACGAACTCCTCGTCTGTCGTCGTCTTTGGAATTCGCATCGTTTTGAGAGCAACCAATCGACCCAACTGATTGTCCCGCGCAAGAAAGACCTCGCCCATCCCGCCCTCGCCTAATGGGCGAACGAGCTCGAATTGCCCCGCGACAACGGTCGTAGCAGACCATTGGTTAGGCGTCGGCGGGGCGCCGTGAGGGACCGCGATCGTCTCGAGATCGTCTTCGCCCATCAGCAGATGCGGCGTGGTCTCTGGGCTTTTGTTTGGGTGGTCGGTCATCGGTGTTTTGTATGCCTTAGAACCAGCTCTTTTCCAAGGGCTCTGCGACATCCCTGATGGAGTCTCCTACTCCCAACAATCGCATGGGAAGGCGTGTTCCTGTTCGCGTCAACGGCGGGTTGCGGCGCTGCGAAACGGGCGAAAACTCACATTTACCTCGGTTGGCCCAGACCGCGGTTGCCCATCGAATGCCCTTCGCAGTCGCATCGTGGAACACCCCGGGGAAGGCAACAAAACTGGAAGTCGACCGGATTGGGTGCAGCGGCAGACTTCGGCCGGAAACCACGATGCCATCAAAGTCGACCATCAGGGCTGAGAAGTCTGCATCGCCATCAACCCGCAAGCCGGGCTGAGGGACATTGAGCATCAGATACAAGCTATCGATGTCGTGCTCGCCCATGTTTCCAACCGCCTCTATGAAACGGGAATCGCCGAGGTATGCCACCGGTATGTCGGCTTCGATTGGAGTCGAGGTCGCGGCGAGGAAGGCAACCCGCTCGCCGCCTTGCTCTACGATGGCAGGTTCGTAGGCACGTTCCCCTGCGCCGATGGTCTTCACGCCCAGGTCGGATAGCAAGGCCAACGTGGGCTCCAACCCACCTGAATCAATGAGCTTTGCCGACGCTAGTGAAACCGCATCGAACCCAGCTGCGCGCAAGCCATGCGCCGCGAAGGCGGTGTCTTCGACAAGTGGAGAAGCCAAGGTAGTGGCGGAGATCTGCGCACGCGTCTTACGTGCCCATCCCGCGGTTAACCAAGGATTTTCGGTGTGGCTGGCGAAGCTAACTTCGCCGGTCATGAGGACGGTCACTGGCAGGCGGACTGGAACTCGTTGGCCAGGCCTGGCGTACCTTTGTCCCCGTTGAAGTCATTGGTTGAGACGCACCAGTTGACACCCATGTCGTTGGAGACCTCGCCATATTGGTCGCGGATCAGCTGGATGCTTGCTCCGACCGGGGCCGGGAAGCCGACCGCTGAACCATAAATCACGTTAGAAATCTCATTGCCGCCACAGCTTAAGATGATTTCATCCAGTCCGTTTGCCAGAAGAAACCCGCTGTACACATAGTCAGGAGTGAAGCCCGGCATGCTATTACGTGCAAACGTGAGGTACTGTTGAGGTCCAATTGAAAGACTACCACCAATCGTGTGCGAATCGATCCCAAAGTCTTCAAGCACGCAATTTTGCAGGTCGTAGGTTTGCGTAGTCGACGGATTGTAAACTTCAAACCACTCACCAAACGTGTCGTTCAACGTGTCAGGATCCATCATGATCTCGGTGATAATGATCTGGCCCTGCATCGTGGGTGCGGGGTTGGAGGGCGTAACGGCGGTCACGACCGTTGAATCTGGCGCGCTATCGACGTTCCCGTCATTGACCATCAACTGGATGACATAGGTTCCATCAAGGTCAGCGGTGAAGATTGGGATATCACTGCTTGAGTCGTCCAACGTTGCGGTGCTGCCCGCGGGCTTGGCGGTGATGGTCCAGTTGTAAGTGATGGTGTCGCCATCGGCGTCCGAGCTGCCAGTGCCGTCCAAGATCACCATGTCACCGGTCTGAACCGGCTGGTCAGGGCCTGCGTTAGCGACGGGTGGGACGTTATTCAGCGTCGCCACGATGGTTACCGTGTTTGGTGGGCTATCGACCTCGCCGTCATTGACGACCAACTGTGCGATATAAGTGCCCTCAACATCGGCGTCGAACGTGGGCGTGATGGAGTTCGTGCTGCTCAGTGAGGCCGAACTACCAGAAGGCACCGTGGTCAGGCTCCAGCTGTAGGTGATTGCATCGTCGTTTGCGTCCGAGCTCATCGAGCCATTTAGTGTCACCGTCGCGCCAACAGCCACGTTTTGGTCGACGCCAGCGTGGGCCACGGGCGGCACGTTGTCGTTTGTGCTGGTGACGACGAGTTCATCTGGATTGCTGTCGTTTGAGCCGTCGTTGACAATCAACCGGATGACATAATCACCGTCGGTATCTGGGGTGAACGTGGGGTTCACAATGTCGGACGCGCTCAGCGTTGTTGTTGAGCCGTTTGGCGTCGAAACCAGAGACCAAACATAGGTCAGTGGGTCGGCATCGGCATCAAAACTGGTGCTGCCATCAAGCTGAACTCGGCTGCCCGTCGCCACCGTCTGGTCCGCACCAGCATTGGCGATTGGCGGCGTGTTGTCCGAGAACGCTCGGATGAACACCGTGTCAGGAACACTCTCAATCTGACCATCCGAGACAACGACGCTAAGCTCGTACTCACCATCGACGTCCGGCGTAAAGGTTGGCTGCGGTACGTTCGTGTCGCTCAGCTGCGCGGTCGAGCCGGCCGGCCGACCTTCAATCAACCAATCGAACGTCAGCGAATCGCCATCGGGATCAGAACTTCCGGTGCCGTTGAGCTGGACCGCCATTCCCGTCTGCACGTTCTGGTCGGTTCCAGCGTTTGCGATCGGACGTCGATTGTCGACGTTATTGACGTTGTTCGTGTTGTTGACGTTGTTCGGGCCGCCGACTTCTGCGGTGATCGTGACCGTATCAGGGCTCGAGTCCACGAAGCCATCGTTGACGATCAGAACAACGCGGTAGGTGCCGGGCGTGTCTGCGCCAAATTCGACATCTTCAAGTGTATTGCTGTTCAACGCGGCCGAGGAGCCAGCCGGAACGGTCAATTGCCAACGATACGTGAGGGTATCGCCGTCAGGGTCGACGCTATCCGCTCCGGAGAGCTCAACCGTACTTCCGACAGCGACGACAAGATTCTCTCCGGCGTTGGCAAGTGGAATGCCATTTTCGTTGTTCGGCAGGTCGCCCTCAGCTGTACATGCTGCGGCGAAGAGGGAGACAACGACAAGGCCGACGAGGCGATAGGAGAGGTTCATAGGGGATCTCCGGCGAAATATCTCGCAGTGCGGCCGGAAACTAGCAGGTGAGATTTAAAAATCAAGGGCAGCACGGTGACGAAGCGGTTTTGATAAATTGTCAATTTGTGGGAGCATGGACTCACAATGTCGAAAACTTTTCGTCCTGACACTCGGGGAAGACGGATTTTGGCGAAGCTGACAAGCCTCATGATGGTTTTGTGTCTCGTGGGATGCTTGGAGTCGCCGCCCAGTGCGGACGAGAACATCAACAACTCGAACAACACCAACAACTCGAGTGGTTCCAACAACATCGATGAAGGTGGTTGCGATTGTGACGCAGTGGAGGAGTCCGATGCGGCATGTCGCAGCTTTTGTAGCGACAGCTGCGATTGCACCGGTGCGGAGATCTGCGTCGAGATCTCCGGAGTCGATCGCTGTGTTGACACCGCTGACCTGTGCCGACCTTGTGACACCCGTTCAGATTGTCCAACAACCATGGCCTGCGTCGATCTTGGCGTCCAAGGAAGTCGCTGCATGCTGCGATCCGTATTGGGATGCCCTGATTTCGTTCGTTTTCCCGAACGAAAAACCAGTGCGATCACTGACCGCCAAGTCGAGGTCTGCATGAATGACATCAGCGTCACGACGTGCGACGGCTTGCGAGGGGTTCGAACGGGTTGCACCGCCAATATGTTCTGCGAATCGGGTGCCTGTTTTGACGATGCATGTACCCTGTTCTGCAATTCGGTCGCCGATTGTTTGCCAAACTATTCAATGTGCGAATCCGTCCCAGGTCAGGACAAAAGCGTCTGCATTGAATAATCATTCGCAGACGCTTCGGGACGTAGCAGGAGCCGACGAACTCCCAATAAATCGCTCGCGGTCTACCTCGCGACTGCCAGGAATGGTGGCGCAGAAGGCGTTTTCGGCTGCTGGGCGAGAAGCGCAGACGCCGGTTTGGTCGCTGTCAGATGCGACGCAGAAGGTCGTGGCGTGACCTGCTCGGTCTGGGCAAAAACCCTCGCAAGGAACAGTGCAGTAAGACACGCCCGAACCAAACTCAAAGCACAATCCTGGCGAACCGGATTCCGAGAAATCGCAGTCGCTGTCTGAGTCGCAAGCGGTCCCGACCCAAGCCGCCGGCCGTGTTTCCACGACGTCCACGGGGCGCTGCGAGGTCCCAACCACAATCTGTAACCAATCGACCCGTGCGCTGGCATCGCCATCGAGGTCGGTAATCCGAAGGCGGTACGTTCCTTCGGCGTCTTGGCCGTTGAACGCCGTTGTTGTCCGCGTGTAGCGGGTCGTTCCCTTATTGAACTTCTTAGGGCGCTCCATCAACAACGTCGTGTTTGAGCCGACTTTGGTGAGCTCAAACTTCAGTTTCTTCGGGTCCATCGAGAACCCGTTCATGTTCATCGTGACAAAGGTAAGGGGCCCGTTTGCATCGATGTGAATATCGTGTTCAAGCGAGCCGCGGACGCGCGCTTGAGGCCGGTCAAAGTTCGTGTGGATGCGCAGATCGGTGGGCAGATAGCCGGCCAGACCCTTGGGATGCAGCACCTGATTACCGAGGCAACGCGGGCCCACCGCATCGCAGACCTTCGACTCAAGGCAGCCGTTGTTTTCGATGAAGCTCGCCCCACCGGAGCCACGAACCACGATGCCGCGGACAACGCCGCTCGTATCGACGACCGGACTTCCGGAGTTGCCCTTATAGATGTCGAGATCCGTGGTGTAGTACTCGGGGTTTGCGTTGCTGACGACCTTGCCGCGCGTGACTTTCATGGCGAGTCCGGACGGATGGCCGACGGCGGTTACAGATTCACCGACAGCGGGCGAAGCGCTGAGGTCAACCGGAAGAGGACGCCTTCCCGTGACGGGACGGTCCAGCTTGATGACCGCCCAGTCTTGCCAGAGTTCGCCGTTCGCAAATTCCTGAAGCGTCTGCTCACCCTGATCGTACTCCTGGCCGACGATGGTTTCGCAGCGGTAGAAGTCCTCGCGAGGCAGTGTCAATGCGGTATCGGACGGGTTGTCTTTCGAGAAACCAAACGCAAACGCCATGTTTTGGCAGAGTGTGTGGCCGTTCACGCAATGACCTGCGGTCGCGACCAAATCAGGCCCGATAAGGAAACCCGTGCAGTATCCCGGTGCCGCATCATCTCGGAATCGTTCGGTCGAACACAGCGGCATGCCTTCAGATTGCAGCTTCTTTTGGTTCATCGTCCGCGAGTTAAGTCGGATCGTGTTTGCGTCAATATCAGCGATGTTCAGGGTCGAGAAGATCAAGGCTGTGGACTCAGCGACCTGCCGATACACCTGAGGAACGTTGGGATCGTGCACCTCAAATCGGCTGTCTCCACCAATCAAGTCACCCTTGCCTCCGGTGTCCACATAAGGTGTGCTGCCCCAGTCCTCGTCGACAGGAGCCGTGCCTTCATCTGCGCATGCGGCAAAAAATAGAACCGAGAGAATTAGAGTGCATCGAATTCGCATTACGAACCTTGGTGTAGTGGCAGGCCCTTTATCGCAAATAGCGATCCAACTTCGCCAAAACCAACGTAACGTTTTCCTTTCAACCACTTACGAGTTCCTGTGAGGAAATTCGCGACCGAGACCGCAACTTAACTATCCACCGTGCTGGGGACCACCGACCCCATCGAAACAGCAGATATGAAGACCTTTGATGAAATTCGAGCGATCGCGGCAGAACGGAAAGGCGGCGAAGACGAACTAGAAGACCTCCTTCCAGACGTCGCCACTGACGATGACCTGCGTGAGATCGAGGATGCTAAGTATCTGGAAAACATGGCGATGGCCATGTTTAGTGCGGGTTTCAAATGGTACATCATCAAGGCCAAGTGGCCCGGATTTCTGGAGGCCTTCGACGGTTTTGACCCAGACACCGTCGCAGCTTACGACGTGCTGCACATCGATGAGCTCACACAAGATACACGCATCGTTCGAAACCGCGTGAAGATCGAGGCGACCGTCAGCAATGCCGCATGGATGCTAACGAAAGTCGAAGAACACGGCAGCTTTGCCGACTGGATAGCCGACTGGCCATCCAACGATATCGCATCGCTCTGGTCGACCATGCAGAAGGAGGCCAAACATTTGGGCCCCAAGACCTCCGCCTACTTCCTTCGGCAAATGGGCAAGGACTCGTTCCTGCTGACCAACTCGACATCGGCTGCACTGGTGGAACATGGCATCTTGGACGCAGAACCAAAGGGCAAGCGTGGCATGAAGAAGGCGCAAGAGGTCTTCAATGAATGGTACGAAGAAACGGGGCTGCCCTACTCACATTTGAGCCGAATCTTGGCCTACTCTACCGAAGCTTAACCAGAATCGATCAATAGACGTTGAGCCACAGATAAAATGCGGCTAAAAACCCGCGCATGAAGCGCGCGATACACATCTTCCTCGCGTTGTTGATGTTCACATGCATCAGCTGTGGGGGAGCCCAAAAACGCATTGTTGGGGACGGGTACGAAATCACTGAAGTGAAGTTCGAAGGCGTCACGCGATTCTCCGGCGGCTTCATCCTGGATTACATCCATGCAGGCGAGACGACCTGGATTCCGTTTTCACCAGACTATGAGCATGACAGCGGACTGTTGCTAGCCGACGCTCGACGAATCGAGGCGCTGTACCACGCGTATGGCTACTACGAGGCCGCCGTGCTCAATGTCGAGCCGCGATTTAACGAGAAAGACCGCGAAGCAACCGTCATCTTCCAAATCTATGAAGGTCGCCCCACAACGATCGCAAAGCGGCAGTTTGCCTGGACAGGACGCCCCGACGAGGCACAGGACATCGAGGCCGAGGTCGCCGTCAATGTCGGCGATAACTTCGAGATTGGTCGATTCAATGAAGCCCAGGGGATGATTCGCCTGGAGCTTATGAAGCTTGGCTATCCCCTGGCTCTAGTACGGGGCAGCTCGACCGTGGACCGCAAGGCGCGCACCGCGGACATCACGTTCCAGGTCGAACCCGGACCGCATGCAACCATCGGCTCTGTGAAATTCGAAGGTTTGGAGTACGTCCCTGAGTATCTCTGCCAGAACGAGGTTGAGTTTGCGCTGAACGAACCTTACTCCCCGCGCCGCATCCGCCAGATGGTCAACGCGGTTAAATCGATGCGGGTGTTTCGGTGGGTCGCGGCTCAACCGCCCACCGAGGTCGTGGACGGAAAAGTCCAGATCACAATCCAGGTCAGCGAGGCCGACAAACATCGACTTCGAGTGGGCACGGAAATCGAGATCGATACCGTGCGTTGGCAAGAACAGCTACGTGTAGACTACACAAACACCAACCTGTTTGGGCACCTGACACGCTTGGACCTCCGCACCACGGGCGGCTTAGCGCAGATTCCGAATCCGTTTAGCCCCGACCTGAATGGGCCGGTTTTGAAGGTCCGACCAAAGTTCAGCAAGAAGGGTCTGCTTGAGAAACACCTGATGTGGTCCATCACGCCGCAGTACAAGCTCGACCTGGAGCAAGGCTACAAATACCACGACCTCTCGGAGCGGTTTGCGGTTTCGCGTTGGTTCCTGGGCTGGCTTCGGTTGGAGCTCAATCACGTGATTCGATATGTGAACTTCTTTGAAATCAGCCCGACCCTTGAAGCAAACGACTCGCTTTTGGGGCGAGATTTCCGAGACCCGTATCTCTTGAGCCAAGCTGGGTTTCGGGCGCAAGCGTTCTTCGTGGATTCGATCACGAAGCCTAAGAACGGGCCCATCTTCGAGGTCATGTACGGCATCTCGGGCAAAGAAATCGCCAGTGACTACGGCTACCACAAGTCCGTCGCAAAGGCGCGCGCCTACTGGACAATCACCGATTGGCTAATGTTGGCTTCGGTGGCCGAGACTGGGGTCATCATCCCATTTGGTTCAGTCGCAGGCGCGCCGTTTGACCGCAAATTCTATCTGGGTGGCGCAAACACGGTCCGCGGCTGGGGAACCCGGCGGCTATCTCCGCAGGTCGAGGAATGCGACGAAAACGGGGAAAACTGTGATTCGGTTCCTATCGGCGGCTATACGATGGTCCGAGGAAACTTGGAGCTTCGCTGGAAGCTCTTTGGCCCGATTGGCCTGGTGACCTTCTTTGATATGGGTGACGTGCAGGCCGATGAATTGACGTGGGTTACCGACGAATGGAACTACTCGGCGGGCCCCGGTTTACGCGTCGATACGCCGATCGGCAAGATTCGCTTTGATGTCGGTTTCCGACTCAATGACCCTGGTGTCTACGACGAGCCGCCGTTGGGCTTCTACTTCGGATTTGGGGAGGCAATATGAGACGTTGGTCAATGCTCCTGCTGCCGTTGCTTTTGCTGCCTGCTCTTTCAGCTGCACAGGATGCTCAAGATGTAAAACCTCAGCCGGAGGCCGTTTCTGTTGCGCGTTCGGTCGTGCAGTATTCGGGGCAGATGGCGCTCACTGACGCGCAACCTCAGGCCGAGGTGAAGTTCAAGTTCCCCATCGCAGATTTGATGCGCGATACGATGTTCTCGGCCGCACACGGTCTGCTTGATGTTCGGTTCGCCAGCTACAACCACGACGGACAGCTCGCCCGTGTCATCGAGATGGACAGCGACGAGGTGCGGCTGGGAACGACCGTTTTGGGTGCACTCGAAATGCGAATCACCCAGTTTGGGACGGACACGCCAACTGACCTCCGATTCAAGCTCACCGGGCCGCTCATCCACATCGAAAGTTCTGTCCGCGCCAACATCGTGGTCGACATGCCGGGCAAGGCGATTCGACTGGAAGAAGGACCCATCGATGGTCAACTGACGGTCTCACTCAAAGACTTGCTCAAGCTGCATCCACGATTTGGCTGGCGAGCGACTCAAGGAAAGGTCGGTCTCTTCGCCAAGATTGAAGGCACGACCAAAAATCCCAAAATCACAGGCCAACTGGAGGCCGTCGACCTCCAATGGAACTTCCATCCGGTCGGCAATGTGAAGTCGAAATTCACATACGAAGGCGGCACCACCAAGATCGAAGCGTCCAGCCGACATAACGGAATCACCTGGGTGAAGGTGCTGGGCACGATCCCGGCTGAAGTGGATGTCCTAAAGCGCCTTTGGGCTTGGAAGACATCCGAGCCGCTTGACCTGCAGGTCACACTGGCAAACCTGACGCCTCGGCGCCTGGAGCCATGGATTCAACCCACACGCGGCGTGCGCTACACGCTCGATGGGATGTTGACAGCCAAAGGCGCGTTGAGCTCGTTGACGGTCGACTCCACACTTCGCGGGTCTGTTGACTCAAACGGCTATAATCGTCCCGTAGATATCGAGCTCAAGTCCGCCAAGAGCAAGCATGACCTGACGATCAAACTCGACCCCGACGCGTCGCTTTCATTGTCGACAACACTCGACCCTAACGTGATCTATTCAGGCGGAGAGTTTGATGCGGCGCCAGTTACAGGCCGTATCGATGCTGACGTTCCCATCTTCGCGGTTGAACCGTGGCTCACAACGATTGGCGCGTCCCAGGGCCGGATTGTTGCAGCCGCAGAATTTTCGGGCACGTTGGGCAGCCCCGAAGTGACCGGGGAAGTCAAAACGGAGGAAGCTCAACTCACTCTGATTCAATTGAATCGACGCCTCACCAATCTGGTCGCAACCGCGCAGTTTGCTGGTTCGACGGCTGATATCACCTACTCCGCAGATTCGAGTCCAGGAAAGGTGTCGGGCAAAGGCACAGCGAAATTCGGAGACTCGACTGAGCTTGCAGTCTCGGTTGAGTTCGCGGACATGCCAATCGTCCGGGGGGACCTGCCTGTGTCGTTGGCGACCGGAGCTGCCGATATCACATGGCAGAGCGGGGAGGAGGACACGTTTTCTCTGACGATGCGGCCTACCGAGATCGTGGTGTCCGACGAGAAGCTGCCAGTTATCAATCAACTTCCGACCAACGCGAACGTCCGTTTTCAAAGCGAAGAGCGCAGTGCTGCAAACCGTGCCCGTAAAAAGGCGACATGGACCATCGACGCTTCAGCGGGAATCCAGATCAACGGTGAAGACACCGCGATTACGGTATCCGAGGGCTTCACGGTCAAAACGGACGGCGAGCTCGTTGATGTTGAAAAGGGGCTACGCGCAAGCCAGGGCAACTTCCTGTTGTTCGACAACCCCTTCGTGATTCGTGACGGTCTGGTCACGCTCGCCCCGGGTAATCTCAAGCGGAACATCCCTATCACCAAGGATGGCTTCAAGTTCGCTGCGCCGCTTGAGCCAGTGATTGAGCTCGTTGCACAGGGTCAGGTCAAAGACACGCTGGTGATGGTCAAGCTAAACGGCCCGCTTCGTCGGCCTGAGCTGGTGCTGATGTCGTTCCCTCCGTTGCCTGAGTATCAGATCATTGCGCTTCTGGTGACGGGTCGTGTGGACTCGGTCAGCGACCGCGATGGCGATGTTCGAAGAGCCGCAGCAAAACTTGTCGAGCGCTATCACAACCCCTCTTTGGAGCGGCAATTGTTTGACCAAATCGGCGTCGACAAAGTTGGGTTTGGCTTCGGTTCTTCCGTCGCGAACCCAATCCTGACGGTCGGCAAACAAGTGACGCGCGACCTCTATATCGAAACGATTTACCGGCACGATGCGCCGCCGGACGAGAACATGATGGAAGCCCGTGTCGAGCAACGATTGGGTGACAACTGGACCGTTGACACGACCTTCGGTGAAGCGGCCGAGGGACGTGCAGGTGTATTTTGGCGCACGCAATGGGGTGCACCCGCGCCCAAAGCACCGCCGGCCGAAAAGTGGTCGGTGAAGAACCCGTCACATGCCCGCGAGGACAAGGACGGTGATGGGGTGCCCGACCCGTTTGACCTGTGCGACCACAGTGTCGAAGACAAGGACGGCTTCGAAGACCGGGACGGATGCGAGGACAACGATAACGACCGCGACGGTATCGCCGACAAAGACGATAAGGCCCCCATGGAGCCCGAGACGTACAACGGCGTTGAAGACACTGATGGCGCGCCCGATGAGCCGCCCGCGCAACTGCAAGACTTCACGGGCACCGCTCGCTCCTATCAGTTCGAGAAAGGGCGGGCTCGCCTGCCACGCGACGCACAAGAAGAATTGCGCGCGTTTGCCGAAGTGACCCAGAACTTCAATCAGATGCGGGTCGTTGTGACAGGCCACTCGGACCAGGTTGGTACCGAAAGGCGTAATCAAGCCGTGTCGCTGCAACGCGCTCGAGCCATGGAGCGTGAATTGATTCAGGCCGGCGTGGACCGGCGACAAATCGATGTTGTCGGTGCTGGCGCGACGCAGCTTATCTACGAAGGCGAAGACGAGGAAAAGCAGAACCTAAACCGCCGAGTCGAGGTGGAGCTGCAATTCCCGAAGGAAGAAGAAAGTGAGTAACCTGATTTGGGCAAAGGGCGCAACGACCGCAATTGATGACCGCATCATGCGATTCTGTGCGGGTGAAGACGTCATCTTGGACCGCCACCTCTTCCTCTACGATATCCGCGCTTCCAAAGCTCACGCCTTGGGATTGTTGAATATCAACATCCTCTCGCAAGAAGAGTACGACTCGATTCTTGAAGGACTTGAAGAACTTACACGTTCCTATGAGGAAGGAAACTTCATCCTCGACGAACGGTACGAAGACGGGCATTCGGCAATCGAGGCGTTTCTGATCGAGAAACTTGGCGACGCCGGGAAGCGCATTCACACAGGACGAAGTCGCAATGATCAGGTGTTGGTCGCCACACGTTTGTTCCTGAAGGATACGTGTCAAAGCGCGGGTGAGATTGCCCGAAGGATTGCGACGGTCGCACTCGACTGCGCCGAGTCGACCATGATGCAGCCGATGCCGGGATACACCCACTTGCAGCGCGCAGTTCCGTCGTCTGTGGGCATGTGGTTTGCCGCCATCGCCGAGAGCTTTATCGACGACGCAAATCTATGTCAATTTACGTCATCGTATATCGATTCCAATCCGCTGGGCACGGCCGCAGGTTATGGCGTGAACCTGCCGCTCGACCGCAAGGCAACGACGGAAGCGCTTGGGTTTGACCGAATGCAAATCAGCCCAATCTACGCACAGAACAGCCGCGGGAAGTTTGAACTCCAGGTCATCGATACGTTGTCTCAGCTGCTCCTAGGAGTCAGGCGAATCGCCTGGGATTTGTCGCTGTACGCGACAGGCGAGTTTGCGTTCGTGGACCTTCCGGATGCGTACACGACGGGTAGTTCCATCATGCCCAACAAACGCAACCCGGATGTCGTTGAACTCTTGCGCGCTGCGTACTCAGTCGTGGCCGGAGCGCGCGCTGAAATTCAGAGTGTTCTCTCACTCCCAAGTGGCTATCACCGAGACCTTCAGAACACCAAGCCGCCCCTCATCCGAGCGGTCAACCACGCGCTCGCCGCATTGGACTTGGTGCCCGATTTGCTGGCCAACCTGACGTTCGACGACGACGCCTTGCGTGCCGCCATCTCGGACGATATGTACGCAACTGACGTGGCCGTCGAGCTAGCCGCTTCGGGTGTTCCATTCCGCGAGGCTTATCGCCAAGCCGCTGCCGATACCGAAATGCGTTCAGGACGCGACCCTGCGGAATCATTGCAAAAGCGCGTATCAGCCGGTGGTGCGGCGAATCCTCTTCTATTGGAACTCCGCGATAGATTGAAGAAGGGCTCGCGCTGACGCGCTCGGGGACTCGCTTCGCTCGGGGCTTGGCTTTGCTTCGCTCGCCTCGGGGCTCGCGCTGCGCGCTCGGGTTGATTTACGTTTGGATTCGGATTTTAAGCTTCATCGCAGATTGAACCCGAAGAAGCGCAGCGACTGAGCCCCGAGCAAGGCCGAAGGCCGATGCGAGCCCCGAGCGAAGCGAGCCCCGAGCGCAAAGCGCGAGCCCCGAGCGCGAAGCGCGAGCCACAGTTGCGAGTCGCCTGCAACGGGTGTAGCTTCTTACGCCCCGCTAGCAAGCTGTAAGGTAGCAATCGTGAGCGACATAGGACGTCGAAAAAGCCGAAGCGAAAAACGGGCGGATCGCCGCGTAGCTATTAAGCAAGCTGCGATCGATGTGTTCTCTGAAAAGGGATACCACGCCGCCAAAGTTTCGCAGATTGTGAAGCGCGTCGGCGTCGCTCAAGGCACGTTCTATCTGTACTACGAGTCCAAGCACCAAATCTTCGGGGAGCTGCTAAACGACTTCCTGACGTTGGTGGTTGAGACTGTCGCGAATTGGGAGCCGGCCGAGCTGGATTCCCGCGAGGTGCTTCGTGAAGAGCTCACAAATGTGGGCGTTCAGTTGACGAATGTCATCCTAGAAAATCAGGGCTTGGCCACTATCTTCTTCAAAGAAGCGCTGGCTGTAGCACCTGAGTTCAATCAGCTGATTGAAGAATTCTACGAGACGCTGGGCGCGATGTTGACGAACTTCAACGGCATCCTTTGCGAGCGTGGCGTCATCAAGCCCATGAACTTCCAGCTTCTGGCATACATGACCATCGGCATGGTCGAGCGTGTCATCGCCGAATACATCGTCACCGGCGTGCTCGCTGAAGGCGGTGTTGAGCCCGAGGAAGTCGTTGAACACCTCGTGATGCACTTTCTGGCAGGTACCTCCGAAGCCGTCCCAACCAAACTATAGCCATGACCACACGAACTCCCGAGCACTCGCCACGAAAACCGTTTGCGCCACCGCAGCCGACGACTGGCAAGTATGTCGTGAGTTTCTCGGCGGATGCGTGGCACCCAGAAGCTGTAGGCGGAAAGGCACACGGGCTCTTCCGAGTCTCAAAGGCGGGTCTCAAGATCCCCAGCGGTTTTGTCATCACTACCGATGGATTCGACGACGTCATCAATCGCGTGATTTCGCGCGTGTCCACCGTCGCGGACCTGCAAGCCGAGATCATGAAGGTCGAACTGCCAGACGGCCTGGTCGACGAAATCCGCATGCAGGTTGAAGCCATTGGGGCCACAGAATGGGCGGTACGCTCAAGCGCGGTCGCTGAAGATGGTGAGCGCAGCTTTGCAGGGCAGCAACACACCGTTTTGCACGTTCGTGGGCTGGACGCGATCCTGAAAGCCGTGCGCGAAGTCTGGGCGAGCCTGTATGACAAAGCTGGTCTGGTTTACCGGACGCGCCTGACGGTGGATGAAGTACCGACAGGCATGGCGGTTGTAATCGAAGAGATGCTCAACCCGGAAACGGCGGGCGTCATGTTCACACGCAACCCTATGAGCAAGGACGCGAAAGAAGCGGTGATTTCGGCGTCGGCTGGTCTTGGAACGACCGTGGTCGAAGGGGCTGACTGCGACACCTATTATGTCGAGCGCCCTTCAGGGTACCTCCACAAGGCGGAGCTCGTGGCAGATGCGTTGTTGGACGACAAAGCAT
Source organism: bacterium (assembly GCA_030427705.1). Taxonomy (GTDB): domain Bacteria; phylum Myxococcota_A; class Bradymonadia; order Bradymonadales; family Bradymonadaceae; genus JAUIBR01. The sequence goes on along the minus strand of JAUIBR010000006.1, from coordinate 38,662 downwards.
TGGCGGACTTCGCCCGCGCTGCCGATGAAATCGAGCGCATATTTGGTGGCGCTCCGATGGACGTGGAATGGGCGATTGCCCGCTCAAACCGTATCGAAGAAGGTCTTCAGTTTTACGTGCTGCAGGCACGTCCCATCACAAACTTCGACCAGGTCACACCCCCATCATCCGTGTGGACCAACACCAATGTTGGTGAGGCGCTACCCGGCGTCGCGACTCCGCTGACGTGGAGTATTCTGAAGGGATTCAGCCGACGTGGGTTCGAGCAAGCCTTCGCGTCTTTGGGACTCGACGTTCCCGAAGAGGCCGAGTTGGTTGGCAGCTTCTATGGCCGCGTCTATTTGAATCTGTCAGAATTTGTCATCATTGCGAGCGCCATCCCGGTCATGAGTCCAAAGCGATTGTTCTCGGTCGCTGGCGGCGGCGGTGTCGAGCTGCTTGAGGACTCGATTCCTAAGCAATCCTCGACCAAATTCATCGCGCGCTTGCCCCAGACCATCCCACGCGTTTTGGCATCCCAAGCCTCGATGCCGCTGTTGGCGCCGCTTTGGGAATCGTACTTCGAAGCACGCTGCGAAGAGTTCTTTGAGCGCGACCTGTACCGACTAAACCACCGCGCGCTTCGCGAAGAGCTCGAGACGCTCGACCGGTTGTTCGACCGCACGGGACTCGTGATGTTGACCGTCAGCTCGAACTTCTTGATGAGCTATATGGTCGTCACCGAGTTCCTGCGCATGTTTGGGACTGCGGATGCTGCACGTCAGGAACAGAAGCTCTTTGGAGCACTGGAAGTCGCAAGCGCTCAACCTGGCCGAGCCCTTCTAGAGATGGGCCGCATCGCACGGCGCTCGCGCAGACTGCGCCGCATCATCAAAGAGCTTCCGTCTGGCGAGGTCTATTCGGAGTTGCTCAAGAACGAGAAGTTCTCGGACGTTGAGCACCTGCTCGATGAAATCCACGAATTCCAAAAGCGCTTTGGTCACCGCGCACCACGCGAAGCGGAGCTCAGCACCCCGCGCTGGCGCGAGGACGTAAGTTTCGTCTTCGAAGTGATTCGCGGTTTCATCGACACCCAACACCTGCCAAGCCCAAAGGAAGTTGCACGCGAACACAAACGAGCGCTCGACGAAATTGATGAAATTGTCTCGAAGGGCTTCGCACCCGGTGTTGCGCAACTGTTCAAGCTTGTTTTGGACTTCGCACGCGGCAACGCACGTCGACGTGAATCCTTGCGCGCACGTGTTGTCGATTCGCTCGATATGTACCGGCACTTCTTCCGCGAATGCGGACGGCGCATGGTGCAAAACGGCGACCTGCAAGACGTCGATGACGTATTCTATCTGCGCGTCGACGAGATTCAGGACTGGCTGGAAGACGTGAACAGCGGCAAGCCCTATCAGCTACGCGTCGTCGTTCGCAAAGCCATCTACGAAGCGTTCTCGGAGCTGCCCGGACCACCGCATACCTTCTTGCTGCGCGGCTCGGAGATTATCTCTGAAGACGAAGCCAAAGAACGACTGAATCCTGACATGTCCGAAGAGTCGAATGACCGCCTGACCGGCCTCGGCGCGAGCCCCGGTCGTGTCACTGGACGCGCCAAAGTCATCAACGACCCACATAGCGGCGAGACGGTGAAGCCAGGTGAGATTTTGGTGGTTCCGTATGCCGATGTCGGCTGGACACCCCTATTTGTAGGCGCAAACGCCGTCGTCATGAGCCTTGGGGGCCCGCTCTCTCACGCGTCGATCGTGGCCCGCGAATTCCAAATCCCCGCGGTTGTAAATGTGAAGCGCGCAATGGACGCCATTCAAACCGGCGACCTCATCACGGTCGATGGTGACCGTGGTATTGTCTTTGTTCGTCGGGATTAAGCTCGACGGCTATCGACTACGGTCCAACTCTGCGGGTGATTCGCACCAGCTTCCAGCAATCAGCTTCCAGCTGTCAGCTTCGGCCGGGAGAACCGCCACTGCTGGGTAAGATCACTAACAATCAGTGATAGCCAGATATGGAGCGGTATCCACAGACGGCGCAGACGAAACACAGACGCGCACAGACTTTTCTTAAGAGGGGCATCAGCCAAGTCACAATTCTAAAGTTGTGAGGTGTTGAATGCCGTCGCAAAAAGAAAGAATCTGTGTGTTTCTGTGAACCGTCTGTGCTGTCTGTGGATTTGAGTTACTACCCATTCGCTCCGATTCACCCAGCCAGAGCTGAACGCTGTTCGCTGGGAACCACGCAAATCTCAGGAGTTTAGGTAGGTGGTGACCCAATCGCCATAAGCCTTCAGCACATCTTGAGGTTCCAAGGCAACGATCTCGGGAACCGAGTAGCTATGCCATTCCTCAAGCTTCGCTTTCATCTCGCCGTACTTCGCTTCTGTGGTCTTGATGAGGAGCGTGCACTCTTCGTCATCCACGACGTGACCGTCCCAAAAGTAGAAGCTGCGGATGCCAGGAACGACATTCACGCAGGCCGCCAGCTTGGATTCGACGAGGCGTTTCGCAAGCTGTGGTGCTTCAGCAGGCGAACAATTCGAAAGAACAATGCGTAAGGCCACTTAGTAAGCCTCCAAGGTGTTTGAGGCGGTAAGGTCCGCTTCGTAAGGTCATGTAAGTTGTTAGTTCTTCGAGATGTGAGTATCTCACTACGCGTACGCTAACACCCGTCTAGGGATTTAGGGATTCGAAATGCGCTTTCTACTACTGGTTCTGATTCTGATGTTCCCCGCAACCACTTGGGCTGCGGACTTTGAGTATACCTACAAGCCGCACGCGACCGTGAAAGGCTACGGCATGAAGCCGCTCACCAAGAAGATGGTGGATGCTCGGCTCGCCGCAACCGAAGACAAGATTCGTGAGTGCTACGTCAAACAAGCTACGAAGAACGCCGATATCTACTACAAAGAAGCACTTCTCATCGACCTCGCCTACGCAGAAGGGTCTCTGCAAGCACATGGTCCGGCCCCCGGATATCGACCATTTGATCCAGACCTTTTTAAATGTGTACGAGAAGTCATCACCGCATGGGATGTACAAAGAACGAACGGCCGGGTGCAGCTCACGTTGAGCTTCGTGCCCAAAAACAAGCCGACCATAAAGCAGCCACTTCCTGTCAGGGTTTCAATCGGGTTTGCAGAACCATGGAACGAAAAGAAGCCCGTCGAGAAGCCGTATCTGAGCGCGTTTGATGGCAGGGTTAAGGACTTCGCAAAGTGGGAGGCCTGTATCAAGTACGGCAAGAACCCCAACTTCCGTGGTCATGTCGTGCTCTATCTGCAGGTCGACAACTATGGTTTCGTGGGTTCAAGAAAGAAGTCTTGGCGCGGAATCCGGCCTGACTACGCAATGATGGAGTGTATTGAAAAGACCTTCCGCGCCATGTTCCAGGACCCGATGCCACCAACAGAAGGCAAGAAGGGCTACTCGGTCAAAGTGAAGGTCTATTTCGAACGCGAAATGCCCAAGCCGAAGGGCGATAAGGCGGTTGCGGGGATAATGGGGATCGGCATGCTTGGCGGAGGCGGAGGCGTATTCGGCGGAGGCAACGCCCGTTCCAAGGTCTCTTGGTCAGTAGATTCCGCAAGTCATGTAGTCGTGAGGAAGGGCAAGGAACGATTCGATGTCTCGGTGACTGGAAACGTCTGCTCGACCATGCTCGCCAGCCGCAAGTTCAATCGTGCTAACGATTTCCGCTACACGGGACGGGCCTGCTCACGCCTTTCTGGATGCCTGCCAGGTCACGAAAAGGACCTCATCAAGTTCACCGGCGGTTACAATATCCAGCGATTTTTCAACGATGTTCCGGCGGCAAAGAAGGCACTGAAGGGCGTTGACGAAAACGACAAGAAGGCCATGAAACACGCCGCCAATGAGTTTGTTCTGAACCAACTCAAGGCCGAAGTAAAACGCGTGCAAAAAGGCGCGAAGGTCTGCAAACAGAACGTCTGCACAGACGCGCTCGAGAAGATGAACAGCCAATGCGCGCCGCTGCTAAGACTCGAAGTCGTCAAACCAAGATAGGTTCATATCCTCGGAATATCTTGAGCCGCCACTCGCCTTCTTCTCCCGCCTTCACAACTTGGCCGTCTTACTAAGAAGCTTTCAGATCTTCTCAGTTTCAATCCACACATTCTGGGGGCAGAGTCCAGTCACGCAAACACGGAGTGAACATGGCTAACAATGTATATGAGTCGCAGCTGGAGTACCTCGAAGACGAGTTGGAGTGGGTGGAAACCCGCTGCAAGCGCATCATCACCGAGAAGCTCGTGCGCGAGATGTCGACCGAAGACGAAGACGGCGTCTACTACAACCAGAGCTACTACGGGCATCACAACCATACGCTTGAGGCACTGACGGCGCGGCGCGATAACCTTCAGAAGAAGGAGCGCAAGCTGCGGATGACGATTGATTCGCGGCTGGCGTTGAATCACGAGTCGGGGCCGTCGATCGCGTTGGATGAACTCTGCAAGCTGTACTCACTCGATAACTTCGAGCGCAACGTTCTGATCTTGGCCGCGTCGACCGCATTCTCGCGTCGGTTCGTGCAGCTCTATGGACGACTTTGGGATGGCTACGAGGCATTTAACGTCGAGACCGTGTTCAGCTTCTGCGAGCTCTCATTTGCCGAGCGTATCACCAAGCTGAGCGCGTTTGGCCGTGATGGAAACCTGTTCCAACACGAGCTCGTCCAGCTCAATATGGGCTCGAGAATCTACTCGCCGAAAGACCTGTTGGACGCGCAGATTACGATCTCGAACCGCACGTTCGACTTCATGCTTGGCGCACAGCAGCTGATGGACGAGTTCATGGACTTCTCGTCCGTTGAAGAGGCACGTGCTGAATTCGACCAGGTGGTGTTGGACGAGCGCGACAAGGTGCGAATTCGCTCCGTGGTTCAACGACACGACAAGTATCTTGCGGCCCGTAAAGACTGGGGGTTCGATAACATTATCAAGTACGGAAAGGGCATGCTGATGCTCTTCTACGGCAAGCCCGGAACGGGCAAAACGATGATGGCGCACGCGGTCGCAAACGAGATGAACATGCGGGTTTTGAACGTCGATATCCCGACGTTCATCAACCACTACGACGCACAACGGTTTTTGCCAGCGTTGTTCCGCGAAGCGAAGATGCAAAACGCTGTGCTGTTCTTTGACGAATGCGAAGCACTCTTTGCGACGCGTGCGCATGGAAACCCCCTGATGACGCTTTTGCTAACCGAAATCGAGCGCTTCGAAGGCGTTGCGATTTTGGCGACGAACCTGCCACAGCAGCTTGATGATGCACTGGACCGCCGAATCTTGGTGCGTGTGAACTTCCCTGAGCCAGACCGACTGGCTCGCCGAGAAATCTGGGAGAAGCACCTGCCCGACGCCGCACCAGTTGCGGACGATGTGGATTTGGACGCGCTCGCCGAACAGTTCGAAATCACCGGTGGTTATATCAAAAACGCCGTGTTGATGGCGGTCGCTGAGGCTGTCCATTCTGGCGGCGACAAGCCGATGATCACGATGCGCGCGCTTGAACAAGCGGCACGCGAACAAGCGACGCCTTCAGGCCAGAGCGAAAGCCCCGTTTCACCCGGCGAGTCGACGTTGGATGACCTGGTGTTGCAGGCCGCAGTGCGCGCGCAGTTGGACGAAGTTGTGGCCGCTTCGCGCAGCCGTAAATCGGTGCTCGACCGCAATGATTACGGCCACCTTGCGAATTTCGCATCTTCGGTTGTGGCACTGTTCCACGGACCGTCGGGCACAGGAAAGACGACCGCTGCACATGGCTTGGCTTCGGCGCTAAACCGACCTCTGCGCTTTGTCTCGGCTGCAGGCGTTTCGGATGATTGGTCCGGCACGCGTCATCACCTGACGATGGCATTCACCGATGCAACGACTCACAACGCGGTCCTTGTCATCGACGATGTCGATGGCATGTATGCTGGCGGTGAGTACGCAAAGTGGTTGCGGTCCGAGTTGGAGCGCCACGATGGAGTCGTCATCCTAACCGCTCAGATTGCGCCGCCAGAATCGCACCCGCTATCGAACGTCAGCTACTCGGTCGAGTTCGCTGCACCAGATGCTGCTCAGCGCGCCGAACTCTGGACGAAGTTCCTAGGCGATAGCGTCGATGCCAAGTCACTCGCGGAGCGCGAACTGACCGGCGGCCAGATTCGCAATCAGGCCATCGCGGCGGCGTTTCGGGCTGCGCAGAGTGGGGAGGCGGCGGTCGAGGTCGACCTTTGAGAGCGGGAGGCTTTGGAGACGGGGCTCTCAAGGGAGGCTCGGAGGCTCTCAAGGGAGACTCGGTGGCGCGGAGGCGCGGAGGGTTTGATTCCAGACACTGTTTCTGAAAGGCTGTGCAAATCCTGAACGAATTGGGGACCCATGACACGTCTTGGCGCGCTAATCATCTTTGTAATCTTTTCGCTGACAGCGCCCTGTGCGTTTGCCTGCACCTACTCGGGGCTCTCGATTGGCCTTCGCGAATCGCTTCAAAGCCCCGATGGAAGCATTGTTGCCCACGTCGTTCGAGAAACCCTGGAGACCGAGGTCAGGGTAGATTTCGAGTTCGAAGTAAGTCAGGGGACCGATATTTTTGCGGGCGAGTTGACCCAACTTGGGGACCCGATTGTGAGCGAGGTGGGCGACTCGTTGCGATTCGAGCAAACGTGGGTGAAATGGACTCCAGATTCTGCCCTATCGCCAGGAGAGTACACCGTTACTGTCACGTTGGATGAAGATGGCACTATGAGTGAATGGGGCACTGTGAACCTGACGGTCACCGATACAACATTTGAGATCGCTGATGTTTCCGAGGCGTGGGTTGAGGAATGGTCTCAGGAACAAACCTGCTGTGAACCTGGAGGTATCTGTGGTGATTCGTGTTTCGTGGACTACCCTTGCCGTATCTGCTGGCCGGACCGGTACGTGTATATCCCGGAACTGACGCCGACCACTTCTGGAGCCCATGCCGGTTTGATTCGGTATGAACTTACACAAGGCGACCATTCGGACTCTGTTTTGGTGTCGGGTACATCACCTAGGGTGACAGAATTGAGGGGCGTTCCAGACTCAGATGAGCGGATCTGTGTAAAGGCTGTCGCTCTCGACGATGATCTTCAGCCGGTGCGCTCCACCGATCCAATCTGTCGAGAAATCGCGGAGTTTCCAACCTATGAACCCAGAGAGTTCGATTCATCGCAGCTGCAGGCGCAATGCGATGAACTCAACCCTGAAGAAGATGACGCCAATAATGATGACGATGACGGGTCCGACACCACACAGATGTTCGACAACGACAACTCCAGTTCGGATGGATGCGCGACAACCCGCACGATCCCAACCAATCCAATGGTAGTATTGGTGTTCCTGTTCGGCATCCTATTCCGGCGACGTCTATCTCTCCCACTCTAAAGCTCCCCAACTCCCCCGAAAGAAGACTGCATGGTGCGTCGACCACCGTAGGTTTGGGCCCCTCGTTCGCCCCGAACCCCCAGCCGAAGGCGACGCCAGCTGAAAGCGACGCCAGCCGAAGGCGACGCCAGCTGAAAGCGACGCCAGCCACGCAACACTTCGAATAGACCTAAATATAAGTGGCGTTCTTTTCTAATTGTTGCAACAGCGATCGCGACTAGGTTGATCCGTAATGTAGCGGCGTTTCGATCGTTGTTGGAACGCAGAACATGTACTAAGACTGCTACCCAATCGAAGTAGTTCGAACTTAAGGGTGGCTCAACGATTACGGAGCGAGTGATGGCTTTTCTCGACATCATTTTGGCCTTTCCGACGGCGATATACACAGCGCTATTCGGACTCGCTCTGCTCTACTGGGCGATGGTGATTATCGGCCTCTTGGATCTGGATATGTTCGACTTCGATCTGGACTTCGAAGTTGATGTGGATTTGGACGTTGATGTCGACGTCGATGTCGATGTCGATGCTGACGTCGATGCACCGGCATCTTCGCCAGGATTCCTTGTGACGGTCTTGTCCGCACTGGGCATCGGCAAAGTACCCTTCATGATCATCTACACCGCGGTGATTTTCATCGCGTGGGTTATCGCGTACATGGGCGCCTCAATGCTGCTGCCATTTCTGGGCAACCCAGGTTGGGCTCAAGCACTGGTCTTGGCCGGAGCGTTCCTTTGTGCGCTGCCGCTATCGACGATTTTCACACGACCATTGAAGGATGTCTTCGAGGTCACCGTGAAGGACTCGGGCGAGAAGCTCGTGGGGCAGTCGGTGATCATCCAGACCAGCACGGTCGATTCAAAATTTGGAACTGCAATCATGGACGACGGCGCAGCTGGCCTGCGAATCAACGTCCGCTGCGATGTAGAGAATAACGGACTTAAGAAGGGCTCAGAGGCCCTGATTATCGGATTCGACGACGACAAGAATCACTATCACGTCGAGCCGATGCATAACTTATTGCCTTCGTCAGACGACGAGGACGATGACATCGCCGAGCAGGAAGCGCAGGCGCAAATAGCCGAGGAAGTGGCGCAGACGGTCGAGTCAGGAGGTTAACGTGGAAGCATTTAGCGAATTCGTAAACATGTGGACGGTCGGTGGGGGATCGCTCCTTTTCATCCTGGTAGGACTCGCGGCCTTTGCCGTGAAGATCTACCACCGCGTGGACCAGGGCCAGGCGCTCATTATCAACAAACGCGGCGGCCCTGTCGTGACCTTCACGGGTGCGTTTGTGATTCCGGTCTTCGACCGCGCCGAGTACATGGACATCTCGTTGCGGACCATCGAGATCGACCGACGAGGCAAGGAAGGCTTGATCTGTCAGGACAATATCCGGGCAGACATCAAGGTGACGTTCTTCGTGCGAGTGAACGAGGCAGACAAAGACGTGTTGAGCGTCGCCAAGTCTGTTGGCTGTCAGCGGGCATCGGATATCGAGACGATTGAAGAGCTCTTTGGCGCCAAGTTCTCCGAAGCACTCAAGACCGTCGGTAAGCAGCTTAACTTCGAAGACCTCTACCAGGAGCGCGACCGATTCCGTGAAGAGATCAAGCGCGCGATTGGCGAAGACTTGAACGGATACGTCCTTGAGGACGCTGCGATCGACTTCCTTGAGCAGACGCCTATCGAGCAGCTCGACCCAGAAAACGTCTTCGATGCTGAAGGTATCCGTAAGATTACCGAATTGACGGCGACGAAACGCGTTCACACGACCGAGATCTCGAACAAGGCCAAGAAAGACATCGGTAAGGATGACCTTGAGACCACCGTCGCCATGCTTGAGTACGAGCGTCAGGAAAAGGACGCCCGCGCCAAGCAGAAGCGTGAGATCGACGTGGTTGAGGCACAGCAAGCTGCGGAAGCTGAAGAAATCAAATCCCAGGAGCTTGCCAAGGCCCACGTCGCTCGCCTGAAAGCCGAGCAAGAGGTCAACGTTCAGAACATCAACAAGACTCGCGAAGAGCAGGTTGCTGAGAAGAACCGTGAGCGTGTGATTGCCATCGAGACCGAGACGGTCGAGAAGGAGCGTCAGCTCCAGATCATCGCGCGTGAGCGTGAGACCGAAATCCGACGCATCGCGAAGGACAAAGAAGTCGAGATCGAGAAGAAGGCAATTGCCGAGGTCGTGCGCGACCGCGTCGCCGTCGATAAGACGGTTGCCGAGGAAGAAGAGCGCATCAAAGACCTTCGCGTCATTGCCGAAGCTGACCGTACCAAGCAAGCCACGATTATCGCCGCAGAAGCGGAAGCTCAGCAGAAGCTGGTCGCCGACATCAAGGCTGCTGAAGCCAGCGAAGAGGTCGCCAAGCACGCAGCGCGTGAGCGCTTGATTCGTGCCGACGCTGAGCTCGACGCGAGCGACCGGGTGGCAAAGGCGAAGATTCGCCTGGCCGAAGGTGTGCAGGCAGAAGAAGCGGCAAGCGGCCTTGCGACCGTGAAGGTCAAAGAGGCAGATGCGGCTGCAAACGAGAAGCAGGGCTTCGTCGAGGCTCGTGTCCTGAAAGAGAAGCTGGTCGCGCAAGCTGCCGGTGAAGAAGAGAAGGGCATGGTCGAGATTCGACTCAAAGAAGCTCACGCGAATGCGCTTGAGCGTGAAGGTATGGCGGAAGCCACCGTCACGCGCGAGAAGCTGGTCGCTGAGGCCATGGGCTCGAAAGAGAAAGGCATGGTCGAGGTCGAGGTCAAGCAGGCCATGGCTGATGCGCTCGAGAAGGAAGGCCTGGCACACGCCAAGGTCATCGCTGAGCAAGGTCAGGCAGAAGCTGTGAAGATCGAAAAGACCGGCACGGCAGAAGGTGTCGCAATCCGCGAGAAGCTGGCTGCAGAAGCAAGCGGTATCGAGGAGAAGGCACGCGCGATGAAAGAGCTCGATGGCGTCAGCCGCGAGCACGAAGAGTTCCGCCTTGCCCTGGAGCAAGAGCGAATTCTGGCGATGGAGAAGATCAAGTCTTCCATCGACATCGCAAAGTCGCAGGCTGGTGTGCTTGGCGAAGCCTTCAAGGCAGCCAAGATCAACGTCATCGGCGGAGACGATGAGTTCTACAACAACTTCATCAAGTCGGTTTCGGTCGGCCAGATGGTTGAAGGATTCATGGAGCAGTCGCCAACCGCACAAGCGGTCTTCGACAAGATTCTGCGCAACGGTGCAGCGAACGGAGCGGCCAAGCCGCAGAACGGCGCCATCACCATCAAGCCCGAGGTTGTCGAGAAGGACACTCCAGAGGCTTAACGTTTCTTACATCTCGAAATCTTCGAAATCGAAGCCGGGTACGACGACGCAACAAACAAGCGCGTATCCGGCTTCTCCATTTTCTAGCTTCGCCGACTGCCATTCGTTGGGTGACACAACAGCCTGCATTTCGCCGTCGGGGCCAAGCCGGATGGTCTTGGTCGCTTCCCGGTCGATGCTGAGTTCAAGACTGTCGCCGAGTTGGTGAATCCAAAGCTCCGCAGAGGCCACTCGATGCCAGGCCGATTCTTGGCCAGTTTCCAATAGGAAATAGATGGATGTTCCAGCAGACCGCTCGGCCTTCTGCGGCAGAACTTCGGCGGGCAAGATCAACTCAGACCGCCAGGTTTCTTTGTAGTAGCCGCCCTCCGGATGGGGCTGCAGGCCCAGTTTGTCGATCCAGTACTTTGCGTTCATTGACCCACAATACCGCGAACCCAACGCAAGTGCGATGCGCGACACCAGCGAACGCGATAACAGCCGCTGGCGACGCCAGCGAAGCGACGCCAGCGAAGCGACGCCAGCGAAGCGACGCCAGCCCGAAGGGCGTAATGGGCGTAATGTCAGATCGAGTAAGACCACATTTTGCCCTGAACCGCCTATTGTGTGTTCATGGCAAAGAAGTACTACACGGCGCTTGCCCTGGTTTTGTCGGTCGGATGCGAAGGTCAGCTGTCACTCAGCGACGATGCGGCGGACACGATTGCGACGGCGAACAAGCAAAGCAATAATCAACCCGACGTCTATGTCGAAGGTGCGGTTCCTCGCGCATCGCTCCATCGACTCAACCGGCTAGAGTACAACAACTCGGTCCGAGACCTGCTTGGGACCGAGCTGCGACCAGCCGACATGTTCCCGCCCGATGCGGCGGTCGGAGGATTCGACAACGCGTCAGATGCGCTGGGAATCACTCCCTCGTTGATGGACATGTACGTCGCAGCTGCGACTGAAGTTGTCGAAGATGCGTTCACAGAACGTCCTGCGTTTGCAGACCGGCTTGAAGAAAACGACTCGCGTTGGACCTATAATATCAACCGTGACGCCAACCGGATTGGAGGCATCGTTCGCCTACGAGGTGGGCGGACGGTCGCATCCGTAAACGTGCCAGAAGCCGGCACCTATAACTTCATCGTCAGAATCCAAGGGTACGTAAACGGCGGCGCGGCGACACCAAGCGTACGCGCGCAGATCGCGGGGCAGAACTTCGATTTCAACGCGCCGTTGCAGATGGAGAACCGCCGGTTCGAGGTCGAGCTTAGCCCCGGAAATCACGAGATCGCGGTTCAGGCGACAAACTTCGAAGAAGACGCGCCGGCCAACCGTGGCAACGACCTGATGTTCGATTTCGCCCACGTTGAAACAACCCGTCGCGTGGAAGGTCCAGCGCGAAGACTCCTGCTCAGCTGCGACCCGACAAACGACTCCGCGTGCACGTCGACGATTGTTCAGACATTCGCGCAACGCGCCTGGCGACGCCCACTCACAGTTGATGAAACCAGCAAGCTTGAGAGCCTGCTCGTCACGCTGCGACAAGGCGGCGAGTCCCAGCTGGATGCATTGAAATTGGCTCTGCGAGCCATGCTCAGCTCACCGAAATTTCTGTATCGCTACCGGACTGTCGCGGACACAAACTCACCAGAGCTCTTGGATCCGTACGTTCTGGCAAGCCGCTTGTCATACTTCATCTGGAGCACGACGCCCGACGACAAACTACTGGATGCCGCCGCAAACGGCAGCCTGAGTACACCGGAAGGCGTTCGCCAGACCGTGGCCTGGATGGTCCTAGACCCCAAAGCTGATGCCTTGGCGGACGGGTTTGCGGAGCAATGGCTGGACCTTCGCCACCTGGAACAAGCTGCGCCAAGCCCAGAGACCTATCCGTCGTTCAACGAGTCAGTTCGCCAATCGATGACGCAGGAATCGAAGCTCTTCTTCTTGGATTACCTGCAGAACAACGCCCCCATCGCCAGCATGCTGGAGCCTGATTTCGCGTATCGAGATGCCAATCTGGCGAACCATCTGGGACTTCCCGCGCCCGGCAATGATGGGTTTGAACGTGTTGGCGTAGGCCCCGGCGACCGGCGTGGAGTCTTGGCTTTGTCAGCGTGGCTGACCTCGCGGTCCGAAGCTGTGCACTCATCCCCAATCCGCCGAGGCGCATGGGTCGCCGACAATATGCTCTGCGCACCTGTACCACCGCCGCCTCCGGGCTTGGAGATCGGCGAGCTTGCCTCGGAAGAGTCCGGCATGACGTTGCGTGAGCGCTTGGAACAACACCGCAGCGAACCTGCTTGTGCGACCTGCCATGCAAGCTTGGACGTGCTCGGGATGGGCTTTGAGGTCTACGACGGTGTGGCTAGAGAGATCGACGACCCAACACTCGACTCGGACGGCGAGATCCCGAATGGTCCCGTGTTCCGCGGAGCAGACGACATGGCGGCGAACGTCGATCGTGAAGAATTTGTAACCTGTGTTTCGCAAAAGATGTTGGCATACGCGGTGGGGAGACCCGTGGGCAAAGATGAGGTCAGGCAGATTCCGGGGCTTGGGAATCTTGAGGCGGTGACGCTGTCTGACCTTATCTCGGCCATCGTGCTCTCACCCGCATTTAGCCAACCCGTGCCCCTGAAGTAGTTATGACGACGACCCGACGACAATTTCTTCGCGGCGCATTGGCCACAACCGTGGCCCTCCCCATGCTGGAGTACTTCACGGCCGGCAACGCTATCGCCCAAGCGGGCGGCAAACCACGTTTGTTGGTGTATTTCCTGCCCAATGGACGCAATCCAAACTGGTGGGCGCCATCGGGCGGAAACGGAAACCTGACCTTCCCGGCTCAAGCGAGCGCGCTGCAGCCCTTTGCGAACCGTGCTTTGTCCATTGTCAACATGGACAATGTCGCGGCCCGAAACAGCCCCGGCGCAGCGCATGCAATGGGAACGTCGACGGTCATGTCTGGTGTTCGATTTCCGGACCTGGGTGGGCTGAAATGCGGAATCACGCTCGACCAGATTGTCGCTCAGGAACTGAATCCTTCGACACGATTTCGGTCGCTCCAGTTTAGCGCTGGCGAGCCCGCCACTTGCGATGTCGGCGGCTCACCTTGCCCGTACACACAGTGCATTTCGTGGGCAGGAGCTGGCCAACCTCTGATTCCGACGATCAACCCCGAGGCGGTCTTTAACCAACTCTTCGACACCAGCGTGGACGGTCTGACTGGCGCTTCCGCAGACATCCGAAAGGTCAGCCGCCGATCGATTTTGGACTTCGTTCGCGACGACGCAAGCGACCTTCAATCGAAGCTCGGAAATGCGGACAAAGCCAAGCTAGACGAGTATTTCACCTCACTTCGCGAAGTCGAAAGAAGCCTGACCGCCGACCCGGTCGCCGCGTCTTGCCCAATTCCAGCTGCGCCCGCAGGCAATATCGGATACCGCGACCGTGTGCCGACCTTCCATGAGCTCATCAAGCTGGCGTTCCAGTGTGATCAAACACGTATTGCTTCATTCATGATCGAGTTTGGGCTCAGCCAACGAACCCACGATTTCCTGGGCGCACCAGGCCAACACCACGCCATCTCGCACGGCGATCCCGGTCAGCTAGAACGGGTCGAGCGCTGGCACTCCGAGCAAATTGCTCACCTACTTGGCCTGCTCCAAGACACGCCAGACGCCGGCGGCGGCACCTTGTTGGACAACACTTTGGTCCTGGTGATGCCAAGCATGGGCATCGGCAGTGTGCATGACCACGAGCGCGTGTGCCCGGTCTTGTTTGGTGGGCAGAGCATCGTGAACACGACCGGCCAACGCATCGACGCGAGCGGAACGCCCTTGAACAATCTGCATGTTGCACTGCTGCGCGCCTTTGGCATCGATGGTTCCTTCGGCAACGGCACCGCGTTTGGTGACTATGCCACCGGAGCACTCGCCGGCGTCGCGTGATCGCGGCTGCAAAGCTTGGCTGACGCCTTCGGCGCAGGTATGCTGCCCCAAGCAAACCAAGGAAGCCAAATTGCAATATTTCAGACGTCTTATGGTCGCGCTCGCGATCAGCACGTTCCTGTTCGGGTGCGATTCGAAGAAGCCCAGCCCAGACGCATGGGAAGGTCGCGTCGAGACGATCGACGCGCTGAACGGGCTCGGCATCAAGTTTATCGAAAATGGGGAGGAGTTCGGTGGCATGCGAGAAGGGTCACAGCTTCCCAAAGGATCCCGAATTCAGACGGAATCAGGCGTGGTTGCGACGCTCGCGGTAACCGGCGCTGCAAAGGTCATCGTTGATGGTGCTTCTGACGTGGAGCTCGATAGATTCCACGCCAAATCAATCCGTCTCCACCATGGTCGTATCTCACTGGACTCGGGAAACCTCGGAGCAGTGTTGCTCCTAGGCGAACGCGAATTCGAGCTACGACCCAAGACGACAATCGTCGCACAGGCGATGCAGGATGCGTCCTTCGTGGTGCTGCGGGGGTCGGCTTCCGTCGGGGAACAGACCATCGAACGGGGGATGGTGTTTGCGCCCGGCGCCGATCCCGAGATCAGTGCTGGATTCGATGCCGCCTCCAGGACGAGCTGGCTTCAGGAAGCTGTCGACGCCCGGGCTGCACCGGGCTTTGGCGAGGTAACCTCGGTCGGGGATGCGCTAGAAATCAGCATTGATGAGCACTCCGTCGACGTCGAAATTCGCGGCGGCGTGGCGATTACGACCGTGATTGAGAGCTTTCGAAGCGTTGGGAAAAAGCCCGGTGAAGCTATCTTCACATTCAAAGCGCCCAAAAATGCGCTGGTTACGAACGTCGCGCTCTACGACAAAGGAAAATGGGTCGATAGTGAGGTCTTGCCAAACCAAAAGGCCGACGAAGTCTACCGAGTCGCCGTGTCACAGGGAAAGGCAGCCACGCTGGCCAGCACAACTGAGCCTGGAGACGTGCAGCTCTCGCTGGGTGTCATCAAACCGGAAGGCCAGCGAAAGGTGCGTGTGACGCTTCAACAACCGCTCGAACCCCAGATCCGCGGACAACGCTATGTCTACCGAATGCCTCGAGATGCGGAAGGTAGTTTGCGGGTATCTAGCTTCAACATCCGAACACGAATGGTTGGATCGAAGCCCCAAGATGTCACCGTGTTTGGGTATGACATGAACATCTTGGAACAAGGCGACGCGGCGACAGCAGCCTTCACCAAACAGGACTTCGCGCCGGTTGGGGACCTGGTTATCGAGCTGAAGAGCGCCGAGCGCGCACACGCGCTAGTTAACAAGTCTGGATACTTTGCGCTTAACGCCCGGCCCAAATTCTCGTCTCCACCAAAAACCTCGGTTGGAGGCGTGGATCAACTCATCGTTTTGGACAATTCCGAGAGCCGCGCGCCCAAACGGGACAGTGATATCCTGATGATTAATGCCATCATCGATTCACTGGAAGCCGAGGACCGTGCCATGGCCTTGGTATGCTCCGACGAATGCACCCCATTGGTGGGCGGCAAGTTCCAACCACTCACCCCCGATTATCGGGAACGCCTCAAGTCCGCATTGTTTGAGGTCGAGCGCTCAGGCGCCACCAATATCGAACGGGTTGCACAGAAAGTGACCGAAATCTTGAAGGACCATCCCAAGGAGCGGTCACCGCGTGTGTTGTATGCGACCGACGCGTTCCCAAGCGCGGGCGCGCTTCGTCCGCACAGCCTGAAGACCGCCCTTGAGGCGCTAAACCCGCCACCAATCCATGTGATTCTATATGGCGAACACGACCCAAGCATCGCAGCCGCTGTTGCGGACGCATCGGGAGGTTCCGTGTTGAATCTAACGGGTGTAGATGCCGAAGCAGCCGTCGGGCGATTGGAGGCGTTGGCGGGCTTTGGACTCCTGGCAAATATCCAAGTTGAGATGCCAAACACCTTCGAGGTTTTTCCCGTCGCGCAGCCACCTATCGCGCCGGGGCAAGCCATTATCGTCACCGGAAAGGTCTCGGGCGAGCTTCCGAAAACTCTCAAACTCAGCGGCATTTTGGCGGGCGAAAAGGTGACCTTTGAGCTGCCAATTCGGACATATGAGGACTTGCAGGATGTTGCCCCGAAATTTTGGGCATCGAACGCGATCAAGAATCTGGATCACTCAAACAATGCAGATGATTCCGCGAAGGCAGCTCGTTTGGCGGTTGAAAACGGTTTGTTGTCCAAACATACACGCCTCGTTTCGATCGGCAGCAAAGAAGCCGATGTGCCGGACCAAGGGCTTTCCAAGGAGCTTGGCGAGCTGGCCGACCGTGTCACTTCACATTCAAAAGGTGGAAACCTCGAACAACTTGGTGGTCTAGCGGCCATGGGAGTCACCGAACTCGATCCCGCAGCAACCAAGATGGCGTTGGAGTCGATCCAAAACGAGTACGGCGGCGCACCGGATTTGGAGGAAAAGAAGCCTCGGCGGGGTGCGGGCATGCGCTCGAAACGACTACGCCCCCTCACCCAACCACCAAAACTAACGATCGAGGCGACCAACGCCGCAAATGGGCTGAACGCTGCCATGGCGAATCGAATCTTCCGTCAACGCCGAAATGCGTATCTGAGCTGTTATGAGCAGCGCGTCCAAGAGATCAAGACGCTGGCGGGAGATGTTGTTCTGGGGCTCCAGGTTTTGCCAAACGGTCGAACCGGGATGGTAGTTATCGTCGATGACACCGTGGGGGACGAGAAACTGCGGTCCTGCCTCATGAGACGAGCCCACCAAATGAAGTTTCCCGAGGATGCCAACGGAAACCAGACGGATGTCCAAGTACTGCTTCGGATGCGTAGCCAAAGGACCGGACGAAAACTGTCGCTCAAACCGGCGGTTTCATGGCCGGTGGCGCAGACGCCAACTGCCGGAAAGGACATTGGCATCGACCGAAGCTACACCGTTGCGTCAGAAACGGGGGCGGCGTCCAAGCGGGCTTGGACTGCCTACGCACGCTTGTCTCGTCGAGACGTCGAGACGTATGGAATCAGCACCGATCCAAACCAAGCGCCCTTGATTCTGAAGGACCTCGCCGACCGACACAGACTTGACCCCGAGGCGCAGGAGATACTCATCGGATTCTATGCCGGAAAGTCTGATGATAAGTATTCAGGCCGCGCATGCGCACACGCTCGCGCGCTCGCCGACTTGAAGAATGAACCGCTCCCCAAATGCCCGACATCCGCGCCGCTGTTGGTACCCAAACCAAACGCAAAGTTCCGACTCAAGGCAACGTACTATCCAACCCCACAAGATGCGCGTTTTTACTGGTTGTTGGAGAGTCCTTCGGTAGGACAAGAGTGGTTGTATTCCACGCGTTATCGAGCTTGCCGCGAGACCGTCCAAGTCATCGGAAAACGTACTCGAATCGAACACGTCTGTGAGTGGGAGTCGCTGCCGGATGGCGTGTACCAAGTTCGCCTTTTGAAAGGGGACCCGATGCTCAAGATGGTGGGCGAAGTGAGCGTCGTTCTTGACGGCAAAACCACCCCATTCATTGACAACGGCATGTTCTTCAACGTGGGCAACAGCGTTGTTGAATCGCCAGTCATCACAATTCCAGAACTACAAGGTGGGAGTGTTTTTGGCGCGGCACAGGTACTGCGCAGGCTCACTCGTGGAGCGCGCTATTGCCGATCTGAACAAGGTACTGAATCCGAAAAGAAAACCGCCACATTCCAGATTGGAAAGGACGGTTCAGTTCGGCTGAAAGCTTGGGGTGTACCCGCTGCCACACGGGCTTGCCTGACGTCATATGTAAAGCAAGTACAGTTTCCAAGTGGCCCGGCGTCTGTGGCGACGGTCAAACTCGATATGTAGCGTTAGATACTTACGTAACGCTCAAGTGTCGCCCGCAGGTGAAGTCGGGCGCGGTGCAATCGACTCTTGACTGCTGGCACGCTCAAATCAAGCTCGTCCGCGATGTCTTGAAGGCTCATCTCCTCGAATTCCTTCATCTTGAACACCTTCTGATACTTTGGCTCAAGCAGCTCCACGGCAGCCAGAATCTGGTCGCGGAGTTCTTTGTTTTCGACGATCTCGTCGCCTCGAGGATGCCAAGCGTTCACATACTCGCGGTATTCCGTCTCATGCTGTTCCGCTGGGTTGATGCCCTCGAGCGCGACCTCGCTACGGCGCCGGTTCTTTCGAAGGCGCATCAGGGCGGTATTGACCGTGATTCGGTACAACCAGCTACCAAGGGCGGCGTTTCCCTTCCACGTATGCAGTTTTCTAAACGCGTTTAGGAACGCGTCTTGAGCGACGTCATTGGCGTCCGTCTCGTTCTTTACGAAGCGCATCGCGACGCGGAAGACCGTTTCCTGGTGTGCCGTGACGATTTCTTCGAAGGCTGCGACATCGCCGTTGAGGCTGCGCGTAACGAGCTCAGCGTCTTCGGGGTAAGTCGTGTGATCCACGATGGCATCATGTTGTTCAACCGATTGTGTATGCGTTTGCGTGTTCATAATCATCTCGTTTCTAAACTCATTGCTACCCATTGCGTGATCCATGCCAAGAAATCGAAAACCAAACAAAACAACAACTTAAGCCAACACCCACAGTTAATACCTATCAGACCAATAGGATTTTGTAGTCGGAATTCACCTCCAGCAGTTAATTTGGAATAGTTCAGGAGGATTTGGATATATTCTGGATAATAATTGTACACAATTTGGAATTATCCAAATTGCGCCATTTGGATAAACGACGTTCCAGATAAATCCATGACCAACCTGCAATCATCCTATAAATCGGCCACTTGTTCGGTGTTCGTGATGTTTCTGACGTCACGGGTCGCAACCGCGCGGGTTGCCTACATGAAACTCATCCCCTAGAAGTCCATCTTAGCTTTTGGAACCATCAGGGAATGATGGATGCTGGACCCGTTGTTCAGTGAATGGATGTATTAGACAAGGAGCCCCCAATGGCTTACCGCGCACAAATGGTTATCCGGACAAAAGACGCCGACTCGGCGAAAGTTCTGGATGATGTAAAGAAGTTGGCCGAAGAACGCGGACAGACCATCTCTGAGCTCGCTATTGAGTTGTTCAGGCAAGGTCTTTCTGGACGACCCGTCGAACGTGAATCTTCTGATAAGGAGGAAGCGCCGGCAGTCGTAGCTGAACCAATCGAGCCAATCCAGCACCCTAAAAGCCCTGAAGCCCGCGAACTACCTCGCCCAACGAAGGTTTTGGCTGATGAGCAGACCGAAGCGTTTGCTGAGACAGCCGTCCGACTTGTGGTGACCGAGGGCGTTAATGCTGCGACCGAGAGCCTTCGCGAGTTCTTCCAGAACGCCAACCCTGCCCAGGCAGGACGCCTTCGCGAAGACCTCCAAGAGCAACTGCGTGGCAAAGAGTTTGAAGACCTCTTCGAAGCCCTTCGCGAAACCGACGAATACAAAGGTTATCGTCGACGCGTTGTGTACGGATAGGTTCGGGGAATCCGCATTCGGATTCCCATGTAACTCCCTTGCCCCCTTAACATCAAAGGCGTAGATCTACGGCACTTCCCGACACAGGAAAGGACATGCCTCAAGACTACTCTGGTGTGAACGTAACAGTGATTGGTGGTGGCCCTGTGGGCTGCGTTTTGGCGGAGCTTTTGAGCCGGCGAGGATTCGACGTCGAGGTGTATGAGAAGCGACCCGATATGCGAGCTACGGACATTTCCGCGGGTCGGTCGATCAACCTCGTCCTGACTCGCCGAGGGCTCAAAGCGCTGGCGTTGTTGGGGCTGCGCGAACGTGTGCTCGAAATCACCGTGCCGGTGCTTGGTCGTATGATGCACGCGGTCGACGGTGAGCTTACCTATCAGCCGTATGGAAAAGACGACTCCGAGTGCAACTACTCCGTGTCCCGCGGCATGTTGAACGAGTTTTTGCTCACGGCTGCTGAAGATGCTGGCGTCCGCATTCACTTCGGGCACGAGCTGGTTGATGCGGACTTCGAGTCGGGACAGCTCACATTCGAACTTGAAGACGGGACCACCAACAAGGTCGATGGCGGCGTCATCTTTGGCGCTGACGGCTCTTTCTCGGGCGTTCGCGAAGTCTTGGTCCGTGACCACGGCTTTGACTCGCGTATTGAATGGCTCGACCACGGCTACAAAGAAATGGTCTTCCCTGCCGACGATAACGGCGACTACCAGATGGAGAAGAACGCGCTCCATATCTGGCCGCGAGGCGATCATATGCTGATGGCGCTGGCCGATCTGGACGGCTCGTTCACTGGCACCATCTACATGCCATGGGAAGGCGACGTCAGTTTTGGTTCGGCGGAATCTGCAGAAGGGCTCAATGATCTGTTTGAGAATCATTACCCGGACTCGATCCCACTTCTGGGTGATTTGGAAACCAACTACCGAGAGCACCCTGCGTCCAAACTGGGCACAGTGCGCTGTGCCCCATGGCATCTTGAGGATCGCGCGCTTTTGGTTGGCGATGCAGCACATGGAATCGTGCCCTTCTTTGGTCAGGGATTGAATTGTGGGCTTGAGGATTGCTCAGTTCTAAACCGACTTTTTGATGAGTATGACTCGCTTAGTGAAGTGTTCGAAGCCTTCGACGCGCGCCGCAAACCCAATGGCGATGCGATCGCGGACATGGCCATCGAGAACTTCGTCGAGATGCGCGACAAGGTTGGTGATGAAGAATTTTTGCGACGAAAGAAGTTCGAGCTGCGGCTGGAGCGTGAGCTGACGCACCTCTATCGGTCCCGCTATGCGACTGTCATGTACAGCTCGAATGCGTATAAAGCCGCATTTGATGCAGGACGGATTCAGGACCGTATCCTCGCGAAACTTATGGCCGAATACGACACTCCGGAAGAGATGGACCTGGCACGCGCTGAATCTCTGATTAACGCCGAGCTAACTCCGTTCTATCGTGAGCACGAAGTCGACCTCTCCTTCTAAATCTGAAGTAAATCCATGTCCGTCGTTGACGATATCATCAAGATCGCAAAATCCGATAATCCCGAGCAGCTGCTCGAGATGACGGTCTCTGTGTCCCACGAGTCCTTGTACGACGCCGCGATTGACGCCTACGGCAGTTGGGATGCAGCGTTGGTGGCCGCGCTTGAGTTCACCGTGCGCTCGAAGTCGGCGACCAGCAGTGCCCCTGCCCGCAATCGACCTGACCTGGAGTTCGAACGGCGCCCTGGCATCGAGGCACATCGCCCCGTCTATGCGTCGACCTCGAACGGCGTGTTCTTCTATATCGACGGCAAAGAGTTTGAGGTTACCGTCGAGCCCGAACGCCTCGACTTGCCGTATGGCGCGGGTGTTCTGGACCGATTCCAGTACATCGGAACAACGGATGCTGTGTTCATGGTCAGCAATCTGGGCCGGTTTTACGGCCTCGACCAGCGCATGATGCCGCAATGGATGGGTGAATCGGATGTTCGTCGAATGGGCGCAGTCTTCCCGTTTGAGAACGACGAAGCCATCTGGTTTGTCATGCCTCGCTCCGCAATGAACGGCGGGCGCCTGATTCACATCACACGGCAAGCCAAAGGAAAGGCGACCGACGTCGACCAATTCGGTAAGTCACTGGACCGGTCCGGCAAAGAGGCGTTTCTGCTTAACGACGGCGATGAGCCGGTCGCAGTGCTCTACGGCCCCGAAGACAGCCACGTATTTGCTGCCTCTGCGCATGGCCAGGGCATCCATTTTGATGCGGGCGCAGACATGCGCTCGATGGGACGTAAGGCGGTCGGCGTTAACATCATGAAGCTCGATGGGCCCGACGATGAGCTCGTCAGCGCGTTTATGACTGACGGCGTCGAACAGGCCGCGATGGTCACGCAAAAAGGACTTGGCAAGCGGGTTTGGTTCGACGAGTTCCGCCCACAAGGTCGCGGTGGTTCAGGCATGCAGGTCTGCAAGCTAGAGACCGGCGACCGTGTCGTTGGCGTTGTGCCATCCCATCCTGGCGAAGACATCGTGATCTCGACTTCCATCGGTCGTGTGCACCGCATGGGCGCTCACCATCTGCCACTGATGGGACGCCCGGCCAAAGGCAATTCGATCATCGACTTGGCACCCGGTGAGGAGGTCATTTCAGTCGCTGCACTTCCCTGTGGGTCAAGAGATTAGCCGTGATCGACGCGCTCGTCGCCGATATCCAGAACCCTGAGTTTGACTGGGAAACGCAGTTCGATGCGTGGGCAAAGCGGCTCTTCGCCTACCAGTATGAACACAACGCGCCTTATCGCAGCTTCTGCGATGGACGTGGCGTCTCGCCAGACGGCGTCTTGGGCTATCGAGACATCCCATCCGTGCCCACCGACGTCTTCAAACACGTGAAGCTCACGACGGCTGTCGGCGAGCCTGAACGGATCTTTCGCACCTCCGGGACAACCCAGGGCGCGCGTGGCGAGCATATCTTCGAGTCGCTCGCCGGCTACGCAGCCAGCATTACGCCACCATTCAAAGCCCACATGATGCCCGACCGCTCGCGAATGCCTATCGCCGCGTTGGCTCCAGCGCCAGGGGACCTGGCCGATAGCAGCTTGAGCTATTGGCTTGGCGAATTGTTGACGAAGTTTGGAACTCCGTTTCGCAGCGGGTTCTTTTTAGAGAAGACCGAAGACGGAGAACTCGACTTCGACTTTGACGGCATCGTCGAGTGGCTGGACCTTGCAAAGACCCCGGTATTTCTAATCGGGACCGCATTTGCGTTCGTGGAGTTCTTCGACAATGTCGACAAAACCTGGTCGCTGCCAGAAGGCTCAAGAGTCTTAGAAACCGGCGGATTGAAAGGCCGAACTCGTGAGGTTACACGGGAGGAACTCTATGGGCTATTCGGCGAACGACTGGGAATCGCACCAACGCACCGGTTAAGCGAATACAGCATGACCGAGCTCTCGTCCCAGGCATACTCCAACGCGCTCTCGGCGAAGGTGCCTTGGGACCAATCCAGCTTCGTGACACCGCCCTGGGCGAGGGTCGAAATCGTGAATCCTGTCACGATGGAGATTGACGACGCGCCAGACGCTCGCGGCCTTATCTGTTGGTACGACCTGGCAAACATCTCGAGTGTGGTGGCGGTGCAAACGTCGGATATCGGGGTTCGGACAACCGACGGCTTCCGGCTAGAAGGGAGGGCTTCGGACGCTGAGTTGCGCGGCTGCAGCCTGACGATTGAAGAGATCGTCGCCAGTTAAGCCTATCGCATCGGAATGTATCGACGGTCTGCTTCACCGAACCAGTTCAGCTTCTCGGCATTGTAGTAGTAGAGCTCGCCGAGCAGTCGCATCTGAACCAGCAGGAAGTAGAGCGAGACCACGAAGGCCACCATTCCTCCGATCAACGCGCCGCCCGCACTGGCAACAGCAAATTGAATTGCCCAACTTCCGCCGATGATCGCGCCCAGCGACAACGTCGTCAAAATGTACTGGAATGGAATCTCGGCGACGGACCGAAAGACAGTGATGGGATTGGCTGCGAAGATGGACCCGGTCAACGACACGGCCATGAGCGCCATGGGCAGGTAACAAAGCGCCAACAAACCCACGACCAACGCGATTACTGGCTTACCCATCGCCAGCAGGACGAATGGCGGCACGCCACACATGAACATGAGCACCGTCCACTGAAACAGCGGTAGCAAGATATCGTCCCAGAAGTTCGTGAACTCTGGCCAATCGGGCAGCTCATCACTGCCGTCTGCGGTAGAGCTGATCACTCGAAACATGTACGAAATCATGTATCCGGCCGAAAAGATGCCGACGACCAACCCAACCATGGGAATGCCTTTCAGGAACTCCAGCGCGGTGAAAAACACAATCGCGCCAATAAAGAGGTAGAGCCCGTCTTTTCGGAATGGGTAAGTGAACGCAGCGGGGATGGCATCCCAGAACGTCGAATCGTCGTAGTAGTCGTAACTGTCGTAGCTATCGTAGTTGCTATGACGGCTGTAATGGTCTTGGTGATTGTAGGGGACGACAGGCTGACGTTGTTGTTGGTTCGAGTACATGTTGGCTCCCAAGTGTTGATTACTCTCGAAAGGTAGCCGCATGTAGGTGTTCGAAAAATTAGAAAGTTTACACAAATTTCATCTATAAAACCAAACAACCGCACGTTGACCGCGCCTCATGTCCGTCGGTCACGGTTCTCCCGGCCGAGGCTGAAAGCCGGGGTCCCCTATAACCGAAGGGCGGCTTCCCACAGATAGGCTCAGATGTAGCGCAGATTCACACAGACTTTTCTTCTTTTTGGAGCTTGTGGACGCCCGAACCGAAAAAGAAATCTGTGTGAATCTGTGCGAAAGTCTGTGGCAATCTGTGGGACCAAAATGCGCAATCCACAACAAGCACATTATCTACACGCGCGAAAGCGCCCACCAGGTGGACGCCTTCACGGAGAGCTTACAAATTGCTCCGCTCATCTCTTCGCACTAGAATCCCGCCATGTTTGGTTTGACACAAAATGATTGGGAGAACTTCCGCGAAGCAGCACATGAGATGCTCGACGATGTCGTCAGCGCGAAGGTGTTGGGCGGACTCGGCGCGGACGCACGTGAGGAGTTGCTCAGCGACCTGACATTGATTCGTCGCGCGGTGCTTGCCAGCGAAGAGCCTCATATCGTGGTGGTCGGCAAGCGGGACATCGAACTTTCGGACATTCTTCAGGGCCTGTTGAACAACGGTCGTGAGCTGGGCACGTTGCCCGAGACAACCCATGGTCATTGGGCGCCGTACGACTTCGCAAATGGCCGAATTCACATTCTGGATTTGCGACGGGATGAAGATGAGGAACTCAACACCAAACCAATTGGCCTGGCGATCCCCGACGTCGTGATTGGTGTGGTGAAGTCCCGCGAAGAGGACGTTGAGCTGGTCGTTGAAGATCTGATTCGCGCCGTCTACCAAGCTGAAGACAACTACGATTTCACGCCAGCCAGCGCGATCGCGATTCATCGTGATTCGCCCAGTCGAGAAGTGGGCGACTTCCTCACGCAGCAGGCGGTGAAGGGCACGTTCCATGAATGGGGATTCGAGCGTCACTGGACAGATGTGGTTCAGCTCAACCGGCCCGGCGCGCTGGTCCGCACCCTGCTTCCAGAAATGCCGCAGGAGTCGCGCCTGGTGCTGGCCCGGGTATCTGCGGATCCACAAGCTAAACGCGAGATTTCCGATGCATTGATTCGCGTCTGTTCATCGGTCAATGCGACCATCGCCTCGGTGCCGCTTCCAATCGCGGGAACCGTGCCAATTACCTCGGTGCAGTTGGTGATGATTGCGGGAATCGCCTACGTGAGTGGGCGTGAGTTGAACTCGCGGACCATCACGGAATTCCTGACGGCGATGGGCATAAATGTGGCTTCGGGATTGGCGCTTCGGGAGTTGGCACGGACGCTTGTGCAGTTGGTGCCGTTCGCGGGACCGTTTGTGTCCGCAGCGATCGCTGGCAAGGCCACACAGGCGATCGGCCGGTCCGCGCAAAAATACTACATCTAGCGAAACCGAACCGTTCGCCCCGAAGCGGCCTAAGCTACCGCGTCCGTAAGATTCTCTTCGGTGATCTCGCCCTGCCGCGTGATCGTCCAGCTGCCGTCATTGATTTCGATAACGGTCGATGCTGGATTGCCTTGGAGGTCGCCGGCATCAACGAAGATATCCACGCGGGACACGAAGTTCTTCCGAACCTGTGCTGGTGAGGTTTCGCCAGACTTCTTTTCTTTATTGGCGCTCGACACCAAGACGGGGCCTCCAAAGGCATCCAGAATGCTAAGCAGCATGTCGTCCTGTGGAATGCGAATACCGATATAGCCGTTGGCCTTGGCGACCTGCTTGGTGACCTTTCGCGGAAGGTCGGGATTCGGTTTGAACAAGATAGTGAGCGGACCTGGCCAGAGTGTATCGGCCAGCTTTTGAGCGATTGGGTCGACGTCGTCGACGATGTCCTTTAGCTGAGACGAATCTTTCACAAACACGAGGGACGGGGCTTTTTTCGTTCTCCTTTTGGACTGCATCAGGCCGGTGACGGCACTCTGGTCGTTGAAATCAGCGAGAATCCGATAGGTTCCACGGCACGGAACACAAACAAGCCCGCCGTCTTTCAACGTGCGGGCAATCGTTTCGAGGTGTTGCGGATTCTCGGAGAGTTCGTGAAGCTTTATGGTCTTCATTGGTCTCCTTGGAGGAAAGGGACGTGACAATCGCGTCACATATAAGTGTATCGACACGAGGGGTCGTCAGGCAAGCGATTCCGGTCTATCAATGTCCATCAGCGCAAACGCAAAGCCCGTTGTTTGGGTGGCTGCGCGAATTGGAGTCGATTTGAAGACCATCATACTGGGTGCAGGATCTTCGGGGTGCGTGATCGCCAACCGGTTGAGCGCGCGATCGGACCAAGAGGTCGAGCTGGTCGAATCTGGCCCCGACTATTTTGGGCAAACGCTGCCGTTCGACCTGGCCGATGGCACCCGCAACTCCTTCAAGCATGACTGGGGTTTCAAACACAAGGTTAACACACAGCAGAAGTACCGCTTCCCCTTGCCACGTGGGCGAGTCATGGGCGGCTCGTCTGCCGTAAACACATGCATTGCGCTACGTCCGCAGCCCTACGATATCGACGAATGGGAAGCTCACGGGGCGAAGGGCTGGACGTGGGAGGCCGCTCTTCCCTATCTCAACAAGCTTGAGACGGACCACGATTTTGGCGACCGAGACGACCACGGAGGCGATGGCCCAATGCCGCTTCGTCGCCATCCAAAATCCGAGCAAACAGAGTGGTCAGCCGGCTTCATCGACGCGTGTCAGTCGCTGGGGCATCCCTACTGCGAAGACGGCAATACCGCCGGTACGAAAGGGACTGGCCCCCACGCAATGAACAAGATTGAGGGTCGGCGGATCAGTGCCGCAGAAGCCTATCTAACGCCGGACGTTCGTGAGCGCGAGAACCTCAGCATCCTCAGCGAAACCACCGCCCTTCGTTTTGAGCTCGATGGCGAGCGGGTCACCGGGGTGACGGTTCGAGATGGCAGCGGCACCAAGACACTGGTTGCCGACCGATACATCTGCTGCTTAGGCGCTATCCAAACACCACGCCTTTTGCTGGCCTCTGGCATCGGCCCGAAGGACCAGGTTGGCCGCTTGAGCGTTGAGCTTGCGGTGCCAAACGACTTTGTGAACAAGCACCTCTTGGACCATCCAGGATTTGCGATTTTCTATCGCCTGCACCGAGCCACAGAAGCCCAACGTACCGACCCGTTGATTCAGGTCATGTGTCGCTTCGGCTCGGGTCGTTTCGACAACGACCTAGTCATGCAGCCTGGAAATCGCTGGCAGTTTCCGAACGTGAATTTCAGGAACGCGTCCATGATGGCGATGATCGGAAAGCCGCATGGTACGGGCTCGATCGTCTACACCAGTGCCGACCCAAACGTTGCTCCCCAGGTAAACAGCGCCCTCTTGGACCATCCGTTGGACTTCAAGCTGGCGGTCGACATGTATCAAACGCTGTTTGAGGTCACGCAACAGCCGGCAATGAAAGTGCTGGGTTCCCCGTTCATGCCCTGGACCAAGGTGCTAAAGGACAAGAACCGCATCGCAAAGAAGGTGAAGAAATACACGGACAGCGGGTATCACCCATGCGGCACTGTCCCGATGGGCGAGGAGGGACAGGCTGCCTGTGCTCCCGATGGTCGCGTCTACGGCTTAGATAACCTGCAGGTCATCGATGCGTCGCTTTTCCCAACAATTCCCCACGCAAACATCCACTTGACCGTGCTAATGGTTGCGGAGCGTTTGGCCGATACGCTCTAGCAACTAACGGAGTTACCGAATGACCAGTCCCGACAGACCGTACAACCCGAACGACTCCGGAACGTCGTTATTGGCCATCATCACGTTGATGCTGAGCCTCGCGACATTTTGCTCATGCGGGGCTTCGTTCATACTCGCCGGACTCGCCGTCCCGTTCCTGTTTCTGTTTAGCGTGGCCGGAATCGTGACGAGCCGCATGGAAATCGGTCGAATTGAACGGGGTGAAAGTCCTTCGGGCGGAAAGATGATCGTCCAGATTGGCTTCTTCTATTGCCTGGCCAATCTCATAATTTCCCTTCTCGTTGGGGTGGTCGTGGCGCTGGCCGCCATGGATGTCATCACCGCACCGCAATGAAGCTAGAAGGCTTCTCCAACGGAGAAGTAGACAGCACTGTTGCCTTTGTAGCGACCGATTGAGAAATCGATTCGGTAGTTGAGTTCGTTCTGTTCGGCCAGCAGGAAGCGTAGACCGCCACCGATGCTCGGCAGCAAGTCGTCCGTGCTCCACTCATCGAACTCCTCGAAGATCGAGCCGACGCCGGCGAACATCACTAGACCAAAGCGCCACCAGAATCGCCAACGCATTTCCCCCTGGGTCACGAACGCTTTGGTTCCAACGTACCTGCCGGACTCATAGCCACGAAGGTCGTTGCCCTGACCATAGCGAATTAGCCCACTCAGGGGCACATCGCCGTGTACGGAACGCCAGGAAGCACGGTACGCAAGTACCACATTGGGCTGCACTTCTTTGTAGCCAGAGTTCTTGGCTTCCAATCGGCTGAACGCGGACTCCGAACCCAAAAACTCTGGATTCAATGTGAATTTGACCTGCGTGTTCATGCCCGACCGAGCGAAAAACTGTGAGTCTCGCGTGTCGTGCTGAAGGATGAGGCCGATGCCTGATGTGAGGTTGTTCAACGACCCGTTGTTGAGCGCCCGAATGAAGACCTCGCTGAAGATATCTTCGGGGTCAAACGTGGTCGTCGTCAGCTGATAACGTGGCCCAATGTAGAGCTTGGGTAGCACCTCAAAGAGCACGTTCGCGAACACAAAACCCGATGACTGATTGTAGGCGACCGGCAACGGGGTCGCGTTCACCTGTTCGTACTCGAAATCGAAGCTCAGGTAGCCGCCGCCACCGGTAATGCGCAGCGAATCATTCATCAGGTGCAGCTTCTGAAACGCTGCAACGACATACCCTTTCTGAAACCAAAAACCCGCCAAGGACGAGACTGCGGGCGGCGATGCGCTATCGACGGGGTAGATCGCCATAGCGATTGCGCCAAGTCCCCAACCCAGGTTGGGACTACGCGAAGGAATGGGTGCGACGGCCCACTCGAAATCCTTCTTCTTTTCTTCTTCGGCGGTCGACTCCTGTTCGGCGGATTCGTCCGATTCCTGCGCAATCGCAATGGTAGGCGCGACGATGCTCAGGAACACGATCAGGAGGGTTGTTCTCATTCACCGACCAGCTTTTTGAGGGGTTCAACGACGGTGCGAAGATACCTCTCTTTTGCGTCGCCGACCAGCGGTTCTGCTTTCTGTGCATCCACCTTCAAGGGGTTCACATTCTGGCCGTTTTTGGTCATGCCGTAGTGCAGGTGTGGGCCTGTTGAGCGACCGGTTGTGCCCACTTTCCCAATAATGTCTTTTTGTGACACCTTTTTTCCACGCTTCAAACCCTTCGTGATTTTTGAGAGGTGTGCGTAGTGGGTTACGTAGCCGTTGGGGTGTTTGATTGAAACTAGCTTTCCATTGGCTCCCTTCCAGCCCGCGTGAACGATTGTGCCATCGGCAGCGGCCATGACAGGTGTTCCGGTGGGTGCGCCATAGTCGACACCAGCGTGCATCTTCATCTTCTTCAGCACCGGGTGGAAGCGACGGCCAAACTTGCTGGTGATGCGCACGATAGGGATTGGACTCTTTAGGAACTGACGCTTCAGGCTGTCCCCATTTTCGTCGTAGTAGCCGGATTCTTCGCCGTTATCGAACCAAAAGCCGTACTTGCTGCCTTCGGCGCCGTGGTAGCTAGCCGCCAAGACACGCCCATCGCCAAGGTATTTGCCGTCTAGATACTTCTGTTCGTAATGCACGACGAAGGTATCGCCGACCTGCGTTTCGACATTGAAGTCGATGGTGTAGACGAACAAATCGATGAAGTTCTGGCTGAGGCGCGCGCTCGCTCCCGCCTCGTCAAACGCCAGCCAAAGCGAGCTCTTGATGGTGCCGCGGATCGTCTCTTGCCGAATCTCTACAGGGATTTCGAGCTTCGTAGCTTCGAAGGCTCCTTCCTTTTGTTCGGCAACCCAAACGTCTTCGGGAGACGTCGAGTACTCGAATTTTGTCAGCGACCCATCTGCCTCAACGTACACACGCCAATCATCGCCAGGTCGGCTCTTGCGGAAGTCGAACACCTTGCTCATCGCCGTGATGGCGGGTTGGAATTTGGCGGGGTCGAGCCCTTTGGCCTGCAGCGCCACAAACACGGACTGGTTGCGGGCGAGTTTACCTTTGAGCTTTGCTTCGGCGCCTTCGGTCCAAGACTCGTCCCAGACCACGACCGCTGCTTCTTCCTCTTCGGGAGCTTCGACCAAGAGCGGTTCAAGCGCCGAATGCTGCGCACGGGCGATGTTTGAGGAGGCCACGCCAAATGCCGCGCTCAGGTCGGCCACAGGTTCTGTTTCTGCAACCGGTGCAGAGTCAGACCACCAGTAGCCAATCGCTCCTAACGCCCCCAAAACTACAAAAAGAATGACCCATTTGCCTCGCCCACCACGCCGTGTGCGGCGCTGGCTTCGGAGTAAGTCGTCAAACGGATCGCGTTTACCAAACACGCGTTGAATACTTCCCACTGAACATCCATGTCATCGTTGCGGCGTCGTCCGTGACCCCGCGTCAGATAGCATAGTCGGTGCGGAACGTGAGTTCGTCAACAAAACTAGGGCTCGCCTAGGCTTGCAGCATGAGCTGTTCCAACGCCTTCAACTCGTCGCGGTACTTCGCTGCATCCTCAAATTTCAGGTCGGCGGCAGCCTTCTTCATCAGCTCTTTCAACGTCTCCATGCGCTTCTCGACGTTTTCCTCGCTGTTGATTTCCTCCATGTCTGGGAGGACTTCTTCAGGAACATACTGCTCGAGGTCGTAGATACGCTTGATGATGGTCTTGGGGATGATGCCGTGTTCTTCGTTGTGCGCGGCTTGGATTCCGCGGCGGCGATTGGTCTCGCTGACAGCTTCTTTGATGGAGTCCGTGAAGGTGTCTGCATACAAAATCACCCGACCATTCGCGTTTCGAGCGGCACGTCCGATGGTCTGGATTAGGCTTCGTTCGCTGCGCAGGAAGCCTTCCTTGTCGGCGTCCAAAATGCCGACAAGGCTGACCTCGGGGATATCCAATCCCTCACGCAGAAGGTTGATGCCAACCAGAACATCGAAGACACCTTTTCGCAGGTCTCGAATAATATTCATGCGCTCGATCGCGCCGATGTCGCTGTGAAGGTAACGGACTTTAATGCCAAGTTCTTGCAGGTATTCGGTGAGGTCTTCGGACATGCGTTTGGTCAATGTCGTGACCAACACCCGCTCGTTCTTTTCGACCCTTTCCCGAATCTCGCCGTAGATGTCATCGACCTGCTCACCCGCAGGGCGAATGTCGATGAGTGGGTCCAGAAGACCGGTTGGTCGGATGATCTGCTCGGTCACCACACCTTCACATTTCTCGAGCTCGTAGTCCGCCGGCGTCGCAGATACATAGATGACGTTGTCGACGCGCTCTTCCCATTCGGTGAACTTCAACGGCCGGTTGTCCAACGCCGATGGCAGCCGGAAGCCGTGCTCTACCAGGGTTTCCTTGCGCGAGCGGTCGCCGCGGAACATGCCACCAATCTGCGGCACGGTGACATGGGACTCATCGACGATCGTCACGAAACCCGGCGGGAAGTAGTCCAAAAGACACGGCGGAGGTTCGCCAGGAATCTGGCCAGTGAAGTGGCGCGAGTAGTTCTCGATCCCGTTGCAGTAACCCATCGTGATGATCATCTCGAGGTCGAACTGGGTACGCTGTTCCAAGCGCTGTGCCTCAAGAAGCCGACCGTTTGCGATGAGTTCTTGAAGACGTTCCTTCAACTCGTCCCGGATACCTTCAATTGCCGCCTTCTTTCGGTCTGGGAGGATGACATAGTGCGAGTTTGGATAGATGGCGATCTTCGGAATCTTGCGTAGACGCTTGCCGCGAAGCGGGTCGATTTCGTAGATGGCTTCAATCTCGTCGCCAAAGAACTCGATGCGAATGGCCAGGTCTTCTTCGTACGGTGGAAAGATCTCGACGACGTCGCCGCGCACGCGGAAC
This sequence comes from bacterium, assembly GCA_030427705.1. GTDB lineage: Bacteria > Myxococcota_A > Bradymonadia > Bradymonadales > Bradymonadaceae > JAUIBR01. The sequence continues at coordinate 5,858 of JAUIBR010000006.1, read as the reverse complement.
GTACCACGGTGAAAGTCCAGATCTCGGCGCTCGTACTGCACTTCGACCAACTTCTTCAGCAGGTCTTTGCGCCGAATCTCCTCGCCCTCGTGCAGGTAGACCAACATCCCATGATAGGCCTCGGACGAACCCAGACCGTAGATGCAAGACACGCTGGCGACGATGACCACGTCGTTGCGGTCGAACAGGCTCTTCGTCGCTTCGTGGCGCATGCGGTCGATGGCGTCGTTGATCGAGCTGTCCTTCTCGATGAACGTGTCCGACGACGGGATATAGGCTTCTGGCTGGTAATAATCGTAGTAGCTGACGAAATAGCCGACGGCGTTGTGCGGAAAGAGCTCTTTGAATTCATTGTAGAGCTGGGCGGCCAAGGTCTTATTCGGCGCCATAACCAACGCGGGGCGCCCAATCTGAGCAATAGTGTTGGCGATCGTGAAGGTTTTGCCAGTTCCGGTCGCACCGAGTAGAGTCTGGTGCTTTCGACCGGTTTCGATTCCTTCAACAAGCTCTTTGATAGCCTGCGGTTGGTCGCCGGTCGGCTCATATTCTGATTCGAGAATGAATTCGGCTTTTTCCATGATGTATCTACCGGACAACCAGGTCAAAGGTGCTCGACATTTGTTCAGCACCCTACTGAATCGACGCCTAAACACAAGCACATTCGCCATGTTGGCCCTGGGGCTTGTGGTTGGTTTTGGCTGTGGCGACGACGAAACGCCAACCAACAACCAACAAGACATGGGCGTGGATATTTCCCTGGACCAACCTTCGGATTTGGATCCTGGCGAGGATATGTCGGACATGCCGTGGACTCCGCGAGACCGCTATCCAACACAGGATGGCGTTGATCCGGACGGCGTCGATGTGAACGTGCCGGCAAACGATGGCCAATCACGGGTCGGCCGTGCAGGCTCGGATTCGGGCGGATTTACTGGCCTATGGGCACATTGCCGCCCCGGCGATTTCGTGATGTACAATGCCCAAGCCCGTTACTGCGTCCAGGCCGAGACGACCAACCTTCAAGAGATGTTTACGGGAGGAATGATCGTTGATGCGGAGCTTGTCGGTTCCGACGCCGACGACCGATTCGCACTCTTCAACCCCAAGATCGGGTTTAACGCGCAGCTTGCGACCTCGGTCGAGATCGTGCGCGATGGCTCGGACGGCGGTCCGGCAGTCATTCGCGTCGAGGGGCGCGACTACGCAATGGCTTACCTCGTCGGGGTCGTGGGTGACGCGCTTTTCCGACCGCAAGACCTCGACCTCACCACGGAATACCGTTTGTACCCAGACACGACCGAAATGGAGGTCATCACCTGGGTCAAAAACGTCGGCTCAGTGCCACGTAACGTCGATCTGGGCGATTGGTATGGCTTCAGCGACCGGGTGGAACCATTCCGTGAAGAGTTTGGACTCAACACGACATTGATGTTCTTCGATTACCTGCTCAGCCGCACTGACGACGGCGCGAACTTCAGCTACCGCGGCGAGAAGCCCATTAAGCTGACCGAACTTCCGTTTAGCGAAGCTGCCCCCTGGCTTCTGGTTGACCAAGGCCAGTTCCGGATCGAGGAAGACCAAGAGGTCTCGTACATGCGCTGGATGGACGTCGGTGACGGCCGCATGGAAACGCTGCGCGACCGCATGTTGACTACACTCGAACGCGAGCCTGACCGCGTCGCTCGCGAGATCGAGGTTGTCGATGACAACGGCAATCCAGTCGTTGGACGACGCGTCACGGTCAGCAAAGATGGCGTGTTCCTCCTGACCGACAAGACGATCGCCGATGGCAAACTCCCAATCAGTTTGGAGCCCGGAACCTATACCGTTGAGGTCGCCCCTGGCTTTGGCGGCGTTCCCACCACCGGTAGCGTCGACCTGAGCCAAGACGCTGTCATTCGTGTTCCACCCGTTGGCACATTACGGGCTGAGCTCTTTGACGGAAGTGCTCGCCCAACCGGCCTGGTTAAGGTTTTGGGCATCGATGGCGCAGAGTTCTTCGCCATCCGTGGCACCGGCGAGATTGAGCTGGAAGTGGGTTCGTACTCGGTCGTTGCCTCGCGCGGCCTTGAATACGACGTGGTCGTCGACACGGTCGACATCAATGCAAACGAGCTGACGACCTGGCAAACCCAGCTCAACCGCACGGTCGATACAGACGGCTGGTTATCTGGCGATTTCCACCAACATATGGAGCCGAGCACAGACTCCAGCGTTCGCGTCGAAGACCGCGTCCTGGACAATATCGCTGAGGGCGTGGAGTTCGTGGCGTCCACCGATCATGACGTCGTGACGGACCTCCAACCCATTATCGACGCGCTCGGCATGCAGGACCAACTTGCGACGTTCCCAGGTGTCGAGATTTCGCCAACCACCAGTCATCAAGGTGTCTATCCCATCGAATATGACCGCATGACCCGGGGCAATAACACGATTCCACTCGCCTACCTTGAAGACGGTGAGATTAAGCGACGTCTGATTCCGGACATCTTCGCAGCCGCTCGTGCAATCCCTTCGCAGCCGTTGATTCAGTTGAATCACCCACGTGGAAGTTCCTCTTTGTTCGAAACCGTCGATTACGAGCCTACCGAAGACCCACGCACCTTCGAGGACGAGTTGTGGTCGACTGATTTCGACACCATCGAGATCGTCAATCGCATCAGCTCGACCTGCAGAATTTACGCAGATTGGTCGACGTTCCATAACGTCGGCCTGCACAAGACCGGCCTTGGAAACTCGGATACACACGACCTGAAAGGCGATCCGGCAGGAGCGATACGCAACTACATGCCGATCCCAAAGACGCCAAATACTGTCACAGATGATGACGTGAAGACCGCCTTGAAAGAAGGCCGCGTCACGGTCGGCAAAAACGCCTTTATGGACTTCACCGATGGCAAACTCCCGGCCGATATGATTCCTGCGACAGCTGCCCAGGACATCACGTTTGGCGTCCGCGTGCAGACCGCAAACTGGAGTCAGGCCGAGAAGCTCTTTGTCGTCGTCAACGGCTCGATTGTGCAAGAGATCGACCGCACGGGCACAAACGGAAATGACTTCGACGAGACCATCACGCTGAGCTTCACGCAGGACTCATGGGTCTCGTTCTTTGCGCATGGGCCCAATCCACAGACCCAAGCCGACTACGGCGGACCTACGCTGGCTTTCAGCAACGCCATCTTCGTCGATGTCGACAATGACGGCTGGACGCCGCCCGGAGTGTTGCCGCTGAATCTGGACGCGATTAACGTGGATGGGTGGTGTGAGTAAGCGCTCGGAGCGTTGTTGACCGACCGATACGATAAACTCATTGGGCATACCATTGATGGGCGATTCCGCCTCGACCGCCTGCTTGGCGAGGGCGGGATGGGCAAGGTGTACTATGGGATTCAGGTTTCGGTAGACCGGCCAGTTGCTGTCAAGTTGTTGCGCTCGGACCTGTCAGATAGCCCGTCGCTGCAGCAACGCTTCTTCCGCGAAGCCAAACTACTGGCGTCCTTGCACCATCCAAACATCGTGGGGCTGGTCGACTTTGGTCGAGACGACGAGATCGGCGCGCTCTATATGGCGATGCAGTTCGTCGACGGGAAGTCCTTGGCCGACCTGATGAAGTCCGGCCGACTGCCACTGGGCGTTGCGCTGTCGATCTCTAGGCAGATCTGCAGCGGCCTCGCAGAAGCGCATGCAGCGGGCATCGTTCACCGGGATTTGAAGCCCGAGAATGTCATGCTGCAGACCACGGCCGAAGGCGCGGTCGTGGCGAAGATATTGGACTTCGGCATCGCGCTGCCCACGCAAGAAGAGAACCGCCTGACTTCTACCGGTGGCCTCATGGGCACGCCCTATTATATGTCGCCTGAGCAAGCGCAGGATCACCAGGTGGGTGCGTCATCCGACCTCTACGCCATTGGCGTGATGCTCTACGAGATGATGACGGGAACCGTCCCTTTCAAGGCCGATACACCGGTTGGCGTGCTCTACAAGACGGTCAATGAGCGCCATACGCCGGTGAAGGACCTGTTGGAGGCGCCAGTCGTGCGAGGAGGCCTGACCGAGCTGGTTGATTCGCTATTGGCCAAAGACCCGTCAGAGCGCCCAAGTTCAGCGGCTGAGGTTGCACGGCGACTGGACGAGCTACAAAACGGCGTGGACGTCCCGCAGGTTAGCAGCGTGGAAACGTTGGACACCCTGGCGATGCCGGCGATTGTGCCGGGAAGTCGTGTATCAGACACCGGTGGCGACTGGTCGAACAACCACACAAAACCGCCCAAGAAGAAGGGAAATTGGGGGCTGAAGTTCATCGGCCTGATGTTCGGCCTGTTCTTGTTGGCCGGCGGCGCCATCGCGTTTTTGTTTGTAGCCGGGTTGTTCTTTGCTGCAAGCAAGGCCGACGAACCGGTCGCTCAGGCGCCAAACCCACCGGTCACGAAGACCGCCCCAGCCGCGTCCAAACCGCCCTCGTCGGATAAACAGAAGCCGATGAAGATCGATATCAAGCTCGACAAACAGCCCGATTGGGGAATGAAGACGAGCAAGACGAAGAAGTCGACAAAGAAGAAGGTCAAACCAAAGGCAGGGCTCAAGCGTCGCTCAAAAGGCGGAGCTTGTCAGCGGCGAGATTGCGCGGTTCTGCTGACGAAAGAGAACACCCACTACGTCTGCCAACACGCCGATTGCGAAGTGGATTGTGAGGCTGGCGGCTGTAGCCAGGTCTGCCAAGCCGACTCCACCTGTAAATTCCACTGCGCCGGTGGGGGCTGCCGCCAAACATGTTTCGGTGGGACGACCTGCACCGTGTCCTGCGCCGGCGGCGACTGTAATCGCACCGCCTTCTCGGACGCCGACATGGTCGAACTCGACTAGGGCCAGGGGCTAACGGCCAGGGGGCTAGCGGTTGGGCCTCAGCAGACTGTGTAGTTTGTATGTTGGATTGCGGATTGCGTTACCCTTCGCAGAGGACCACCGAAGTTTGTGAGGTTCCACAGAGCGTTTGGTGGTTTTTGGCTTCGCTTCAAGTCGGGCGATAAAAAGAAATCTCGGTGGGGCCTCACGGATCTCGGTTCATCTCTGTGGCCAAAAGCACAATCCACAAACGACCACCGAGCCAACACGCGCGAAGCGCCCACCAACCCGAGATCCCGAGCCTGTGTCTCGCTGATTTTGCAACCTAGTCAGAGCCCATATCGAGATCGTCTGTGCCAAAATCAGGTTGAATGTTCACACACGATTGGGGTTCTTCGTTCAACAAGGTCCAACCTTTCGAAAGAAGGTCATCCCTAACCGGCGTGAAACTGCACCTAAAGATCGAGTAACACTCCTGCTGAGGATTCAGCATGTATGTTGAACATGATGACTCCTCGGTGCTAGGCGGCAACATGTAGGTGCCGACAAGGCTGCTCTCAGGAGATTCCGCACGACAGTACTTGGAGCCCAGGTCAACAAGATGCGAGCAGTAGATGGAGATTTCGTCTAAATCACCGGCATCGCTCGCATCGGTTTGATCTGAATCAGTACCCATATCGGCTGAGTCGGAATCCGCCGATGAGCATCCAATCAACGAGGCGAGAATAACAAGTACTAAACGGTTCATTAGTGCCACTTCCAGTCAGGGTTACTTGGATCCACCGTGTATCCGCGACGCTCGAATTTTATGTTGTATACCAAATCGAATCCAAGAGCGTTTCTTCAGCGATAGTTTGCGCACGTTTCAGCCCTCTTGGCATTTCCGTTGGTGCCACTGAATGACGACAAAGAAATCTCGGTGGGGCCTCACGGATCTCGGTTCATCTCTGTGGCCAAAAGCACAATCCACAAACGACCACCGAGCCAACACGCGCGAAGCGCCCACCAACCCGAGA
>JAUIBR010000061.1 GCA_030427705.1 bacterium | reverse complement strand
GGCCAGAGTTCGGTGGAGTTCATCCATTCGCGCCGTCCGAGCAGACTGCGGGCTACCGAGAGATGTTCCGACAACTCGAAGATTGGCTGTCTGAGATTACTGGGATGAAGGCGACATCGCTGCAACCAAACGCCGGCTCTCAGGGAGAGTACGCTGGCATGCTGGTCATTCAGGCCTTCCACAAAGCAAATGGCGAGGGTCACCGCGATATCTGCCTGATTCCGACGTCAGCTCACGGCACCAATCCAGCAAGTGCGATTATGGCTGGGATGAAGGTTGTCGCGATCGCAACGGACGATGCAGGCAATATCGACATCGACGACCTTCGCAACAAAGCGGCAGAACACGCAGACAACTTGTCGGCGATCATGGTTACGTACCCGTCGACCCATGGCGTGTTCGAAACCGAAATCCGCACGATTTGTGACATCGTTCACGAAAACGGCGGGCAGGTTTACCTCGACGGCGCAAACATGAATGCACAGGTGGGAATCTGCCGACCCGGCGATTACGGGGCCGACGTTTGCCATCTCAACCTGCACAAGACGTTCTGCATCCCACACGGTGGCGGCGGTCCGGGAATGGGGCCCATCTGCGTTCAGGCACACCTGGCTCCGTTCCTGCCCGGGCATCCAGTGATTACGACTGGCGGCGAGCAAGCGATCGGTGCGGTGTCGGCTGCGCCCTGGGGAAGCCCAAGCATCCTGCCGATTTCCTGGGCCTACATCCGGATGTTGGGCGCATCAGGTCTGGAGCACGCGACGAAGGTCGCGATTCTCAACGCGAACTACATGGCGAAGCGTCTGGAGGACTACTACCCAGTTCTCTACCGCGGTGTGGAAGGACAATGCGCGCATGAGTTCATCTTGGACTTCCGTCACTTCAAAGACTCCGCTGGAGTTCAAGTTGTGGATGTGGCCAAACGACTAATGGACTTTGGTTTCCACGCACCCACGATGTCCTGGCCGGTGGCTGGCACGATGATGATCGAACCAACCGAGAGCGAGTCGAAGGCTGAGCTAGATCGTCTCTGTGACGCGCTCATCACGATCCACGGCGAGATCACGGCCATCGAAACTGGCGAGTGGAGCCAAGAAGACAACCCGCTCGTACACGCGCCTCACACGGTCGATACGATCATTGGTGAATGGAAACACGAATACTCGCGAGAGACTGCGGCCTTCCCGGCATCATGGACCAAGGTCAACAAGTTTTGGCCTGCTGTCGGGCGCGTGAACGATGCACACGGGGACAAGAACCTTGTCTGCACCTGCCCGCCAATGAGTGAATATGTAGACGCGGCCGAGTAGGCCTACTCGAACATGTTCGACATCGCGAAGAATGCGATGCGATCGTTGGATTCTCGCAGCCGAGCAGAGAGTGTGGTTACGAACGACCACAGGATTTCAACGCCGACCTCATGGTTTGCGTTCACCAACTCGATGAAGTCCTTTCGCTCAAGCTTCGCCATCTCGCTACGCTCGGCGGCGATAGCGGAGGCACTCCGCGGCTGAGCATCCCCAACCAGAGCCATCTCGCCGAAGTAGGACCCCTTCTTCAAGAATGCGAGCGCCTCTTCACCCACACCGTGGATATTCTTTGAGATGCGAACTTCACCTTCCAGAATAAGGAAGAGCGCATCACCCATTTCGCCCTCCTGGAACACGACCTGGCCCGGCGTGTACTCGACGACCGAGGTGAGCGGGATGATTTCGACCAGGGCTTGCTCGGACAGATTCTTGAAGAGATCAATCTCTCGAAGCAGCGATATATCTAGGAATTTCCAGCCCACAATTGGCCTCTTCCGGTTACTGAATTTGCTCGTACCCTAGGTCGAGCGTAAGCTTCAAAACGTGCCGTTAGCTTGCGCAAGGCTTTGCGCCTTGTCAATTTCCCCGGTGTTGCGTGGACCTTAAACTTGCCAGATGGATCCGGGATATCTCCGGTGAACAGCACGATGCGCGAGCGTCTATCCGCTTGATTCGCGCAAGCGGATTGCAGCTGTTTATCCTTATCGTAGGCACGCTGGGCTACCATATCCTGACGGAGGGTGAGTACGGGCTACTGCACTGCATGTACATGACCGTCATCACCCTCACGACGGTCGGTTTCGGTGAAGTCATTCCAATTCGACAAGACCCTGCGCTTGAGATCTTTACGATCGGCCTGATCATCACAGGTATGGGGACGGTGCTTTATTTTGTGTCCTCAATGACTGCGTTTATTGTCGATGGGGAGTTACGCGACGTGCTGAGGACACGTAAGGTGAATCGCATGCTTGAGAACATGTCCAACCATTTCATCATCGCCGGGGTCGGCGAGACGGGCCAATACGTGCTCACCGAGATGGCCAAATCTGACAAGGACACCGTCGTTATCGACATGAATCAGGCGTCGATCCGACACCTTCAACTGGACTATGGATTCGACGATCTCGCCTACCTCATTGGGGATGCGACTGATGATGACGTTCTCCGAAAGGCAGGCATCGACCGCGCTAGCGGTGTGGTCTTCTCGCTAGGAACTGACAAAGACAACCTATTTGCGACCATTACCGCGAGACGTCTCAATCCGAAGATTCGTATCGTTACGCGCGGTGAAGACCCGCGCGCTGAACAGAAGTTCATCATGGCTGGGGCGACGAGCGTTATCTACACCAACGTTTTGGGCGGCATGCGAATGGCAGCCGAGGTCGTTCGACCAGAGGTGACGACGTTCCTGGATCTGATGATGAGCGCACAAGACGCCCGAACGGTCGAGGAACTAGAGATTTGTGAGACCAGCCCGTGGGTCGGCAGAACCCTCCGCGACTTGAACATTCGTGACAAGACCGACGCCCTCATCATCGCGGTTCACATGGGTGACGACTATCTCTTCAATCCAGCCGCCGATTTTAAGCTGGAAGCCGGCGCAAAACTGATTTTGATGTCTCGTGTGGACGATGTGCCCGTGATCGAACGGTTGCTGCGCGGATAGGCCAAAATCCCCTTGAAATTGAAGATCGTGAAGTCCATCCTTGGCGCCGACTCATAGCCACGGATGGTTCCAATGCGAAACCTCATTTCACATGGGCTGCGCAAGCTCGTTCGCAACGAAGATCGATATCCAACGGGAGACCGCAAGGCCAAGGTGATTAGCATCGCCACGGTCAAGGGCGGCGTTGGCAAGACGACGACCAGTGTCAATCTGGCGTGCGGGCTCGCGCGATTTGAGGAGGCAAAGGTTCTTCTCGTCGATCTCGATTCGCAGGGGCACTGTTCCACGAGCCTTCGGGACTCGCTGCCAACTATTGGCGGCCAAGCCTCATTGAGCCAGGTATTGCTGTCAGAAGAGCCACAAGAATTGCTGGATGTGTGTGTTACGTCTGGCGTTCGACGACTCGACATTACGCCAAACGACCCGGACTTGGGCGAAGCGGAAGGCCGTATCAGCCAGAAGATTGGCAAGGAATTCCTGCTCCGGGACGCTCTGAAGTTCACGCGGACGCACTACGACTACATCATCTTGGATTGCCCACCGAATAAGGGGAATCTGACCCTGAACGCCCTGCTCGCTTCGGACTCGGTGTTAATCCCGACAGATCTGTCGCCACTCTCGGTTCAAGGCGCCGATGAACTGCTTGGGACCGTCATGACGGTTAATGAACGCCTCAACCACAACGTCGACATCCTCGGCGTGGTTTTGACGCGGGTCGACGCACGCAACTCGACGATGAACCAGACGATGCTCGACCAGATCAAAGACGCCTGGGGCGAGCTCGTGTTGGACACGCAGATCGGCATCAACACCCAGCTGGCAAAGGCCCAGCTGGCCGGTAAACCGATTTTCGATTTTGCAGAAAAGTCGCGGGGCGCGCAGCACTACCGCGCGCTCACCGAGGAAGTCGTTCGACGCCTGGACTAGCGTCCGAAACCAATCGCTTTCACGATAATTTCCTTCATGATTTCGTTGGTGCCGCCACCAATCTGAAGGAGGCGTGCGTCTCGCCATGCGCGCGCGACAGGCCCTTCTTCCACGTATCCCATACCGCCATGCATCTGCAGGCAGTCGTCGATGACCCGCATGCCGCTTTGACCGGCGACCAGTTTTGCCATCGAAATCTCGCGCTGGCAGGGCACTCCGCGATTGTAGAGGTCAGCTGCGTGGTAGGCGAGGCATCGAGATGCTTCAAGGTCGGTCTCATGCTGTGCGATGCGATGCCGCAGAACTTGGAATCCTGCAAGGGTACGTCCGAAGGCGTTACGCTCTTGGAGGTACTCTTTGGTGCGGTCCAACACGCGTTGTGCGCCCGCCGTTCCTGAGATTGCGCCAACAAGGCGTTCACCCTGGAAGTTCTGCATGATGTAGTAGAAACCATGCCCTTCCTCGCCCAGGATGTAGCGCTTGGGAACTCGGCAATTCTCAAAGAACAACTCAGCCGTGTCGGAACAGTGGTTGCCGATCTTCTCGAGCTTCTTGCCCACACTGAATCCAGGCGTATCCGTCGGGAACAGCACAAGCGTGATGCCGCCATATCGGTTGTCCGCGTCAGTTCGGACTGCCAGCGTAATGAAATCCGCCCGAGTACCGTTGGTAATCCACGTCTTCTGTCCATTGATGATGAGGTCGTCTCCGTCCCACCTCGCGGACGTGGTGATGCCAGCAACATCCGAGCCCGCACCGGGCTCAGACACACCAAGCGCTGCGATCTTCTCGCCGGAAATCGCGGGCATCAGGAACTCTTCCTTCTGCTCCTTCGTCCCGATTTCATTGATGATCGGCGTCGCCATATCGGTCTGAACCAAGATAGCCATGGTGAGACCAGCGAGGTCACAGTGCGTGATCTCCTCGGCCAGACAGGTGGTGTACCAGATGTCGCCACCTGAACCGCCTAATTCAACGGGGTACCGCGCGCCCAGGAAGCCCAACTTCCCCATCTCGCGAAAGACTGAATCGGGAAAGTACCGCTCGTGTTCCCACTCTTCGGCGTGTGGTTTGAGTTCGTTGATCGCAAAGTCCCGAACGGCCTTGCGAAACATGTCGTGTTCTTCCTGAAACTGTGGCCAGTGCTGGCTCATCGGCTGCTCCTAGAAAAATGAGTTAGTGTTCACTAACCAAGGAGTCTAGCCGAGTGATTTTGGAACCGCAAGGACGCGGTTTCACTCTTTTTTGGTCGGATTCTTGTCTTTCTCAGCGTCGTCTTTCTGCGCCGCCGGATCGAATTTCGTGGCGCCCAATCGCGCGTCGAGTTCGGTGAAGAACTCTTTGATGTTTCGGGCGTTCTGTCCGAAATCACCCTTCCCTACCCGGCTTGCGCTGCGAACGTTCACCTCGGTCGCGAATTCAGTGACGGGAACGATAGTAATCGTGATGTCATCGACGAACCCGACGCGGGTGGTTCGTGTCGCGGTGATCTTGAGATTGGTGCGGTCTGCCTCGACGACTTCCCATCGCTGGATGTTACCCGCACCAGCACTCGCCTCGTCGAAGACACGGGCCGGACCTGCCGTATAGTACTGAGGCACGATATCGGCGTATTCAGGGGTCTTGCCGGTCTCCACAACGTTGATGACTGGCCAATAAGACGCCGCAACCAGGATAAACGCAACCAGTAGACCGACGACGGCGGCAGCGATGTACAGGAGCTTGCGTTTCATCTTCAGGACTCAACCGTTACAGACATGACTTCTTCGAACGTTGTGACACCTTGCGCGAGCTTTTTGATCGCGCATTCGCGAAGGGACGACATGCCATTCGCGCGTGCAGCGCGTCGAATATCAGGCGATGCCGCCTTCTGTCCAATCAGTTTGCGGATGGTGTCGTCGACCTCCATGATCTCGAACACGCCATCACGGCCAAAGTAGCCCGTTCCTCGACATCGAACGCACCCCTCTCCATAGAAGACGGGAAGTCTCTGGTCGCTACGCGGCGGGAGTTTGATATCCAGAAGCTCGACCTGCTCTTTGGAGAGCTGCGACGCTGTCTTGCAGGAACTACAGATCCGCCGAACCAGCCGTTGAGCCATCACGCCAACCAACGTTGAACTCAGCAAGAATGGCTCCACCTCAAGTTCGACGAGGCGCGACACGGTCGAGGCCGTGTCGTTGGTGTGCATCGTGCTAAAAACAAGGTGCCCAGTCAGCGCGGCCTGCACGGCCATCTTCGCAGTCTCCGAATCGCGGATCTCACCAACCATAACGATGTCCGGGTCCTGGCGAAGAATCGTCCGTAGCGCGGATGCGAAGCCGACGTCGATACGGCGTTGTACGAGGACCTGATTGAATTCCTCGTAGACCATCTCGATGGGGTCCTCGACGGTGGTGATGTTGACGTCGGGACCCGCAAGTTCTTTCAACGTCGAGTAGAGCGTAGTCGTTTTGCCTGAGCCGGTTGGGCCAGTCACCAACACCAAACCCGTCGGTCGGTCAATGAATTTGCGGTAGAGCTGCAAGTCTTCTTTGTAGAACCCGACGGTATCCAGACTCTGAATCAACGCCTGCGGGTCGAAGATACGGATGACGACCTTCTCGCCAAACGCAACCGGCAGCGTAGAGACACGGAGTTCGACCTCACGACCGCTTCGGTCAGTCTTGATGCGCCCATCCTGCGGTCGGCGTTTTTCGGAGATATCCATCCTAGCCAGCATCTTGACTCGAGAGGTCATGGCAGGGTGAATCGAACGCGGGAACGTGTAGATATTGTGCAGCACACCGTCAATGCGCAGGCGGACTACTGTGTTCTCGCGCTTTGGCTCGATATGGATGTCGCTTGCGCGTTGGTCGAACGCGTAGTGAAGCAGATATTCGACCGCGTTGATGACGGGCTTGTCCGTCGCCTCAATCTCGCCGACATCAGACAGCTTTACGAGCTGTTCGAGGTTGCCGATGTCAGGCCCCATGCTCAACCCAGCCTGCGCGGCCGAGATGGAGGACCGGAACCCGTACACTTCGGTGATGATCCGTTGGATGTCGGTCTTCGGACTCACGACGATGGAGACGGGCGAGGTGACGACATCGTTGAGCTGATGAATCAGCTCTTTGTTGTAGGGATTCTCAAGCGCAATAACGACCTTTCCGTCTTCCTTGCGCAGCGGCACACATGTGTGGCGCCTCGCAAAGGGGCGGCTCATCGTTTCGCTAATCAACTCTGCATTTAGCTTGAGCGGATCCGGCTTTTCGAACGGCACGCCCGCATCATCGGCGATAGCGCGGCTCATCGTGTCTTCGTCCAACACCTCGCCGTTGGACTGCTGGAACTCGAACGTCGCCAACAACTCAATCGGTGAAATCTCGTACTGCGCGCGACGGCCAGATTGAGCCCGTTCCTTGAGCAACGTGCCACGCATGGCGTGCTCCGATTTGAGCGCCTGGCGAGTCTGTGTCGCAGACACCAACCCCTTTTCGGTCAGTATCTGCAGCAGGTATTGGAGATCGAAGGTATTCAAAACATCCCGAACTTGTGATCCTCCAAAGGATACTGGTTGAATCGCCATCGGGCCAATTTTGTTCCCATTATGCCTTCCCAACATTCAAGCTCGACGATGCCCGTTGACAAGCGAAGGGATCACGGTATGTTGCGGCCATCCAAATAGGACACAAGAAGTCATTTTTTCTACGTTTGTAGACTATCCAATATGGAGTTACTGATGCGTAAAATCGCAATCCTGCTTGTTCTCGTTACTCTTTCGTTCACGGTTGCTTGCGGTGGTGGAGACACCCCAGCGGACACGACCCCAACTGAAACTGCTCCTGCTGAGCAGTCGATGGTCATCTACCAATACCGTTTCAACCCTAATACGCTCACCGTTCCTGCTGGAACGACTGTCGTCTTCGAAAACAAAGACCCAGAGCGTCACAATGTTACGATTGCTGCTCTCAACGTCGACCAGATGATTGAGCCAAACAGCACTTGGAGCTACACGTTCGCAACGACTGGCGAATTCGCTATCGAGAACCGTCTTGCGACGAACCCAATGACCGCAACGATCAACGTTCAGTAATCTGAACCTGATTCAGGTCAAAAGCCCGCTTAATGCGGGCTTTTTTGTGTCCATCGCTCTGCCCTAGGCCGCGTACTTCTTGGACGAATCCAACATGCGGTAACGGACGGCCTCCCCGATATGCTCAGCGCTAACATGCGCGGCACCCTCCAAATCAGCGATGGTACGGGCGACCTTCAAAATGCGAGTGTACGCACGGGCGCTCATATCATTGGACTGAAGCGTCAGCTGAAAGGTCTTTTGGGCGGCCTCATCCAGACGGCAGTACACATCGATCAATTGAGGCGTCATCTGCGCATTGCAGTGCACAGAATCATACTCGGCGTATCGACTGGCCTGTCGTCGGCGCGCCTTCGACACGCGATCGCGAACGATTTCAGAACGCTCCGCAGACTTCGGCTTTGAGAGCTCACTCACTGGCACGGCGTCGACACGAATCTGCAGGTCCAACCGGTCTAGGAGCGGACCCGAAATCCGGGCTCGGTAATTTCGCACGCGTTCCTCCGAGCAGGTGCACCTTCGTATGTTCGAAGCACCATGGTAGCCACACGGACATGGGTTCATCGCCCCCACCAACATGATATTGCTGGGATAGGTCACACCGCACATAGCCCGGCGGATCGCCACAATCCCGTCCTCAAGCGGCTGTCTAAGCACTTCGAGGGCACCACGTCGAAACTCGGGCATTTCATCCAAGAACAGGACGCCGTTGTGGGCGAGGCTGACCTCACCTGGCCGCGGTATTCCGGAGCCGCCGCCAACTATTCCAACCTCGCTAATCGTGTGGTGTGGTGCACGAAACGGGCGCTCAGTCACCAACCCAGCCCCTAAGCCCGCAACGCTATGGACCTTGGTCGTCTCAAGCGACTCTTCGAAGGTCATATCTGGCAGAATCGTCGGCAACCTGCGAGCTAGCATGGACTTTCCCGACCCAGGCGGTCCAAGCATCAGAACGTTATGCCCACCGGCTGCCGCGATCTCCAATCCTCGTTTAGTTGCTGATTGCCCCACGACCTCCGCAAAATCGACCGGAAAACTGCTGGTTTTCGTCCGAGCCTCAGCGACCGTCAAAGGCACTTCCAGTGTGCCGTTGAAATAGCTGACCACATCCTCCAGCCGTTTTAACCCAACCACTTCAATATCCGTCACAAGGGCTGCCTCCTGAGCCACCTCTTCGGGTACAACGATGCCCTTGTAACCCGCGTCACGCGCCAAGATCGCGAGCGACAAGACTCCTCGGACCGGTCGGATTGCGCCGTCCAGTGAGAGCTCACCGACGAACAGATAGTCCTCGATTTCACGCTTGGGTTTGCGCCGAATGTAGCCCATGCCCTTCAACACACCGACGGCAATCGGCAGGTCAAAATTGGTCCCATCCTTCCGAATATCGGCAGGTGCGAGATTCACCGTGATTCGATCGTCCGGGAACTCGAACCCCGCGTTTTCAATGGCCGCGGGAACCCGCAGACGCGCCTCACGGATGGCACCATCCGGCAGTCCTACTATGTGGAACACCTGAAGGCCCGGCCCCAAATCAACTTCTACTTCTACTAGATAGCCATCGACGCCCATGACGGCGCCGGAATTTACTCTCACTAACACGTCGACCTCCTCTTCTGTCGTTCGAGGCGGTTCTCGTACGGAGAGGTCTAAGCGTTGCGGCTATTTTTGATCTTTTTTCCAGGGAGGGCCCAAAATCGGCGGGCGCTGGTTGCTCTGCTGCTTGCGCTGGAGCTCGATTTCAGTGGTCAACAGCGCGGGGGCGACCGTTGAAACCGGCACGTAACCCGACTCTGCACCGCAGTAACCGTTAAACACGTCTGGCGTGTCGCTGGCGGCGACGATCTTGTTGATACTGGTCAATGGTGTTCCCACCAATTCGACGCCGCGCACCAGCGTTTCAGCGCCGGTATTGGGGTCGACTTTGTAGATTAGTCGCGGTGAGCCTTTGAAAGCCTGGTACCCCCATCCGGAGGTGTTTGTGGACCCGCCTGTGATGTCTCGAATAATCAGGCCGAAGGGTTTTCCTTGTTTGAGGGTCTCTGCCATCAGCCGTTTCTTCAGTTCGTCAAAAGGCACCTGATGCGACGGCGCAGCGTCGACGATAAGGTTCGACATTCGCGCCATCGGTTTGCGCGTGCCTTGAGCACGACCGTGACCATTGCTAGTCAGCAAGCCTTCAATTGGCGTTCTGCTCTTCAGGAATGATTTGAGCACCCCACCTTCGATGAGCTTGACGTTGGCAGCTTTCACGCCTTCGTCGTCAAACGCATAGAAACCGTTGAGCTGATAGGTTCCGAAGTTCGCGACGGTAGGATCATCACGAACGGTCAGGAATGCTGGAATGACTTCTTTCCCAATCCGCCCTTTGAAAGTGCGTCCCTCTTCTTCGTTGCGTTGACGCTCGCCTTCAAGACGGTGGCCGATCACCTCGTGGAACAAGACGCCGGACGCCTCGGGAGCCAGGATCGCCGGACCGGAATAGGGATCCAAAACCGGCGCAGACCGCAGTTCCATGAGCTCGGCGAGCATATTGTCGGCTTCGGTCTTCAGCGCACTCGCGTTTGGCAGTTGATCCGCGTCACGCGCATAGAACGTACGTCCGTTGTCGAGCAACATCCCATCTTCTGCTCGCGTAAATGCCGACATTTGGATCGAGTAGATCGTGCGTTCGGTGATGACCTCCGAGCCCTCGGAGTTCACAAAATACCTGACGATCCGGCTGGCATTGACCTCCATGTAGGCATCGAGAACCTCAGGGTTAGCCTTCAATTGGGTCGTGATATCGCGGACCGACTGCTCCCATGCTTTTTTGTCGAACTTCATGGGTCGAAGTTCATCGCGGTGTTTCACCACCGGCTCTTTCGAGAAGCTTGGGACGGCCGTTTTCTCGTCTGTGTCGTAGACTGCCGATCCTTTCTTGGTCAGGAAGTCGCTGATGGCCTTTTTGTAGACCTCATCGGTGATAAGCCAGAGGATCCCTCGAATGGCCGCAGGGTCGTTATCGACAGGCGCAATGCGCTCGACCTGATAATCCATCAGGCGGAACGCCTCCCCCTCGATATTTGCGTAATTGTCGAATCCGTAGTCGCCGACGCGAACCTCGACGTATGCCGAACGGCTCCGGGATTCCGAGTTGTCCAAGAGCGCACCGAACTTTCCGCTGACCGTTTGGTCTTCCCAATCTTCGATGGCGTAAGCCATGAAGTAGGGAGACTCATAGTCACGAAACTTGATGTTCTTCATGGAGCGGTCGAGTTCCGCGTGCATCGCATTAACGACCGTGTCGCGCTCTCGCTTCACGTCCGCGGGGTTCACGGCATCTTTGACCGGTGTTGCACCACAGCCAATAACGGCGACGAATACGACGATGAGAACTCGATAAATCGCTTTCAACGGCTCTCCCTCCAATCCTCGAGGTTACGAGGGTCATCAGAGTCCATGTCACGCACCCATTCTGCGGTCCATGGACCGGCTCCAGCGACATCGTCGTTGTAGCCCCATTCGCCTTTCAGCAGGATTTTGTCGCCGTCTTTGACGAGCTGCAGATATCCCTTTCCTTGGAAACTTCGGCGAGCCTCACCTTTGTCGCCGGGATCGATCCAGGTGAACTTAAGCAGATTGCCGTTCACGGTACCGTCGACCGTTCCACCTTCTTTGTAGGTGTATATTCCGTTCACACGGTCTCCGGTTTGGCGAAGATACATATGTTCAAACTGTTCGGAATACCAAACACCAGCAAAGTTGACGCCCGATGGCAGCGGTTTGGGTTCGGGAATTCGTTGGCTTGGCCCGCAAGCCATCGCGCCCAGGAACACAGCAAAAATCAGCAATCGTAGTGCTTTCATTATAGTCCTTCTTCGGTAGATAAATTCAGGTCCAATCGCGAGCGTGTTGGTTCGTCAGCCTGTTCGATTAGCCGCGTCAAGACGGCCTGTACTCGTTCACTTTCCAACAACAACAACCACTCCGACTCACTTAAGAAGCTTGTTCGTTTCGATTTACCTGCCCCTTCATAGGACAATCGAACGACAACATCGCCCTCAGTTCGTTCCACGGCTTCCAAGGAAACATCGCCTTCTGCTGCCTGAAGCAAGTCGTTCTCGACGCTTCGTAGATGCTTGAAGATGCGCAGAGCGCGCTTCACGCGAGGGTCTTCGAACGCTTCGAAATTCTTGTTCCGCGAGAACTCGACTTCATCGTCTCGTAGCAGGCGTCGAACGATTTTGAATACAAGATCCATGGATAATCGTGGGCTATTCGCCACGAAATGTAACACTTGAGCCACTTTCCTTGGATCAAAAAAAGCGAGCCCGAGGGCTCGCTTGAGAGATTGGAATGCTACCAACAATTAGCTAGCTGGCTTGAACTTCCATTCTTCGAAGACGATGTCGAGCACGCCTTCCACAGCTTCCTTGCGCTTCTCTGAGTTCTCAGGGCGGTTAAGCTTGCCGATGACGATGCACTCCCAGAAGAGCTTGTTGTCGCCAACGTTGATGGCATCTGCGCGCAGCGTGCCCTTTTCGTATTCGATAATCTCTTTGCGGTTTTGGAACTCGCCTGATGGCACGTTGTAGTCGTGAATCGCACCACCAACACCCGTCGACGTTGGCTTCGCGGTCGACTTCACACGCTCTTCACGAACGGTCTCTGCCGAGAGATGGAAGTCGAACACCAGGTCAGGATTTTGGTCGATTTCAACGTAGGTGTAGCCGAGTTTCTCAAGTCGGCTGCGCGTTCCTTCGCGCACGAGTGGTCCAAGCTCCGGCGAGAAGCCTTCGCCTTCCATTCCAAACTCAGGCTGGAACGAGAAGGTCTTGAACTTGGAAGCGTCGACAGTGCTGTCTACATCGGAGCGGACTTCGGGACCGCTGCTGCAAGCGACGGCCATCGTGAGGACCGCAAACAAAACTAGTGTAAGAAGCTTTCGCATCTTGAATTCTCCATCAGGTTCTACAATTCGTCGCGCCATTTACGCGATAAATCAACGTCATGTCTATACTGTTGCACGTGGCGATCACGGGTTTCTTGATCCCACCCTAAGATTTCGGCCATTCGATCCGCCACCAGGTCCGCGGCATCCCAGCCCTGGTTTCGGGCGCGATAGAAGACCTGCGTGCGTTGAATGAGAATGTCCGTAACGGTGGCAGCGAGTTCCTGGCGCACGCCATAATCAACCTGCGCCATGATTTCGGGTCGGCCCTCGACCAAAGGTTGCCCGAGCTGTGGATCATCATAAACCAAGCGGGCGACATCTCGCCCCCGCATGCCGTACGTGTTGGCCAGCAACAACGCCGATTCATACGAGATATTGTCCTCGCCAGCGATATTGTGGATTTCCTTCGCCACCTTGTCGTGGTCGTCGTCTGGTGGCCACTTGATTGCGCCTGGCAACGGAATCGCGTCGGTGTGCGCAACCTCCAGATTGTCTGGAAGTTTGTTGCTGAGCCGTAGGTATTTAACGACCGTATCGACAACTTCCGCCGACATTCTACGGAACGTCGTCAGCTTCCCGCCTGCGATAGTGATGAGGCCGTTGTTCCCAATGATGATCTGGTGTTCGCGAGAGATATCGCTCTCGTCCATGTCATCACCACTTCCTCCACCGGGCGCAACCAACGGTCGCAGCCCGGCCCAGGTGGAGATGACGTCGTCATGCTTGATGATGTGATCTGGGAAATACGCGGCGGCGGCTTCGATTAGATAATTGACATCGTCCAACGTGGCGTAGACTTCGCCCGGATCGCCCTCAAAATCAGTGTCGGTCGTGCCGATGTATGTGGAATCTCCCCAAGGGATCGCGAACAGAACTCGACGATCGTCGGGGTGGAAACAGACGACGGCATTGTTGACTGGCAGCACCTCGGTCGGGACGACGATGTGCACGCCCTTGGTCGGACGCAAGTACTCGGTCCGATGTCCGGAGCTCATTGCAATGGTGCGGTCCGTCCATGGTCCGGTCGCATTGACCACCGCGCTTGCATGGATTTCCTTGAGCTCGCCGGTGAATTGGTTGCGTGCGACGACGCCAATCACCCGACCCGTGTCGTCCTTCAAGAACGATGCGCATCGGACCCAAGTTGCGACCGTGGCTCCGTTCTCGACGGCGTCAATCGCCGACTCAAGCGTCAATCGGGCGTCGTCTGTGGAGCAGTCGTAATAGAGCGGCGCGCCCTTCAAGTTCTTCGAGGTGAGCGTCGGTTCTTCGCGCGAAACATCCGCGGCTTTGAGTTTCCGGTGTCGCTTGGGTGACCTGAACAACGACAATCCGTCGTAGAGCCACATACCCATGTTGATCGACGCGAGTCCTCGCCGGGCGCCCTTATATACGGGGAAAAGGAAACCCAACGGGTTCACCAGGTGGGGCGCGATATCCATAAGGATTCGTCGCTCAGATACCGATTCGAATACCAGACTGAACTCAAGTTGTTCGAGGTAACGAAGACCACCATGGACCAACTTAGACGAACGTGAGCTCGTACCGTAGGCCAGGTCTTTCATCTCAAGCAGGGCGACCTTTAGTCCACGTCTGGCGGCGTCGCGGGCAATGCCGGCACCGTTGATTCCACCACCGATGATGAGCAGGTCTACGTCCTCGCCGAGGGCATCCCACATTTGTTCTCGAGTCGCCATTTCTTGCTTCCTTACGCGGTCTAAAAGACGGTTTGGGATTTACCTTTCGCGCCCGAAAACAGCAAGGCTTCACCTCTGTGCAAGTGAGGAAACGAACTGTTTCTGTGAATTCTGAGAAGTTCTTGGCCGAAATGAATCATAGTAGGCGGTAACAACAGGAGGACGTATGGGCCGCATGGTCGATGGAAACTGGACAACAGAATGGTACCAACCTGACGACGACGGGCGCTTTGTGCGGCCGGACACCGTCTTTCACGATTGGGTGAGAGCCGATGGCTCAACCGACTTCGCGCCCGAGGCGGGCCGGTACCACCTCTACGTTGCGTACGCGTGTCCATGGGCGCATCGGACGCTCTTGATGCGCCATTTCAAGGGTCTCACCGATGCGATCGACATTTCGGTCGTCGATCCATTCATGGGTGACGAAGGTTGGTGGTTCAACGACGCGGACCCCGCGAACATCCCCGACCCAATTCATGGCGCCACCTACTTGCGAGAAGTCTACAAGGCCGCGGACTCTCATTATACGGGGCGCGTGACCGTGCCGATCCTTTGGGACAAAAAGCACAACACGATCGTGAACAACGAGAGTCGAGACATCATCCGGATGTTCGACCATGAATTCACGGGGGTCGCCAACGACCGCGATCTTGCACCGCCAGAGCTGGTTGAATCGATCGACGAGATGATCACCGCGAACTACGAGCCCATCAATAATGGCGTGTATCGGTCGGGCTTTGCGACGTCGCAGAAAGCCTATGAGGAAGCCGTCTACGAAGTTTTCGAGGGACTGGACCGCTGCGAAGACATTCTGTCCCAACAACGCTATCTGTGCGGCAACGAGCTGACTGAGGCTGACATCTGTTTGTTCACCACGTTATGGCGATTTGACGCCGTCTACTTCACCCACTTCAAGTGCAATATCCGACGCATTCACGACTATCCAAACCTCTGGAACTACGTGCTGGACATCTATCAGCAACCCGGCGTTCGAGACACGTTGAACCTGGATCACACGAAACGGCACTATTTCGGTAGCCACGACACCATCAACCCCACGCTCATCGTACCCGTCGGGCCTGATGTAGATTTCGACGCCCCTCACGACCGCGGTCGATTCAACAACTAACGCGATCTTTGCTGCGTTTGCCGCCCAAGTGCCTTGGGTTCTTGGTTTTGTTGCGATTCTGTTACGATCAAGGCGCCACTCGCAGCGTCTGCCCCCTAGACAATTGCACTAGGTGCGATATGTTTCGGCGCGTACCGGGTGGTCGAAAAGTGGAGGCAACATGCGACGAGACCGAGATTTTCTGAAGGACGTACCGTTTACGAGTCACGAGTACGCGAGCATCGTGCAGACCAACTATCCTGGCGCGCACGACACGGACTATCGCGCTCGCGTCGACAATCTCATCGACCAATCGCAACGCGCCTGGCCGGAAATTCCAAAATACGAATACACCAAAGAAGAACACGAAAACTGGGCCCTGGTTTCTAAGGTCCTGGTGACACTTCAAGATCGCTATTCGTGTACCGCCTACCTTGAAGGCCGCGAAAAGCTTGGCCTTCCAATGGACCGCATTCCGCAGCTAGACGACGTCTCGAAGCGGTTGGAGGAACTCACCGGGTTCATGCTCGCCCCTGTGGGTGGGCTGTTGGACAAGTCGGAGTTCTTGCCGATGTTGGCTCAAAAGGTGATGCGCTCCACGCCGTATATCCGCCATCCGGATTTTCCATTCTTCACGCCTGAACCAGACATTATCCACGAATTGCGCGGTCACGCGGCGATGTTCACCCACGAGCCATTTGTGGAGCTGTCCATCGGGATTGGTAACGCTGCTGCGGCTGCTGTTGAAGCTGGCAACGACGAACTCCTGGACATGATCGGTCTGTTCTACTGGTACACGGTGGAGTACGGCCTCATCTACGAAAACGGCGAGATCAAGATCTTCGGTGCTGGCAACAACGGTGGAATCCAAGACCTGCTGCGCTCGGTCGACCCTGTGGTCGAGAAGAAGCCTTTCACCTTGGAAGCGATCCGAGAACTGTCGATCGACTATGACGCCCCACAGGAAGTCTTCTTTGTCGCCGAAAGCTACGAGCAAATCACCGAGCTTGCGCACGAGATGATGAAGATGGCGTAACGGCTCACGCCGCCATCGCTCCAGTCTGGACGCCCCACAATCTGGCGTACAACCCACCGGCTTCCAAGAGTTCTTCATGGGAGCCGTTTTCGATCATGGTCCCGGCTTCAAGGACGACAATCTGGTCTGCATTCCGGATGGTCGAGAGGCGGTGCGCGATCACGATGGTCGTTCGATTCTCAGAGATATGTGCCATCGACCGCTGAATGGCGGCTTCGGTTTCGTTGTCTACGGCTGAGGTCGCCTCGTCCAAGACCAGAATCGGCGGGTCCTTCAGAACCGCACGCGCGATGCTCAACCGCTGACGTTGCCCGCCCGACAGCATCTGCCCGCGCTCGCCCACCACGGTGTCCAGGTCGTGCGGCAGGTTTTCGATGAACTCGGTCGCTTCCGCTGCGGATGCCGCTTCGCGAATCGCAGACTCTTCGGAGTCGAAGCTGCCGTATTCGATGTTCTCTTTCACCGTTCCGTGAAACAAGAACGTCGATTGGCTAACCAAGCCGATGGCCCGCCTTAGGTCGCGCAAATCGAGCTCGGCGATGTCGGTACCATCGACCAGAATTCGGCCCTCTTGGGGTTCGTAGAATCGCAGCAGCAGGTTCACCAAGGTTGATTTACCCGCCCCGGTCGCACCGACCACGCCGACCGTAGAACCGGCGGGAATCGTAAGGTTGAAGTCAATCAATACCGGCTCTCGACCAGGGTAAGAGAACGTCACATCTTCAAAGACGATGTCCCCTTTGACCGAATCTGTCGGCATCGCGATGTCGCCATCGACGATTTGAATCTCGGTTTCCAGCAAGTCCATCACACGGTGGGTCGACGCCATCGCACGTTGGTACAGGTCGAAGGTGCGGCCAAGCCGAGTGAGCGGCCACAGCAGGCGTTGCGTCAGAAAGACCATCACGCTGTAAACCCCTACCGCCAACTCGCCGTCCAAACAGAGTTTGCCGCCCCAGACGAGGGTCGCAGTAAACCCGATAACAATTGCCATCCGAATCAACGGGGAAAACGCAGAACTGAGTTTAATCGCTGAGCCGTTCGCAGCCTCGTAGGCCAAGCTCTCGTCGGTGATGCGCCCAACCTCGTAGTCTTCCGTCGCGTAACTCTTGATCGTCGCGATGCCGGACAGATTGTTGGAGAGCTGACCGTTGAGGATACCGACCTGCTCTCTAACCCGGGCATACCGGGGCGCGAGCATCGATTGAAACTTGAAAGAGCCCCACAAGATGACCGGAATCGGCAGCATGGCCATCCATGCAACCGACGGCGCCATCACAAAGAAGGCGATGCAGATGACCACCGCACTGGTCGACACCTGCAGAATGTCATTAGCCCCTTCATCCAGGAATCGCTCAAGCTGGTTGATGTCGTCATTCAACACCGACATCAATCCGCCGGTGCTCTGCTCGTGGAAGTACGCCATCTGCAACTGTTGGATGTGGGCGTACGCCTCGATGCGAAGTTCGTGTTCGATGGTCTGGGCGAGGTAGCGCCACATCGTGGCGTACAGGTACTCAAAAACCGATTCCAGCGCCCAAACGACCACGGTTAACACAGCCAGCCAGATCAGCTGGTCCATGACATCCACGATACCCATTTGCGCGAAGAACGACTTCTCGCGTTCAACGACGATGTCGACCCTCTGCGCCAATCAGCACCGGCGGAGCAAGGTCGAATATCTTGTTGAGAATCGAAAACGAAATCGCCAGGTACATCCGCCCGCGGTGTTCATCCGCGTAGGACGTTAGCCTTCGAATCGCGTGTCGCTTGTTGTCTGACATGATTTCCTTAGGGCCACAGGCGGGTCTCTACTACCCGAAGATGCAGCGAGATACCACATGGTCGCGAATTTGCTAGCGCCGCGGTCGTTTGCGACTGCCGTGCTTCTCGTACACGAGTTTGGCCTCTGCCTTCGCCGCGGACGTCTTTCTCACCGACCAAATGCGGTCCTTTGCCTCACGATACGCCGTTTTGTGGTCAACGATGGGTGCCGGGTAGTCTTTGCCCACTACGCAACCGACCTCCAGCTGTTCCAGCCCTGGCATGGTGTGTGGCTCAGGAAGGTACCTGTCGGGGACGTGTTCCAGCTCCGGGACCCACTGTCGAATAAACACGCCTTTGGGATCTTGGTCCGTGACCTGTTTCGCTGGCGAATAGATGCGGATGGAGTTGATGCCCGTGACCCCCGATTGCATTTGGAACTGCGAGTAATGGATCCCAGGTTCGTAATCCAAGAACTGCCGGGCCAAAAACTTGGATGTGGGCCTCCAATCCAGCCACAAATGGTAGCTAGCGAACGACACCAACATCGCGCGCATTCGAAAGTTCAGCCACCCGGTCGCGTGCAGACAACGCATGCATGCGTCGACCATGGGGTAACCGGTCTGGCCTTCACACCACGCTTGGAAATAGTCGTCGTTGAAATCGTCGCGAATGCCATCAAAAACGCGGGACATGTTCTCAAACTCGATGGCGGGCTCGTCTTCGAGCTTTTGCATGAAATGGCAATGCCAATGCAGTCTCCCTTCAAATGAACTCAGCGATTTGAACCAACGACCGTCAACAGGCTCGCCGCTGTCCTTACGTGCACGGAGTTCAGATACCGCAGACTTTGTGGTCTGGAAGACCTCACGCATCGAGATGTTCCCAAATGTCAGGTATGGGCTGATGCGACTGCAGCCACGCCAGCCTTCGACCGGCGACGACATATCGGCGCGATAGTTCACGCCGCGGTCTGAAAGGAATGTCTCCAACTCCGACCACGCGTGGAACTCGCCACCCGGCTGGGCCTGAAGTTTCGTGGACACCTCCAACCCAAGTTCGCCTGAAGTCAGACGACTTCCCGAATCTGTCGGTACGCAATCGATCGATTCCGGTCGGGAGACGGTCGACTCCCACATCATCTCGTCCCAACGCTTCGCCCAACCGTCCCGGTCCTCCAATGGTCGAAACACCCCAAACTGCGCTATCTCAGTCCACCGAACACTGTTGGCCCGGGCCCAGCGCGCAACCGCTTTATCTCGGTCGTAGGTGATGGCGTTGCCGGTCTCTTCGTGCGACCAAATGCGACTGAATCGATGTTCGTGATGAAGTCGGTCGAGCACCTCCACAACCTCGCCGTGCCGATAGGTGATATGCGCACCGAGCGATGCCAGGGCCTCGTCCAACTCAGTCAACGACTGGTTGATGAACTCCAGATGACAGGCGTCAAAATCCTCAGCCGTCATCACCGACGGTTCGTACACATAGAGAATGATGAGTTCGTCTTGTTTCGCCGCTTGAAACAACGGCTGATGGTCTCGCAATCGCAGATCGCGTTTAAGCCATACAACTTGGGGCATTTTTCCGCTCCTCAGGGTCGCAGTCTAAGATGCGCGAAGTCGAGTATTGATGCCGGAGCGCATCTCAGAATTCTGAGAGCAAAGGACTGAAATTTGAGGGTTTGAGCCTCAACTTTTTGAGAAGGCGATTCGGCCCCAATCGCCACAACCGGCTAAAAGTCTAACCGATCGCAACATCCGTCAGTTTTGGATCGTGGATTGCAACGTGAGGCGACCGTACGTTCAGCACTTTGAGGACCAAGAATGAAGAACCTTAAACTGGCACTTTTGGCGATGGCATTCGTGCTCGCCGCTCCGACGAGCGCGTTTGCGTTCTGTGGATTCTATGTGGGCGGCGCTGGCGCCGACCTGTTCAACGACGCGACAAACGTCGTCATGATGCGCGACGGAAACCGAACCGTTCTTTCGATGCAAAACCGCTACAACGGTCCCGTCGAAGACTTCGCGATGGTCGTTCCCGTTCCCGTTATCCTTGAGGAAGCAAATGTCAAAACGCTGAATGCTGACATCTTCCAAAAGGTCGACACGCTCACGTCGCCACGCCTGGTCGAGTACTGGGAGCAAGACCCTTGTGCGGAGCCATTCTACGACGATCTCGACTTTGCCGCTGCGGGTGGAAACAACCAGGCCCCAACAAATGAGGCAGACCCCAGCGAAGTTGTGGTCGAAGCCGAGTTTACTGTTGGTGAATACAATATCGTGATTCTGCGCGCTGAAGAGGCAAACGCACTTGGTACGTGGCTGGTCGACAACGACTACAACGTGCCATCAGGCGCAGAGCCTTACTACCAACCGTATATCAACTCGGGCATGTACTTCTTCGTGGCTCAAGTTGATTCATCGAAGGTCACGTTCGACGCAAACGGCAACGCCGTGCTTTCGCCGCTGCGATTTGACTATGAGTCGAGTGACTTCCAACTGCCCGTGCGTTTGGGGATGATCAACTCGGCCGGGCAACAAGACCTCATCGTTCAGATTCTAGCGCGTAACCAGCGTTACGAAGTCGCGAACTACCCGAATGCCTTCATCCCGACCAATATTGAGGTCGTGAACAACGTGCGCAACGATTTTGGCGGCTTCTTCCGTTCGCTGTTCGCACGAACAGTTAAGGAGAATCCAGGCGCTGCAATCACGGAGTACTCATGGAACGCAGGCAGTTGCGACCCATGCCCCGGCCCTGTGCAGCTTCAGCAAGAGGATATTCTGACGCTCGGCGGTGACACGCTTGGCGACAACGCAAACCTCTGGGATTTCGTGATTACCCGAATCCACCTTCGCTATGACAAAGACGAAGTCGGTGAAGACCTGGTGTTCCGAAAGGCCGACCCAGTGGTGGGTGGCCGCGAGATTACGGATGAAAACGGCGTCCTTGAGCGCGGCGCAACGCCTTCGAGCATCAACAACTTCCAAGCTCGATACATCATCCGGCATCGATGGGACGGCGCCGTCCTGTGCGCAGATCCGCGTTTTGGGCAGTGGGGCGGCGACCCGAATGGCGGTTCGTCTCAGCCAGGGATCACACCAGCTCCCGGTCCGAACACCACCGGTGATGTCGTATTCGATACCAATGACAGCCGAGAGGTCGAGCAGCTTGTCCGCGAAGACATCCCAGCCATCAACGTTGTCGCCGACCTTGGCGAGAAAAGCGATGGCGGCACCTGTTCATCCGCAAACGTCGAGACAACCGTGCCAGTCGGCGGTGCACTTCTGGCGCTTGGACTCTTTGGATTCGCCCGGCGACGGCGCGAATAGCAAACCTTTCCAATCCCAGCCTAATATGCGACAAACAACAAACTGACCGCCACGCATATTAGGCTGGGTTGGAGGGCGCTTAGCATGACTACACACCAGAAAATCACTCGGTGCGCGACTCTGTTTGTCGCGCTCTTTTTTGTGAGCGCTGCCTGCGAAAAGGAAACCGCTGCGCCTCAGACCAAGCAACCCGAGGCCGTGCCCGAAGCGAAGGCACAACCGCCGCTTCTTCCTTCAGAACCCGGCAAACTGTCACCCTCTTTCGCGTCAAACCCGCATGACGTGCATTACGACGTGGATACCCATATGGCGGTCGGTCAATGCACATCCTGCCATGGAGAAATCGTCGAGGAATGGGGAGATAGCATTCACGCCTTGGCCTCGATGAGTAATCCGTTCTACCGCTTTGCCTTCGAGAGTTTCGCAAAAGAAGCAGGTCGCGATAAGGCCGGGTTTTGTGGTGGATGTCACGACCCCGCCCTCATGTTCGATCAGTCGATCAAGGTGGAAATCAACCCTCGGAGCGACCAAGCACATGCAGGAATCTCATGTAACACATGCCATGGCATCGAGGGTGCGACCATAGATGGTAATGCCTCCTACATGTTGAGCACGGCGCCCGTTCCAATTCCGAAGAATGGTGACGATGCTTCGCTAGCCGCGCATTTGAAGCGCGTTGGTGGGGCAAAGTTGAGGGCAAACGAACTGTGTGTTTCCTGCCACAAAGTGTTTCTGAGTCCTGATTCTGGGCATGATGTTCTGATCTTGGGACTCGATGAATGGGGTCCATGGCGGAGGTCGGCCTACAGTGGCAACCAAACAACTCGGATTACGTCGATAAAACCTCAGAACTGCGTCGACTGCCATATGCCCGAGGTTGAACTCCCAAGCGGGAAGAGCTACCGGTCGCACAGATTCCCAGGAAGTCACACGACCTTGGCCCACATGACGAAATCCACGGCGCAGATCGAAGCCGTAGAAAAGATGGTCAAGTCCGCGGCGACACTGGACGTATCGGCATATGGATTGAGTTCGGTCTCCCCGACAAGACAACCGATTGACTCGATCAGTGCCGATCAAAAACTCTGGTTCGATATCGTCATCTTCAACGAAAACGCTGGTCACTTCTTCCCAGGCGGAGCGCAAGATCTCCGGGACACTTGGCTTGAGGTGGAGATTCATAATTCGAAAGGCGAACGGCTTGCTGGAGCTGGACTGGACCATGCAGAGACTGGCAAAGACAGCACCGCTCATGTGCTTCAAGCGCTAATGACCACAGACGAGGGAGACGGTGTGGGAGATCACGCCGTCCAGAACTTCCGAACGGTTGTCTACAATCACACGATCGCGCCTAGAGACGCGTCGGTGGTTCGTTATGAGTGGACACCCTCCAAAGATGTAAAGGGGCCGTTCACCGTGACGGCCCGGCTCCAACACCGGCGGCTCACGAAGTCCTTTCAGAATGGTGCGTGCAACTTCTCGAAGACCGATCCCGCACATGCGGAATTCACTCGTCAGGGAACTCGATACCGTGATTTCGACGCCGATCCATGTGCCGAACAACCCATCGTGGAAGCTGCCACGACGTCAGCTGTTTTGGACGGTAAGGAGCTAGAGGGCAAAGCCAAGTTTATTCGTTTCTACCAACGTGGACTCGGGCTCGAGCACCACGTTCAGGAGAGCCTGCAAGAGGCGCTCGACTCATTTGATGTCGCTATCGCAGCGGCCCCAGATGCACATGCCAAGGCTATGGCTCTCTTTGAAAAAGGACGTGTGACGGCTCGGCTCGGACGAACCGAAGACGCGATGGATCTCTTTGCAATGGCAGAGAAGACCACCGGTCCCCACCCTGCAATCCACTATGCACGCGGCCGAGCGCATCATCGTGTTTTCCGATTCGACGATGCGGTAAAGTGGTACGTCGAGGCTAGTAAGCTCCAAGACGACGATCGTATCTGGCGCCAATTAGCCATCGCTGCTGGAAGCGTGAGCGATACAAAAACCTCATTGGAAGCCGCTCAGAAAGGGCTGAAGATTGAGCCACGCGACCCGCACCTACTTCGAAATCAAATGCTCGCCCTCAATCAAGTCGAAGGCACGACCGATGAGTGGAAAGCAAAAGCTAAAGACGCGTTCTCGCGCTTCAAACGTGATGAGGCCGCGCCGAATATTCGGGACAAATGCTCCGAGAAGAGCGCAGATTGCCGAGACGGGCGACTGCCGATTCAGCATATTGTCCTGAAGTAAAAGGAGAAGAGAATGAAACTCAAGGGCTTAATGACGTTGATCATCGCAGCTGCTGCGATGGTGCCAACCTCCGCATGGGCGTTTTGCGGATTCTATGTCGGCGGTGCTGGCGCTGAGCTTTATGCCGATGCGACTCAAGTCGCGTTAATGCGAGACGGCACCTCGACGGTGCTATCCATGGCGAACCGTTACAGCGGTCCTGCTGAGGACTTCGCGATGGTCATTCCCGTGCCACAGGTGCTGATGCAAGACGACGTGAAGACGTTGAACGAGTCGCTCTTTGCAAAAATCGACCAACTCACCGCGCCACGACTCGTCGAATATTGGGAACAGGACCCCTGTCAGCCCGATTACTATCTCAACAACGTCAATGATGGTGGGAACAACGCGAACAACGCAAACAACGCGAACAATGCGAACAACGTTGTCGTCGAGGCGCAGTTTGAAGTTGGTGAGTACCAGATCAGCATTCTGTCCAGCGATGACTCGACAGCGCTTGAGACGTGGCTGACCGACAACTCGTACAATATCCCGAGTGGTGCTGCCCCGTTCTTCGAACCCTACATTCAGTCGGGCATGTACTTCTTTGTCGCCAAGGTCGACATCACCAAGGTGAAGACTGTGAATGGGCAGACCGTGCTGTCGCCCTTGCGGTTTGCGTACCAAAGCGATGATTTCTCGCTACCCGTGCGGTTGGGAATGATCAACTCGCAGGGCAAACAGGACCTGCTCATCTACATCCTCGCCCGTAACCAACGCTACGACGTATCGAACTACCCGAACGTCACGATCCCGACAAATATCGAGGTCATCGACGAGGTCCGAAACAACTTTGGCACGTTCTACGAATCGCTCTTCGCACGTACGATCGCCGAGAACCCAAAGGCGGTTGTGACGGAGTATTCATGGAATGCATCGACGTGTGACCCATGCCCAGGGCCGACGATGTACGAGGAAGACTTCCTGACGCTTGGCGCCGATGTTATCCCCGGTGCTGACTTCCAATACGATTGGGTGATTACCCGTTTGCACGCGCGGTACGGTAAGGACGACATTGGCGAAGACCTCGTGTTCAAGAAGGCTGAGCCGATCGTCGGTGGACGTGAGTTCTACGACGAAGATGGAAACATCGAAAAGCGCGGCCTTCCGGGGTCCGTGAACAATTTCCAAGGCCGCTACATCATCCGTCATCCATGGGAGGGCGAGGTGATGTGTGATGATCCAATCTACAAGCGCTGGGGTGGTCCGGACGGAAGTCTAGACCCGACGACGTCTGCGAACTTGAGCCCGAACTCGACTGGCGCTGAGGTCTTCCCTGACACCTCTGACGTCGCGGACCTCGTGGAAGAGGATGTGCCGGAAATCAACGTGGTTGCGCAGGCCGGAAACGGCGGCGGTAACTCCGGCACAGGCGATGGTTCAAAAGGCGACCCAGGCTGCTCGTCGAGCAGCGTTGCCACGGGTGTTCCCCTCTCAATCTTGGTGTTCCTTGGAATGCTCGGATTTGCGCGACGACGTCGCGACTAACTACTTCGTTTCCAAATGGATTAGGTGCCGCTGCTGCAGCTCGAGCTGTTCAGCGGCACTTCCATTTCGGATGCCCAATTCCAAGAAGTCTGAGCTGTTGAAGTACGCCACCGGCTCGTTCTTTGGCACATCCGCAAACGTCTCGGCGAATGGTGCGCGCGTCTCTCCAACGCGAATGTATTGAGCAGACTTGCCCGCTGCTTCCATGACGGCGCGCGATAGATTCGTCACAACGTTTCCGAAGTGGTCGATATGCACGACGCGACACTCAATCGCGGAGTTCCCAATCATCGGGCCAATCTCTGGCAATCGAACCAGGCTCTCGGGCTCGATCTCGTCACCCAGTTCTGACAGCTCAACACCGGCGGCCAAGTGGGCGGCTGCTGGAGAGAAGATGTCTCGACCGTGGAACGTTCGAGAGATGTTCTCCAGCTGATACTTCGCGTTGTTGAGTTCGACCGCGCGAACCGGCGGTTCGAGATCATACGCCATGTTGAACAAGCCGTTGTCGGGACCGATGAAGAAATGGTTCTCGGTCTGGACCGCAACCGCACGTCTGTTGGTACCGACGCCCGGGTCGACTACGCCCAATACAATCGTGCCTGCCGGAAGAAACGGCGTTGCAGACGCGATCACGTAGGACCCACTCATAACATTATGCGCCGGGACTTCGTGACAGATGTCCAAGGGCGTCGCCTCAGGGCAAATCCCGTTGATCACAGCTTTCATCGTGCCCACGTAGTGGTCGCGATAACCGAAGTCGGAAATCATGGCGATGGTACGGCTCATCCTAAATTCCTCTTGTTTTAGGCGTGCACACATTAGCGCCAAATCACAACAAAGCGAAGTGTGGAACGACGCGAGGGTTTAGCCGAAGTAGGCCACGCCGATGATGCCCACGGCCCAGCAGTACCAAGCGAAGTGATGGAACCGCGCGTTCTTTAGCAACGCGACCAACCAGACGATGCAAAGATAGCCCACAATACCCGCTGTCACTGCACCAGCCAGGTAGCTCAACACGATTGCACCGCCCTGCTCTCCCGCGAAAACGCTGGGATCGAACTTCAGTACGACGGCACCGACGATGGCCGGAATCGAAAGCAGAAACGAGAATCGCGCTGCATCCGGACGGCTTACGCCAAGAAGCAGCGCCATAGTGATAGTCGTGCCGGAGCGCGAGATACCGGGCATAACCGCGAATCCCTGCGCGATTCCGACGCCAATCGCCGCCGCAATCCCGAGGTTCCAGATGGTGAACAGGCCCTCTTTGGGCTTGGTTTCCCGCTGCATCAATCCGCGATTCGCCGCCAGAATGAACCCGTTTATGATGAGCAATCCGCACACCAACGCCGGGGTCACAAGCGATGCGCCATCATCGGGGTCGATAATTTTCTCGAGCCCCAGGCCGATGAGCGCCGTGGGAACACTGGCGATGACAACCATCAGGCTCAGGCGCATGCCTTCTGGCTCGAACAACGCCTCCATCGAGCGATGCTCCAGCCAACTTCTCACGCCATCGCGCATGCCTGTGATGACCCCAAACACGTCCCGTCGGTAGAACGCGATGACGGCTAAGAGCGTGCCGACGTGCAGGATGATATCGAAAAGAAGTTCGGGCTCCTGCATGCCAAGGAGCGTGTGCCCCAGCACCAGGTGCCCTGACGAGCTGACAGGAAGAAACTCCGTCGCGCCTTGCACGATCCCCAGGAGTATCGATTCCCAAAAGTTCATCTAGGTCGGGTAGTCGGAAGGTTGAGCGAGGTCATCAGATTGAATCCACTTCTGCATCGCAGGCAAGTAGTCGTCAATCCAGCGCTCGCTGAGCCGAATGCCAAGGAACTCGCGGTAGATGTTCTCGATGATTTCTTCAATCTCTTCCAAAAGGTACATCCTTTCGAAAAACACTTCCGAGTCCTCTTTGCTTAGGACCGCAGGAATCTTCATACCGCTGAGATCCATCGATTCAGCTTTGAGTGTGAACACCCATTCGCGTGCATCTTTGATGATTCGTAGCTTGGCCTTCTCGCTTCGCTTGCCATGACGAAGCGCGGTCTTGGCTTCCGCCGAAAACGCAGGCGCGCCGCCACGAAAGTCATTGCGCTCGGTCTCGGCCAGGTATGCTTCCAACGTCAGCGCATCGTCAAAGATGACCTCAAGTGAACCATGGCCATCGACTTCCATAATCCCGTCGAAACAATCGGCGCGGAACCAAAGCCACATCAGAAACTCAGCGCCCAAGAAGCGCCGTGTATTAATCAGGTCAATCAAATCCATTGGTTACTCCATCGCCATGCGGCCTTCGACAAAATTGCTGGGCTCCACCGTCGCCAGACGCTCCAACTCGACATCTCCTAGATTGAACTGGAGGCCATGGATGTATGGATTGGCAGGGATGAGCCGAAGGTCGAACGTGTCTTCCCAATACTCTTGGAAAAGCTCGCAGAGCGAGTTGGACTGCGACCAAAAGCGAACGCGCCCGGTGCTCATTTCCCAGCTCATGTCGACGACCTTCATTGCCGGCAACGACTGCTCGCGTAGCCGCTTTTGGACCAACGTCTTGATGTCGTCCTTTTCGAATTTCGTCAGACGCTCTTTCTGGTTCTGCTCGCGGTATTCGCGAAACGCTTCCGACAGGTGCGCCTTCAATAGCGCCGACGGAATCGAGTACTTATCGCGGCGAAATCCGAGATTGATGAAGTCGTTGTACACAACGTTCGACAGCATGAAATCGGATTTCAGCGGCCGTTCAATCTCGACCCAGCCCATCGACTCATCTGCGTCGGAATCTGGGGTCAACGGCTCGAATTTGAGGTGGTTGATCTGCGTCAGATAGTGGTCTTTCCAACCATCTGGCAAATCCCCCTCAACGAAGAATAGCTTGTATGTAAGGTTGCCCTGAAAAGCGCCCATAGTGTGCTCCAGAATTAGGGAAGCGGCAGGGACGCCCGTCTTATCACGGCACGCAGATTTGGCAACTCTACAACTTTTTTGGATCCATTTTCGCCTGCTCCCGTTTCAACCTCCAACACACATGTTCAAAGGTCGAAACGATGAAACGCAAACTCCTATCTTTAGTCACTCTCCTCTCCATTCTGTTGATTTCGGGCGCGGTGTTCGCAAAGAGCCCAAAAGCGAAAGCCACCACTGGTGGAACGCTTCGGTTGTCCACCGAACTCAGCCATCCCTATCTCCCGGTCAACACGACTCAAGATGTGTATTCGACCATTCGCGTCACCGCTGGTCCTGCGGTGGCGACAGGAGAGCGCGCGCCTCTGAACATTGCACTGGTCGTTGACCGCTCGACCTCGATGTCAGGCGGAAAGCTGGAACAAGCGAAGATGGCGGCAACCCGCCTGGTGGACGTGCTTGCGCCCACTGACCGGCTGGCGATTGTCAGCTACGGGTCGGACGTCAAAACCGAGCTCGAGTCGATGCTCGCGACGCCAGACAACAAAGAGATGTTCTACAACGCCATCAACAATATCCAGTTGAGTGGTAGCACGAACCTGAGCGGTGGCTACGAGCGTGGGGTTACGTTGATTCGTCCGCATCAGAGCGACGAGACGGTCAACCGTGTGATGTTGCTCTCAGACGGGCGCGCGAACGCCGGCATCGTCAACAAAGACCAGCTTGGATTGCTCGTACAGCGTCACCTCGAGGAGGGAATCTCGCTCTCTACGATGGGGATTGGTCTCGACTATAACGAAGACCTCATGACCCACATCGCGATTGCGGGTGCAGGAAACTACTACTTCATCGAAAACGAGAAGGCGATGGCCGCGATTCTGGAGAAAGAGGCCAAAGGCCTCTCTTCCACGGTCGCCCGAAAAACCGTACTCACCATCGAAGTTTCTCCCGGTGTCGAGCTGCTGGAAATCGAAGGCTTCGCCTACAAACTCAAAGGCAACAAAGCCACCGTTCGCCTCTCTGAATTCTACGCAAATCAGACCAAAGACATCCTCGCTCGCATGTCGGTCACCACCGGGGCAAGCGGCGCAATGCCAATCGTGAAGACTCGCCTGAGCTTCGATGATGTGGCGCAAGACAAGCGACGTAGTTCCACCACGAACCTCGTGGCGGTCGCGACGTCTGACCAGAAACTCGCCAAAACAAAGGTCAACAAGCCGGTCATGAAGCGGGTTCAGCAGGTACGTGTCGCAAAATCGATGAACGATGCGATGACGGCTTGGGAGAAAGGCGACCAGAAACAAGCCAAGAAGATTCTGGCTGAACAGCGCGCCGAGATTAAGCAGAACGCGTCCTCATACGACTTCGAAGATGATGCATCGTTCCAACGTGTTGAAGGCGAGTTGAAGGCAATGGAAAAGACCGTTACCCGGTCATCTGCATCGAGTTCAGCAGGCAAGCGTGCTCGAAAGCAATCCAAGAAGCGCTCGTACGATATCGCCAACGAAGCTGCGCTGTTCTAACCCCAAAATCTAACTTAGCTAGCGACGACCCGCAGGGCACTCTCGACCTGTGGGTCGAACTTTTTGTCCAGATAGGCGCGGGCGTAGAGGCGCCAGGATGCGCCGTCTTCGGTAAGCACGGCGTCTGCAGGAATGACGATGACGACTGGAATCACGAACTCATGGTCCTCCGGCAATGACGTGTCCTGCGCGACTTCAGCGCTTTGAACGTAGTCTTGCCACTTCCCTTCGCGTTGCACGGTCCCCTGAAGACTGATCAATAGGTAGTCGATACTGCGGGCTTTGCCCGGCGACAAAACGCGGAGTTCCGCTCGCAGTTCGCGTCCCGCAACGACCTCGCCGTCACCGACATCGAGCTGAATCGCGACCTCGCCACCGGTGATTGCGTTAATCTTCCCGGTGAAGAACTGCATTGTATCGCTGAGTTTAAACTTTCCCACGGAACCGCCGTTGAATCAGTTACCTCATTATCGCCCCAAACGCAGCCGATGTGCAAATTGCCGCGGGAACTAAGTTGAAACGAGTTCGCGCGGGGTGGCCTTTCCATTGTTCGCGTGTGTCTCACGCCATCGGTGTTCCAACATGTCCGCAAACGCCCGAATATAGTGGACGGCATGCTGTTTGTTACGGAAATCGAGCGGCTTCAGACTTTCGTCCACATAGGCGAGTACGTTGGGGTCTCCTAAACGCTCCAGGTTGGCGATATCGCTCGTATTCATGCCGGCTTTGACCATCGTCGTGATGACCGCGTCGAGCGGATATCCACTATCCGGGCAGTAGTCCCGCGCATGCTCAGACCAATCCCCAGGACTTTCCTGTGCCATCATATGGATCGCCTCCTTGGAGTGCGCAGTCAGAGACTGCGCAAGGTGGCCACAATTGCAGCTCCCCATGTGGTTCCAATAGAAACGTGCCCCGGATTCAATTCGGTCCGCTGATGCACGCAGGGCCGTGATGAGTTCAATCGATGGTGTAGCCATTACGTCGC
The DNA here is from genome assembly GCA_030427705.1 of bacterium. Classification (GTDB taxonomy): domain Bacteria; phylum Myxococcota_A; class Bradymonadia; order Bradymonadales; family Bradymonadaceae; genus JAUIBR01. Next base: position 4,884 of record JAUIBR010000061.1, on the reverse strand, counting down.
CGAAGTGCGAAACCAATCAGAAGCAACGATGCAAGCAGGGCGCCGTAGCCCGTGGTTCGAGCGTTCGACACTGAGTCACAGCCACAGCCGTCATCCGCAGTGCCTGAGGTGTTCTCGCCGGTCGCCTCAAGGACCTCGAATGCATCCGCAAGAGAGGCTGTGTCGTCGTTCGGGTTGGTCACGATGAGGTCATAGATTCCGGGATCGAGGCCGTCAGGCACGGTCGCCCGGATTCGTGTCGGTCGGGTTTCCGTCACACCGATGGATTCTGCACCGAGCAGAACCTCAATGCCGTTGTCGAATCCAGTGCCGATAATGACGATATCCGTGGATGTATCGTTCTCGCCGGAATCCGGACTGACGGACTCGATGGTCAAGACACCAGGCTCTCCGCCCATATCGACGTCGCCCCCGTCATCTGGCGTGTTCATATCATCGCCCGTAGCCATGTCCATTGGGTCCATGTCCATCGGATCGACGCCCATGTCATCGCCCATGTCGTCGCCCATACCCATGTCGCTCATGCCCATGTCGCCCATGCCCATGTCGTCTCCGCCCATGTTTCCGGTGCCGTCATCGACGATCAAACGGATGACCCAATCGCCGGGCTGCGCCATGGCAAATCCTGGACCGAAGTCTTCCCACATGTAGTGGTTGATCGAGCAAAGGTAGGAGCCGAGCAGGCTCGAATACAAACCGCCATAGATGTAGTTCTTACCCGGCGTTGCGCCGTCCAAGTCGGCAACCATGACCGGGTAAAGGTTACCAGGCATCAAGCAACCATGGTCGATCGCCTGAACGCGCACGCGGAGCACTGCGTCTGTGATCATGACAGGATTTAGAGTCACTTGCGGATTCATGTTCGCAACCGCGAACCGCAAGTCTTGCACCAAAACCTGCCCCATATTGGGTTGACCAGAGATTTCGAAGCCGAGCCCCTGAGTCGCAGATTCAAAATCGAAAATTGGCGTTCCCGGGTCCTTCAGGCGCGGACGAGAAAAGTCGGGCAAGAAGCATGTCGATTCAGGGCTCGCTGTCGGAGCTCCCGCAGGCTCCGCCCACACGGTAACGTTGAATCGACCGCAATACGCGGGGTTGGCGACCGGCATCTGCGTCAACGGGTCGTTGCCGTCTCCGTTGACCATCAACACCTGTACTCCCTTGAGTTCCAAAGGTCGTCCCGAGTTCTCCGGAAGAAGATTGGATGGGATGTCAAAAATCGCCTCATAGCCTTCGCCGTCGATAATGGCGGCCGTACCGACCAGTCCATTAACCGTGTCCGAAGCGGAGTCGTTTTGAATAAGTTGTTCGGCGCTCGCCGTCCAAGTCGCAGCTGAGACTGCAAGGAATAGGAGCGCTCCAGCCAATCTTCGCATAGTTAGCCTTAAATATTCGGTTGTTCTCAAAAGAGGGTTTCCCCCACTATACAGCCGGAACGGATTCAATTCTAGAAACGGACATTCAATGCACCTTCGAATTGCACTTTTAGTCATAAGTCTGCTGCTCATCACGTTGGGAACGTCATGTTCCAATCAGTGTGAGCAAATCCGGTCAGACTACGATGCATCGCTAAAAGCCTCACCATTTGTGGAGAATGTCGAGGGCCTGCCCATTCACGCTGGGGTCGTGTTGCGGACCGAGTTCTTGAACGAGGTCGCGTCCGTCGCAACTGAGCGGCTGATGGGAGATGCGCTCTCATTGACCGACCAAATCTCGATCGCCAGCAACAAAAGCGTGTCGGTGAAGACCGAGGGGAAAGTCATCGACTTCGAGATTTCCGCAGACCCCGCGTGCGAGAATTGCGTGCGCATCGATGGCAAACTCGACGGAAAGGTCGCGGTAAAAGTACCGATGCTGCCCATCCAGCGAGCCCCATTACGTGGAACGCTTAAACTCGTTGCGCCTCTAGAGTTCGAACGTGAAGGCAATGACGCAGTGCTCATTATCGACGGCGAGAAATGGGCGAAGTTGGGTAAGAGCGACTTGAACGCGGAAATCGCGCGGCTGCCGCCGACCTGGAGCAAGATTCTTCAGGGCGCCTTGTCCGATAAACTGCTCGCTTCGTTGGGTAAGACGGTTGGGCGTGTGAAGGTGTTCACTATTCGCGCAGCTGACCTGGGAATCGAAGGGTTGCAGCTAATCCCAGCCAAGATCATCACCGACGCCAAGAAGAAGACCATTTTCGCCGGATTCTCGACCAATCTTGCGGCGGCAGACGCCTCGATTGAACCCACGACTCTCGTCAAATCCACCGAGAACGCGGTGTTCATCACACACCCCTCTATCTTAGTTCCAGCTGTCGAAGCTTCGATGCGCTCTGGCAAGATCGATCGCCGATACACCGCAAAAGGCAAAGCGAAGAAGGATGGGCCAGTGTACGCGACCTTCCGAAGCATGACCCTGAATGAAGCAGATGCCGAAGGCGTGCCGTTCAAGTTTGGTCTGAGGTTGTGGAACCTCCCGACCGATGACAAATGCTACTGGGTCGACATGGACGCGAACGGGCATGTCTCCATCAAAGACAACGAAGTCGCCGTCTCCATGAAAGATGTCGACCTGACGGACAGCAGCTTGAATGGGATCGTGTTCGCCATTGTCGAATGGCAGAATTCGGAAGTACTCGAGGCATCACGCCAACTTCTAAAGAAGTCGATCTCGAAGGAACGATTCAACATTCCTGGCGGGTCAATCTCTGCGAAGTCAGCACGAATCACGACCTACAAAGGCGCGCTTCGACTTGGTGCGATGCTTACTGTTTCTGGCGACGCGGGTGGTCCTCCGGAATAACCACCTGGTTTTTACCCGGCCCAAAGATATTGAGCTGCTTGGTGACTTCCGGCGGAAGCGAATCGTCGTCCGAATCAGATGGTTCCGACTTCACGACACCGCTCTTTTTTAGGATTTGAAGGGCATCCTTCATCTTCGAGCGCTCGCCCTTGTCCAAGCCCATCTTCTCGGCCATATCCAACATGTCATCAATCGATGAACCATCGATCGCATTGGCAGATGAGCGCCGCTTCGGCCCCTGCTTGTTCGCGATCGCATAGTCCAAAAGCTGTTCGGTCAACGTCCGTCGAGCCGAAGGTTCGACCGAATGGCGGTGCGCCCGTCGAACTCGTAACTGCGCCTCCTGCACGGAATCTCGCACAACTGCCTGATGCACCTGTGGGCAAAACGAATCGGCAACGGTGGAGTCAGCCATTCCGGCATCAAAGAAGACCTCCGAACAGGTGGAGTTCCAAATCTGGAAGTTCTTCTCGCTCATTGTCGGGAGCTGGCACCCGGTGTCTTTCTGGAAAGTCTGAGAGAGGTTTGTCGCCGTCGTGTGGCGATCCTCGCGTGGCAGCTTTTCGAAGGATGCGCAGGCCAATTGTGTTGTCCATGCTCGCAGCTCCGCTTTGCGCTCGCCCGTAATTGAGGCAGCGACACCGGGATCGACCTCGGCCGCAGTGTAGGCGGTAAAACTGGGGAGCTCAGAAATCCACGCCGACGACGAGACGACATCAGGTGGCGGGAGAATCGCTGCGATGCCGTTGCCCTGGGTAGCCGCGCGAATCGAGTCCGCGCAACAGCTACGGGCGCTCGGCGTTTTGGCATCGAGCGCGCAAACATACATCTGCAGCGCCGCACTCTTGTCGCCCATCGCCTCGGTCTGTCGCAACCAATTGGCCCGTTTGCAGGCGTCATCCTCGATCGCGGCGCCATTCATAAGCTCCGCAAACCACTGGTTCGCACGCATCTCCAAGTACAACCGCGAGTTGGTAGTGGGGTTGCGCAGACTGGACATGATGCACGAGGTCAGCTCGTCATCGGCCTCCATGATCCGACCCAATAATGCGTCAGCGCTTCTATCGCCCTGACTGTCACTAAGCGCCTGACACGACGCCTTCGCAACCTGTGAGTCTTTGTCGAAGAGTCCCTTCTCGGCCAGTATCGGAAAGGAGTCCACCGTGTTCGAGACGATGGTGATCCGCACCGCCGGCAGCGCCCATGAACCAATGATTGCCGCAAAAAACACGGCCCATATAGCGATCGGCAACAACGACATCATCAGACGGCTTTGCACCGACGGAGAGTCCGCATCGACAAACCCGTCCTTTGTCTTGGTGGGATCGAACATGAACGCGCCGATAAAGGCGTATCCTAAGATCGGCAAGACACCTGCCAGCAGAAATCCCAAAACACCGACCGCAGGCGCGAGCCAATACCAAACCATGAAGCCCACAGCCACGAATGCGGCGATCCCGAGCAGCACTCCTATCGACACGACGTAGCGTTTTGGTAATCCGCCAAACATGCAGACACTGTACAAGAAACAAGACGTTAACGCTGCTCTTTACTCGGCACTTGCACACTGCTAAATCCCCACGTGGCACCCCCGCCCCGTGAGAAGGAGAGCCTCATGGCCCGCGCAGCTGATCAGCAGATTGTAAGTGTTGGAAAAGAGATTTTTGACCGCATGCGCGGTCAAACCCCCTCCGTCTTTAACAAAGATTGGTGGAGTGGAAAGGTCATGGACTTCTCCATGAAGGACGAAGCGTTCAAAGTTGAGATGTTTCGTTTTGTCGATGTCTTCCCGACGCTGAAAGATCATGTTCAGGTCGCAGAGCACCTTCAGGAGTACTTCTGCCGGCCGGGTCAGGACTTCCCCGCGAGCTTCCAATGGGGTCTGAGCAAGGTCAAACCTGACTCCATGGTGGCGAAAATGGCTGCCGGTCAGATTGAAAAGCAGATGACTGGCATGGCCAACAAGTTCATCGCGGGCACCACTGCTGCCGAGGCGATTGGACTCTTGCAACAGGTCTGGGGTTCGGGGCTGGCGTTTACCCTCGATTTGCTGGGCGAAGCGACCGTCAGTGAAGAAGAAGCGCAGGACTATCTGCG
>JAUIBR010000060.1 GCA_030427705.1 bacterium | reverse complement strand
CTTTTTTCCCAACCCATGGTTGCCTCCGTGGCATAATTGGCTATGCCTCGGAGTGTTACCCATGTCGCCGAAAATTGTGTTACCTATGTCGCCGGTTAGTACCCCGTCGCGAAGTTTGCTGCGCGGGCTGCGATCGAGAAACCGCAGTCCTTGGAGGCCTGGGAGATGATTGCGTCCGCCGTCCGGCGTCGGGAAGGTTGTTATGCGGCGGAGAAGTACCTTGAGGTTGCAGCGTCGCCGGACAAGGCGACGTGGCTGGTGACGTCTGACTTCATTAGCTGCAACTTCGGTGAGTACGAGCACCGTCGCTTGCAGTTGACGAAACGACTGACGCATCTTCGTATCAGCGGCGGAAACACCTGGGGCTGGTACGCGGCTGGATATCAGGCGGTCGCCGCTGGGAACTTCGAGCTTGCGCAGTACTACATCGAGAAACAACGAACGTACGAGGAGGACGTGTGGGGACCGCTTCGCAACGCCACCATCCTCGACGCCATGGACATGCCACAGGAGGCCCTTGCTGAGCTTGAGATTGCGATGGATCGCGCTGAGGACGACGAGCAGACCGAGCGTGTTTTGTGGCGCAGATTCTGGATTCACTTCCGCGATTTGGACGCAAAGTCCGCAAACGCGATGCTCGATGCTTTGGAAGACGTCGCCGAGAATCCCGACGACGTTGTCAGCCGTCGGGCTTACGTGAAGTTTGAGCTACAGGGGGATGTGGATGGGGCTCTGGCTCTCGCCAAGACTGACGAAGACAAGGCTTTGTACACGTTTCACAAGAAGCTGATTGAGAAGGACCTCGAGAACTTCCCCAAAGCACAGATCGAACATCTTCCAAAGTGGCAGCAATTGGTTCTCAAGTTTGATGTTGGAGATGAGGAAGAGGCCGTTTCGCAAGCTCAGACTTGGTACAACAACGACCAGCTGTCGACGTCGATCCGTGATTGGACCATGTTCACGGGCGGGAAATGTGGGCTCAACGCGATGACCGCAACGCAGTACATCGGGGGTGATATCGCCGAAAAGGAATGGTCGTATCAGTACAAGGGATTTTGGGCCTGGCGTTGTGGAAGTGGCGGTTCGTCCGGGCAATTCAACACCAAACAACTAGCGCCCCGATACGCTCGAGAGGTGGCAATCGGCTGGATGGCGGGCGTGCAAGCGTTCTACTACAACGGCCCGAAAGCGTTGGAGACAATCGGAAATGTCGAGGACGAGGACTCCGGGTCACTTCATAGGGTCGCAATGTGGACCTACGCTGCATTCGGAGACCGAAAAAACGTCGAAAAACACCTGTTGTTGGCAAAACAAAAAGGCCACCTGAGCCTCAAGGATTACTGGGCGTTCGTCTATGCGTCGCTCAACGCGAAGAACCTCGGTCAGGCCAAAGCGGATCTGGCCAAACTCCCCAAAGTCGCGACATTTCCGGTGGTGAACCCGGATGAGGTCGGTCGAATGCGCAAGATAATCCATGCGGCCGCACAGTTGGATCCGGTGTTTGCTGCCGACCTGGCTGATCAGTTCCTTGTATTGGACGGGCCATTGGAACGTGATGCTCGCAAAGCGACGCAGGAAACCCCCACTGAGTTTACGATGAGGATGCCATGAAGAAGTTCATTGTATTGGCCGCATTGTCGCTTGTGTTCAGCGCATGTGGGGGAACAAAGAAGCTTGAACGTGAAGAGTACGGCAAGACGTGTGAGGTCGAGTGCTTTTATCTCGCGACCGGGCTGATTTCGACGCAGGACTACGAGAACGCCGAAACGGCGCTGTCCGCGGCTATCGAACACAATAAGGACCGGGAACGACTCGACGCCCCTCAGTCGGAAAACGAATGGGTCGCCCGCCGATTTCAGCTGGCACTGGCGGAGGTCGTCATTGCCCACCGAAACAAGCGGGATTTGAAGCCAAAGTGGCGTGCGTTAGGGGACGCGATTCAGGGGATTGTAGACGTCGACGAGTACCAAACGCTTCGTTTAGCGTCTTCGGACTTCGTCCCTAAACGCGATCACAAGTGGTTCGAGACGGCGTTGGCAAAGCAATCGCACCCAGCACTGCAGGCCTATGGTGGTCTTGTGTTGATCGACTGGATGGGCACTCTACCGGACCGATGGGTTTCAGAGCCCAACGGCGAGGTAAGACTCGCCGATTTGTATATCGCTTCGCAGTCGGTGGTTGCGCCTAACGTGTTTCTGAAGCGGTTTTCGGACTACGTAGGTGCACGCGTTGGCACGATCGAAGACGGGAGCATCGATGACTTGCTCGAATCCGAGACGATTATGTCGAAGTTCTTCGCAATCGTTACGCCGGAGTACATTGAGACTCTGCGAATCGTCGCTGAAACGGCCGAGGATCGAGGCTACTCGCAAGAGGTCATGCCGCTGCCTGGACAGGCGATTCCCGCGTTACAGGGCTGTGAGATTGTCGAGAAGCTAATCGGCTTCAAAACGGTCAAAAAGGGGCGTGATGTCGAAGGTCTGGCTCAATTGGCCGAGTGTTTGATTCGACTTGGACGAGGAAGTTTTGCCGCCAATGTCTTGGTGCAGATGAACTCACTCGAGCCCGACAACGAAGAAGTGCGTCGTCTGCATGTCCACAACCATGTCATGAACAGTTGGAGTGTTCCTCTGCTTAGTACGAAACTCATCGAAGGAAACGATGAAGAGCTCAAAATGATTGAACTGAGCGAGCGAAAGAGCACTTTTGAAGCAATTCGTAAAACGTTGCCTTTGGTCAAAGACCCGGTGGTCCAACGCATGTATCGCGCACTTGAGAAACGGGCCACAGGCCAATTTTCCTCAGCGCTTCAGGATGCCCGCGGATTGTTGGGTGACTATCGTGCAACGCCGGTCGCCCGCTTGGTCGTGATGACCAACGGCTACAGCTCAAGACAGGATATCAGTCACCTTCTGCAGGGAATCAAAGACAAGAACGAAGCACGGTACTGGCGACTCATGCTCCAAGACGCTTGGAACAAGGGCGACAAGGGGAAGACTATTGAGTACGCCGAAGAGCTCATGGCCTTGGACAAACAAGGCGATTGTGATGACGTCTTTACTGGCCTTTGGTGGGTCATGTTGGTCGACAAAGACCTGGCATGGCAACGCTACGAAGATTGGAGTCGCTGGCTAAAGACGCGGGATACATCAAGTTGTCGTCGAAACGTAAGTCGTTTCGTTCAGAAGTTTCATCCCAAGCCGCTGGAGGCGTTCAAGAAGATCTACCCGAACAAGGACATTTCCTGGTCCACCGGTGACAACAGATGTCCGAGTTATGAAGAGGCTGATAAACTCAAGAAGGTCGAAGAAGCGGACAAGTCCGAGGAAGAGTATTCCTATGTGGTGAATCGATATGTCTGGTGTCGAGTGCTCCAAGGCAAGGGCACCCCGAAGTACCACGACGTCCTGAAAGGTCACAAAAGCGCGTCGCTGGTGGATACCTACGGTTGGAGTTTGTACATGTCCGGTGATGTGACTGCCGCTGTGAAGGCTTGGAAGTCGATTGCCGATGACAAACTACCTGTCGTCAGCGCCGTCGGAATCTACGCGGGTTTGGCTGCCGCCACCACCGACGCGGAGTTTGAAAAACAGTGGGAGCGAATGTACGGCGAAACTCATATTCGAGAACCGGACACCTTCGCATATCTCGTTTGGGCGGATGCGCTGCTAGCTGCCGGCAAGGTGGAACGTGCCAGAAGGATTTACGAGCACGTCGTGATTTTTCACAACGAGTTTGAGCCGATGCCGAACATCGAGAAGAAGTGTCCTTCGTGTCGACCGGCGTTCAAGAAGTTTTGGGGGCACGAAAACCGCTTCTGGAACGCACAAGCGTTCCACCCAAACATCGAAAAACCGCCCACGGAGGCCCAACCTGAGGCCGAGGCTCAGCCAGAGGTCAAACCGACGGCGAACTGATTCGGTCGAATCTAGACGGACCGGCGGAGTCGAAGTAGGGTGGTTCTTGCGCACCTGCCAGCAGGTAAGTGCCATCTTAGTTTCGCCTGATGGCTGGTTCTCGACGCATGCTGGATTCCATAAAAGACAAGCGGTTGGTCTTCGTGACCGGGAAAGGTGGAGTTGGAAAGTCCACGTGTGCCGCTGCGCTTGGCGCGGCGTTGGCTCGTCGTGGCAAGAAGACGCTGGTTGTCGAGACCGATGCGTTCTCGGCAATGAGCGAGCTTTTGGGTAAATCCGGAAAGGATGGAACTCGTATCAAGATCGCCGACAATCTCTACGCGATAAATCTCCAAAGTGATGAGTGCCTGGTTCGATCGCTAACCCGCTTTCTGCCTAGTGAGCGAGTGGTGCGAAGTGTGACAGGAAACCGCGTCACCGAAGCGTTTTTTAAGTCGGCACCATCGGTCAACGAGTTCGTATTGCTCGACGGGATTTTGGAGTTCGTCGAAGACAACAAGCAGCTCTATGACCATGTGATCGTCGACCTTCCGGCCAGCGGTCACGCGGTGACGTTTCTGAACGTTCCGGACACGTTGAATCAGATGATGCGTGGGGTGGGGCCGTTCGCCAAACGCGCCAAAGTCATCGCAGGATGGATTCACGATTCGTCACGTGCGGCGATTGTGGCCGTGTGTCTGCCTGAAGAAATGCCGGTCCAAGAGACCATCGAGTTGGAAGACAAGCTCGAGGAGGCTCTGGGGCGTGGTCTGGAGTTGACGATGGTGAACATGGTGCATCCCCGGCCGTTTCCGGCGCGATTTGGCACTGCGTTTAAGGAAGCGAGTGAGTCGGCTGGGGTAAACGTTGACCCGACCAAAGAATTCTCGGAGGAGTCCACGGCGACCCGCCGCGTGCTTGCTGGAAATGTGCTGGCGATGAGTTGGTACAAGCGTGATCGCACCTATCTTGATCTTCTGCATTCCAAGCTGGATGCAGAGATAGTCGAGCTTCCGATGGTGTACGAAACCGAGGAAAACGATATTGTCGACCGTCTGGCCAATTTCATTAACAGTGATGGCCAAACTACCGAGACTCTGGCCTCGTGACCTAAGTGGCAAACGAAGACCAAATTGAATCTATCCTGGAGAGCGCACGCTTGATCGTCTGCGCCGGTCCCGGAGGCGTAGGCAAGACGACGACGTCGGCTGCGCTCGGGTTGAAGGGCGCGTTGCACGGCCGCAAGGTCATCGTGCTGACGATCGACCCCGCGAAACGTCTAGCCAACAGTCTTGGTCTCGACGAGCTGACAAACGACCCACAGCAGATTGACCTGAGCGAGCGCATTCCGGACCAGGATACCGACGGCGAGCTTTGGGCGATGATGCTGGACCAGCAACAGACGCTGGACGACCTCGTGGCTCGATATGCGCCAGATTCGGGTGCGCTGGCGCGCTCGAAGGACAATAATATCTACAAGCTGTTGAGCTCGACGCTTGCAGGAATGCAAGAGTACATGGCGCTCGATAAGCTGCATGATTTGTACACCGGCGGCTACTACGACCTCGTTGTTCTGGATACGCCGCCCACCAAGAATGCGCTGGATTTCTTGAACACACCTTCGCGTGCGCGTCAGTTCTTCGACGACCGCATCATGAAGTGGTTCATCCCCAGTAAGAATCAGAAGAAGGGTTTGTTCTCGAAGGTCTTCGATGCTGGCGGTTCGGTCGTGAACACGCTCTTGGGCCGCATCTTCGGTGATTCGTTCGTTCAAGATTTGGTCGACTTCTTCGAAACGCTGTCCTTTTTGCAGGAAGCACTTCGAAGTCGCGGCGACATGATCGACTTCATTCTGCGCGACCCGCAGACCCACTTCGTCGTCATCACAAGCGCAGACCAGCGCCGAATCAAGGAAGCCTTGTTCTTCCATGACAAGCTCGGCCAATTGGATCAGGAAGCGGCCGCCTTCATTCTGAACCGCGTCATTCCTGGCTTTGAGGCCGACGACCTGACTTCCTTCGACGTCGAGGATTTAGGGGATTTGGGTGATGTCGATGTCGACAAATTCGAATCTGCGTTGTCCGAGCATTACGAGCACCTCGCCCGCTTGGCCAAGCACAACAAAGACCTCGTCGAGAAGTTCGGTAAAGAGGTCGGCCCGGAGCGCCTTCGTGCCATCCCTCTCTTCGGTGAGGACGTGCACGACATCACGCAGCTCCGGCGTCTAGGCGAATACCTGGGTTAGTTCTTGGTTCTTGGTCGTTGGTTCTTGGTTGTCAGCGAGCCGCGGTTTTGGCTCAAATCCACAGACAGTACAGACGGTTCACGGAAACACACAGAAATCTCTTTTTGCGACCAGCGTTCAACACCTCACGACTCTAGAATTGTGACTTGGCTGATGCCCCGTTGAAGAAAAGTCTGTGTGAATCTGCGTTGTATCTGAGCCTATCTGTGGGACCAAACCCCAAAGCATGCGCGCGTCCAAAATTTGCCGGTCCGCCTTTGAATGACGACAAAGAAATCTCGGTGGGGCCTCACGGATCTCGGTACCCCTCGGTGGCCAAAATGCGCAATCCACAACAACCACTTTATCCACACGCGCGAAGGCGCTCACCATGATCACAAATGAAACCACCCCCGTCGCTGAAAGCTGAAAGCAGGGAGCTGTAAGCTGGAAGCCTCTGCGAACCGACCAAGAACCAAGAACTAACGACCAATGACCAACGACCAAGAACCAACCACCAAAAACCCAGATTGTTGACGCACGCCGCGATTCTCGCGATCATCTAAGATATGCGAATACTGAAAGCACTGTTGTTGCTGGCGATCGCCGCGACTCTTTCGTGTGGAACTGACGAAGCCGGTCCACGTGATTCGAACACCTCTGTCCGCGACGCGGGGTCGGACACGGACCGGTCAAACAACGATGACCGGGATATGAACGGCAATACCGATATTGGCGGTGGGGACTTCTACGAGCTGTGCCTGCTCAACGAGGAAGCGCCGCTTGCGGCCTGTCCGGACGTGCCATCTCTGGACTTCGGGACCGTGGCGCCAGGCAGCGGTACGACTCGTCGCTTCGCCATCGAGAACATCATTGCAGAACCGATCTTCATCGATGCGTTCTCGCTGACCACGACTCGAAACGAGCGATTTGCGACCGAGGTCTATCGTTTGAACAACGTCGCAGCGCGAGTTCCGGTGCAGTATCCGGTGTCGTTGCGAATTGGCGACCGGCTGTTCTTCGACATCACGTATCAGGCCGATGAGCCCGAAGTCGAGATGCCACTCGACGCCATCACGGTGACGGTTCGTTACGAAGACCGAACACTCGAAGTCGATGTGCCGTTCACCGGTATCAATGGGTCGTGCCCAGAAAACACGGACGACTGCGACGACCAGGTGCCGGGTTGCGAAACCGATATCACGATGGACGCGAACAATTGCGGTGGTTGCGGAGCCCAGTTTGCGTGCGGAATGGGGAACCTTTGCAACGCCGGTGTGTGTGTGATTGGCACGTGCCCGTCGCCGAACCTCGCAGACTGTGACGGCGACTTCATGAACGGCTGCGAGACAAGCATTTCAACCAACGCCGAAAACTGCGGCGGTTGTGGCGCGCTCACGCCAGATGGCACCCCGAATGACCTGTACATCTGCCCCGGCGAAGACGTCCTGAATGCAGAACCGCTTTGCATGCTCGGCCAATGCACGCGTGGGGATTGCGTTGATGGCTATGGCGATTGCACGCCTGATCCAGGGTGTGAAACGGACATTACGACGGTGGACAACTGCGGTGGGTGTTCGAATATCGGCGGCGCGGCCGGCGACCAATTCCGGTGTGCCGCGGTGTTCCCGAACGTTCAGACGACCTGCAACAACGGACAGTGCGACCCTGGTCCGAATCCGATGTGCGACCAGAACTGGTATGATCTGAACGGCAATATTTTGACCGACGGTTGCGAGTACTTCTGCTTTGGTTCGCCAGGTGCTGTGGACCTGCCCGATGACAACTACGAGGACTCGAATTGCGATGGTATCGACGGCGACATCGCAAATGCCGTGTTCGTTTCGCCGCTTGGTCGGTTCAATGCGACAGGTGCCTTTGGGGACCCGCTCAACGACCTTGATGCCGCGATTACGCGCGCTGCTGTTGAAGGAAAAGATGTGTACGTCGCGGGTGGAGCCTACACCTCGGGCACGGTTGAGTTGATGTCGGGTGTATCCGTGTACGCTGGGTTTAACCCGTCGACATGGGTGCGAGGCTCAGGCAATCAAGCGCAGGTACAGCACGACGGTTCGTTGACCAACGGCGCCATCATTGGCGTGCGCGGCCAAGACATCGTGCAGCCGACGATCATTGAACGCGTACAATTCCAGACCGGAGCAGCCGGCGGAAGCAGCCGTACGAACTACGGCATGCACTGCTTCAACTGTGACGTGCTCACGTTGAGCAACGTGGTGATTACCGCCGGTAATGCGAGCGACGGCACAAATGGCGCGTCGGGTTCCAATGGTGCGTCAGCCAGCGCCGGAGATCCGGGCGGAGCCATTCCCGGAGGTGCTTGCCAGGACAATGGTTGTGGGCCTTCCGGTGGACTCGGCGGTCCCTCGCCTGTCGCCGCGACGGGTGGCCTTGGCGGTGCTGGAGGTAACTCGGGTGGTACATTTGGAGGTTGTGGTGGCGCGACCGCTGGATTCCCGGGAGCTGCTGGTTTGCCGTCCGGTTCCGGTGGCATCGGCGGCGCGGGTGGTCCGTCTGGTGATGGCGGTGCGAATGGCGTGAACGGTCAGGGCGGAAGCGACGGGTCGAATGGCTCCAACGGGTTGGCAGGCACAGGCGCGGTCGTCGCGAACTACTGGGGCGGAACTCCCGGACAACCGGGTGGATCCGGAACCAACGGCACCGGTGGCGGTGGCGGTGGTGGTGGCGGCGCCCACGCTTGCACGTTCTGCGATAACGGTCGCGGCAACGGCGGCGGCGGTGGCGGCGGTGGTGCACAGGGCGCGACTGGCGGCTCTGGTGGGACCAATGGCGGCGCCTCCTTCGGACTGTTCCTGGTGGACTCGACGGGCATCACGCTCAGCAACACGACCATCCAAAGCGGGAACGGTGGCGACGGCGGTCAGGGTGCTGCAGGTGGCAACGGTGGCACTGGTGGCGCGGGCGGACCGGGTCCAGATCCATGCGGCTCGTATGGCGGCAAGGGCGGAAACGGCGGACGCGGTGGCGACGGCGGTGACGGCGGCGCAGGTGGCGGTGGTGCTGGTGGACCCAGTTACGCAGTCTATCGCATCAATACCAACGTCTCGCTCATCTCGAATATACTGTCGCACGGCCTAGGCGGTTCGGGTGGCATTTCTCCTGGTGTTTCTGGGAGCGCCGGGTTGTCTGGAAACTCTAATTAAATTCTATGCTGCATTACGAACACGTCGTCCGTCATGTTCGACAACTCATTGGTTCGACCTCCACGGAGCCGTTTTGGACCCACGCCGAGTTGCGCGTTTTGGTCCCTGCCTGTGAAGACCTCAGCGATGGTCTGACACAAGACCGCGAGCTGATTGGTCAGGATTATTTTGCGGACAAGGAGTTGTTGGCGGCCTATCTGGCGTTGTATTGGCCGGCGACCTATCAGCAGGCGATGGTCACGCTGAAGATTGCGAATATTACCCCGACAAAGGCACTGGACCTGGGCTGTGGGCTGGGTTCGTTTGCTGTCGCGCTATCCGATGCAGGTGCTGAGCGTGTGGTCGCGGCGGATCGTTCGGCGATGGCCTTGAACGAAGCCGAGAAGCTCTGGGGTAGCGGCAAGTTTATGTGGGAGCACCGCGACATCGACGGTCGACCGCCCAAGGGGCGCTACGACGTGATTACGGTTGGCAATGCGCTCAACGAGCTTGACCTCGAAGACGCAGAAATCGCCGGACTGATTGAACGTTGGATGGCTATCCTAAACGACGGCGGACGCCTCATCTTGGTAGAGCCCGCGCTTCGTGACACCACGCGAACCTTGCATCGAGTACGCGACCTGATTGTCGAGAACTACCGCATTGAGGCTCCGTGCATCTGGGCTGGCGTGTGTCCTGCGCTAGAGAACTCCAAAGATTGGTGCCACGGCGCTTGGCCTTGGACGCCGCCAGACATGGTCGAGCAGCTTGCGGCGGCCGTCGGTGTTGCCCGCGATACGACGAAGATGGCCTACCTCATCTTGTCCAACGACGAGCCGCGAACAGAAACAGGCCGCATCGCCCGCGTCGTTTCCGAACCTCGCCATACAAAAGGGCGTCTTCGCTACTTTGTATGCGGTGGAGAAGGGCGTCTTCCTTTGGTGTGTCCCGAGAAATTCGCCAAGAAAAACGATGACCTTGCACCGATGAAACACCTGCCCAAAGGCACCGTCATCGAGTACGGACCGACGCAGACCAAAGGCGATGGTGAAGTGCTGCTGAAGGACAGTCATGTGACGGTTCTAGCCGCGGCGGATCAGTGAAGGCGCTTGAGCTATACGCGGGTATTGGTGGGTTTTCGGCAGCAGCAGCGGGCTTTGATGTCGACGTTGTTGGCGCTGTGGATGCCAGCCAACATGCGCTCGAGGCGTTGCACTACAATTTTGGTCATCCGACACATCAGATTTCACTGATGGGCGACGTTGCGGCCAAGTTGAGTGGGCTTGAGGCCGACATGTGGTGGATGTCGCCACCTTGCACGCCCCACACACGCCGTGGATTGAAGAAAGATCTAGAGGACCCACGCGCAGCGACATTTGAAGCTACGTTGACTGCGCTAGAGACTGTGCGTCCATCGCTGGTGGGGTTCGAGAATGTCGAGGGTTTCGTCGATTCGGACGCGCATGAGCGCCTGCACGAAGCTTTCGAGACCGCGGGCTACCAATTTGCAGAGCGGGTTATCTGCTCTACGGAGCTTGGGGTTCCGAACCGAAGGCCACGTTACTACGCGGCCGCAGCGCTGGATTTCGCGCCCGAGTTTGACCTCACAGATGTTGAGAGGCGTCAGCTGGTTTCATTCATCGATCCACCAGCCGACCCGAAGTTCGTCCCTGAGCATGTCCAAGAGAAATACGGTGGTGCGTTGCTGCGGGTGCGTGAAGAGGACCCGGATGCCGAGACCGCTTGTTTTACCTCGGCGTATGGCCAGTCGTGGGTTTTCTCGGGCTCATACCTGGATACGGAAGATGGCCTTCGGCTGTTTGGCGACACCGAGATCGCCGCGTTGCTGGGATTTCCAGCCGACTTCCATTTCCCTGACCACTTTGGGCGACGGCAGCGTTGGAAGCTGCTTGGGAACAGCCTTTCCATCCCTGCGGTGCGAGAGGTCTTGAAAGCATTGCGGATTGCCGAGTAATCTCAATCTACACCTTCACTTCGGAGTGCAGATGCGTTGGGTCACGGCATTGTCCACGAAAGAGAGTTCACAGGACGCTGTGGACGATATTGTGGTGCAGCTGCGCCAAGAGATTCCCGCGCCAGACCTGGTGTTGGTGTTTCCCTCCCAACATTTCGCAGCCATCTATGGCCGACTTTCCACCGGCATCGCCTCGGCGTTTGAAGGCGCAGAGATCGTGGGTTGCGCCGCGCGCGGCGTGCTGGCTGGTGGAACCGAGGTCGAGACTGGACCGGCGCTGGTCGCGGTGGCGGCAGAGTTGCCCAACGTAGAGGTGACGCCGCTGCAATTTACGCAGGTCACCGCGTTCGACACCCCTGAAGTCTGGAACGAACGGCTCAAAGGCGCCGGCGAGGACGACATCGTCATCGTGTTCGCCGACAGTTTCTCTTGCGATATCGACAGCCTCCTGGACGGGATTGACCGCACCGGCGCGCAGGTCTGTGGCGCCCTCTCAAGCGCGGGAATGGTTCCAGGCCAGAATGCGATGATTGTGGGACCAGAGATCGTACGCACGGGCGCCGTCGGCGTGCTGTTGAAGGGCGATATCAAAATGGAAGCAATCGTTGCGCAGGGGTGTCGTCCCATCGGACAGCTCCACAAGATCACGCGTGTGAGTGGCGACCATATCTGGGAGCTTGATGGCCAGCGGCCAGCTGATCTGTTGAATGCCCTCTACCAACAATTGCCGGTCGGCGATCGTGCGCTTATCCCCGGTTCATTGGTCGTCGGCGTCGTCGAAGACCGCGGGGCTACACCAGGACAAACCGAGTTTCTGATTCGCCACATGAACGCGATCGACCCGAACAGCGGCACGTTGAGTGTCGACCACCGGGTTGAAGAAGGCATGCTTCTGCAGTTCCATCTTCGCGACGGCGAAGCTGCACGCAATGACATGCAGGCGTGGCTAGCCGAGTACAAGCCGGGGCACGAAGCCGCGCTCCTGTTCAGCTGCATTGGACGTGGTGAGCGTTTGTTGGGCGAGCCCAATCATGACTCTCAGACGTTTCTGGAGGCGGCAGGTGGTATCCCATTGGCGGGCTTTTTTGGTGCAGGCGAAATCGGTCCATTCGCGGGCCGCACGCACATGCACGCGTACACCAGCATGTTTGCGCTGTTCAGCTCTAAGTAGCCGCGCCGCCATTTTTCGGGTATCTGGGGTCCATGAAACGAGTCGCCACAATAATCTTGTCGTTGGCCGTCATGGCGCTGACCGCATCCACGGTTGCCGCACAAGAGGCCAAACCGTTTGCCACGACGTTTGACGCAGAGAATGCCACGGCCCTGGTGGACGTGCAGCAGGTCATGGTTGCGGCCGTTGGCCCCGATGCGAAGTCCGCTGCGGATGCGTTGTCTCAAGCGTTGCGCGGCGCAAAGGGCGTCACGTTGGTGATGGACGCCAGCCCGCTTGGTGACATCAACGAAAAATCGGACGACGAGATCTTTGCGGCCGCGGCAGTTTACCCGGTTCAGGGCGTGGTTGCTGTGCGCACCTTTCCTGCCGCAGACAAACAGTTTGTGGCGGTGCTCGCTTATCGAAGCAAAGACGGAACGGTTCGGCGTTCGGCAAGCGTGATGTCCAATCAGCGATTGGATCCGGCGCAGATCTCCGATTCCTCCACGCAGGCAGAGGTTAAGCCGGTCCCAAGCGAACCTGTCGAAGACAAGTCTGAGCTCGCGCAAGAACTCGCGAAGAAGACGGACCTGAAAGCCGCAGCCATTGCCACGATCAAGGCGGAGGAGCTGCTGCGCGGAAAGTACAACCGTCAGTATGTGCACTTCGGTCCCGAGATGTGGGAGGCCTATCAGGGCGTGTTCAACGAGCCGATCGATGGCACGGATTTCTACAACGCGATCCGACAGCCTGAATTGGCGGAGCAGTACGGAACGTGGAATGCGCTCCGAACCGGGTTGTTGGTTGGCGGCGGTGCCGCCGCGGCCTTGGGTGGCGGTCTGTTGTTTGTCGGTCTGCCTAACGACACGAATGAAACGCTAGTGGTTGCGGGTAGCGTTGCGTTGAGCACCGCGGCTGGCGCGATTATCTGGGGCCTTCTCATCGATCCCCACCCCATCAGCGAGCCTGAGGCGCGCCAGAAGGCGGACGAATTCAATACGTCATTGCGACGCGAACTCGGCGTAAAATGAGCCATGTCACGAACTTCTGGTCGGGAGTCCTGACAGCGATCGAATCCGGTCAGCGGGTGTTCGTGGTCATTGTCGCGGCCAACACCAAGCATTCCCCAGGAACGGCAGGCGCCCGCATGTACGTCCCTGCGGTCGGCGAGCCGGTAGGCACGATCGGTGGCGGCGGGATGGAGATGGAGATCATCCGTCGCGCCAAACGCTCGTTGGATGGTGGATTTGAGCCCACCGTGCGACGACTCGTTCATCGCAAGAACCCAGAATCTGGTGAGCCGTCCGGCCTGATCTGCGCAGGCGAACAGACCCATGTTGAGTTTGTGGTTGGGCCAGAACACGCGCATATCATCGCGGATATTTTGGACCTCGTGGCCAACGACAAGCCCGGTGTTTTCACGGTCCGCGGCTCAGGTTTGGAGCTAGAGTACCGCTCGCCGGTGAAGGGCGAACCGCCCATCACGTTGGGGTCCACAGACGATGTTTACTTCGAGGAGCAACTCCTCGCGACGCAGCGTGTAGCGATCATGGGGGGCGGGCATTGCGGACTTGCCCTCAGTCGCCTGCTGCGACAATTGGGATATGTCGTGACGGTGTTCGACGATCGGCCGGATTGCCGAACATTTCTGGACAATATCTACGCGAACACCTTGGAGCTGGTGGACAGCTACGAGAATGCCGCGGCGAAGATTCGATATCCCCACCTAACCGATGTCGTCGTCATGACGACGGGCATGCTTACCGACATCGAGGCATTACAGGGGCTCGCCGACAGCAACGCTGAGTTTCAGTATGTCGGTGTGATGGGTAGCAAGACGAAGATCCGAAACATCGTCAAAGCACTGAGCGAGAATGGCGTCGAAAAGGCATGGTTAGACGCCTTGGTAGCACCCATCGGTTTGCCCATGAAAAGCGATACCCCCGATGAGATCGCGGTAAGTATCGCTGCGCAGTTGCTCTCGGAGCGGTAGCGCGGCTATGATCGCCCCACAGAAATAGTTCTTTTGTATGGAAGTCTCGTGCGAGCACTACGATCTACGCCGATTCTAGCGGCATTTTGTATCTTGGGGTTGGCTCCTGCGCTACACGCGCAAGACGCGCCAGCTGACCCGCCTGGGGCAGAGAAACCTGACGCGCAGCCGGCAGCTGCGGACGCGGAAGCCAAGCCGGATTCAGCGCCCAAAGACGAAGAAAAGCCCAAGCCCACCGAGGATTCACCGGTCATCCTGAAGAAGCAGGAGACGGTGGACGATGGCGGTGATGAGCCGATCGCGGTGGTTCCGTCGGCGGATTCGAAGCCGTTCAAAACCAAGGGCGGGATGAAGAAACCTCCCACGCTGCACAGCGAGAAGCGCCAGAATCCCAACGCGACGGAAGATGACTTCCTCGATTTGGACGATATCCAATGGACGATCAGTCCGGAGTATCGTGTGCGGACGCTGAGCATCAATCCGCTGGAGCTCAGTGGGACGACAGTTCAGGACGTGCATTGGACCGAGCAACGCTTCCGGTTGGACACCACTGTGGCAAAGGTCGGTGTAGGCGCGATTCGTTTTCAAGCCGACTTCCTTGATGGCGTCTTGTTTGGCGACAACGGGGACTTTGGCGGGACACCAGGGTCTAACTCGGGTGTCACCCTGACGTCGAACCGGCCCAATGTGACGAAGTTTGGTATTGGGCTGCTAAAGCCAGACGGCGACCCGCTTGATCGCGAAGCCTATGGTCCGGTGCTTGTTGAGTCGGATATTTGGGAGATCAACTACCTGTATGCCGATGTCTACTTGCCGTTCGGGATCATCCGCGTTGGACGTCAGCCCAAGAAATATGGCGCGGGCATTCCGTCGCACGATGGTGGTCCATACAACCGCTGGGGTGTCTCGAAGAACTCCGATGCTGCGGACCGCGTGTTGTTTGGAACCAAACTGGACGAGGCGTTTTACACGCTGCTCTATGGCTATCAGCATGTCGCCGACCCCAGCCTTGATAATGGTGTGATTGGGGCCGTTTTCTATGACTGGCAGACGCAGGACAATATCTACCTTGTCGATGACAATCTGACGTCGCTGGGTGGAACGATCGAGGTCCGAAAGAAGAAGGCTGACTGGCTAGGTTGGGAGTGGAAGAACCTCCTGGCAAGCATCGCGATGGTCAACCTGACGAACGAGCAGTTTGATTCAAATGTCTGGGGCTTTCCAATGTCGCTTGGCGGCCAACTCGGCGACCTCAAGCTCATCACGAACTACATGCATATCAACGGTCAGACGCGCGAAGTTGCCGAAGGCTTCGCGGTATTGTCCGGCACGGACGCACAGGTCCAAGACATCGTTGGCCACGGGCTTCAGTTCATCGCTGACTACAACCTCGGCCCGTTCATGTTCACGTTTGAGTTCGACTACGCCAGCGGTGACGACGACCCTCGCGTTACGACGCCGCTTACGCAGTTTCAGTTCGCGCGCGACATGAACGTGGGGCTCTTGCTGTTCGAGCACATTATGCAGTTTGAGAGCGCGCGTTCTGCGGCTGTGGGGATTGAGAACCTCATCGGATTGGACGCCGAGTCTTTCCCAATTACCGAGGTGTCCTCGGAAGGGCGTTTCAACAATGCAATCGCCATCTTCCCTCAGATCTACACCGACCTATTTAAGAACGAGACGCATAACTTCTTCAGCCGCGTTGGCGCGCTGATGGCGTGGTCGGCGGCGAGCGGTGGTGTTGTCGACCCGATTCTGACGTCACTCGGCGAAGACGGAAACGAAATTGCGGATGACGCAGTGAACTTCCACGGCGGAAAGCCTGCTCGCTACTACGGTACCGAGGTGGATTTGCAATTGGGTTACAAATACAAACACTATTTTCACTGGACGGTGGAAGGGGCAATCCTCTTCCCTGGCGCCGCAATACAAGACGAAAATGGCGACGCAGTGAAGTCGTACATGGTGGAGAATCGCTTTGAATTCCGTTACTAGCCGAATCTTGAGCGTCGCCGTATTGGCGTCGATGTTGAGCCTGGGTTGCGAGACCTACAACGCCCCGCCGGAACCGGTTTTGGTGCAACCCGAGGGCGGCGTGTTCGGTCCTGGGGACTCGCTGTTTGTGCGCTTTAGCGAAGAGATCGACGCGGATTCACTGGCCATCTCGCTCTGGGGTGATGTGCGCGATATCGAGCTGGAGATTCCGGATGATGCTGATCCATTTGTCGATGCGTGTCGCAACGGCGAAACCTGCGATGGTGTGACGATTACGGTCTTGGAAAACCGCCGCCGAGCGCGAATTGACTTCGACCCAGACGGTCTTGGCGCTGCGGGTCCACCGCTGATCTTGGACATCAACCCGGGCTTGGCTGACAAGGACGGAAACGACACAGGTCGCAACGTCTATTTTGACTTCCAGTTCCAAGACAAGAGCCGAATCAACACAGTTGATTTGGAGTTCCAAGACGGCGTTTACATTATGGTGGGTAGCGTGAACGAGCCGCTGCCAGCGGTCCTAACGCTCATCTCAGATATGAAGACGCTCAAGGACGGAACGTTTGTCATGTCGGGTGCCGAGGGTGACCCGGTCAGTCCTGAGTTCGCAGACAACACTGCGGTGCCCGAGCAACTTCTCGTTGATGATGGCAACCTCGCGTGGACCGCCCACGTCGCGGGTTTTGTGAAGGTCGAAGACGACGGCACCCGCCGCGTAGAGACGGATCCAACCTTGATTCAGCTGCCGTTGGGCCCGCTGACGCTCAAGCTCGTAGACCTGCGATTGTTTGGCGTGGTGGTTAAGAACGAAGAGGGCAATGACCGGATCGAAGGCACACTTTCGTTCTCGAAGATCATCCTGGATAGCAACGGCCGCGAGACGGAGTATGCAGCGGGTGCTGCTGCGGTTGCCGGTGAGTGGGTTGCACCAAATCGTCGACCACAAGGCCACCCTGTCATCTGTGAAGACGAGTGTGGGATTGTGGACGACCGCGGTCTAGGCTTCTGCGAGCCACCCGCAGTCTGGCCACCAGAGGGCTTCTGCGAAGCGTACGAAGAATTCGGTAACGCGCAGTAGCCAACGCCTCCCATGTGATTAGAATCGTCCCGTCTGAAACATGGGAGTTTTCATGGAAACACATGGGTATGGATTTCGCAGAACACTTGAAGGTGTGGACGTCGCCACCGCTGAGCAGCGCATTCGCGAAGCTCTGGCTGAACAAGGCTTCGGAGTGCTCACCGAGATCGACGTCAAAGCGACCCTGAAGAAGAAGTTGGATGTCGATGTTGATCAGTACAAGATCCTCGGCGCATGCAACCCTGGATACGCCCATCAAGCCCTTCAGCTAGAGAAACCGCTGGGTTTGCTGCTTCCATGCAATGTTGTGGTTTACGAGAAAGACGGCGATTCGGTGATCGAAGCGATTGACCCGCATGCGATGTTCCAGGTCGTCGACAACCCGCAAATGGGCGAGATTGCAGAGCAAGTTGCTGGCTTGTTGAAAGCAGCTCTCGACAATGCCTAAACCTGCGGTGAAAATGCACAGTTCGGCGTGCGAATTTTGTTGACCCCGAGGATCGGGATCTCTAGATTCACGCGCTCAAAATAGCGTCCGCAATTTTTGGCGGAGCGCATGTTAGCCTGCGGCAATGGTGCCGCTTAAAGGAGGGTTATGCGTTGGAAGAGTTTGGACGGCATCTACTAGTTGAGTTCTTCGGTTGTGATTCGCAAATCTTGAATGATCGCGAAAAAATCGAAGCTGTTATGTCAGCAGCTGTTGTGGCCTCAGGCGCAACTGAAGTTCAGAAAGTATTTCATCGTTTTGAGCCTGTCGGTGTGACAGGCGTCATCGTTCTTAGCGAATCGCACCTGTCGATCCACACGTGGCCAGAAACTGGCTACGCCGCTGTCGACTTCTATACGTGCGGTGACTGCAATCCTCACGCAGGTGCAGACGTGCTCTTCGAAGGTCTGAAAGCAGGCTCATTCGAGAAGCTGTTTGTCGAGCGAGGGATTCGCCCCTTCACTCCATCGATGCGCATCGTCGAGCATAAACTCGCCGAGCCTAAATTGGTGGAGACTGGTTCCTAACCTCAGAAGTGATGTCTTAGGTCCTTGAGAACCTTAGGTTCTTAGGAACAGTTCCTCTTTTTTCAATTCCAAAGGGAGAAACCATGGCTCTCTGGTACGACGAAGAATTCGACGTCGGTGTGCGCTTTGGTCTGCGCGTCAAAGAGACGCTGTTTATGGGCAAAAGCGAGTTCCAGACCGTGAGTGTCATCGACACGCATGCGCTTGGACGCGCTTTGCTCATCGACGATCTGTGGATGACCGCAGAGAAAGACGAAAAGACGTATCACGAAATGTTGGTGCATCCGGTCATGACGACCGCGCCCAGCATTAAACGTGTTCTGATTATCGGCGGCGGAGACGGCGGAACCGCTCGTGAAGTGCTGCGCTACCCCGAGGTTGAGCATGTGGACTTGGTCGAGATCGATGGCCTGGTGGTCGAGGTCTCGAAGAAGTACCTGCCAACCATCGGTGCATCGTGGGACGACCCGCGTCTGCATCTGACCATCGGCGACGGCATTGCGTGGGTGAAGCGTGACGATATCGAGCCTTACGACGTCATCCTCGTGGATGGTTCCGACCCGGTTGGCCCGGCGGAGGGACTCTTCAACAAGAGCTTCTATGAGGCGTGCAAGGCCAAGTTGACCGCGCAGGGCGTGTTGTCGACGCAGAGTGAGTCCGCCCATCTGTTCAAGCAGACGCATATCGAAATGGTAAAGACCGTGCGCGAAGTCTTCGGAAATGCGCATCCATTCTACCAGACGATCATGATCTATTCGGCGGGCGCGTGGAGCTGGACCTACGCCTCAGAAAATGTGTCACCGCGTGACATTATTGACGCGCGGATGGAGTTCATCGAATCCCAAACCGAGATCTACAACCGTGAGATTCACCTTGGGGCGATGGCGATACCAAACCATATCAAACGGGATCTGAAGTGACGTTCATCGCAGCAGACGAGGGCGATTCAGGCATCGTCCAGATTTTTGGTGCGCCGTATGACGGCACGGCATCGTTTCGTCCCGGGACTCGGTTCGGTCCGACCGCAATTCGCGAGGCGAGCTACGGTCTGGAGACGTTTTCGTTCTTTCAGGGCAAGGACCTTGAAGACGTGAGTTTCTCGGACTTGGGTGACTTGGCCGAGAAGTTCGGCGCGCCAGAACCGATGCTTGCGCAAGTCCAAGAGACCGCCGAACTGATCATTAAAGGCGGTGGTGTACCTCTGATGTTGGGTGGTGAGCACTCGCTGACACCGCCTGCTGTTCGAGCGGTTTTTGACCGACATCCGGACGTGTTAGTGGTGCAGTTGGATGCGCATGCGGACCTGCGCGAAGAGTACCTGGGGCTCGAGAACAGTCACGCTTGTGCGATGCGACGAATCTTGGACTTCCTGGACCGAGACAGCCTCATCCAGTTTGGTATCAGGTCTGGAACGGCGGAAGAATACTCGGAGCTAACATCGTGCGGGCAGTACGCCCGAACGGTTGATGAGCTACGAGCGTTGTTGAAGGACCGCCCGATTTACCTCACGCTCGACCTTGATGTGTTTGATCCAGCATTCATGCCAGGTACAGGCACGCCGGAGCCGGGCGGTATCGATTGGTCGACGTTTGAGGCGATCCTGAAGGCTTTGAAGGACAGCACCATAGTCGGCATCGACGTGATGGAGCTTTCGCCGGGCCTCGACCCAACCGGATGTTCATCCGTGCTTGCCGCTAAATGTGTTCGTGAGCTGGTCTTGCTCGCCGCTTAGAATTCTCCAAACAGCGTCAGGCCGAAGGCGTCTGGGTCGCCAAACGCCCCAACCGTCACGGAGCTTTCGTCGTCACCGAAGGTCGCGTAGTGCGCGAGCCACGGGTAGAGGAACCCGATTCCTGCCCCGACCACCGCTCCTGTTAACACGTCCGTAAAGTAGTGTTTGTTCGCGGCGATGCGAAGTGCGCCGGTGAATCCGGCGAGTACGGCTGTGCTTCCGCAGGCGATGTAGTTCGTCCATGCATCCGTCGACGTATAGACGTCGATAAAGAACGCGTTGTTACACAAAACGCCCGCGGCCGAGAATGCGGCCGCTGTGTGTCCGCTGTAAAAGCTCACGGTTTCTTCGGTTGGACAATCTGGGTCGTCGCTGTCGTAACAGGCGCCATCACCGGGGCGCTCACGTCGGAATGCGTATTTGGCGACGGTGTTCACGAACAGCGAGAGCCCAAGCGCGTTTGCGCCGATCCAAAACATCTGTGTTCCGGCGTCCGGGCTATTGCGTACGAAGCCAACGTAGAGCGCTTCAAACGCCACCATCGCCTGGGAAGAGTAAATGGATAAATCTGAGATACTGGCGGCGCGGTTTCGGCCATCCTCGGTTTCGGAAACGAGCGCGCTTCGAACTGCTGTATCCGGCCCGACTGGCCCTTTCAGACGCGCTTCCCGGTAGTCATCGGTCACCAGTTTCAGGCTTACCGAGCCCAGCAGATACGAAATCGCGAGGCCTTTCTCGAGCGTGGTTACACGTCGATAGGATTCATCCCATTCAACAGGTTCGTCTTCGGCTGCGACGGTGATTGGCAATAACAGGACTGCGAACACCAGCGTGATGGCTAGCCAATGGCATCCTGGAAGTTGTCCAGAATGGAGCTGTCTGTTGTGTGTCCGCATACTTCTAGACCACCTTGCACGGCCACCAGTGTACGCAAAAGCCAGTCGTTTTGGAAAACTGAGTAGCCCATGTGACCAACACGAAAATACGTGGTCTTCAGCTTGGGATGAAGTCCGCCCGCAATGATTGCGCCGCGCTTCGCCACTTCCTTTGTCATAGAAGCATCAACACCGGCCGGATATTTCACCGCGCTCAACGTATTTGCCTCGACGCCTTTGGCGGGGAGCATCTCAAGTCCCATTTCTTGGAACGCATTTCTGAATGCCGACGCGACCGTTTCATGGCGAGCAAAAATTGCGTCCATTCCATGATCGAGCGTTTGTTTCAGTGAGACAGAGAGCGCCATGATGAGCGATGTCGCGGGCGTGGAAAAATAGCTTGGTCGTCGTTCCTCGTAGGCGGTCATGATGGGCAGCCACTGATGAAAATCGACGGACATCGGCGGGGGCGTGTTCAGGCTTTCGCGCTTGGCCATCGCGCGTTTGCTGGCAACCAGGAGCGCCAACCCGGGTGGCAAGCCGATGGCCTTCTGTGAGGCGGTTAGATACACATCGGCTCCCCAGTCTGCCATGCGGAATTCTTCTGCGGCGGTGGCGCAGATGCCGTCAAACACGGTCAGTGCATCGTAGCGATTGGCAATATCGCAGATGACCTTTGCATCGACCCGAGCACCCGTGGATGTGTCCACATGAGGGGCCCAAACCAAGGTCGGATTGTGTTGGGTCACTGCCGATTCGATTTCGTCGGCGGTTGGGATATCGCCCAGTTCGGACACCACTTCGTGCACGACGGCTCCACGACGCCGGAGCATTTCGGCTGCACGGTCGCCAAAGTAGCCTGTGTTGATCACCAGAGCGACCTCGCCGGGTTCGATCAGGTTGTAGGCTGCCATGTCCATGGCAGTCGTTCCGCTGCCCGCCACGACGAATGGTTGAGCCGCATCATCAGCGCACCAGACGTCCCGCATCATTTCCAAGCTTGAGCCAAATGCCTCGATTACAGGCGGGCTAACATGTCCTGGTGGCGGTCCAGAGAAGGCTTCGATAACTTCAGGTGAAACTTCTATGGGCCCTGGGATCATCAAAAGGGGACGTACGGCCATGGTATACTCCGGTCGGTGCAAGAATCAGGCAATTCAGTAGGTGACTCGATGTCAGACTTTAAGAATCGCAGCGAAGAAGAGTGGAAGGCTCAACTCGACGATATGCAGTATCACGTGACGCGCGAGGCGGGAACCGAGCGCGCGTTTACGGGCAAGTACTACGACCACAAAGAGGACGGCACGTATGTGTGCGTTTGCTGCGGAATCGCGTTGTTTAACTCGACGATGAAATTCGATTCCGGGTGCGGCTGGCCGAGCTTCTTTACGGAAATGGAAGGCGCGAACATCGAGCGCCGCGTCGATAACAAGTACGGCATACAACGCATCGAGATCGTGTGTTCAAACTGCGACGCGCACCTTGGGCATGTATTTCAAGACGGCCCGCAGCCGACCGGTGAGCGGTACTGTGTGAATTCCGCGTCGCTGGAGTTTACGGATAAGGAGCTGAAGCCCGGGGATAGCATTGAGCTGTGAAGCTTTGCTTCACGCTGGCTGTTTCAACGCTAGCTGCTGCTGCGCGTGCTGTTTCACGCCAGTTAACGGCGACAAACACCAAACTGGCACGAAGTAGCTCGCACGAAGTATCCCGCACGAGAGTAGCAAGCAGGCAGCGTCAGCGCGTCAATGGTTTGTATTTCAAACGCACAGGCTGGTCCGCTGCGACCCCAAGTCGCTCTTTGCGGTCTGCCTCATACTCCGCGTAGTTTCCTGGGAACCACACGACCTGTGAGTTCCCTTCAAACGCCAGGATATGGGTGGCGATCCGGTCGAGGAACCAACGGTCGTGGCTGATGACCACTGCGCAGCCCGGGAAGTCGACCAAAGCCGTTTCCAACGCGCGCAACGTGTCGACATCGAGGTCGTTTGAAGGTTCGTCCAAAAGCAGCAGGTTGCCTTCGTTCAACAACGTTTTGGCGAGGTAGACGCGGTTGCGCTCACCACCAGACATGGTGCCGACTTTCTGCTGTTGAGAACGTCCTTTAAACCCAAACGCACCGACGTAGGCACGCGAGTTGATTTCGCGGTTCCCGATGCGCAGCGTTTCCTGGCCATCCGAGATCACTTCCCAAACGGTCTTTTCGGCATCGAGGCCTTCGCGCACCTGGGTGACGTTTGAAATCTTCACCGTCTCACCGACGTTGAAGGTTCCATTGTCTGGCGTTTCTTCGCCGGTGATCATCTTGAAGAGCGTCGTTTTACCGGCGCCGTTCGGACCAATCACACCAACAATGCCGTTTTTCGGCAGAGAAAACGTCAGGTCTTCAATCAGCAGTCGGTCGCCGTAGCCTTTGTGCACGTGGTCGACCTCGACAACCACATCACCAAGGCGCGGTCCAGGAGGAATCCCGATCTCACGCTTGGTGTCTTGGCGCGTGTTCTGAGCCTCTTGAAGCATCTCGTCGTAGCGCTTGAGGCGGGCTTGGTTTTTGGCCTGGCGAGCCTTTTGACCCATCTGCACCCATTCCAATTCCCGCTGAAGCGTTTTCATACGCGCGCTGTCTTGCTTCTTTCGGTCGGTCAGCTGTTTTTGTTTCTGGTCGAGCCACTCGCTGTAGTTGCCTTCGAATGGGAGACCTTTGCCGTTCTCAAGCTCCAGAATCCACTTCGTGACGTTGTCCAAGAAGTAGCGATCGTGCGTGATGATGATGACGGTGCCATGGTACTCGCGAAGCGTGCGCTCGAGCCATGAGACCGTTTCCGCATCAAGGTGGTTGGTCGGTTCGTCCAAGAGCAGCAGGTCTGGCTTCGCCAACAAGAGCTGACACAGCGCGACACGGCGTTTTTCACCACCGGATAGGTGCTCAACACTCGCGCTTCCATCGGGCACGCGAAGGGCGTCCATCGCGATATCGAGCGTGCGGTCAAGGTTCCATGCGTCGACGGCGTCGATTTGGTCTTGGAGTTTGCCTTGCTCTTCGATGAGCGCGTTCATCTCGTCGTCGCTCATAGGCTCGGCGAATTTTGCCGAGATTTCGTCGAAGCGGACCAGAAGATCACGGGTTCCTTTGACGCCGAGCTCAATATTGCCTCGAACATCGAGGGATGGGTCGAGCTCAGGTTCCTGTGGCAGGTATCCAATCTTGGCATCGGGGTCGATCCAGGTTTCACCCTGATACTCTTCGTCGATGCCAGCCATGATGCGCATGATGGTCGATTTACCGGCGCCGTTTGGGCCGATGACGCCAATTTTTGCGCCGGGGAAGAAGGACAACCAAATCCCGTCCAGAACGGTCTTGCCGTCAGGCGTGAGCTTCTTGAGTCCCTGCATTTGGTAGATGAATTCCTTCGCCATCTCGACTCTCCAAAAATCGTAAACAAAAAACGAAAAAAGGCCGCCACCTCGTCTCATACGAGGCACGGCCTTTCAAGGGAATTCCTAAGGACCTAAGCTTAAAAAGAACTTAAGCAAGGTTTGGTTAGAGCTGTACTAGCGCGCGGCGGCGGCTGCGTTGGTTTCGACAACGTAGCGCTTCATTGCGTAGTCGGTTGCGTAGGTTGCGCCGCCTTGCTCGTATGCACGAATAAGGGCTGCACCTTCAGCAGCGTCGTAGACAGCGAGTGGCTCGCCTGCGCCGTTGATGATTTGGATCGCGTCTTTCATTTCGTCGACGCGGCCAAGCAGAACGCCGTTTCCATCGCGAAGTTCCATGCCGTCTTCAACCATCGTCAGCATGAATTCTTTGTCGACCTGACCGTTCTTGATGATGGTCATCTGCATGTTCATTTCGTCAGCGCGGAAGAGGTGCAGCGTGTGCTCCTCGTCAAGCTGGACGTAGCGGTTGCGCTCTTCGCTATCCGCATCGGCCATTGGGTTCGAGCCAGTCCAGAACTCGATCGAGTTGAGGACAAGTGCGTCGACGAACGTGGCGATTCCGTAAACTGGGATGATGACCAGCAAGAGGAAGATGAGCCACTGAACGAACTTGTTACCAGAGACGGATTTGTTCCATCCCCAGAGTCCGACGGTCAGTCCAAACGAACCGAAGCAGCCGGTGTTAATCATAGTCGTTGCGCAGAGCGCGACGATGAGCATTCCTGAAGTAATCTTACGTTTCACGTACGTCCTCCGTGATGTGAGTGTGAGTGTCGCGGCGTAAGTTATGCCGCGTCTTGGTTTTTTACTAGTCCATTTCTGATGCGGGGTGCTCAACAATGGTGCAATTATTCGGCAGTAATGATGCCAACGGCGTCCAAGTCAAAGCCCGCTGCGGGTGTCTCGCCATCTTCGGAAAGGTCTCGAATCTGGACGAATCTGACTTCGGAGACGCCGACCGACGCCAGGTCAAACGCGTCTCCGCCTGTGAGCTCGGCATCTAGCGGTTGTGTATCTGCGGGGTCAAAATCCATGGTTGGAGTCCATCCGGCACAACCGGGATATGGTGCAGCATCGCCAGGTGTACACTCGAACCACGTCCATGATTCGCCGTCGCTACTGACACCAACTTCCGCCAACTCGGCGTAGGGCATGGTCGGGTCGTTGCTGATGTAGAACGGGTTCTCGAACACGACAAAATCGGGTCCCTCGACATCCACAATTGGCTGCGAGAATCCCAATGTGATCGAGCCGCCCACACCCAACGACAGCACATCGGTTGTGCCTTGTCCTGAGCCTGCGCCAAGCGGCGGGCCGGTGACCACGCCCGGAAGTGCGTCTTGCCCAAACCCTGCGTTCACACCGGGTGAGTAGTCCACCACTTCTGACGCGTAGAGTGCGAGATATTCTGGTGGAGGCGTGGCCGCGTCATCGCCGCAGCCGAACGCCCCCACCAGCACGGCAATCGTTATTGCTTTGTGAGCTGCGTCCATCCGAACCCCCCACATCCGCTGTTGAGTGGGTCGCTGTCGTCCGACGTGTCTTCTGCGTCGACCGCTTCTTGTTCGGTCTCTAGACCGAACGCGATGGTGCAGTAGTAGAACACGTCGCCCTCTGGCGCGGTCCAGACGATCTTATTGAATGCACTCGGGCTGAACTCAGCATCCGCGGCGTTTTGTGTGATCGCGAGACGAGCGTTGTTGTCGTATTGCGTGATGGCAGAGCCATTCCACTCGGTGTCCGAGATGGACTCGACCGTCGCGAAATTGCTTTCCCAGGTGCCCGCAACCTCAATCGTCATGCCGTTGTTGGCATTATTGACGTTGTTCGCGTTGTTGATGTTGTTAGCGTTGTTTTCGCCCTCGTCGTCGTCGCCACATGCGACGGCAAATACTAGAAGGGCTGCAAGAAAAAGTGCTCGGTTCAAGGTCATGATGATCCTCAAGTTTGTCCGAACGAAGTTGAGAGCAAGACAAGCGGCAGAACAGCAGCTTGTGGTTGTCCCTCGCCTCCGACCCGAAGCGATTGTGAAACATGCGTTGAGAGCAATATCCTGGCTCGTGGAGTTCCTAAGGACTTAAGGTCTCAAAGGACCTAAGTTTTAGGTATCGCGGCGCCTTCCCAGACTCTCGGTCCAGTGGCGTGTGCCGCTTCGTATCCACTTACAGTTGCGGGGGCAGCACCGGAGTTAAACCGGTTTCCTGCTCTTCAACGCGCGAATTGTGTGACCGGAGTACTACGCGAAAAAGGGGTCTGCAACGTTCGATTACTCTGTGGAAACGATTTGTTTCCGCGATAGATGCTTATCAATCCGACCTACGTCCACTATGGTGCGCGCATGAAACGACTTTTCGCATTATTCGCAATAGCGTTGATTGGATGCGGTGGAACGCCGACCACAACGAAAGACACTCCAAAGACGGTCAACCCTCCGATCGCGGACCCATTGGTGGTCGCGTGCGAGGGTGGCGCAGCCAAAAGTTGCCTGAAAGCAGCCAGCGATGCGGACGCTCGAGGTGATTCGCAAGCGGCAGCAAACCTCTTCACCAAGGCGTGCGAGCTCAACGATGCGCTGGGTTGCTTGTTTGGCGGTGGTGTCATGCTTGAAGCTGGCTTGGACGCGAACAAGGGGATCGACCTCTTGAAGAAGGCCTGCAGCCAGGGAGAACACGCGGGATGTTTCGGCGCGGGGTTGGCCTACGAAGGCTTCTATGGCGGCGAGCCCGATGTGGATGCGGCGTTGGAAGTGCACCAGCAAGCTTGTGGGCAGAACTTCCGCCCGTGCTGTGAACGTGTCGGCGTCATCATGTTGCAAAAAGACCCTGCCGCGGGTCAGGTACTCTTGAACAAGAATTGCGAGGCGGGTGAGGGTTCGAGCTGTTTTGAGCTCGCCTCATACATGCTTGCCAACGATAAGCCTGCCGGGACGACCAAAGTCTTGGAGAAAGGCTGCGAACTTCAAGACGGGGAATCCTGCGCGGAATGGGGCCTCTCGCTGAGCACAGGACGCGATGCCAAAACTGACAAAGCCGCCGCGCTCGCTGCCTTCGCGAAGGGATGCAACGCAATGCCGCCATCGCTTCGGGCCTGTGCACTCGCAGTCTGGGCGGACGTCGGTGAAGGAAAGACCACCCCCAAAGATGCTGCCAATGAACTCGCAAGCCTCTGTGAGTCCGGCGAGGCGATGGGCTGCTTCTACAGCGGAATGCTGGCCAAACAGGCCGGCGAGGATGTGAAGCCCTGGGTGACCAAATCTTGCGAGGCCAACGCAGATTTATGTGATTGGTTCACAAAAGAATTGTCCACCAAGTGAAACTTACCAACGAAGCGAGCATCACATTGCCGCTATCGGAAACAATAGCTTACTAGGAACGATAAGGAGATAACCATGAAAACCTATGTAATTGCGATACTTGCTGTACTCGCGCTTGCTGCATGCAAGAGCGAGATCGACAACAAACCTGCAGCTCAAGTGGAAGAGCCAGCTGCAACGAACAACGCGGAAGCAAAGGCCGATGCCGGCGCTGCTGCTGAAAACAAAGAGCCAGCTGCAGAAGCCAAAGAAGTTGCGCTTCAAGCGGACCAAAGCTCGATTGAATGGGTTGGTGCAAAGGTCACCGGCGACCACAAAGGTGGATTCAAGACCTTCACCGGAAAGGGCATGGCTGCTGGCGATGCACTGACGATGGTGAGCTTTGAAGTCGACACGACCTCGGTTCACTCGGACGCTGAAAAACTTACGGGTCACCTCAAGTCGGCAGACTTCTTCGACGTTGAAAAGCACCCGAAGGCGACCTTCACCTCGAAGGAAATCAAAGCAGCAGCTGGCGAAGGTCAGACGCACACTGTCACGGGTGACATGACGATTCGTGGCGTCACGAAGACCATCACGTTCCCAGCGACCATCACGAAAGAAGGCGACGTGTACAAGGCGAGCACAGAGTTCACGCTTAAGCGCTTTGACTTCGGCATCGAGTACAAAGGTAAAGCAGACGACCTCATCAAGGACGACGTCCTGATGAAGATCAATCTGACTTACAAAGGCTAAAGCTTTCTAGCTTTGTCGATATAGACCAAAACATCATGCCAGGCGTCGAACGTAGCGAGCGGCTGGCCATGTTCAGTACCCCGAAATATCACTATTTCGGGGTAGTTTTGTTTTAGGGTGATCAAAAGACCTGTTTGCTCGTCCATCAGGCCAGAGTCTTTGCCATGCGGTGCATTCACGCGACGAAGGCCGCGTGAGAGCAATTGGTGCTCAAGCAGTTTCTGGATTTGGCGATAGGCGCGGCGAACGGCCTCTTTCGCCGAGCGCGCAGTCTTCAACCGAGCGCTCAAATCGCGCATGCAACCCCAGAGCAACGACGCGTGCGTCTCCGTCAGGAAGGCCCCACGACGTTCGAAAACCTCCAAAAGATAGGTCGCTTCCATCTCCAAGATAGCCGTTCCGTCGCTGTGGATGCGCTTGCGCGCGGCGATGGTGTCCTGTCGGCTGCGCTCTAGCAAGCTGCCATGGTCGACCATATCTTCGACAATTTTCGACTCTTCTGGACGCAGGAACTCCACCAACTCCGGACGGGCCAGGGTCTCCATGACTTCGATGGCCAGCACACGCACTTCGGCGCATGCCTGCGGGTCGTAGTGCATGACGCGAAGAAAGCCTTTGGCCACCGTTAGAAGCGGCATCAGCGTGCCAAAGCTCAAGCGGATGTCCTTGAGGTCACGGACCCGATTAATCGTCTCTTCTAGCGTGATGTTGAGCAGTCGCAGGAGCATCTGCAGATACTCAGGTTCGTCGTGTTCCTGAAGCTCAGGAATCAACAAGTTGGCGCAGGCGCTCAGGTCCGACAGCTCCGCAATATGGCCGCGGTACAGGACTTCCGTGATGGACGCGTTGGTGAAGAAGTCCTCGCTGAACACGTAGTCAAACAGGCGTTTGGGCGTGACCGCGAATCGAAATAAGACCAGCGACTTGGGGTCGAGCATCCAGAGCTGCCCGTAGCCGCTATTGCTATCGAAACGCTGGATCGTCACCGACCCACACTTCGGACACCAGTGGTACTGAAGACCTGCGTCGTCATCAGTCCACGGCGGTGGCCGAATACCCTGCGCTTGCGCCAGGGGTATGTATTTGCACGCGTCGGTGCAGCGTCTCGAGGTCATGCTCTAGTTCGTGTGCCTCTGAATGTACTCCAGCGTCGCCTCGTACCAGGTCACGATATTGCGAGGCTTCAGGATCCAGTGGTTTTCGTCAGGGTAAATCAATAGCTCCGATTCTACCCCGTGTGCCTGCAGTCCCTCAAACAGGGTCAGGGCTTCGCCCACCGGAACGCGGTAATCAAGCTGTCCATGAATGATAAGCACGGGGCTTTTCCAGCCGTCGATATGCCGAATTGGCGAGTACAAATCAAACGCCTCGGACGCGGTGTATGGGGACTCACCAAACATGTGTACCCACCATGCTGGCATGTCTGTCACGCCATGGAATGCGCCAAGGTTTGCGAGTCCAGCGTGTGAAATCAGGCAGACGAAACGATCGGTTTTGCAACCAATCCAATTGGTCATGAACCCGCCGAATGAGCCGCCCATGGCCACCATCTGGGATTCGTCGACGTCGGGTCGCGCGGCTAGGTGGTCTGCGAAGCTCATCAGGTCTTCGTAGCATTGGCCGCCCCAATTATTACCCCAGATTCCTTCGATGAACTCTTGTCCAAAACCGGTCGAGCCGCGTGGGTTGGGCATCGCGACGACGTAGCCGTTTTCGGCCCACAGGCGAGCATTCCAGCGCCAATGCCAGACGTCGTTCCAGGCCGCGATGGGCCCGCCGTGGATGGCCATGATGCACGGGGCGTGGTCCACGTCCTTGCGTTTGGCGACCCAGCCTTGGATGGGGGTGCCGTCTGTTGATTCGACGCTGACGTACTCGACGCTGATGTCGGCATCTGGGTCATAACCCGAGATGGACGCAAGCCGTTCGAGTTGTCCATCCACGACACGCATCGGTTCGGGGGGATTCAGGATCGATGAGGCGATCGCCACAAGCTCGCCGCCCCTCGCGTCGAAAGCACCGACAGACATTTCGGTTGTGAGTGCGGTGCAGGTGTCGGTTTCCACGTTGATCTGAAACAGGCGCGAGCGTCCGTCGTCGTCAGTCACACAAAGGATGTTCTGGTCGTCCACCCAGTCTTCGGGGATATGCCAGCGCTCGTCATCATCGCATAAAACGGTCATGTCTCCCGTGGCGACCTCGACGCGTACCAGCTTGTTTCCGCCGTGGAATCCGTCCGACCGCTTTCGATACGAAGCACAAACGTAGCGGCCGTCCGGCGAGATGCGAGCGTTCCAGAACGCCTCACGCTGCCCCTCTTTCACGACGCCGTATGGGCCATCTGTCAGGTCGAACACAATGAGGTCGTGTGTCGCCAAGCGGTCCACCGGGTCGATGGATACGCGTTGTGTCACGACCCAACGCCCGTTTTCGGACATGTGGAACGACGAGTTGCGGTACTCCCGGTCGGCGTCTGGTGTGAGGTCTTTGGACGAGTCGCCCTGAATGTGGACCAGGTGCGGTGCGGCTTCGGGAATCCAGTGGTCCCAGAAGCGCACAGGCATCTTGGTGTAGCGAAGCGTCGACGGGCCGTGCTTGCGCCGTTCGGTTGCGGTTTCCCGCTGTTTGTCGAGCTCCACGCCAGGCAGCCGCGCTGCGATCGCAATGATGGAGTCGCCAGCGACTTTGAAGCCGCTGACCCCGAGCGGTTCGTCGGTGATCGGATGGGGCTCGCCGCCGGATGGTGAAAAGCACCAAATCTGGGCGCGTTCTTTGGAGTCGTCGGTTGGGGTGGGGCGGTTGCTCAAAAAGAGCAGACGTCCGTCGTCCGCAAACGCCGGCGATGTGTCGCTAACCTCACCAAATGTCCATTGGTCGGCTTTTCCGTCCAAGCCGACGGTCCAAAGGTCGCCGATATACTTGGCGCGCTCTTTATCCAGGCGCAACGTTCCAACCACGCAGTGTTCGCCCGATGGATGCAGCGCGATGCTCTCGCATCGACGCAGGTCGATGAGTGAGTTTGGGTCTCGCATATTGTGTTCCTGATTTTTCTTTTGGGTACGGTGCCACAGGCCGCCAAACGTGTCGACTTGGGGATTTCGATCCACACTATTCTGGGGTCCAACCACCTCGCCTGAGGCATGTGTGCCCCATGTGGTGGGTTCGGTTGCCACTTGGCGATCATGCCTGAAATCATTGGATTAGAACGCGTTGTCGCCACTTGTCCTACATGTGGGCAAAAGTGGTACGCCCCTTGCTACGTATTCGTGCGTGATGTCACGACGCACCATATCCGCTTCGATCCTTGTACTTACGGCGTTGACCGCTTGCGGAGATGCACCTGAGCCTCCCGTTCACGTGATCCGGAGTGGGATTCAGGGCGGCGAGATCGAGAATGGTCTGACGTCTGTCGTGGGTCTGGTGATGGACACCGGGCAGGGCACTGGCATCTGCAGCGGGACGCTGATTGCGCCCAACCTCGTGTTGACCGCACAGCACTGCGTAGCACAACTCACAAGCCAATTTGTTATTTGCGGCCAAACGCCGTTCGGCGCGCAGTTTGGGCCGAATCAGGTGTATGTGACCACTCGGACGACGATGTCCAACAACACCGCGGAGTACTACGCGGTTGAGGATATTCAGGTTCCCCCGGGCACAAATGACACCTGTGGATTTGATATCGCGTTGGTGCGATTGGCCGAGAACATTCCGATGAATGTCGCCGAGCCGATCGTGCCTCGGATCGATGTCGCACCACAGCAGGGAGAAGGATACATCGCCGTCGGCTACGGCCACGTTGGCGATGGTACAGGATCGGGAACTCGCCGCAGCCTCGCTGGGCGTTCGGTTGATTGCACGGGTGATAACTGCCCCGCACAAACGAGCGTTCAGGGTAACGAATGGTTGGGAAGCGCGGGTACATGTCAGGGAGACTCCGGAGGAGCAGCGATCGACGATCAGGGGAGGGTGCTTGGCGCTCTATCGCGTGGTCCAGAAAACTGCGCTGCGTCGCTGTACTCCGGAGTTTGGGGATGGTCAGACTGGATTCGCCAGACGGCGACACAAGCGGCAACTGCAGGCAGCTATGAGCCAGCAACCTGGGTACTGACCGGTGTGACCGAGATTCCTGCGAACGACAATGACGTCGATGGCGTCGACAACACCGTCGACAACTGCCCGAACGTCTCGAACCCATCGCAAGCTGACGTCGACCGAGACGGCATGGGTGACGCTTGTGACGATGACCAGGACGGCGACGGCATCTTGGATCCATCGGACAACTGCCCGATCACGCCGAACGCAATTCAGAGCGATTTCGACGTCGACGGTCGCGGTGATATCTGTGACCTGGATGACGACAACGACGGTATTGAAGACCGGTTAGACAACTGTCGTACGGTTCCAAACCCATCGCAGCTTGATTCGGACTTCGACGGTGTTGGTGATGACTGCGCGAACCTCGCGCCCGATTGCCAGCCTGAACTTCCGGCCGGAACTTCTGGAGCATGCCTTGACGATCCTACCGTCACGGGCGCACCTGTCATCGAACACCACGACTATCAGGCCGCAGCAAATGGCGGTCGTGTGGTAATCAGCGGTGAAGGTTCGTTGGGATGTTCGTCAACGGGTGGCAATCCGGTTGACCTCTTGTGGCTTCTCGCGGCACCTTTGCTGGCGACGTTCCGACGACGTCGCAACTAAGCCTCTAGCCAGACACAAAATCTATGAGCCGCGTCCTATTGCTGCATACCGGCGGTACGCTTGGAATGAAGGGAAGCCCCCTTGAGCCCGGTGAATTCCAAGACCGTCTTGCCGAATACGTGCCCGAGATCGAACAGCTCGCCGACGTCACGACACGCGTGATCGCCAACCTGGACTCAAGCGATATCGGCCCAGCACACTGGACGGATTTGGCGCAGGCCATCGACGAGGACTATGAGAGCTACGATGGATTCGTAGTGGTTCACGGTACGGACACGATGGCGTACTCGGCCAGTGCATTGGCGTTCGCCTTGGAGAATCTGGGCAAGCCTGTGGTGTTTACAGGTGCGCAACGCCCGTTGTCGGCTGTTCGCAGCGATGCGCCACGAAACCTGACGGACGCTGTGGACCTGGCAACCCGCGACATCCCCGAGGTCGGCATCTGTTTCGACGGCTTGTTCATCCGAGGGTGCCGAGCAACCAAGACCAGCGCACAAGACTATCGAGGCTTCGACAGCCGCGAGTGTCCACCCTTGGCAAAGCTGGGTGTCGACGTGTCTATCGCTGACCATGTGTTGCGGCGAGCGGGTGAGTACCGATGTGACGCGCGATTTGACCCGGAGGTTATCTATATTCAGGTAACACCTGGCCTACGACCCGAACGATTCGAGGCGATTTTGCAGACCGGCGTAAAGGGCGTCGTGTTGTCGGCATTTGGCTTGGGCACCATACCATCTTCAAATGGACCGCTGGGACCCGTCGTGGCTGATGCTGTTGCGTCAGGCATCGAAGTCTTGGTCGTCACCGCCTCGACCGGAAACGTCGACTTTGGGCTGTACCGCAACAGCCTTCCGCTTCGCGACGCCGGGGCAATCAGCGGAGGCACGATGCACATGGAAGCATCGATCTCGAAGCTGATGCATGCGTTGGCCGTATACGATGATCGAGACGAGCGACGCGTCTACTTGGAGCGGAACGTCGCCGGCGAAAGGGATTGAGGGTGAGGTTGAGGGGAGGGCGCTGAGAGTTTACGCAGAGGCTCCGGAGGTTACGAAGGCTCTGGAGGAAAATTTTTGGAAAAAATCTCTCCCGTACCTCCGCTACCTCACGAGCCTCTGCGACATTCTCAGCGACCTCCCTTCACCTCTACCCCGGCCAAGAGACTTCGTGCCTAACCTTCCAGGTTTCACCAACGCGTTCCCAGACGACAATCCGCTTGCCCTTTAGGTGCACAGGACTGTCAGGAATTGGCAGAGTTACGGAAAACGTGGTTTGCGAAATCGCGGCTTGTTCGAACACGTGATGTTTCGCTGGACCAGTCTTCATCGTGTCGATCCCCATTTTTGAGGTTTGTTCGATGAAGCCCGGAAGGGCGGTCGAAGTGACGTATTTGCCGTCAGACAGGACCATCGATGCGCTTGGCGAAAACACCGACTGCATCTGCGCTGCGTCGCCCGAGTTGAACGCTTGGTTGTAGTTGGCGAGTGCTGCGTCCAGCTCATCAGATTTCTGTGCCGGCTTGCCTGGCACCCAGACGTCGGAGGCAATTTTGCCCTCGTTTGAGTTGGTGAATCGCGTGCCCTCGACGAGCGTTCCATCGCTCAATCTGAACCCAAAATCCGAGACCTTTAGCTCACCAGATTTCAGCGTCAGTGTTTGTTTGGTCGCGAGACTCATGGAGTTCGCTCCGGCTTTCAGATAGGCGTCGATCGTAGCCTGAATGGTGTCCTTTCCCGCCAGTGTCTTGCCATTTGAAAGGCACCAGAGCCCGTCGTCAGCAAACAGATCTGCGACAGCCTTCGCGTTCTTGGCGTTGAACTTCTGTGCGAGCGGGTCGGTCTGGGCGGTCGTTACAGTCTGAGTTGTTGGGTTCACGGCGGCTTCCCTGGTCTTTGCTTCTTGTGGATTTGCGCAGCCGGCCAAGACGGCGGCGACGATGATGATTCCTTTGCGGTTCAAATCTGTCCTCCTGGTTTAGTCAATGAACTTGACTAGTTTTGGGGATAGTAAAGTTGCTTGACTAAATTAAGTCAAGTAAGTTGACCAAATGAGTGAAAACGAAACGATGAGAGAACGCCGCCGCCGAGTCCTGGGACGACTGTTCACCCGCGCTGCACAAGCATTTCAGCGCCGCGCGACCGAGCAGATTCAAGCTGCGGGATTCGACGATTACCGACTTGGAGACAACGCGTTGTTGATCCATCTGGAGTCGGACGGCACGCGAATCAGCGATCTGGCCGAGCGCGCAGGTATGACGAAACAGGGCATGAGCCAGTTGGTCGTCGACCTCCAGAAACGCGGCTATGTAACCAAGAAACCCGATCCTACGGATGGGCGAGCACAGCTAGTGGTGTTCACGGACCGCGGGGAGGCGTTGTTGGAGGCAGGAGTGGCGACCGTTGAGGCGCTTGACGCCGAGGTTGGCGAGCTGTTGGGGGAGCGGGCAGAAGTGATACGAGAAGGCTTGGCGGAGTTATTGGAGTCTTGGGATTCGTCTGGATTTTGAGTTTTGCTCTCGGGGGAGGCGGGGAGACGCGGAGACGCGGAGGTTCGGTGGTTTTGGCGTCGCGGCGAGTTGGGTGAAATCCGCTTTGGCCGCGGTCGATTCACTCGTTTGGCTGTCGCCAAACTCCACTCACGAAGCGTCCACGCGGACATCACCCAATCTCTTGCTCTCGCCTTGAACATTCGCTCGGCACTGGACGCCGTGCGGCGCTCAGGCCTAGGCTTTCGATCCAATGTCTTCACTCTATGAAACTATGATTCAACCTGATCTGGATACTCTTGAGGGGAACTTATGCGGAAACTAGCGTCGCTCGTGATTATTCTCGTCATTGGATGCGGCGATTCGTCCGACACCAAAACCTCCGATCAAGTCCAAGACATGGATGTCCAAGTGGACATGATGCGTGACTCGACGGGTGTGCCAATGATCAATGACGCTAACCGGCTAGCCCCGGTACTAACCGGCGACATAGGTAACACAATTTTCGGCGACATGGGTAACACTCCGAGGCATAGCCAATTATGCCACGGAGGCAACCATGGGTTGGGAAAAAAGGACAGAAGTGGAGTTAAGGGAAGA
>JAUIBR010000059.1 GCA_030427705.1 bacterium | reverse complement strand
CCTGGCATCGCAAATGTGCCTGTTGCAACGGCAGTCGAGAGCAGCAACCCGCCACCGACGCCCGTCGCAACGCCTGCAAACGACCAAATGTCGATGTCGCCAAGGCTTCGCACCAGCAACATGTACAAAGCAATGGCAAACGCGCCAGCGAGCGCGAGTGCATCACCAAACAGCGCCAGTCGGCTCGTCCCCAGGTCGGTGCCGCCAATGACGACCACGCCCGCGGTAGCAAGTATCAATGCAAACCCGAGTCGTGGCGTCGGTTTATCAGTTCCCGTAACAACCGCAATCGATGCCAAGAACAAGGGAGTCGCTGTGACCAGAGTTACGGACGCGGCCACTGTCGTGTAGCTCAATGAGCTGACCCAGAGTCCAAAATGCAATGCATAGAGCACTCCGGCGATAGCGGCAGCCTTTAGTATTTTGGGGCTCAGATTGCCGTTTCTCAGGCCGCGGAAGGTAAACGGGCTCAGGAGAATCGACGCGATGACTAATCGCACGCCAGCGGCGACCAACGGGTGTGTTGGTGCGGCCAACTTAAAGAAGATTGCGGCGAACGCGATGGATACGACGCCGACCAACAGCACGAGTGGTGTGAGCCGATGGTTCATAGTTCAAGAAAAAAAAAGCCCACGCGGCTTGCTCGAGGGGCATAAGATCCGTCCGACTAAACGGATACCGCGCGGGTCGACAGTGTCTGGGAATTTCTACAGCGACGTAATTGCCACGTTGCCGCTCGCTCTTGTTGGACGTATCCGCCCTCGAGCGAAGAGCCAGAGGCTATAAGAGGCTTACCTCGCTATGGGACACCACCTTTCCAGTCGGATAAGTACAGTCGTTCACTGGATCACCTCCTTTTACGGCAATTACGTTGCGCGATTCCCAAATCGCATAACGACGATACGTGCCGTGCTTACCGCCGTCAGATCTCGCGTCCTTCTCAGGACGGTCATCGAACAAACTTAAGATGACGCAGTTTCATTCCGGTTGCAAAGATATTTAGCAGCCGCAATCGAGGTTTGGTGGCGTGAGGTCGGTGACCACCCGCCATGTCCCATTCACGTTTCTTGCGATTTGATGGGCACTTACAAACTCTGGCTGTCCATCTGTGTCGGCGTCCACGACCGTCAGTGGCGCGAACAGCGGTCCCGGATCCTCTCCGTCGGTAAGCAACTTCGCGCCTTCCGTCATATCAAGGATGGCCCAAAACTCGCCGTAGAACTCTCCGCAACCCGGGCCAGCAGCGGCGGAGATGGCTGCATAGGTCTTTCCTGCATGTTCGAATGTTTTCGCGGATAGACGTTCCTCACCTTCCCACCACAATCCATCGTGGCCACTGGCTTCGTACTCCTTCTGGATTCTCTGAACACCAGGCAATTCGTTAAACGCGTCAGCCGCCTTTTTTGGAAGTGTTTTGATACCAACTTTTTGTGGCTGAAACGCAAGCGTGCGGGCATACACCCCGTCCTTGCATTTGGCATCTAGCTTGCCGACAAGAACGACGCTCCATCCAGCGAGGTCGAAGGCCTCCTGAGCGATCTCTTTCTCATTCTTTCGCGGTTTTCCGTCCTTGTACCATTCCTGCATTGTTGCGAAGTGAGGCGTTACTCTTGCGATGACTCGCAGTCCCATGACCTTCTGTTTGCAGACAGCTTCACCTGCAGCGTCAAACACCATGACGTTCTGCCCCTTCCACTGCCGGAACTCAACTGGCAGGTTCGGGAATTCGACGCCGCGAGCAGCATCGGCTAGTTCGTCGGTTTGTACGTTCCCTTTCATCCAAGAGTCTTCGACCTTGTCGGTCAAAATGATGTATTGCCCACCATGCACAAGCGCCAGCTCATTTGGATCAAAACCGCCAGTCGACTTGGAGGCGCTGAGGACCGTCGACTTGAGCATTTCCTCACCTGTGATCAATAGTTTCCCATCCTCCGATTTCGTGAGAATGAGTTGTTTTGGGCCAGTATCCTTATAGCGACCAGACTCCCAGGTTTGTTGGAAACGAATCACTGCGGAACCGGCCGACACGGCGATGTCGATGTCGCCGCTCGATACCTTCATTTCCTTTTGAAACATCCTGCCGCGATCCGCTTTCCAACCCTCCCGATTGAAACTAGTCGTCTTGGGTCCAACGCGCTTAGTGCCTTTGAATTTTGGGCCATACAAGGCCATATATGCATCGAAATCTCCCGAATTCTGAGCATTTAGCCAGGCATCAAACACCACCTCAACTTCTGACTCAGCGATGGTCGGAGCGGGGGCTTCCGCTGTCGCTTTCACCGGCGTCGCAGGAATCGAAGGCTTAGGTTTGTCATCGGCTTTTTCACAGCCCATGATCGGGAAGAGGACGACGAGTAAGATTAATAGTGCATGTTTCATATTTTGTTCGTTTCGATCGCTTGAACGGCGCGTTCACTAACGGCTTGGACGAGGAAAATCAGGCCTGCAAATCGTTCATCCTGAGTGAACCCATGTTTGTAGCGGTAGTAGATTTGCTGCCCAATCACGCCCAATTTGAACAGACCGTAGACGTAGTAAAATAGGATATGATCGATGCTTCGG
This sequence comes from bacterium, assembly GCA_030427705.1. Classification (GTDB taxonomy): domain Bacteria; phylum Myxococcota_A; class Bradymonadia; order Bradymonadales; family Bradymonadaceae; genus JAUIBR01. The sequence goes on along the minus strand of JAUIBR010000059.1, from coordinate 35,000 downwards.
CCGGAGGCCTCTGCATACGCTTCAACCAGCTCCTGTCGAGTCAGATTCCCAGGAAGCGCAGTCGGTCCGCTGACAGCCTGCAAGAACTCGGGGTCTGACGCCTCCACCCAATAACCGAGAGTGGATCCAAAATCCATCAATGGATCGCCAACGGTCGCCATTTCCCAATCCAGAACGGCTTTAACGCGTCCGAGATCATCCGGGTCCAGGACCATGTTGTCGTACTTAAAGTCGTTATGAATGAGCGTTGCCGCCGACTGCGGGGGAAGATTGTCCGCCAGCCAAGTCGCCGCAGTCTCCATGCCAGGAAGGTCATCGGTCTTGGCCTTGCCATATCGGCGTGTCCAGCCAGACACCTGACGTTCCACATAGCCGTCAGGTTTGCCCATATCGATGATCCCCGTCGCTTCGATGTCGACGTTGTGAATCTCGACAAACGTATCCACAAACGCTCGGCAGACCTTGTGCATCGTGTCTTCGGGAAGCTCCACGCCTCGGGGCGAGGGCCCACGCAGAATAACTCCGGACACGCGTTCCATTAGATAGAAGGAGGCACCGATAACCGCATCGTCGTCACAATACGCGATTGCCTCCGGCGTCTTTGGGAAGTCTGCCAGTTTGGTCAACACGTTGAATTCGCGGCTCATATCGTGGCCGGACTTAACGTTCGCCCCAAATGGAGGCCGGCGAAGCACGTGCTCTTTTTCCGACGCATCCTTGATGAAGTACGTCAAATTCGAGTGCCCGGACGGGAACTGTTGTACCTCGATCGGCGTTTTGATGTCGGTGTTTTGCGTCAACCATGCCTCGAGCGAGGCAACATCGAGTTCCTCTCCTTCTCGAACGCCCTTTGGTGTATCCAATCCACTCATCTAGGAGACCTTGATGCCGTAGTTTTTGAGAACGGACCGAGCGACCACGACTTTGTGAACCTCATCCGGTCCGTCGTAGATTCGTGCGGCGCGTTCATGGCGGTACCAATACGACAATGGCAAGTCGTCAGTCATGCCAAGCGCGCCATGCACTTGGATGGCACGGTCGAGCACTTTCTGCAGGATGCCTGCGACAAAGAACTTGATAGTCGAGATTTCGACGCGCGAGGCGTAGGTGCCTTCGTGCGCAATCTTCCAAGCGGCTTTCATCACCATCAGGCGGGCTGCGTCGATTTCTGCACGGCTCTCTGCGATCCAAGCCTGTACGATTTGTCGGGTGCCTAGTGGTTTGCCGGGGTTGAGCTCTCGCGTCGCTGCTCGTGTGCACATGAGGTCGAACGCCCGTTCACAAATCCCGATCCAGCGCATGCAGTGGTGAATTCGGCCTGGCCCAAGGCGGTTTTGTGCGATCAGGAACCCAGCGCCCTCCCCGCCCAAAATATTGGACTGCGGGACGCGGACGTCAGTGTATTGAATCTCGGAGTGGCTCGCGTAATCGTCACCAGGCTCACCGAGATGTTGCGGACAATGTCCATACCCGGAGTGTCGATAGGCACGATAATCTGGCTCGCTTTCGCGTATTTGTTTTCAGCGTTGGGGTCCGTCACAGCCATGACGATCGCGAACGCTGCGCCGTCTGCGGCTGTCGTAAACCACTTGCGACCGTTGATGACGTAGTCGTTGCCGTCCTTGACTGCCAACGTGTTCATCCAAGTCGGATTGGCACCAGGTGCGTCCGGTTCGGTCATCGAGAAACATGATCGAATTTCCCCGGCCAAAAGTGGTTCCAAGTAGGTCGATTTCTGCGCGTCGGTACCGTGTTCGATCAGGATTTCCATGTTCCCGGCATCAGGCGCCTGACAGTTGAACACGTAGTGGCCAATCGGGGACATCCCCAAGACCTCGCTCATGGGTGCGAACTCCCACAGCGAGAATCCTGCCCCGCCGTGGTCCGCTTCAATATGAGGGGCCCACAGCCCAAGCGCTTTGGCTTTCGCTCGTTTCTCGTTCAAAACGGGCTTTAGCGAAGCAAACGAATTGCCGATGAACTTCGATTCCAGTGGGTAGAGTTCCTCGCGAACAAACGCGCGCATGGTCTCGACCGCGTTGGTCACTCTTTCGTCGTATTGGTATTCCATAGATTCCTCATGATGATGAGGTTGGTTATCACACTTGGCGCAACGCTGCTAAGCGTGAGAATCTACGAACATCAATTTTCCAATTTGATGAGCGCACAATGCGAATTCTGTCCTCGCTGGCCCCTATCATGGTCCTCTTGGTTTGCGGCTGCACAACCACGGTCGCAGTCAGTAAATCCGCTAAGAATGTGGAGACGCTCTCGCACGACTACCTCCGCCAAGAACGCGCGGGTCAATGTACGGAGGTGAAACGGTTCGAGGTTGTGGTCAGACCCAACGAGCGCACGGAATCACGCAGCTCAGTTGCCGAAGTCAAAGCCCGGAACCAGGCGGCGAAACACGATGCTTCGCATGTGCTCTTGTGGCCAGGATCAACCTTCCAATGTGATCGTGATGGGAACGAAAACGCAACATCCGAGCAGGAATGCGAACGGGTGCCCGTCACGTCCTACAACTGCGTCATGGGGCTTGGTTCTTAAGTTACGGGCAGCAGACGGTGCAGGATAACGCACGTGTTTTCGTCTGGCTTCACGTTCGAGCTCGTCTCGAGATTTGCCACTCAGGTCGGACAGGATCAGCGCGCCATCAAGTGCGTCCAACACCACGTTTTCTTCAGACCAATCTGATTCTTCAACGTTCTGGACGGCATGAACGACGGCATCCTCGGAGTCGGCCCAGAGACATCGCACGATGATCCCCCCGCCCCAGGCTGGCAGATTCCACCAGGTCGTCTCGAATCCATCGGCGAGCAGCACACAACTCGATTCACCGAGCTGCACGCCTTGCAGCACGTCGCCGCCCATTTCGATATTCGTCACAGGCTCGGCCTTTGCTCCCCGCGGGAACAATATGAATGGTCCGTTTGGACTTGATACCCACTGTAGGGTGGACTTTGATCCGAGCATTTCACCAACTCCGCTCGTGGACTAAAATCAGGCCTTAGCTACATTCAAGCTAGGACGGTTTTGACGGTTGCCAAGCCTCTAATCAAAGGAACACCGTGCTGCCACGACTCAATTCCATACTCTTTTGCTTCTTTGCGCTATCCCTTTGTCTCAGCGCAGGATGTGACAACAAACCCAAGGGTTCCAGATCGATGGAATCGCTCAAAGAAGAGGAGCGTCGCCAGAAGGTCAAAGAAGACCTGGAACTGATCAAACGATATGACGAAGGGCTCGAATCCACGCTGGCATACGCGAAGAAACACCCTGAGTTGTTTCCCAAATCCGAGGATGTCGAACTCACACCACAGCAGAAGCACGAACTGCGGGTGATCTGGCAAACCGTACTGGATTACATGCGCGCGCTCGATGGGGTGAAGACGTACTGGAAAGAGTTCCACAAGTATGGGCTCGTCAAAGAGCGCAGAGCACATGCAGAGGCGTTCATGGTCGGCTACACGGCGTGGATGGTTCAGTATCGCCATGGCTTAACGTTTTTTGACCTGACGGTGCCCAGCAAACCGATGGAGAAACTGCTCGACGAGAGCGCACCTCGATATGACATTCCAGGCGGTGGATTCGCGGCGCTGAAGTGGAACATCATCCATGTGAAGGCCATCGCCCGGTTGATGGGGAGCAAACAGTACTTCGTGACCGTCGAGCCTGCGCTCAAGGACGCCGACTGCCACAAAAGGGAGTGGTGTAGTTGGGGAATGGGAACCATCGACGGCTATCACACGGCATCCTTGGTTGACCTGCGAGAACGTGCAGCGATTCAATTCAGCTACAATGCGTTCGATATCGTGCGTGACATGAGTTTTGACGCGTGGTTTCCGGTCCAGAAGAACGTAGCCGAATGGATGGGTGATACCCGCGTTCGTCGTCTTCATGCACACCTGATTGGTGCTGAGCAAATCGAAGAATTGAACGAGGCGATGCAGCCGGGCGACATCATTGTCGCGCGGCATAACTGGTACCTTTCGAATATCGGGCTGCCGGGATTTTGGCCACACGCCGAACTCTATCTCGGCGACGAAGAGACCCTGACTGCGTTCTTCGATGACGAAGAGGTTAACGGTTACATGCAGGCACATTACGGCGCCGAGAGCCTCGTCGCGTATCTGAAATCCGAGCACCCAGAAGCTTGGAAAGCCTACCTTGCCGAATCGTCGGACGGGCACACGAACCGTATTATCGAGGCGTTGAGTGAAGGTGTCGTCTTCAGCAGCTTAGAACACGGTATCGGAGCAGATTACGTTGGCGTCATGCGCCCCATCCGCAGCAAGTCGGAGATTGCCACCGCTGTGATCAACGCATTTGAGCTGCACGGTCTGCCCTACGACTTCAATTTCGATTTCGTGACGGATGAAAGCATCGTTTGCACAGAACTGGTCTACAAAGCATACCAACCCGACGACAAGTATCACGGGCTTGAGCTTGAACTGCAGGAGGTAATGGGGCGAAAGACCCTCCCTGCCAACGATATCGTGCGTCAGTTTGATGAGCAGTACGATAAGAAGGACAAACAACTTGAGTTCGTGGCGTTTATCGACGGCCGTGAGAAAGAGAAATCGGCTGTCAAAGCGACCCTTGCCGACTTCCGCGCAAGCTGGAAGCGCCCCAAATGGGATGTCATGCAGAAGTAAACGATGTGCCATTTGCTGCGGTTGACGGCCTGTTTTTGACCGTGCAACACTCCGGCCTCGAACCAACACCGGAGTCAAACTATGGCACGCACAATCGTCGTCAATTGGGAAGGCGAGGTCAGCGAATTCGGCCTGTCGCGCGTCCAGCGCGAGAAGATCTACGGCAAGAAGAAGAAAGTCGTCGTCGATGAGAACGGCGAAGAATGCACGAGCGCGGCTCTGACTCGAGACGGCTCTGCACTGCTTCCTGGCGGGTCGATGGCCAGCGTTTACCTGAACGAGAACTTCGAAGTCTGCGAACGCAAAGACCTCGTCATGGTTGATGAAGAAGGCGCAGCGATGGAATCGATTGAGTCGACTCTGGGCGTTGAACAGCCACTCGAAGGTCCGATTGACCCCGCTCGAGTGCTGGACCATCTCACGAAAGCTGTTTACCAGCTCGATCCAGCCGAAGTTTCGGCGAAGTTGGAGGCAGCATTAAAAGACGGCGATATCTTTGAAACCCGATTTGCATATCGAAGCGGTTTCAGCGACTCGCCCGCATTTTTGCTGCACAACGACGAAGGATTTTTCGCCTTGATCGGCGAAGAAGCCGGGTTCGACTACTTGCGGCCCGACGAGGCGCCGGTGGCTGAAGACGACGACACCGACGACCCATTCGAAGATGATGATCTTGATTTCAGCATGTTCTAAGGACACTTAAATGCCTAAGCGAGTCATAAGCATAACCGACGATAAGAAGCGCGATGCGCACGTCGAAATTGAATCTCCAAAGCGGCAAGAGCGTTTTGGGTACATCAACGCCAATGGTGAACGGGTGAAGTCCGAGCGACTCATCAAGTCCACGGAACACCACACCTACGAGGCTTTGGTGGACAAGCTCGGTGACGACGACGCTTTGTCAGCTGCACTCGTCGAAGGTGACCCGGAAATCCCGTTTGACCGTGCTGGTCGAAGGGTTGGGCCCACTGACCGTGTTTGGATCCGGGAGGACAATTCGATCCTCTACTGTGCACGCCCCCTCTTGGTGAAATTCGACCCACAAGGCGAAGAGATCGAACGCGGCGATTTCATCGACGTGGAAGCAACGGTGGACGAAGAGAGTCCACTTCCTTGGACTGGGCGTTTGTTCCCAACCTCTGAAGTAGTGCGTCGTTTCGTTATCGGGCGCAAACTGCGGGTTCGACACGTCAACGGCTTGACCTTCGACTTCCTCTACGACATCGCCAAACATCTTCACGAAGAAAAGAAGATGTTGCTCGTCGGCACCGGAAAGAAAGGGGCTGCACCGCTCATCTTCCAGACAAACGGCACGCCGTATCGCGGCTTTTTGGAAGGCCGCGTCGACGGCGACGGCTACATGCTGCTGCTCCACCTTTCAAACCTCGAACTTAAACGGATTCCAGAATGAGCGTTTTTTCTGACGATTGGACAGACTACGGCGGAGGCCGCAAGGCACCGATTGGCTCGTTGAAGATCAAGGAGCTGGCGGACAAGCTGAAGAACTACAAGAAACTCGTCGCGAAGCGTTATCGCGTTGTGTTTCCGGACAATATCAGCCGGTTTTTGCCCGATGGGCGCCTCTGGATTTCGACCAAGATCGATGGCGAACTTTGGTTCCTGATCAAGCGTGACGGCGAAGTTTCGCTGTGTGCGTACAACGGGCGTTGTCTTCAAGGCGTGCCGGTCGCAGCTGAGGCCGAGAAGCTTCTGAAAGATGCGGGAGATATCGTGATCCCGGGCGAGCTATTTGCGATTCCACCAGATGGTGGGTCTCGGCCACGTGTTGGTCACGTCGCGCTTTGCCTGGGCAATGACGACTACGCAAAGAATCTCGGATTCCGCGCGTTTGACCTTCTCGAAGAAGGCGACGAGGACTGGCTTTACAAGAGCTACGAAGAACGATTTGAGCGCCTCAATACGCTGCTAGACGGCGGAAAACGGTGTGCAGTCGTAACAACCGTTGAGGGCGAGAAGTCCGACGCCAGCGATAGCTTTGGTGAATGGGTCAACAGCGGGAAGTTTGAAGGTCTGGTCGTTCGAAGCGAACAGGGTATTACCTACAAGGTCAAACCTTTCGTGACTCTGGACGCCGTCGTGATTGCGTTCGGGGAGCGTGAAGAGAATGGCCGCACCGAGGTGCGTGAGCTCACGCTCGCCCTGCTCCGCGACGACGGGACGTATCATATCCTCGGAACCGTCGGGAACGGTTTCGGTGAAGGTGGTCGGGTTGAGTGGCACAAGAAGCTCTCGGAGATCGAAGTCCAAAGTTCGTTCCGCATGGCCAACCGTGAGGGAACGCTATGTCGCTTTGTGGAGCCAAAGCTCATCGTCGAGGTGAAGTGCTCAGACATTGTCGACACGGATAGCCGCGACATTCCTGTACGTCGGATGACCCTCAACTATGACGACAAGGGTTGGGCCTCCATCGGCACGTTGCCGATTGTTTCGTTGATTCACCCGGTGCTCGTGCGTGAGCGCGACGACAAAGAAGTGGATTTGGGCAGTGTGGGCCTCGACCAAGTGTTCCAGCACGTGCCCTTTGAAGGCCGCAGTGAGAAAGCGACCGCACAAGACCTTGCGAAATCCGAGATTTTCGAGCGTGGGGTCTACACCAAAGAAACCAAGGGCAAGGTTGCGGTCCGGAAGTACGTGGCGTTTGCGACCAACAAAGCTGAGCAGGACCCCAATTACCCACCGTATGTGGTGTTCTTCACGGACTTCTCTTCTGGACGCAAAGACCCATTGAAAACGGACCTGCGGGTCGCGCCCGATAAAGACCTGATCACGGCATATATTGCCGAGTGGAAGGAAAAGAATATTAAGAAAGGCTGGGCGGAAGCTTGAAGCTTAAAGCGGTACTTAATTGAAAGACGGTCGAGAACAGGTCTACCTCGAAGGCCCTAAAAATCGGCGGTGGGAGCTTGGGTTTGTCTTCCGTGTCGCGATGGAGTTCCTTCGCGGTTTCCGACGGCTGCACTTCGTGGGTCCGTGTGTCACCGTTTTTGGCTCGGCTCGATTGCCTGAGAGCGACCCGTTTTATCAAGCGGCGGTTAAGATCGGCGCCGGTCTGGGGAACGCGGGGTTTTCGGTCATGACCGGCGGTGGGCCTGGGATCATGGAGGCTGCGAATCGTGGCGCCCGCGAAGTGGGAGCGCGGTCGGTGGCCGCGTCGATCAAACTCGAGTTCGAATCCGATGCCAATCCGTACCTCGACCAACATGTCGAGTTTGAGTACTTCTTCGTTCGCAAAGTGCTGCTTCTAAAATACTCGTATGGCTTTGTGATCATGCCCGGCGGCGTGGGCACGTTGGACGAGTTTTTTGAGACGCTTACGCTGATCCAAACGAAAAAGATTGTCGACTTCCCTGTGGTCCTGTTTGGCTCGGACTTCTTCCAGCCGTTGGTAGATTTCATGCGAGATACGATGGTTGGGAAGACCATCTCGGCGCATGATATGGACCTGTTTCTTGTCACCGATGACGTGGACGAGGCAGTACGCCACATCTCGCAGAACTCGATCAAGAAGTTCGGTCTGCGGTATTCGGGAAAACCATCAAAGTTGTTGGCGGAAGGCTAAGCCTCGAGCGAAGTATCTGCCCCGTCTGGTGGCAGGTTGAGTTCAGGACGCGCATCTCCGCGATGCGTCGGCCCGGCCTCCTGGTAGGCTTTACCACGCAGGCGCGAAATCATGTTCTGCGTCCGCGTCTTGAAGTAGCAGTTCGTGAAGGTAATCGCGTCGCCAGGATCGAAGTAGGGGTTCTTCAGTTTCCCCAATTTAATGAGCAACAAGACCTGCTCAGCGACGCTGACCGGGCAGCCAGCGATACGCAGCACGTCTTGTTTCTTCATTCCCATCCAGTTCTTCTCCATCGCGATCATCTTGACGAAGATATCGTCTGATTGCGCGGAGTGCGGCGATTTTTTGGAGCGGTCAACGTACAGGCTTTTGATCTCCACCTGGTTACCGTTGATATCCCCTTTGTACTTTGTGCAGTCACCGATGAAGACGACTTTCTCTCCGGGTTTGGCGTCGATCTCACCTTCGTAGTTCCCGAAGACGATGTGCGTCTTGGGCATCTTCTCGTCAGTCTTCGTATCGTAGAGGCGCATGATTTCGATCGCCTCTTCCATGGCCCCAGGACAGCCGCCCCAGCAGTAGTCGATAGAATCGCTTGGTGGCGGCCCGGCGTAAGCCTTGATGTTGGTGCCTTCAAAGTACTCTTCGACGCGGATTAGCCCCACGCGGAAGTCTTTGGAGCGCTCTTGAGCTTCTTCAAGAGTCACATCACCGCTAATGTCGATGGCGTCGAGTCCGACAGGTCCGAAGCCGCGTTCATGCGACATACGAATATGGGGCACGCTCAGCGGGTCCAAGCCGATGATATGGCAGCAGACTGAGTCGAAGGCGACCTGATTGGTACCCATGATGATGAGGTTCATCTCAAAGGGGATAGGCGTAAGCATCCGCCCTTCCCCTGCCGTGATGGCGTCGATCGCGATGAACTGTGGTTGGATGATGTACTGAAGGTCAGCAACCTTTTCGTCGAGTTTGTGGTCGTGGTCAATCAGTCGGTGTCGGTCGTCCTGAATGCCGATGTACGACTTCAAGCTAAACGTCACAGTGGTCCAAGGGTGCGCCTTAAACTTTGGGCAGTTCACGAAGAAATCTGCCTTCGCGATGGGCTCTGGCGTGAAGAACGAATCCCGCAATCTCTCTTCGTGGTAGAGCGGAATCTCGACCTGAGTCTCTTCCTCAAAATGGTACAGCTTCGCTCCAACGCGCTTGGCCATTGGATAGTAGTCCGCGTTTTTGAACGAGAACCGTGTGGGGACGGTGATGCCGCATCGTTCTCCGATCGCGAGCTCTTCGAGGTTCTCAGCGCGTGAGTTCAACGCGTTGACGACGCCTTCCATGAATTCGGGGCGTGTGTATGCGTGTGGAAAGTGCTTGCCGCTGGCGACGACATTGGGTTTGACCAATGTCCGACCGTATGGGCGAAGATCGAGTTCTTCGAGTCCCTCACGGATAATGGTCTCGATCCGTTTGGGGTCGTAGGCATCGCAATGACGAATGATTACTTGAGGTCTTGTCACTTGGTTCATGCCTATTTGACGCGAAAGATTTGATTGAGGTTCAGACTACCAGACGCTGATGCCCTCTTCCTTCTTCTCTTCTTTCTTTTTCTCTTTCTTCTTCTTCTTTTTGTTCGAGCCCCAAACGCTGAGCCCCGTACCTTCTTCTTCTTTCTTCTCGGTCTTCTTCGGCTCAGACTTCTTCTTGGAGCCACCCCAGACGCTCAAGCCGTCATCGCTGGACGATGACGACGAAGACGATGAAGAGGTGGATTTCTTCGTGGTCTTCTTCGGTGCGGACCGACGGACGACCTTTCGGGGTGCAGGTGCAGCCTGTTCCCCGGGTTCCTGGGCGGCCACGATGATTTCTTGCGTGATCTCGGGCGCCTTTTCAAATTCGAACAGAAGGTCCTTCACGGGGTCGTCTTTTGCCGAGAACGTGACCTTCTTCTTTTGGGTCTTTGAGCCGAGTTTTGCGATCACCTCGTACTCTTGTCCGACTTCCAGATCGGTGAAACTCAGGGGAGATTTTCCGATCGTGTTGTCGCCGATGGTGACGGATGCGCCTGCTGGGAAACTCGACACCTTCAGGGTGAGACGAGCCTCTTTCATCTCGACTTCCAGCGGTTCTGGCGAATCCTTGACGGTGTGTTCGATGACTTCGGTCTGGTAGCCGCTACGCACAAACTTGATCGTGTAGGTCTCGCCGACTTTGACCTTCGAGGACAAGGGTGTGGACCCGACGACCTTCTCGTTGATGAGGACTTCGGCGTTTGGTGGCGTTGAATTCATCGCCAGATGAATCTCTTTGCCCGCGTTTGCAGGTGGTGCGTCACCCTCGACCTTTTTGGGCTCAACCTTCTCGGCACCTGCCACAGCGGTCGGTTTAGCCGGAGCATCCGGTTTCGTCGCAATCTTGTACGCGATGAAGGATCCTGAAATGAGCACGAAGAGCACGAAACCGATGACCAGGAACACGCCTGGCGGCTTTGAGAACACTTCGAGCAAGCTTGGATCTTCGGCGTGACTTGCACTGGGGACCGCCGAGACCGCCGGAGGTGGCGGTTCGGTTCGATACTTAGGAATGTCCGCCATCGTGGCGACGTCTTCCTGTTGTTTGATTTGGTCGTACTCCGCAAGTCGGTCTCGAACGCGTGAAGGATCGAAGACTTCGGTTCGCTCGTTGTCACCCTGGGACTGTGCCGCATCGCGATCGCTTCGGAACTGCTGCAGCACCGCAAGGTCTGGCTGGGCGAAGATCATCGAGTCTTCGCCGGTTGCAAAGTTCTGACGGTCCATCGGGACCATGTTGTCCGAGATCGGTCGTCCGAACAGATTGCTGATGAAGTGGGCAATCTGCTCGCGGTGATTGACCGGTGGATACACGCGACGCGAGTAGTCATCGATCGCGTATCGGAAATCTTGGGCGCTTTGGAAGCGTCGGTTTGGATCACGCTGAAGCGCTGTCATGACGATGCGCTCAAGCTCCGGATCCAAGTCTTGTCTGTAGTAACTCGGGGGCGGGAAGCTCGCAGCGCGCACGGCGCGAAGCAGCTCAGCATCACCGACACTTTCGTACGGAGATACCGCCGTGATCATTTCGTAGAGCACCATGCCGGCCGAATAGATATCAGCGCGGTGGTCGATATGCCCGCCCACCGCCTGCTCGGGCGACATATAATAGAATTTACCCTTGATGACGCCAGCTTGCGTGGTCTGTGCGCGTGTTTTGGCTTTGGCGATCCCGAAATCTACGATGCGGATACCACCATCGAAGCCGACCATCACGTTTTGGGGCGATACATCACGATGGACGATATTGAGGGGCTGACCGTCTGGCCCAACCTTTCGATGCGCGTAGTGAAGCGCACCCAGTGTCTCGGAGATGATGTGAAGTGCTGCAGGGACCGGCACGAATTCTCGGCGATTGCGCATTTCTTCAAGCACGTCGTGGCAATCCACACCGTCGATGAACTCCATCACGATGAAGAATTGCCCGTCGATGCTGCCGAGATCAAAAACCCGAGCAATATTGGGATGGTCGAGCATGACGCTAATGCGCGCTTCGTCCACCAACATCCCGGTAAGCTCCGGATCATCACAAATCGAGCGATGGAGCCGCTTAATGGCCACAGTACGCTCGTAACCATCGGCGCCGGGCGCGACGGCTTTGAAGATTTCCGCCATGCCACCGACCGCCATACGGTCAATCAGCCTATACTTGCCAAAGTTTTGGCCCACTTCTATCATAGCCACCGCTCGGTGAATCCTTTAGAACCGACTACCATTCTTTGGATCCTCGGGGTCGACGTCAATGTCACACCGGAGATTTTCGGATGTTTAAGCAAAGACTGACCTGAGTATCCAATTTTCTGCTTGATAAGGCGTTGACGCGCATGCCGCTGTACGGAAAGTCTCAACCTACCAAGATCGCTTACGTTGATGGGCAGCCTCGCACGCTCCATCTGCGTAAAGCACGTATTGTTGTTAGCCCCGGACAGGATGACCAGTCCGAGTATGTCTTCGATCAAAACGTCATTAATATCGGAACACTCGAAGACAACGACATTATTCTCGCAGACGAAACAGTTAGTCGCCACCACTGCCGAATTGTGCAGGAAGATGACGACTATGTGGTGATCGACCTGGGTAGTACCAACGGCACTTTCATCAACGGGGTTCGGATCCGCGATGCGTTCCTCGCGCCAGGTTTGACGCTCACCGTTGGCAATACGCAGATTCAGTTTTCATCCGTCGACGAACAAGTGCCCGTGGTGCCTTCGGCATCCGAGACATTCGGTGACATTGTCGGTCGAAGTCTCAAGATGCGCGAGATTTTCGGCATTTTGGAAAAGATCGCCCCAACTTCGGCCACGGTCGTCATCGAAGGCGAGACCGGCACTGGTAAGGAAGTTGTCGCTCGCACGATTCACAAGATGAGCAAGCGAGCCGACAAAGAGATGATCGTGTTCGACTGCGGCGCGGTCCCTGAATCACTCATCGAGTCAGAGCTCTTCGGTCACGAGAAAGGCAGCTTCACTGGCGCCCTGATGACCCGTAAGGGCCTTTTCGAGATGGCGCAGGGCGGCACGATCTTCCTCGATGAGCTCGGGGAATTGTCGATCGATCTGCAACCCAAGCTTCTTCGCGTGCTTGAGCAACGCGAAGTACGCCGAGTTGGCTCGAACAAAAGCATCCCGGTAAATGTTCGTGTGGTAGCGGCAACCAACCGTGACTTGGAATCCGAAGTGCGCGCTGGTCGATTCCGCGAAGACTTGTTCTATCGTTTGAGCGTCGTGCGACTGAACCTCCCAGCATTGCGGGAGCGATCCGAAGACATCCCTCTTTTGGTGACGCACTTCTTGAATCGCCTGGACTTCAACCAAACCGCCGATGGGTCACCGCGGGTTAAACAGGCCTCAGCAGACGCACTATCGGCGTTGCAGCGGTACGAGTGGCCAGGAAACGTGCGTGAGCTGGTCAACGTAATCGAACGTGCCTGTTCTTTTGCGGAGAGCGATATCCTGCAATTGGAAGACCTTCCTGATTACATCACAGGCAACGTAAGCTCCGGCCATCGCCCTGCCCTCCATGGGAATCCCTCGGATCCGCCTCCGAACGAGGGTCTCGAAGTTCCAGACAAGAACGAGTTGTCGGAGCTGCCCTTCAAGGATGCCAAAGAAGAATGGATCTCCAGTTTTGAGCGTGACTACATCCTAGAGCTGTTGCGACGCCATAACGGTAATATCAGCCAGGCATCACGCGAAGCGGACATCGATCGGAAGTACTTCCGCAAGTTGATGACCAAACACGGAATCGAAGCGGACGATATCTAGTTGAGTCGCTGCGCGACGGCCGCGACCGAAGGTCGCTCACAAGCCGCGAGGCGAAGCCGAGCTTGGTCGCCGCGAGGCGAAGCCGAGCTTGGTCGCCGCGAGGCGAAGCCGAGCTTGGTCGCCGCGACCGAAGGTCGCTCAAAAGCCGCGAGGCAAAGCCGAGCTCAAAAGCTAGTTCGCCGAGTCCCACTCAAATTTCAGGTTTTCGCGGATAACGAAGGTCTCGCGCTTTCGAACGTCGATCTTCTTGTCGTGACGCTTGAAGCCGCGGCGCAACGAGATCGTATGCTCGCCAATGCTGATTGGCAGGGGTTTGCCTGGCTGGATCGGCGTGGTTAGGCCCGTATCGACATTATCAATCCAGACTGAATACCAATCAGAACCGGTATCGATCGTGACGAAGCCAAAGTCGGTCGACCGATGTCCCTTACGCGAAAGGTCATAAGAGAGCGCGAGTTTGTCCGTCGCAATCTCAGGAAGCGCAAAATACCCAGACCAACGCGACACCCCTTGTGCACGGATACTGATCTCCAGCTTATGCACCTCGAACGGATCGAGATCGACTGTGACGGGCACAGTTCCTAGCCGCTCACCGTTGTGACGAAGTACAGATCGTTCCTCGGCGGTTACTTCCACCGAGTACTTAATCGGCTTCATCGTCACATTTACCTGAGGCATCGAGTTTTCATCTTGGATCTCCAAGAACTCTCGCCAGGGCTGCATATCGGTGGCGGTAACCTCGAATAGGTGTGTTCCCTTGGGCAACACCACATGCGGTTCGACTTCTTCGGGTAGGCGAGGCTCGCCGTTCAGGTAGACCCGCATTCCAGGGAGTTCGGGTAGCTTGACCGGTACTTTGACCTCAACCTTTGTGGGCTTGAGCTTAACGTTGATTGGCAGGACCTTCTCGGCCGCAACTGTTACTTTCGCTTGATGCGGCTTGAAGCCATCGGCGGTCACCTCAAGTAGGTGGTCGCCTACCGAGAGTTCATCGGCTCTTGCCGGGATGCCAATCACGGGCTTCCCATCGACCTTTATGGTGGCGGTATCTGTGTTCTCGACCGTGACCAAAACGCCACCCGTCGGTGGCACCATGAGTTTGGTGCCGACCACATATGTCGCCAAAACGCAGATCGCCATGAACAGAACGAATGCGATGCCGGTAAGGACGAGACGCGCTCCACCACCCCCAGATTTCGGCTTCGCGCGCATATGGGGATTCGTGCTCTCCGCCGAAAAACTCGCGTCCGCCTTCTGTGGAACCGGCGGCGGAGCCATTAGCGGTGCGCGCTCCACCGTGTCAGTTTGGTCCGGTTGCTGATTCGGTAGCGGAATCGGTGTGACGACATTTGCAGGCCGGTTAGGCAGCTGCGGCGGACTTTGTTCGCTCGTATCTAGTTGAGAGGGGTCGAAGCCACCTGCTTGAACCACGGTGTGCTGGGCTGCGAACTCCGAGAGGTCTGCGTGCTCATCTGGGAGAATCTCTGCGTCCCAGATCTCCGTCTTTTCGTATTGTTCTTCGGGCTGCTGCTCCTGGCTATCGCCAGCATTTTCATCTTTTGCGAACAAGATCTTACGGACATCGTCGGCGGTTTTGATCTTCGCAAACTCGTCCTGTTTACCGATCTCCTCAGAAAGTTCTTCGGCAAACACCTCGCGCATCCACGTGGACAGCGTCTCTTCGTTGATACCGCGTGACAGAATCCACCCGTCGAGCGCGTCTGCCATCGCAGCCGCTGATGCGTAGCGCTCGTCGCGTTCTTCGGTCAGCGCGCGCATGACGAGTTCGTCGACCTCTGGTGGAATGTCGGGGTTCTTCTCGCTCGGCCGCACCACCCTTGCCTCTTTGACCATTTGCATGGTCTCGAACTCGTTCGCCCCGTTGAAGAGTCGGCGGTTGGTTAGCATCTCCCACATGACCGTTCCGATTGCGAACACGTCGCTTCGGGGGTCAAGCGTAAGACCTTTGACCTGTTCGGGGCTCATGTAGCCCATCTTACCCTTCAGCACGCCGACCTGAGTACGCGTGCTCTGAACCGCAGCTTTGGCGATGCCGAAGTCGATAACCTTCACCTGCCCTCGATAATCGATGAGCACGTTTTGCGGCGAGATATCGCGGTGAATGATGTTCAGTGGCTGCCCATTTTGGTCTGCTTTGGTGTGGGCGTAATGCAGTCCACGGGCAACTTCGCGCGCGATGAAGACCGACAGTTCGACACCAATTGTCTCACGGCGTTTGCGAACACGCTTTTGAAGCGTCAGCAAATCCCGACCCGCGATGTACTCCATCAGGATGTAATACGACGATTGGAATTGGCCGAGTTCGTAAATGCGAACGATGTTCGGATGTTGGAGCTGAACGGTCAGCTTCGCTTCGTCGACGAACATCATGATGAATTCGTCGTCCTCAGCCAGATGCGGCAAAATACGCTTCAGCGCCAGATATCCTTGGAAATCCGGAGCATCAAACGGCTTTGCTCTAAACACTTCGGCCATCCCGCCTACGCTGATGCGTTCGAGGAGGCAGTATTTGCCGAATAACATTGGTTTCATGGGCGCAAACTGGCGCGGGGAGTCAATTTCCGGCGAGTATAGGTCGCGTTTTGGACTGGCGTCAATGTAGGTTGCTGTCGCGTGGTGCACTTGTAATACTCCGCACCGACCTTGAAGATCCCGCATCAGAAGTGGGCGATAGGAGGCAAGGTGAACGATCGAAACTTCGACGACCCCCAGATTGAGCAGCGAAAACTCGACCATCTTCGGCTGTGTGCCGAGGACGAGGTCGAGTATCGGACGAAAACCACGTTGCTAGAGGACGTTGAGTTGCTACACGACTCGCTGCCAGAATTGAGCGTGTCCGAGGTCGATCTCACCGTGAAAGTCTTCCAAAAGACGCTAAGCGCTCCGCTTTTGATCACGGGGATGACCGGCGGCGCCGAGCAAGCGAGAGAGATCAATCGCACTCTCGCTTCGGTGGCGCAGGAGATGAACATCGCGTTTGGTGTTGGGAGCCAACGCGCCATCCTCAAGGACCCGGCGCTGGCTGACACATACAAAGTGCGTGATATCGCGCCCGATATCTTGCTGTTGGGCAATATTGGTGCGGTTCAGGCCGCAGCGATGACGACAGCACAAGCGGAAGATCTCGTCGGCGGCATTGGTGCGGATGCATTGTGTGTGCATCTCAATCCAGGACAGGAACTGATGCAACCCGAAGGCGACCGCGATTTTCGAGGGTGCTTGGATGGGATCAGCCGTCTGGTCGACGAACTCAGTGTACCTGTGATCGCGAAGGAAACCGGATGTGGGCTATCCCCACGAACGCTCCAACGGCTTGCGAAGCATGGAATCGAATGGGTGGACACTTCCGGCGCCGGCGGAACCACTTGGATTGGGGTCGAAGCACTGCGAACGCCCGAAGAAGAGCGCGATCTCGGAACGTTGTTCTGGGAATGGGGCGTTCCCACCGCTGCATCCGTCGTCTACGCGCAACGCGCAGGCATGCGAACGATCGCCTCGGGCGGTCTGAGAAGCGGATTGGACGCGGCGAAGGCGATCGCGTTGGGTGCGGAGCTCGCCGGAATGGCACTCCCCTGGTTAAAAGCGGCCTTTGGAGGAGGCGAAGATGCCGCGCTGCAGACTGGACAACGGCTGGTCAACGCACTGCGGACGGCCTGCGTTTTGACGGGCAGCAAGGACCTGCAAGAACTAAAAAACGCGCCACGAGTGATCGGGGCGCGTTTAGAGCGATGGACCGCAGTTTAGGCCTACTCTGAATCGAGCAGTTCCCGGTAGTCCTCGGCGTCCATGAGGTTATCGAGTTCTCCTTCATCCGACATCTTGATCTTCAGAATCCAACCGTCTTCGTAGGGGCTCTCGTTCACCAATTCTGGGGCATCTTCGAGGGCGAGATTAACCTCGACCACCTCACCAGCGACCGGAGCGTAGACGTCGCTTACGGCTTTGACACTCTCGACAACGCCGAACTCGCCGCCGGTTTCGACGGGGTCACCGACGTCAGGCACTTCAACATAGACGATGTCACCCAGGGCATCCTGCGCAAAGTGGGTGATTCCCACCGCGACAACGCCACCGCCTTCGATCCGGACCCATTCGTGGTCTTTCGTAAACTTCAAGTCTGATGGGATTTCCATTCCTTCCTCATGATCGCTTGTAGAATGCCTTTTTGGTCACGTCTGCCGGGATTCGACGGCCGCGGATATCAACATCGACCACGTCATCATTGACGTGATTTATGTCGATGTAACCCAGCCCGATGCTCTGTTCAAGGGCGGGAGCGTACGAGCCGCTGGTTATATGGCCGATTTTGGTGTCCTCACCGTGCGCGTATATCTCGTACCCGTTGCGGATAACTCCGCGTCCCTGAAGGACAACCCCTCGCAATCGGCGGCTTGGTCCGGCAGCCTTCGCAATCTCGATCGACTTTCGCCCAACGAAATTGGTATCCCGGTCAAGCTTCACCACCCAGTTCAATCCGGCCTCAACCGGATTCGTGGTTTCATCGATATCGTTGCCATAGAGCAGGTACTTCGCTTCAAGTCGCAGAGTGTCGCGGCAACCCAATCCGCACAGGGCAAGCCCGTGAGGCTCTCCAGCAGCGACGATCGCATCAAAGATGGTCACAGCCCCGTCCACTGGAATGTAGAGTTCGAAGCCGTCCTCTCCGGTGTAGCCCGTTCGGGAGATCAGGACATTCTCGACACCAGCAACTGCGCCGAATTCTGCGTGATAGTATTTGATGCCACCCAGATCGGTGGCCGTTAGCCCCGATAATAGTGCCTGCGCGTTTGGCCCCTGAAGCGCCAACTGCGCGTAGGAATCCGAGTTGTCGCTGACCTCTACGTCGCCGATCGCGTTCATCGATAAGTGCCTAAAGTCCTTGGCGCGATTTGCTGCGTTCACACAGATCAACACGTGGTCTGCGGCAAGGCGATAGACCACCAGGTCGTCGATGATACCGCCCTCTTCGTTGCACATCGCCGTGTACATGGCCTGCCCATCAACGAGGTTATGCACGTTATTGGTGACCAGTTTGTCGACCGCCACCAATGCGTCCGGACCCTTGAATTCGACTTCGCCCATATGGCTGACGTCGAACAACCCCACCTGATTGCGAACGGCTAGGTGTTCTTGTTTGATGCCGGTGTATTGGATCGGCATGTTGAATCCCGCAAACGGGACCATCTTTCCACCATGTTCGATATGGCGAGCTTCAAGTGGAACACTGGCGAGTTCTTCGGACATTATGCCTCCAAAAGTTGTCCGTCTTCGATCTTCAGATCGTGCTTTAACAACGTGGCACGAAGGGTGTTTTCCATGAGTGTTGCGACCGTCATCGGCCCAACACCGCCTGGCACCGGGGTGATACTCGACGCGCGCTGTTTGGCGGCCTCGAATTCGACATCACCGATCAGACGCCCATCGCGCCGGCTGATGCCAACATCAATGACCACGGCGCCCTCTTTGATCCAAGCGCCTTTCACGAGCTCCGGCACGCCCGTCGCCACGACCACGATGTCAGCTTGACCAACAAATCCGGGCAAGTCCTGCGTGTACCGATGGCACATAGTTACGGTGGCATCCGCGCGAACTAGCATCTGCGCCATGGGTCGGCCCACGATCACACTACGACCGATGACGACCGCATGTTTCCCGCGCAACTCGACATTTCGTGCGCGCAACATCGTCATGACACCTCGCGGCGTGCATGGCTCAATCACGCCGGCCCAGCTCATCAGTCGGCCGAGATTTACATGATGGAATCCGTCGACGTCTTTCGACGGCGAAATCAGCTCCATCGCCTTCACCTCGTCGAGGTGTTCAGGGATTGGTAACTGCAGAAGGACCCCGTTGACCGAGTCATCTTCGTTGAGTTCCTGCAGGGTGGCGTGCAGCACGGCGGTAGACGTATTTGCTGGCAACACGCGGCGCTCGCTGTCGATGCCGACCACGGCAGAGGCCTGCACCTTGTGCCGAACATAAACCGCAGATGCCGGGTCTTCTCCGACGACAACGACCACGAGTTTCGGCACGATGCCACGTTCTTCCCGCAACAGGTCGACGCCGATCTTGACCTCGTTTCGTAGCGCTTTCGCTACGGCACGCCCGTCTAGAATCTTGGGGTCATCGACGCCTAGAGCGGCGTCCCGAAGTGCTTCAAAATTGGGGGTGAATGTCATGGCGCGATCTCGAAAAAGGGGCCGAAATCGCGTGGACCATAGCTAGAGGCCTACCCTATGTCTACCCCTCATCCTCAAAGTCTTTAAGCTGCCGGTTTATGTCATGAATTGTCTCAATCGAGTAACCGGCGTAGTGGTTGTTCACATAGCCAAAGACCACCCCGCCCTGCGCGAAGAAGTGTCGAATTCGGGGAATCCACCAGCTGATTTCGTCCTGTCGGTCAATCTGTGTGTGGTCAAACACGTCCACGGAGTCATAGTCCCCGAGCCAGCGGATGTACGCGACTCTCGATGTCGTGCGCCAAAAACGCTCAAGCGTGCCACTACAAGACATCACCAAAGTGACACCCCATTCTTTCAATAGATCGGCAAACTCGTCAGTCAGCCAAGAGCGGTGCCGAATCTCGACCGCGTACATCAACCCGTCGGGAAGCCCTTGCAGGTACAGCTCGAGATCACCAAACGCAGACGCGGTGAACGATGGCGGAAACTGAATCAACATGGGTCCGAGCTTCTCGCCAAGCTCGGTCATGGTTTCCACGAACCGGTAGGTCTCATCAGCGCAGTTAACCAGGCGCTTGTCATGTGTGATCACACGCGGAAACTTGGGAGCAAAGATGAAGTCGTCGGGTGTCTGCTGGTACCACTTCTGCACGGTTGTAATCGACGGTGTGCCGTAGAACGAAGAATCGATTTCAACGGAGCGAAACTGGCGAGAATAGTACTTCAGCCGATCCTTCGAAGCGGTGTTGTCGGGGTAGAACACCCCGTCCCAGTCATCATAGGACCAACCCGCAGAGCCAAGGAACAAGCGGTCATGGACGATACGATCTTCCGCAAACTCTTCTTCCATCGGAAAGAGGGTGTTCATTCCAGCTCCAAATCTTCGATCCGAGGTGACTGCCGATCACGTAGGATGGCAATTCCAACGAATGCACCGCACAGCGCTAGCCAGATATTGGGATTGGCGAGTGACATCTCGTGCGTGGCGTCAACGGATCGAAACAACTCTAAGAAACCACGACCGAAAAGATATACCACCAACACCCTCGCCGCGGCCGCGCCAGGCGGTGCATCATTGCTAAAGAACCCCACGCCAGATGCGAACAACGCCGATCCCGCCATCATCACCGGCAAGGGAAAGACGTTGGCGGAGTGGGCGGCTCCGTGTTTGATGATACCGGCAGCTAGATGGGCCTCGTACGCCATCATTGACGGGCCGTAGGTCATCCCGCGCGTCGCAAGAATTCCGTAGTCGCACCCGTTGAAGAGGCATCCAAGGCGGGTGGCGGCCAGGCCTAAGACGAGCGCTGGCGCGATAACGTCGGCGTAGGACCAGAACTTCTGAGCCTTCAGGAGCGGCAACATCACAACGATGCCGCCAATAATCGCGCCGGCTGACGCATATCCAGGCGAGACGATTTCAAAGAGTTCGACGTCCGAACCTCCAACGAACTTGGCCCACAAACGACCACCAACCGCCGCCGAAGCCAGGACCAACGTGACCAGCGCGATCGCCTGTGGAACGGGGACTTTCCGTTGAATGGCACCGGCGATCGTACCCACGACAATCAGAAGCACACCCACGCCAAAAAATTGTGACTGGGTCAGCGCAGGGTTATCAATTAGTAGGTTCATGAGGTTTGTGCAGAAATTCCCGCTTGAAATATTCAGCGTGAACACGGATCTTTGCACGTATCGTAAGCTATTCCTAGCAACTGGACGGATATGTCGACGGACATGCGAGTAAAAATCTATGGCTGCCGCGGTAGTATTCCGGTCGCCGGAGAAGAATACACGCGCTACGGCGGTGCCACGTCATGTGTAGTGGTGGAGGCCGCAGGACGTCAGATCGTTATCGATTCTGGCAGCGGCATCATTGGCTACGCGAATGACATTGCGTCACAAGCTGACCCGCATGTTTTCCTCTTCATCTCACACGTCCACTTCGACCACGTTAACGGTCTTCCCTACTTCTCGCCCATGTATCGTCCAGACGCGACGATGGAGATTTGGGGTCCTCGCAACTCACGTTTTGGTTCGATTCACGACACCATTGACGCGATGTTGCGGCCGCCGTTCCATCCTGTGCCGATGTTCGAAATGCTTGCGAAGAAGGAGTTCCACGATGTTGGTGAAGCCGACGTCGTGTACTTCCTCAAAGGTCAGAAGCGGCCGATTCAATTGCGCCCTGCCCATCCAGACGATCGCGACAAAGTTCCGAATCCGGAAGATGTCGAGGTGTCTGTGCATTGTATGCGCGGCTACAACCATCCGAAGTCGGGCGTGAACTTGTACAAAGTTGTGGCTGGCGACAAATCGGTAGTCTACGCAAATGACACGGAAGGCTATGTGCACGGCGATCGCCGACTCATCCAGTTTGCATCCGGCGCCAATGTGCTGCTGCACGACGCGATGTACACGGAAGAAAAGTACGTCTCGATGCCTGTTCCAACGCAGGGATATGGCCACTCTACGGTCGAGATCGCGACCGGTTTGGCACACAAAGCCGGCGTGGAGCACTTAGTTCTCATCCACCATGACCCGTCCAGCACCGATGACTATCTGGATTCTGTTGGTGAGTTGGCCAAGGGCCTCTTCCAAGGGGCTGTGATGGGGCGCGACGGACTCGTCATCAACGTTTGAGCTCGGCTTTGCCTCGCGGCGAACAAGCTCGGCTTTGCCTCGCGGCGAACAAGCTCGGCTTTGCCTCGCGGCGAACAAGCTCGGCTTTGCCTCGCGGCTGCTGTCGCGCAGCGACTCAACAGCCGTCACGCAGTGACTCAACAGCCGTCACGCAGTGACTCAACAGCCGTCACGCAGTGACTCAACAGCCGTCACGCAGTGACTCAAGAGCCGTCACGCAGTGACTCAAGAGCCGTCACGCAGTGACTCAACAGCCGTCACGCAGTGACTCAACTACTTTCGCCTGAAATACACTAGATGTGAGGGGAGTCCCGCTTCGAAGCAGTGATACTCACGCGTTGTCCATGGCCATGGATCGCGTGGGAATTCGTCGAACGGCAGAGGTTCGAATTCGGGGTGCTCGACCAAAGTATCGCGCATTTCATCGGCGAGTGGCCCTACATCGGTTCGAATCCAGATATTGCCGCCCTTCGGCATCTTTTGGGCAAGGAGATCCAAGAACTTCGGTTGGATGACCCGACGTTTCGCGTGTTTCTTTTTCCACCATGGGTCGGGATAGAGCAGGAAAAAGTCTGTCAGTTGCCCGTCATCGATGAGGATGGGGATGGCGAGGTTTGCATCGGCGCAAAGGAATTGAGCGTTCTCCACGCCCTCTCGTTCCAGGCGTCTCTGAGCAGTTCGAACGAGCTTTCGCTTGATCTCCATGCCGATGTGAAACTTATCGTCCTGACGCAGCGCCAACTGCCACAGGAACTTTCCGCGATTCGAGCCAACCTCAACCACAACCTTGGGCGGAAGCGTGTGATTCGCTGCGTACTCGCGCACCTCGCCCAACATCTTGTCCGAGTACTTTTCGGTGTACTCGTCAAATCTCAAGTCGAGGTCTGCCACCTTAGTCTCCGTATGCGTCGCGATAATCGGCGATCGAGGCGGCGATCACCTTGTGGGCCTGTTCGCGCCCATAAATCGACGTGATCGATACCGGTGTGCCGTTGTTTCCGGGCCGGCGCTTGTACGTCGAAAAATAGTGCTCGAGGCGTTCGACCAGAATCTTCGGTACATCTTTGATGTCCGCGGCGTCGCTGTAGATATGGTCATTCTCTAGAACAGCGATGATCTTGTCGTCGGCCTCACCGTTATCAACCATCTGGATGCCGCCAATAACGCGAGCCGTCAGCAAAATCTCGGCGCGATCGATAGGTCGTTCGCTGAGCACACAGATATCCAACGGGTCGGCGTCACCACGTTCGGCTTCGGGCGAGAGTGCTCCGACGCGTTCGCCGCAGTACGTGCGAGGCACAAACCCGTAGAGTGCGGGTGGAATCGACGAGGTACGTTGTGGTCGGTCGACGCGCAGGTAACCGGTCATCTTATCGACTTCATACTTCACCGTGTCGAACGGTGTGATTTCGATATAGGCGGTGACCAGCTCTGGTGGATTTGGGCCAGCTTCGAGTCCGTGCCAGGGGTGCGGACGCCAGCGGTAGAATGGATCTGGAAAGCTCATCGAAGAACTCCTAACGAGAGACGACGCCTGTGTACTTGTTGCCGTTGTCAGGGTCAACTTTGGGTTTGAGCCTTGATTGGGTATACTTCAGAGGAATCTGACTCTAGGAGAGAGTATGGGTGGCAAAGACGATATGGACTGGCTCGACGACGTTGAAAACCCGGACGACGCCAAGAAGAAGAAGGTCGATCCGACAACCATTCATGTAAATTCTGAGTGGATTGTTGAAGAGGAAACAGACGTCAACAAAGAGGCGTTACCTCCGACCGCGCCCTTACCAGAGGCCGACGAAAGCTAGTCCGACCCCATATCGGCCATGTCGGCCGACATATCGCTCATATCCATGTCGGACATGCCCATGTCCATCGACATGTTGTTCGAGTTATTCGAGTTATTCGAGTTATTGCTGTTGTTCGAATTGTTCGAATTGTTAGCGTTATTCGAGTTATTCGAGTTGTTTGCGTTGTTCGAACTATTCGCGTTGTTCGTGTTCGAGTTGTTGCTGGGTTGCTCTTGCGGCGTGAAGCAGAACCCCGCCGACCCAATGTCTTTGCGGCAAGTCAGCCCATCTCGACATTCAACGGATGATGCGCAGTACTTCATGCAGAACGACGTCTCGCGGTCGAAGCGAACGCAGACGCTACTCTCGGGGCAGCTGTCGATCTCGCAACCTTGCACGACACAATAACCATTCGGGACGGTCACGTCGCACGAAGCACCGGTTGGGCATTCCTGATCGGACTCGCACTCATCACCAATGGATGGTGTGCACGCCGTCAATGACATCGTGACAAGTCCGATGATTAGTGCCAGAAACGCACGGTATGGGAACAGACTTTGGCTCATGGTAATTTGTACTACTGCGCCGTAAAACACGGTGCTTGTATCGCCACGTCGCACGAATGACAACGGATAAATTCAACCAGAGCAAGCGCCCAGCCGCAGTGAGCATCGGTATCTCGATACTGTTGCACCTCGTTGTGTTTATCATCGCCCTCCCCCGAATCGACCTCGCGCAACCACCTGAGCCCACAGAAAAAGAGCGCGAAGCCAAGGAATTCACGGTCGAGACGATCTCTGAGGACGATCTTGATCCTGTGGTGAGGGAAACCCTCACGAAGCGGATTGAAGAGTTGCGTGAGATTGAAAAACCGCCTGAACCTGAGCCTGAGCCGGAAAAGAAGAAGGAGCTTAAACCGCCTGACTTAACGCCGGATAACCGAAAGGCCGTGGTCCAGGAGACCAATGCCGAAAAACCGACCGACGCCAACTATCTGAGCGAGAACTTCAACAAGGTCGAAGAGGAAACGCGGGCCAAGGAAACCACGGACAACGCGACGCCGGGGCGCGATGAATCTACTGAGGAAGCCGCAAAGAAGCGTGAAGAACAGCTGCCTACACCAGAGATGAAGCGGCAAGAGGCCAAGGTGAAACAGGAAGCTCAAGATCACGAGCACCATGACCACGATCACGAAAACGAACCGCATAACCCGTACAGCCCAATCGTGCGCGAGCGCAAAGTAGACCCTAAGACGCTGATGCAGCCTAACCTTGCGGACTACAACCAGGTGTTTGGTGCGAGGGATCAAAAGGCACGCGCCCGTGTGGAAGCACAGGAAGGTATCGATGCGCCCAAGATTCTGCGCGGCTATGAGCGAAACAATAAGATCTTGAAGGCCGCGATGGAGAACTTCATCACGGAGATCAAACCTGGAAATCACACCGGCGTGAATGCACATCGCAACGTTTACGCGACGTATATTGCCAAGATTCATAGCCGCATCCACCGACGCTGGGCTGACGGGTTCTTGATCTTCCTCGATACATCCGAACCGGCAGGCAGCCCGCTACAAGATCCCCGACTCACGACAAAACTCGAGCTAGTCATCAAAGCAGACACAGGAGTTGTGGAGACGATCAATATCGTTGACTCCTCCGGGGAAGTCCGGTTTGACGCAGAGGCAATCTCAATCGTCAGCTCGGTTGGTCGCCATCCAAACCCACCACCCGAGATCGTCAGCCCTAATGGCTATGTGTACGTGCACTGGCAATTTTGGCGAGACCAGCGACAATGCGGCACGTTCGGTGCGAGCGTCTTCCTTTTGAACGTGGACGAAGGATGAGAACGGCTGGTTTCGCAGCGCTAATCCTGATTGTGGGGTTACTGACAGGTTGTCGGCCGACCATCGACTGCCAGGATACCGGCTGTGCGTTTGGTGAAACGTGCAACGCCTCATCCGGTCAGTGTGAAGTCCGAACATTTGATTGCCGGGAAGGTGACGACTGTGACAGTGGTGAGGTTTGCGACCAAAGCAGCGGCGAGTGCCGACCTGAGGCGCTTCGGTGCGCTGACGGTAACCCCTGTCCTGACAGTCTTGTCTGCGACGGCGTCACTGGATTCTGCCGGCCAGCGTTCCGATGCAGCATCGACGGATGTGCCACGGCTGAGACGTGTGACCTTCAGACCGACCGATGCGTTCCCAAACCGTGTGAGTCAGACGATGCATGCCCTGAGTTGTTTGTATGCGAAGAAGGCGTCTGCACAAGCGGATGTCGCCCTGATGCGTCGTCGTGCCCACCAGGCCAAGCCTGCTTTTTCCAGACTGGCGACAATTTTGGCACGTGTCGCGATCAATGCGAAGAGGACACGCAGTGCCCGTTCGGTCAGTTCTGCTTGGATGAAGGCGACCGCAGCTCTTGTGTTTTAGAACCTCCCTGCGATTTGGACTCTGACTGCAGGCCTGATGAGCTTTGCCGCAACACGAGCTGTGTTCAGCCGCCTTGCGCCACCGATGACGACTGCACCGAAGACCAAGTCTGCGAAATCCCCACGGGAACGTGCATTGACGCTCAGTGCGATGAGGACATCTTCGGAACCCCGGCCGGCGGCGGGCCCGCAAACCATACCTTCGAGACTGCCTTCCGCCTTGCACCCCAGGACGACTGTCGAACAACAAATCCACCAAAGTGCTTCTATGAAGGGCTGCAAATCTGCCCAGGCCGCTCAGATTGGTTCGCCATCACGGTCCAAGCCGAGGACATCGTGCGAATCCGTGTTGAACAGATCGCACTGGAGCCCGAGCTCGACATCTTCGTTTACGATGACCAACGTCAGGTTATCGCGCAAAGTCAGCAAGCTGACCCTGTCAGTACAGTACGATTCGCGGCCGAACGGGACCGGGTCGTCTATCTTGAAGTTCGGGGCTTGTCATTCGAGACAGCCAGCTACTCGCTGACGATCACCAACGACTTTTGCGCCAACGACATGTTTGAAGAGAATGACACGTTTGCGACCGCGACGGTTCTGTCGACATCGGCCAATTCGGACGTGAGCGCCCAAACATGCGGCTTTGACCCAGACTGGTTCGTTCTACCTGACCTTGAAGCTGCACAGCAATTGGACATCCAAATCCTCGAAGGCAGCCCAGACCTCGAAGTGAACCTCTTCACGCCAGATGGTGAGAACTTCATCGTCTCCAACGGCCCCGTTTCGTTGTCGCGAATCGGCATGGATGGGAGCTATTACGTCCACGCGGTGCCGGCGCTGGGCCAATCAGGCAACTATCGACTTGGCTACTCCGTCGAAGACGCATTTGTGTGTCCAGAAGCCGGAATGCACCCTGATGCCGCCAACGCTAAGGACCTCACTGCTTCCCCCGCCGTCGAGTTTCTCTGCCCTTCTGGGACCAACTGGGAAACCGATTGGGTCAAGCTTCCAACACTTGTCGACGGCGCGTTGACCGTTAGCATCAAGCCAAGTGTTGGCGCTCCTGCATTGCAGGTGTCTTTGCATTCTGACGATGGGAATGGACCTCAGATCGTGAGGTCAGGAACCACGGTTGCAGGCCAGATCGAGCTTGTCTCGCCCGTTAGCAGCACACTGACCTACTATCTGCGTGTGGCGACCAATCAAAGTTTGAGCAGAATCGAGGGTGAGCCAACTTATGAGGTAAGTTGGGCCAATCCATAGGTACGAACTGACACCTGTCATGACACCCTGTCAGATCAGACGCTAACGGTTGCGCTCGACGTAGGCAGGGATTTCCTTCCAGATCCCAAACCAGATTGCGAGCTCGCGGGGCGTCAGGTCGGCCCGCATTAGGACGTTTCGCACGGCACGCATCACGTGTTCTTTGCCATCGGACTTGAAGAATTCAACGGTCTCTAGCGCGTCCTCAGCAAAGCTGAGCATGCGTTCGATCTGTTCAACCTCGACCAAGTCGGTGGCGTCGTCCTCGTGCGCATCGATGCCCTCAGCGGCTCTGAACGTCTCCCATGCAACCAGCATGGCCGCCTGGCCCAGATTCAGCGAAGAATAGTCTGGATTGGTCGGAATCGTGATGAGGTGATGGCAACGGTCTAGCGCCTCATTAGGAAGCCCGCTGTCCTCCCGCCCAAACATCAAGGCAACCTTACCCTGCCCGGCCCGTTTGACAGTCTCTTTAGCCAATTCGCGGGGTTCCGAGACAATCCAGTTCCCTTTTCGAGGCCGTGCTGTGGCACCAGCGACGAACACGGTATCCGCAAGCGCTGACTCAAGGTCCTCGTAGCGTTTCAGATTCTTCGCAATGAATTCCTCCGAGCGAGGCGCAATGCGTTCAATCTCAGCGTGGTCCCCGACCCGCGGGCGCACCAAACGCAGGTCTGTGATGCCAAAATTGCGGCATGCACGGACAACGTTTCCGATATTGATGTCGTTTTGCGGCTCGTAGAGGACGATCGAAACCGCGTCGAGCGCGGAGTTCAATCGTTAGCTCTCTTTTGAGCGCTTAGGATTGCGCAGGAACGTAGGGACGTCCATCTGCTCTTCTTCGGTAGGCGACAAGCCGCCACCGGCGTGACGGACACTTCCGGTTGGTGAGCGAATGAAGCTCGCTCGTCGTTCTTCCTGTGGATTCTCTTTCACAGGCTGACGTCGAGGAATCTCATCGGTTGCAGTCTCGGCGTCGGCCTCTTCTGCAGCAGGCATACCGTTGATGGTGCTGCGCAGCTCGCGACGTGAAGCGCGTACAGGCGCAGGCGGCGCCTCTTCCCGCTCAGGCTCGACGGTTGCTGCTGCCATGGCTGGCTTTGCCTTGGCTGCGTTTGCCGTCTCAAACCCGGTCGCGATAACCGTGATTTTGATTTCGTCCCGAATATCTTCGTCGATGACGTTACCGAAGATGATGTGTGCATCTTCGTCAGCTGCTTCCTCAATGAGGCTTGCTGCTTCGTTGATCTCTTTGAGCGTCATGTCGTAGCCGCCGGTGACGTTGATGAGGATGCCGGTGGCACCGTCAATCGAAACGTCTTCAAGCAGTGGCGATGACACGGCCATTTCAGCCGCATCAAGCGCTCGCGTCGGACCTGACGCGCGACCTGTCCCCATCAACGCAAGGCCTTTGCCCGCCATGATGGTGCGAACATCGGCGAAGTCGACGTTGACCAGACCCCGGATCGTGATCAGGTCCGAGATACCTTGGACCGCCTGCAGCAACACTTCATCAGCGCGCTTAAAGGCTTCCAGAATCGTTGTGTCGTCGCCGGAAATGGCGAGCAAACGCTGGTTTGGAATTGTGATGAGCGTATCGACAGCTTGGCTAAGATTGCGAATGCCTTCCTCAGCCTGGCGACGTCGGCGACGCCCTTCAAAATGAAATGGTTTGGTGACAACACCGACGGTGAGTGCGCCCATTTCGCGAGCGATGTTCGCGATAACCGGAGCAGCACCGGTGCCGGTTCCGCCGCCCATTCCTGCGGTGACAAACACCATGTCCGCATCACCAAGTGCGTCTTGAATGCGTACCTGGTCTTCCAATGCGGAATTTCGCCCAACCTCAGGGTTTGCACCAGCACCGAGGCCCTTTGTGAGACTCGAGCCAAGCTGCAATTTCACACCGGCGAGGTTGTTCTCAAGCGCCTGCATATCCGTGTTGGCCGCAATGAACTCCACGCCTGAAATGCCCTCGGCGATCATGGTGTTCACGGCATTACCGCCGCCACCACCAACACCGAAGACTTTTATCTGTGCGGATTCTGGAAAATCGTCGTCGTCAAACTGAAGCATGTCGCGCCCTGGCGTTATTAATTCGTCCTTGAATGATGGTCGGACATTATCACCCGATATTTGGGCGTTCAAGCGCTACCGGCGCGCTTTAGAAGATCTCTGCAAACCACTGTCGCATTCGGTTTGCGACCTTGTGGTACACGCGCTCTTCGCGAATACGGAAGATGCTCTGTTGTTCGACGTTGTCAGCCCCGTAGAGCACCAGTCCAACGCCCGTTGCGAACTTTGGATTTCGCACGACGTCGACCAATCCGCCGACCCCTTTTGGAAGGCCGCGACGCACTGGCGTACCCAGAACTTCCTCAGCCAATTCGGGCATATGCTCCAAGATCGTGGTGCCGCCAGTGATCACGACGCCGCTTGCGATCAGATCTTCGTAGCCTGAGTTCCGGAGCTCTCGGCCCACGAATGCGAAGATCTCTTCGACGCGTGGTTCGATAATTTCGCTCAAGATTTGTCGCGAAAGCACACGAGGAGGTCGACCGCCCACTGAGGGGACTTCGATGGTCTCTTCAGGGCTCACGCGGCTGGTCATCGCGCATCCGTAACGCTGCTTGATTCGTTCCGCTTCCGCCATTGGGGTGCGTAGGCCGACGGCAATATCGTTGGTGAGGTGGTTGCCACCGACGGAAAGCACTGCGGTGTGGACAAGCGAGCCGCCGCTGAAGATAGCGATGTCGGTAGTTCCACCGCCGATATCCACAACGGCCACGCCCAACTCCTTCTCGTCTTCCGACAACACGGCTTCGCTGCTGGCGAGCTGCTCGAGCACGATGTCGGCGACGTTGAGACCACAGGCGTTGGCGCACTTGATGATGTTCTGGGCGCTGGTGACGGAGCCCGTGACGATGTGGACCTTTGCTTCAAGGCGAACACCGCTCATCCCCAAGGGTTCACGAATCCCATCCTGGTCATCGATGATGTATTCCTGAGGAATGACGTGAATCACTTCGCGGTCCATTGGAATGGCCACTGCACGAGCAGCATCTACGACACGCGCCAAGTCGGCTGGGCGAACTTCCTTCTCTTTCACAGCGACGATGCCGTGCGAGTTAAAGCCTTTGATATGCCCGCCAGCGATACCGGCGTAGACCGTGTTCACTTCGCAACCCGCCATCAGCTCAGCCTCTTCGACGGCCTTCTTGATGGAATTGATGGTGGCATCAATGTTGATGACCACGCCCTTGCGCAGGCCCGTCGATGGGTGGCTTCCGATGCCGATGATATCGATACCATCATCGGTGACTTCACCGATGATGCACGCGATCTTCGTCGTTCCAATGTCCAACCCGACTACAATTTCGTCTCTTCTCGCCATTTTCATCCTTCCATGGTTGGAGCGAACAGCTGCTCCACAATCACCAACGATCAGCTCCCTCAGCATCCATGCTGTTTACAGGAGCCATGCCCACCGACACCCGGTCCAAATACTCCTCGTGGTCCACAAGGATGTACTCAGCCCGCATTCCGTCTTCTTCCAAAGACTTCATTACAGCTGCGAGCCTACGCAGCCGCTCATCATAGACGCCCCGGCCGAGACGAATCTCGACGCCTCCCTGCGTCACAAACGAAATCCCAAGTACGCGGTCCATATGCACCTCGCTCAACGGAGCGACCTTGTGCAGGCCCGCGGTTTCGTAACTTTCAAGCGCCAAGAGCGCGTCCGTGTACAGCGCTTTGCCGTTTTCCAATTTCAGATCTTCTGGCTGCTGCCCCGTCATGAACGGCAGGTCCCCAAAGAGCGCATCGGCGTTGTCAGTCGACTCCAACGCCTTGAAGGCGACGCCGTTTTGGTCGATGAGCCACATCTGCTCCTCATCGACCAAAATCGCGGAGGGCACGTGTTCATCCACCTTTATGATGACCGTACGTGGCAGTTCCACTTCAACCTGCGCGTTGACAACCCAAGGATGTGTCGCGACCAGAATCTGCATACGTTCAGGGTCGACGTCGAAGACGTTTAATCCGGTCTCGAGTCCTGCGATTTCCAGCAGATCTGGAGCCTCAGCTTGTTTGTTGCCAGTGACCCGGATCGTCTCGATCGCGAAGTAGTCGCTGCCCACAGCAAAGTAGTAAGCTTGAAGCGCAAAGTAAGGGATAGCGAGGCCGATCACGGCGAGGACCACGATGGGACCGGCTTTGGATGCCAGCGATTTTGCTCCCGTCCCGACCGATTGGACCCGCTGCTTAACGGGCACACGACGCTTGTTGGATTTGCGCCGGTTCGGTTGAATTTTTCGGGTGTTTCCCATGCCTCGTCCTTGAGGGTGCGCCGGTTTAGATCCGAGCGCTCGCCAGCATCAGCTCCGTGAAGGTATTGAATTCGATACCGTGACGAGCGGCCATCTTTGGCACCAGGCTCGTCGCAGTCATTCCAGGTATCGTGTTTACTTCGAGTACTTTTAGATCGCCGGGATATCCAATGAAATCGACGCGAGCCACGCCACGACAGCCAAGTGCGTGGTACGTCGCGCGTCCGATGTTCTCCAAAGCGATCAGTAGGTCCTCATCTTCGACGAAGAAGTACTCGGTCGTGTTCGACTGATATTTCGCCTCGTAATCGTAGAACTCGGATGCCGGCTCGATTTGGATCGCGCCCAGAAACTGGTCGTCGAACATTCCAATCGAAAACTCGTGGCCCTCGACAACCTCCTCGAACAGGACACCAGAGGTCGGTGCATCGGTCAGAAGCTCGCCCACACCTGCGATCGCCTCAGCAAAACGCTCAGGCGTGTGGCAGATATAGACGCCAACGCTGCTGCCGGCATCGTTGACTTTGACAACCGCTGGGAGTGCCACCGTGCGTGCGTATTCGTCGACAGCATTGGCGTCAAACTCCGCCGCAGGAACAAACGCCCCGCGTGGGGTCGGGATGCCTTTCGCGTTCAGCAGGGCCTTGGTACGCGCTTTGTCCATCGCGATGGCTGACGCCATGACGCCGCTACCGGTGTACGGAATCCCCATCATGCGAAGGAACCCCTGAATCTCACCGTTTTCACCGCTTCCGCCGTGCAACCCAATCAGGACGGCCGCTGGCTTTTCATCAGCGAGTCGTCCCAGGTCGTTTGGCAGATCGTATTCGGCAACATCGTAGCCAGCCTCGCTGAGTGCCTTCACAAATGCGCGGCCGGTATTGAGGCTCACGTCACGCTCGCCGGTGTCACCACCGAGCAACACGCCAACTTTTTGCCCCTTGAACCGGCTGGTGTCGACGTGCTCAAGCATCGCTCACCTCGTCTTCTAGTGCGGCCAAACGTGCCCAACCGTCGAAACCGACGAACTGGACCTCTGGCCGCAAGTCTATTTCAAATTCTTCGCGCACCCGTTTGCGCGCTAGTGCCATAAGGCCCAGGAAGTCTGCGGCGGTGGCCTCTTCTTTGTTGATGAAGAAGTTGGCATGCAACTCACTAACCTGTGCCCCACCCATCTGATGGCCCTTAAGGCCGACGGCCTCGATCAAGCGACCGGCATAATCGCCTTCCGGATTGGCAAACGTGCTGCCAACGCTCGCAAGACGGTACGGTTGGGTCTTGTTGCGACGGTCCTTGTCCATCTGCATGTTGGCGGCTGCGGCCTCGACGTCGCCCTGCTCTACTGCAATGACGCCAGACACAACAATATCGCCTTCACTCAAATCAGAGTGGCGATAGCTCATGCCAAGTTGTTCTGTTGTCTGCGTCACGACCGTCCGTGGTCCTGCCGACCAAACGTCGGCTGTAATCAAAATCTCGGAGAGTTCCTTCTCCTTCGTTCCAGCGTTCATCACGACCGCGCCGCCGAAGGTCCCAGGAATCAACGATAGGAATTCCATTCCTACCCAGCCCTGCTTCAGCAGCCCACGCACTAGGTGCGCGTTGATGGCGCCAGCACCCACATGAACTTCGGCTTCGTCTCCGGTGGCTTTCACCGACCAGGAGGCGAGCTCTCCGCCGAAGCGGATGACCACACCCTCGATTCCTTCGTCGGGAAATACGAGATTGCTCCCGAGCCCGACCACGTAGACCGCGAGTCCTTGGGCATCTGCCCACGCGGTTACGCTGTCCAATTCCGAGGCAGAGTGAACGTCAGCCCAGACTTTTGCTGGACCACCGATTCGGAGCGACGAGTGTCGCGCCAATAACTCACCCGGCTTCCAACGGTCTCCAAGTCGTTCTTTTGGCGTCACACGCCCTCCTGGAGCACCGAGTTGGACTCTATATGATTCGAGGATGCCCTGTTCATGAGGCGAGACCAGAATACTATTCTGTCTCTGAGCTGCAACCCACCTTGATTTTCCGGCTTTCCAATGTGTTTACAACGCATTAGCGACACCTTTCTCAAGCACCACTTCAGATAAAAACGCAAACCTCATGTCGATTCTTTGAAAACCGGCAAAGTCGCGTGTTTTGCATACTTCCGCCTACATGACACCGCATAAACCTAAAGTGTCACGTGAAGTACCTTTAATGCGTCACTCTGAGATCCACTGCAGACAGGACTTCGCAACTTCGTCGGCAGCCTCAGGGCGGCCCAATGTCTTTGCAACGGTGGCCAAGTTCGCCAATGACGTGGGATTGCGGATAACCCCTTCAATCAACTTGGTGGCTCGTTCTTGGGAGATTTCATGATCTTCGATCATCATCCCACCGCCCGCTTCCACGATTTCCATCGCATTGGCGACCTGATGTCCATCGCCGGTCGGCAGCGGAACATACATCGCTGGGATGCCCAGCGCGGTCACTTCCGCGATCGTGCTCATACCAGCGCGGCAAATCAACAAGTGGCACTCGGAGTACGCAGCCGCCATATCATCGATGAATTCCACCACTTCGTATTGTCCCTGGAAGCCATCATAGAGCGGCAGTGCCTCTTCGGTTCGACCGCGCCCTGCTTGGTGGGTCACATGCACTTGCGTTTGGATGTCATCCGAGAGCCGTTTGACTGCCTCTGGCACACCCAGATTGAGGCTTCGCGCACCGCCACTTCCTCCGATGACCAGGATTCGAAACGGCCCTTCGCCGGTGTAGGGCTGGTACGTGAACTCATCAGCCT
>JAUIBR010000058.1 GCA_030427705.1 bacterium | reverse complement strand
CCGGTGTACAAGTTGTCTCCGGGAAGGATAAAAAATGTACCCCGGTCTTGCAGTTTGTCTATGGAATAGGCAGTCCCGGACCCGTCCTCCATGGAAATCAGCGACCCATTTATCCGGCCGGGTATTTCCCCTTTATAGGGTTGGTAGTCGACCATGCCCTCCCCTGACAGCGACTGCAGCATGCTGGTCACCGATGGCACACTAACTTCCAATCGCTCCGCGATGGCCTTGCTCTTGGCTCGCCCTTCGGTCAACTGAAGCGAGTAGATCGCCTTCAGATAGTTTTCGACGGTAACGGTAGGCATCTATCCTCCTAATGAGCCACGGATGAGGGCGTAAACACTTGCCCACGGCCGCGTTTCCATGCGCGCCCGTACTTTGGTGAAAACAAAAATGCGCCGAGGTAAATCAACCCCAAGACAACCACGATCGCCCCTGCGGTCGAGCAGTTCAGCGCGATGGACGCGTACATTCCGATCCAGACGCTGGCCAAAGACACCCCAACTGCCGTGAGAACCATCTGGCGCATCGATTCGGCCAGAAGGTGCGCGGTCGCGGCGGGGATGATGAAAAACGCGATAACCAGGACAGCACCAACGGCTTCGAAACTCGCGACCGAAGCCAGTGAAACACCGCCCATAAGTGCGTGGTGGATTGCGACCACCGGAAGCCCCAGGGTTGCGGCCATGGAGGCGTCAAAAGTGCTCAAAACAAGCCAGCGCCAAAAAACGAACAGCGCCCCCAAAACCAGAGGCACGGCCACAGATAGGGTGACCAACGTGTGGTCGGAGATGGCCAAGATGTTCCCAAACAGCACGCAGTCCGTGTCGATATGGGCGCTGTGCACGGAGGTTGTCAGAAGGATAACTCCGATTGCGAAGAACGCGGTGAGAACAATGCCAATCGCAGAATCCGACCGAACATGTCTCAGGCGAGTTAACCCCTCGATACTCACGCTCGCGGCGATACCAACGAATGCCGCCCCCAGTAACATGGCCCACCAGTCGATGCTGCCAGACAGGAGAAAGGCGATGACGATGCCAGGAAGCGCGACGTGGGCGAGTGCATCGACAACCATGCTCATGCGGCGAAGGTACAGTACAACACCCAATGGAGCGCAGATCAGGGAGACCAGGCTACCGGCTAGCACGCCACGCCACATCCAATCGCCCCAAGTCCAGGGGTCAATCAGGAAATCAATCATGCGAACTCCGGACGTCGTTGGCGCAAGACACCACGCGAGCCAAGCAGCACGCAAACCACAAAGATAAACACAGCGGCCAAGACCATCGCTGGTCCCGTCGCCACACCCTCGAAGATATAGCTCGTGACCGCACCGATAACGCCAGATGCCGCACCGATAAGGCCCGACAGGACCACGGTCATTTCGAAGCGTTTGGTCAGATAGAGCGCCGCATTTGCCGGAATGATGAGCATTGCGGACACAAGCACGACTCCGACAGCCTGGATGGAGACCACCACTGCCGCAGCCAGGGCGACCAAAATCGACGTCCGGATGAGATCAACGGGGAGCCCCAAGGTGCGCGCATAGGTTTCGTCGAATGCAGCCAAACTTAGCGGTCGGAAGGCGAAAACGATCGCCCCCAAAACGACGACTGTGACCACGAACAACGAGATCAATTGCTGCATGTCGACAGCCGCGGCATTTCCAAAGAGAAACGACGTGAGCCCGCTCTGCGCGCCGGTCGGGGAGTTTTGCACGTACGAGAGCGCGACAATGCCCGCACCGAAGAACGAAGCGAGGACGATGCCAATCGCCGCGTCAGGTCGTGTTCGAGCCCCAATGCTGAAACGGGAGATAAGCCAGCCAGCAACCATCGCGGATGCAGCAGCACCAGAAACCAGCCAGAAGACCGACTTCGCTTGCGCAATCGCAAAGCCTAAGCACACGCCTGGTAGCGTGGCGTGCGCGGTGGCATCGCCGACCAACGCCATTCGTCGCAAAACCAAAAAGACACCAACCACGCCGCAGACAGCGCCAACAAGCACAGATGAAGCGAATGCCATCGCAGCGAAATCGTACTTGAACGACAGAAACTCGACCAATCGCTCAGTGAAGATCGCGAACGTCATATCGCCGCCCTCCCCTCACCAAAAATAGCCAAGCGTCCGCCGTATGCTTCTTGAAGATTGTCGACGGTGTAGACGTCTTCCGTGGGTCCAAACGCAATCTGTTCGGAGTTGAGAAGCAAGACGTGATCGAAGTAGTCCGATACGGTCGAAAGATCGTGGTGCACAAGAATCATCGTTTTCCCGCGTGCCTTGCGGTCACGAAGGAGTTCGATGATCGAGGTTTCGGTCGCAGCATCCACGCCCTGAAACGGCTCATCCATCATCAGGATTTCGCCGTGCTGCACCACAGCACGTGCCAGAAACGCCCGTTGCTGTTGACCGCCTGACAACTCACCAATCTGTCGGTCAGCGAGCTTTGTAATGCCAAGTTCTTCCAACGCGGCATCGACGCGTTCCAGCTGAGCTTTCGAAGGACGCCTGAGCAGCCCAAGCTCCCCATACAATCCTTGTTTGGCGATATCGCGCACCGTCAGCGGGAAATCCCAGTCTACTTCGCTGCGTTGTGGGACGTAGATGACCTCTTTTCGGCCCTGCCGAGCATCCTTGCCAAGCACCGTGATCGTGCCCTTCTGGTGCTCGATCGCGCCAACAATCGCCTTCAGGGTTGTCGATTTTCCCGAACCATTCGGTCCGACAATCGCGCAGAGACTTCCCGCCGGAAGCGCAAAGGAAACATCCTTCACTGCCCAGTCGGATGCGCCAGCATAGGCGACACTGAGCCCCTCAACCTGAAGCGCAATCTTGGTCACTGCGTGATCCCCGCAAACTCTACGTATGTCCCGCCAAGCGCTTCCGTGATCTGTTTCACGTTCGCCTTGACCATACCTTCATACGATTCTGCGCCCGAACCCGCGGGTCCAACGCTGTCGGAATACAATGGTCCTGCGACGGTGACGCCGGTCTCGCGGGCAACCTGTTTGATGAGCGCCGGGTTCACTGACGACTCAACAAACACCGCTTTCGCACTCCGCTCTTTCACCAGCTCCACAACCCTCGCTACATCGCGTTGGCTGGCCTCGGATTCCGTGCTGGTACCCTGAATCCCGACCACGTCCATCTTGTAACGGCGCCCGAAGTAGTTGAATGCGTCGTGGCTGGTGATCAGGACACGGCCTTCAGCCGGGATCGACTCCAAGCGCGCTTCTGTCCAAGCGTGTAGCCCCGTGAGCTTGTCTTGATATGCCTTCGTCCGGGTCCGAATTCCCTCATGGTCGGCTTCTGGCGTCACTGCGATCACCGCATCCTGAACGTTGGTCGTCGCCTTCGACCATGCTTGCAGGTCGAACCAGAAATGCGGGTCAACGCCACCTGGCGCACCCTTCATCTTGATAGGCTCAACGCCTTCGGATGCTACCGCGACCGGTCGTTCACCGCCTGCGTTGCGGACGAGGTCATCAATCCAGCCTTCCAAATGCAGCCCGCTCGTAATCACCAATTTGCTCTGCGAGATCATCTTCGCATCGGCTGGCGACGGCTGATACAGGTGAGGGTCGCCACCTGGTTTCATGATTCCGCGCACGTCTGCCGCATCTCCAGCAATCTCGCGGGTCATGTCTTCAAGCATCGTGGTTGTGCAAACGACCACCGGTTTGCCGGAAGCGCTTTCGGGCGCTTCGGATTTACAACCGAACGCCACGATGGCGAGTAATAGTGCGAGGAAAATGGTTGGTCTTCGGATCTGCATTTTAAGTTCTTCTAGTCATCACCTTCGTACACTGAAAGTCATAGTTTAGATGACTCTAAACTTCAAGATGGTGCAGACTAAAGATCGGACAGAAAATCGGGCTCCCCCACCTCCGAACACAGCCTAATGGCGGACTCATCAGGCTTTAGGAACTCCCTGAGCACTTCCAGTCTTTTTCGTGCAGAAAGCACACGTCGGTTCTCAACGCCAATCGCAACCAACATGTCGCTGGCCGGCATATGTTCATCCACCCAACACTCGATGCCTTCGAGGTCTTCGAGTCCCAAACCTTCGAGGGCGGGGTCTGACCACGGGCGGGTCTTCAACCAATCTTTCCGCAATCCATTGAGAATTACGGGGCCGCGGTCACGCAATCCCAAAAGATTGGCCAGCGAAACACCATCGCCATCATTCCCAACCAACGCACCAATACAGACGAATTGCCCGTGTTCTGGAAGTTGACTGGGGTCGAACTCATCCCACCGATACGAGACATTTGGGTGCTGGAATGCATGGGCGCGATGAGCCTGAAACGAGTCGACACCAAGGTACTCAGGCAGTTCGCTGTGTTGGCTAAGAAACTCGGCGAGTCCGCCTCGCCCGCACCCAATGTCAATGATCGGCAAATCACTGAGGTATAAACTGGTGCTCAGGTAACGATAGGCTTGGTCCCACAACCCTCGCCAACCAACGGCCTGTGCGCCGCCAAACACCGCCAGATCGTCGTAGTAGCCCATTTAGGTCGCTTCGACGCGCTCGTTTATCAGTGAAACTGCGCGATCCGCCAGATCGTCCAGACCGGCCTTGCGTGCAGTCGTTGAAGCCAGGGTCAAAGCCCGAACGAACTCTGGCTCCCAATACCCTGTTTGGTTCAAAAGGGACTCGGCGACCGCGATTCGTTGTTTCCACTCGTCCCAGTCTGCCATCGCGGCGAGGGATGGCAGAAGGTATACGTTGGCAGCGGCCTGGACGCCGTGTTGTCCAGTCGCCTCGAAGTGTTCGGCAAGCTCGGTGAAGACATTGCGGCTCTCTCGATATCTCGAGTAGTGCAGCAAGATAAGCCCGAGATTCTGACGCACCACCATCTCAAGCTCTGACCCCAACGATCGATAAATACCCATCGCTTCGTGGCAGCTATTGAGAGCGCCCTCGAGATCACCCTGCATTCGGCTGAGCTCTGCGAGATCGTTTATGCAATCGGCGACGCCCGCCTGGTTGCCAACCTCCCGGAAGATCGACATCGCGCGGTTCGTGAACTCGCGCGCCTCTTCGAGGTTTCCGCCGGCTCGCGCGACATCGCCGGCGGCATTCATGGTCTTCGCAACGCCCAGGAGATTTCTACCCTGCTCGAACAGTTTCGCGGCGGACTCAAGCGTATCGGAAGCATCGGCTAGATCGCCGTGGAACTGCTGTACACGCGCCAATCCCAACGTCGCGTCAGCGACGCCATCAAGGTCCCCCAATCGTTCAAACGAGCTTTGTGCACGCTCAAATGTACGCTGCGCCTCCGTGAGCTGGCCCTGTGCGAGCTCCGCTTGACCTTCGACGCACAACGCAACGGGGATGACATCTGCCCAACCGTTTTTGCGCCCCGCGATTGCTGCCTTTTGTGAGTAGCGTCGCGCCTCGTCGAGTTGTCCTTGCTGCACGCGAATCCGGGACCGGAAGACATTCGCCAGAGTGTTCAAGTAGTCCGTTTTCTCGACGTGTTCGGCGAGCCAATCCAGCCGGTCCACGTGGCGCCATGCATCCTCGTAGTCCGACAAGCGCAAACGTCCCTCAATCGACGCCGAGAGCGGTTTGGACGCCTCTTCGTGTCGATGAGCTTCGATGAAGTGATTGGCGAGCCGTTCGCAATGAGGATAGGCATCGACTTTATGTTTCGTTCGCAGCATATCGATGCACGCATTGTTATGCGCGACCCAGCGACCGTTTTCGCGGGCGTTGCGCTCGAGGCTCTCTCGCAACATCCCATGACAGAACGCCCAGCCGTCCTCAGTTGGCGATGCCAAACCTGAGTCGATCAGTTGATTTAGTAACGCCCCCGGCAATTGAATGCCTTGGGCGCGGCAAGCGGGCTCCCATTCACTCAATGCCACCTCGTTGCCCAGCGCTGCCGCGAGCTCAAGACTGGCCATTGTATGCTCACTGTCCATGTTGGTGAGGTTGTTCAAGCGCCGCAGCCACAGGGAATGGATGTCGTCAGGTATCTCCAGTTTGACACGCGGTCGCAGCTCAAAACCTTCTGACCCAAACTGAATCTTCTCGTCCGAAATCAGGGTGCCAACGAGCTGCGCCGCAAACAGCGGATTGCCGCCACATCGGGCTTCAACTTCCTCCGCCAATTTGTCGTTCAGATACAGCAGCTCGCGCACCAACTCGTGCGTCTCATCGTCGGCCAGACGCCCGACCAATTGCGTTTGGAAGCCGCCGAACTTTGTCAGGTGGTCAACCATCGCCTCTTCGACGGGGCGCTCCTGGAGCGCTTCTTCGCGCGCAGTCATAATGAAGAGGAGCGGTAACCCGTGCTCGGCGCGGTCCATCATATACAGCACGAATGAAAGCGTCTCAGACCCCCATTGGATATCGTCTAAGAGCAGCACAACCGGGCGCGATTTGGCGACGGCGGATAGATAGCGGCGGACCAAGGCAAATCGCTGTTCCGACTTCTGAAACTGCATGCTCAGCGCTTCAGAGCCAATAGTTTCGCCTTCTTCCAGAGGATTCAAAAGCTCGGTGAACGCCAGCCAATCGAGCTCGGAATCCATGCCCAGGTCAGTCAGCAGATGGCGCATTCGCTCATAGGTTTCTTCACGGGTCAGACCGATGCATCGCATCTGGCGTGCCATCATTCTAGAGAGCCCGTCGGCCGGACCACCAGTCGGTGAGTGCGTCGCCGAAAAGACCTCCGCCGAACCAACCTCGTGAGCGCGGCGCATGATCCACTGCGCCAGCCGAGTTTTGCCGGTGCCAGCGCCGCCACGAAGAATCACGCCGTGAGGTTTCTGGCTTTGACGTGCTTCCTTGAGATGCTTCCAAATGACATCACGCTCGGCATCGCGACCAACCATGCGGATTTGCCGCAGCCCGAACAAACCCAGGCCGGCGCCCAACAGCTTCATAGACGGTGGGGCTCGTCGGGGACGCTCCCATGTGTACGGCAGCGGTGGCACCGCCCGGGGCGCAAGTTCGCCGTGTTCGAACTCCACTTCGTCGACGATCTCGTCGCCCCATTCCTCCAATCGCAGCGACGCCGTCTTGAAATCTATGATGTCATCGTCGCCAAACAACTCGGTGGTGCCCGGACGTTCCATCTCGGTGGGGTCGGGATCGGGATTTTCACTGATCGCTTGATTTTGTGCGGTGGAGACCGTCGGCAATCGAGCTTCGTGGTCAGCTGTGCTGATGGGCATCAGGGTGACCGTGCTACGTCCGCCAACAGGCGCCGGATCCCCTAAAACTTGCAGGGCCCACGCTGCGTCTGCGGCGCGCTGGAACCGGTCGCGCGGGTCTTTTTGCAGCAGTCGGTGAAGCCATGCCTGGAATCCATCGGGCACGGGAAACGACGGTTCATGTTCTTTGGGAGGCTTCAGCGCATGGGCCCGGGCAAAACCGATCTTCGAATCTGCCTGGAATGGCTGGAATCCGGACGTCAGCTCGAACGCCATCACGCCGAGCGCGTAAAGGTCTGTCCATGGACCGTAGTCACGCCAGCGGCCACGAAACTGCTCGGGCGCCATGTATGCGGGCGTCCCCCAGCCTGTCTCGGTCGTTCCTTCGCGCTCAAAACTATCCGCGACACGCGCGAGTCCGAAATCAGTGAGCTTGATTCCTGGGGTTTCGTTCGAACAGCCCACAAGGATATTGGCCGGTTTGAGGTCGCGATGAATCACACCAGCCGCGTGGGCATGCGCGAGCGCATCCAAGATGGTGAACAAAACCATCTTCGTTTCTTTCCAGCCGATCACCTGTTTAAAGCGTTTAAGGCTGCCGCGCTTGGCATGTTCCATGACGATGAAGGGACTTCCCGCTTCGATCTTCCCACTGGATGCGGTGGCCGTGCCCACTGGCACCTCGCCGTAGTCGAGGGGAATGATGATACCGGGATGATCCAACGCGGCGACGGCCCGCACCTCGTTGTGGAACGCCTCCACATACTCTGGGTTTTGTAGGCCCTTGCCCCGCATAACTTTTACCGCAACCGGGACTTGCTGCGGCACGTGGATGCCGTACCAAACCTCGCCCATTCCGCCCTGCCCGATAGGTTCGCGCAGTTCGAACGGTCCCAGTGGGATATGCCAAGTCATCGGATCTCGCTAAGTTAGTTAATCCCAAGATAAACTCAACGCGACCCGTTGCCAACGCGGGTTCGGGCAGTTTCAAACAAGTTAAAACGCGCTACGATAAGCAAATGGAAGTCGTTGACCCGTTAGACGTCGATATGGACCCGGAATGCCTCGATGAGGCACGCGCAATTCTGAAGGAACTGCACGCGACCGGAAAGTACCCCGCTCTGCAGGTCTGTATTCGACGCCATGGTGAGATCGTCTTGCATGAGGCACTTGGTGACTATCGCCCTGTGGCTGGCGGTCCGAGACGTCGCGTCGATCTCGACACACGTTTTGCCATCTTTTCGATCAGCAAGAGCGTCACGGCCACGTTGATCCATGTCCTAATTTCACGCGGACAGCTCGACGTCGACGATTTGGTTCAGTGGTACATCCCGGAGTTCGGCGCAAACGGTAAGGAACTGGTGACGTTGCGGCATATTCTGACGCATCAAGCCGGCATCCCGATGATCATGTGGAACTTGGACGATGACCTCATCCGCGATTGGGACGGCATTCTGCAACGAATCTACGACCAAAAGCCGTGGCATCCGCCAGGACGACGGGTCGGTTACCACATCCTTAGCGGCGGCTATGTGCTCGGCGAGATCGTGCAACGCATCACTGGCATGTCGTTGCGTGAGTTCATGCACAAAGAAGTCCTGGCGCCCTACGGTTTCGAGACGTTCAGCTTTGGTATCGATGAATCAGAATGGGGAAACACAGCGTGCTCCGAACGTGTCGACCGCTTGCCGCCTAGTGTTGCGATGCGGATCGTCAACAAGGTCACGGACGTTGATGTCGAGAAGGCGCTGGCGGTCATGAACCGACCGGCGGTGTTTGAGAGCGTAATTCCTGCGGGCAATATTGTGGGCACGGCCGAGGAGACATCGCGTTTCTTCCAGATCTTGCTCAACGGTGGAGAAATGAATGGGCACCGGCTGCTCGCCGAGCGGCAGGTCCAACGCGCCACCATCGAGCAAGTCCTCGCGGTCGCTGACTGGACGCTCCTTATGACGCCACAGCGCTATAGCCTCGGTTTCATGCTTGGTCGAAAGAAGACGGAGTTCAATATCTACGGTTCAAACACCGAAGAGACATTTGGTCATCTGGGGTTCTCGCGG
Source organism: bacterium (assembly GCA_030427705.1). Classification (GTDB taxonomy): domain Bacteria; phylum Myxococcota_A; class Bradymonadia; order Bradymonadales; family Bradymonadaceae; genus JAUIBR01. The sequence goes on along the minus strand of JAUIBR010000058.1, from coordinate 29,428 downwards.
AACATTGCATGGGCCGATCGTCGTTGCGACATCGCCGGCGCGATCATCACCAGCGGCAAACCCGTCCGTCCAACGCGCGAAGTGTGGTTATTGCGTGAGTTTCAGAACACATTGCGAGATGCATGTTTAGATGTCCGGCGTTGATCGGTTGCATCGAATCGCAAACGGCGATAAGTGCTGTTGACCTCGCGAGGGGTCGGAACTTCTGATTGCCGGAATTCTCCATGCCGAAACGCGAAGATATCAAATCCATCTGTATTCTTGGTTCGGGACCTATCGTCATCGGACAGGCTTGCGAATTTGACTACTCCGGCTCTCAGGCCATCCGCGCCCTGAAGAAAGAGGGCTATCGGGTCATCTTGGTCAATTCGAACCCTGCGACCATCATGACGGACCCCGAGATTGCTGACGCAACCTATATCGAACCGCTTACGACCGAGTATGTTCGCAAGGTTTTGGAGGCCGAACGCCCCGACGCGCTGTTGCCTACCATGGGTGGGCAGACCGCGCTGAACCTCGCTATCAAACTGGACGAAGAAGGGATCCTCGAGGAGCTCGGCGTCGAGATGGTCGGCGTGATTCCCGAGGTCATCGACCGTGCTGAGAATCGCGAAAAGTTCTTCGAAGTCATGCAATCATTGGACATCGAGCAACCGCGGGCCGGCGTCGCACGCACGATGGAACAGGCGTGGAAAATCCAAGAAGAGGTCGGATTCCCAGCGATCCTTCGCCCCAGCTTTACGATGGGCGGCAGCGGCGGCAACATCGCCTACAACCGTGCTGAGTTTGAGCAGTACGTGCGATGGTCGCTGTCTCAAAGTCCCACCGCCGAAGTTCTCATCGACGAGAGCTTGATCGGTTGGAAAGAGTTCGAACTTGAAGTGGTCCGGGACAAGAACGACAACGTCGTCATCATCTGCGGGATTGAAAACCTCGACGCGCTTGGGGTCCACACAGGCGACTCCGTTACGGTCGCGCCGATTCAAACACTCTCGGATCAGGAATACCAAGCGATGCGTGACGATGCGATTCGCATCATCCGCGCAATTGGGGTCGAAACGGGCGGCTGCAATATCCAGTTCGCCGTTGACCCAGCGACCGGACGCCGTGTCGTTATCGAGATGAACCCGCGAGTTTCGCGCTCCTCCGCACTGGCAAGTAAAGCGACCGGCTATCCAATCGCAAAGATCGCCGCGTTGTTGGCGATCGGATACACCCTGGACGAAATCCGAAACGACATCACGCAGAAGTCGGCGGCGTTTGAGCCCGTGCTTGATTATGTTGTTGTGAAGTCTCCACGTTTCGCGTTCGAGAAGTTTCCTGGCGCCGACAACCGGCTCACAACCCAGATGAAATCTGTCGGCGAAGCCATGTCGATTGGGCGTACTTTCAACGAAGCCCTTTTGAAGGCAGTTCGCAGTTTGGAGACCGGCCATATCGGCTTGGGGCCCAAGTTGTCTGCCCCTGAGGGTGCGGATGAACAGCAGACCCGTGAGTTTTTTGCGCCACACCTATTGCGTCCTTCACCGATGCGGCTGTGGTACGCGATGGACGCGTTGCGCGCGGGTGTGTCGCTCGAAGACGTCTCACGGCTGACCGGGTTTGACCCCTGGTTTACGTTCCAGTTGACGCAGTTGGTGGAAACCGAAAACGCGCTGGTGAAAGACTACGCCGACGGTGGATTTTCGCGACCCATCTTGGAGTACGCAAAGCGCAACGGCTTTGGAGATGAGTTCATCGCTGAGCTTGTCGGCATCGACAAATCGGCGGTGCGCGCTGCTCGTGCAGACTTGGGCGTCCAGCCGGTATTCAAGCAGGTGGATACCTGTGCGGCCGAATTCGATGCGGTCACCTCGTACTTCTATTCGACCTACGAGCGCGGCGACAACGAGGCTGATGTCTCCGATAAGCCCAGTGTGATGATTCTGGGAGGTGGACCCAATCGCATCGGTCAGGGCATCGAATTCGATTACTGCGCTGTGCACGCAGTGTTGGGCCTTCGTCAAAAGGGCTACCGAACCATCATGGTCAACTGTAACCCCGAGACGGTCAGTACCGACTACGATATCTCGGATCGCCTTTACTTTGAGCCGCTGACGTACGAGACGGTGATGGCTATCGTCGAGCGCGAGAAGCCCATTGGCGTGATTCTTCAGTTTGGCGGACAAACGCCGCTTAAGCTGGCGGAAGAGCTTGCCGCCAGCGGTGTGAAGATTCTTGGTACCGACCACGACGCGATCGACCGCACCGAGGACCGCGAACGTTTCAACACGATCGTCGAAAAGCTCAACCTGACGCAGCCCGAAGCAGGGATCGCCTATTCCTTCGAAGAAGCGGAAGCGTTGTGCGAGAAGCTGGGATTCCCTGTGTTGGTGCGACCTAGCTACGTTTTGGGCGGGCTCGCGATGCAGGTTGTGCACGAGAAGGAAGAACTCAAAGCTGTCTTCGACCGCGCCGTCTTTGAGTCCCACGGCAAAGGCGTACTTCTGGACAAGTTCCTAAACGACGCCGTTGAAGTCGACGTGGATTGTATCTGCGACGGCACCACCCCAGTAATTGGCGGTGTCATGGAGCACATCGAGGAGGCAGGCGTTCACTCCGGCGACTCTGCATGCGTGACGCCTCCGCATGGCCTGCCCGAGTCGGTGCTGCGTGTGATTCGCGAGCAAACAAAAGCCCTCGCTATCGAGTTGAACATTGTGGGCCTGATGAATGTTCAGTTCGCCGTGCAAGAGCGCCGTGTGTACATCCTCGAGGTCAATCCGCGTGCGAGCCGTACGATTCCTTTCATTTCGAAGGCGATTGGACACCCTCTGGCGCAATACGCTGCCCGAGTCATGCTCGGCGAGACCATGGCCGAGGTTGGTTTGACGCACGAAATCACGCCACCCTATTTCTCGGTCAAAGAGAGCGTCTTTCCGTTCATCAAATTCCCTGAGGTCGACACGATCTTGGGACCAGAGATGCGCTCCACTGGCGAGGTTATGGGGATTGATGCGGATTTCCACATCGCCTTCATCAAGGCGCAGATTGGTGCCTCTAACCCCCCGCCGAAACCTGGAAAGGTCTTCTTGTCGGTACGAAATCCCGATAAGTGGAGCTGCGTCCCGATCGCCAAAAAGCTCATCGAGCTAGGGTTCACGATTGTGTCCACCCGGGGAACGAGCCGTTACCTTGCAGAGAACGGGCTCAGTGTGGAGCCCATCAACAAGGTCAAGGAAGGCCAACCGCATATCGTGGACGCGATCATCAACAATGAAATCGCGATGGTCATCAACACCACAATTGGTGCACAATCCATTAAGGATAGCCGTTCGATTCGACGCGAGACTGTGAATCGAGGCATCCCGTACTTTACGACGCTCTCAGGGGCCGCTGCTGCTATCAATGCGATGCATGCGGTCCGTGAACGTCAGCCGGGCGTACTATCGCTACAAAAGCATCACGAATTGATGCGCCGCGGCTAAAATACAAAGGAATGTGAATGAAAATCCCGATGACCGTCGAAGGCTATCGCGCCCTTCGCGAAGAACTTGATCATTTGAAGAAGGTCGAGCGGCCGAAGATTGTTAATGAAATCGAGGTTGCTCGCGCTCATGGCGACTTGAAAGAGAACGCCGAATACCATGCAGCCAAAGAGAAACAGGGATTCGTCGAAGGCCGCATTCAAGAGGTCGAAGCGAAAATCTCCAACGCGGAAGTGATCGACGTCTCGAAGCTAGACGGCGACCGCGTCACGTTTGGCGCCACTGTGACGTTTTATGACGTCACCAAAGACACCGAAGTCACCTACAAGATCGTCGGCGATGATGAGTCCGACCTCGAAAACGGTATGATCTCGTTCAATTCCCCAATCGCGAAGGCGATGATGGGTAAGGAAGCCGACGACGAGGTCACTATCAAGGCCCCTGGCGGCGACCGCGTCATCGAGATTATCGAAGTCGAATTCGTTTAGACTTCGTGATTCCAGATCGTTTCTGAGGGCGGGACGAAGTCAGCAAGAAGGCTGAGCAATGCCTCAGCGTCTGAGCTGACCTGCACAAGCGCGCGGTCCGAAGCGCGCAGAAATCCCTCGTCCACCATGTGATCCAGAAAACTAATGAACGGGGTGAAGTAACCCTCGACGTTGAGAAGACCGAACGGCTTCTTGTGGATGCCGAGCTGGCCCCACGTGAAGATTTCCGTGAACTCCTCCATGGTTCCCATGCCACCAGGGAGCGCGACAAACGCGTCCGATAGCTCGGCCATCTTGGCCTTTCGCTGATGCATGGACTCGACCTTCAACATCTCGGTCGCCGCCATATGCATGCGCTCTTTGTTCGCCAGGCCATACGGAATCACACCGACGACGCGACCGCCGCATTCCAGCGCACCGTCAGCGACGTGCCCCATCATGCCGACGCTGCCGCCCCCATAAACGAGGTCATACCCAGACTCAGCGAGGGTTCGTCCAAACGAAAAAGCGGATCGAGCATACTCGGGCTTAGTGCCGGAGCTCGATCCGCAAAAGACACAAACGGACTTCATGTCGACCCTACTCTTGTTCTTCGAGCACGAGCTCCGGAAGGTTCGACACGTCTTCTACGAAGAAGAACTCGAGTTCTTCTTGAATGTCTTCCGACACATCGATGAGGTCCTTGCGGTTTCGCTCGGGCAGAATCACCCGCTTGATACCGGAACGGTGTGCGGCGAGGACTTTCTCTTTGATACCACCCACAGGCAGCACGTTTCCGCGAAGCGTAATCTCACCCGTCATCGCAACATCGCTTCGAACCTTGATGCCCGAGAGCAAGCTCAACAACGCGATGAACATCGTGATACCGGCCGACGGTCCATCCTTCGGAATCGCGCCCGCTGGCACGTGCAGGTGGATGTCGTTCGTTTTCATGAAGTTCGGGTCGATATCGAACCGTTCGACGTTGGTTCGGATGTACGAAAGTGCGGCGCGAACCGACTCTTTCATCACATCGCCAAGCTGACCGGTCAGAACGAGCTCGCCCTTCCCTTGCATCTTGGTGGCCTCGATGAACAGGATATCGCCGCCGGCAGCCGTCCAGGCCAGACCGGTCGCGACGCCAGGTTGTGACGTACGTTGCGCGACCTCGAACTGGTATTTCTCGGGTCCCAAGAAGGTGTCGAGATTATCTTTCGTGATCGTGATTTTGACGTCTTCGGCTTCCTCGTCATGCTCTTTGGCAGACAGCGCTTCGGCCACCTGAACGGCAACACCGCGGCAGATATCTGCGATACGGCGGTCGAGGTTACGGACACCAGCCTCACGCGTGTGGCTTCGGATAATGATATCCAGCGCCTCATCGTCGATGATGACGTTGTCTTCGCTGATACCATGCCCTTCAAGCTGCTTCGGAATGAGGTAGCGCCGGCAGATATGACGTTTGTCTTGCGCCGTGTATCCAGGAATCTCGATGACATCCATGCGGTCTCGCAATGGAGCCGAAATGGGGTCGAGCATGTTCGCCGTCGCCACGAACAAGACGTTCGAAAGGTCGACTGGAATCTCCAGATAATGGTCGCTGAAGTTGTGGTTTTGCTCGGGGTCCAAAACCTCGAGCAATGCCGCCGATGGGTCACCGCGGAAATCGCGACCGACCTTGTCGATCTCGTCGAGCATGAACACTGGGTTGTTGGTTCCAGCCTTGCGCATCGCCTGCACGATACGCCCCGGCAATGCACCCACATACGTACGACGGTGGCCACGAATCTCGGATTCGTCATGCACACCACCAAGCGAGATACGCACGAACTTGCGACCCAGCGCACGGGCCACGGAACGGCCAAGGCTCGTCTTACCGACACCAGGAGGGCCAACCAAGCATAGGATTGGCCCCTTCATGTCGTCTTTGAGCTTACGCACAGCCAGATATTCGACGATACGCTTCTTAACCTTCTCGAGGTCGTAGTGGTCTTCGTCGAGGATATTCTGAGCTTCTCGGATATCGAGGTGGTCCTCAGTGCTGACGCGCCAAGGGATATCGAGCAAGGTTTCCAAATACGTCCGCGTTACGCCATATTCGCTGGATGCGGGCTGCATCATGCGCAGGCGCTTGAGCTGCTTGCGACCAACCTCCAGAACTTCGTCTGGCAGGTCAGCCTCTTCGATAGCCAAGGCGAGGTCATCAAGGTCGCCGACTTCGCCATCGAGCTCGCCAAGCTGCTCCTTAATCGCTTTGAGCTGCTGGCGCAGGTAGTACTCACGCTGATTCTTATCGATTTCTTCTTTGATCTGGCTCTGAATCTTGTCGGAAACCCGCAAGACTTCGAGCTGTCGCGCCAACAGGGTCACAACCGTTTTGAGACGTTCCTTGAGATTGACCGTCTCCAGGATTGCCTGCTTTTCTTCGGTGGAAATGTCCATGTTTGCCGCAACGAAGTCGCACAACTGGCCTGGGTCATTCACCCCATCAACCATTTGGCTGGCTTCTTTCGGCATCTCTGGGATGAACTTAACCACCTGTTTCGCGGTGCTCTTCAAGTTCATGAACAACGCTTCGATCTCCACCTGGTCAGTGCCAGCGAGCTCTTCCTCGTCGAGGTGGTCGAAATCGCCAGAGAAGAACGGCTCTTCCTGGTTCAGCTCGTTGAGTCGAATGCGTGATTGGCCCTGAATAATGACGCTATAGTTGTCACTCGCGATCTTCACGACCTTCAGAATCCGAGCGACGGTGCCGACGTGGTACAGATCGTCCACACTCGGGTCATCCTCATCGGGGTTCTTTTGCGTGAGAATTGCGATTGGTTTTTCGCTTTGTACGGCGTCTTCAATCAGCCGAACACTCTTGGTTCGGCCAACCGCTAATGGGACCACAACTTGTGGAAAGAGAACCGTATTTCGCAGTGGCAGAATCGAGTATTCCTGCACACGTGAAGTCGTTTCTTCGGACATTTCTAGGAATCCTGACGTTGGGGACTCCACAACATTGTGCTGCTGTGTTGGCCTTTGTATCCCGCAGAATCATAAATTTGGCAACTGAAGTAGATTGAATTCCCCCTGTCTATTTAACCAATCGAACCAAGCGGGTTAATCCCACATCAGCCGCAGCTATTCGACGAATCTAGCGAGTGATTCCACCGCGTCCGGGAGCGCCTCGATGGCGACACGGCTGACGAACGCATTAAAAGCCAACGTCAGACTAAGGGACATCACTTTCACGGCCGGGTGTTTTAGGTCAACTGCCGGTGCTTGCACCAAGCCCGAGCCGAATCCAGCTCCCTCAGACGCGGCTGCCCACACGCGTTCGATCGCGTCGTCTTGAGCAGAAAGGCGGCCAAGATCTCTGAGCATGTCCTCGAAACTGCGGCGAGCGTCGTGAAAACAATCACGTTGTTCTTCTTCATCGTCTCGAAACAAGAGCGCCTCGACGACTTTGGCCGTCTTGACCTGTGTTCGCTGCGCGGAGGTTAGGATCGAGCGTAGCGCGTCGGGCTGCGCTTCCTCTGCGGCGACCATTAGCTCGAAAATCACTTTCGCCGTGGGATCGGTTTTGAAGCTCGCGGCCAATGCTCGATTGGCGATCCAGGTCATCCCAGTCTGAACTCGCTCCGCCTTTTGCCGATCGAGCCCCCACTGAAGCGCGCCACGAGCGATGTGCGAAGCTTGACTGATTATCTGCGTCGCTCGGTCTTTCGGACGTACCAATGCGCCCGCTCGCTGCACCGCACGCGTGACTCGACTTCGCCGTGATCGTTGCGGCAGCCCTATGTTTTCGATTTCGGATCCGTTAGAAGACATGTGTCTCGTTTGGTGCGCAGATGCGGATGTCCCGAGTATCGCAAATCCTACCCATTTCGGCTGCCTACTTTTTCATTTTGGCGGGCCAGTTCGTGTTCACCTACCTGCCTCGGTATCTAACCAGCGTGGGTTGGTCTGCGACCTCCGCCGGAATGCTGTTTGCGGGATTCGCCGTAAGCCGGTCAATTTCGATGCCTGCATGGGGCATCGTCGCCGATCGTCGCCACATGCACCTGCGCCTTACGCGGGCACTGGCACTGGCCTCGATCCCTGCCCTCGCGGCCATCGGATTCGTGAAAGTGGATTGGGCATTCAGTGCTGCGTTGATCCTTCTTGGTCTCACAGCAGGCGCGGTCCTGCCGCTCTTGGATACGCACACCATCCATAAACACGGTGCGGAGCGGTTCGGACCCACGCGAATGTGGGGTTCCGTGGGGTTTGGAATCGCGGCGATTGGCTTCGGAATCGTTGGATGGCGCCTCGGTCACGCCGAGTTGGCAGGCCTCAGCCCGCTCGTCTTTTTCGTTCTCATGACCGCGGGGGCCATGAGCATTCAGTTTGCCCGTGGCGCACGACACGTGGAATCCGATTCGGTCAGCCAGGAAGGAACGACCAAGTGGGTTCCCCTGGTATTGCTTGGGACACTTTGGTTTCTGCATTGGATGTCGCAGGCCCCCTACAACCTCTTCTTGGTCTTCCTTTGCGAAGAAAAACGCTTCCCGGCCTATGTGCCGGGACTCGCGGTCGCCGCAGGAATTCTGGTCGAAGTTGTGATCATGCGTTTTGGCACTCGCTTCATCCGCAAGACCGGTTATCACCTTGTTTTTGCAGCCACGGTGGGACTCACCATGTTGCGATGGGTGTTCAGCGCGCAAGCCACATCTCCAATGATGTTAATCGCGCTCCAGACCATCCACGGGTTGAGTTTTGGCGCGTACTTCCTTTGCATCATGGAAGCCCTTGATGCGTTCGTCGCTCCACGCCACCGCGGGACAGCGCAGAGCCTCCTCTACGTCGTTGTCTTTGGCTTGGGCGCAGCTGCAGGAAACGGTATCTCCGGTTGGGTGGTTGACCATTCGGACACAGTCACCTTGTTTACTGCCGCGGGTGGGCTTGAGTTCGCAGTGTTTCTAGGTGCCGTCGTCGCGATGGTCAGCAGCCGCATGAAACGCTGACGAAAAGCCACTACACACCCTCCTTTGCGTGCGTTAGACTGCCGCCTTTAGACGGACTGAGAATCACATGCAGCCCAAACTATTCGTAGCAATGGCGGGAAATATCGGTGCTGGCAAAAGCACGGCCGCGAAGCTGATTGCGCGACATTTTGGGTTCGAGCTGTTCCACGAACCAGTCGTCGAGAACCGATTCCTCAAGGAATACTACGGCGACATGAAACGGTGGAGCTTCACGCTACAGATGGAGTTCCTTCTGGCGCGTGTGGAGCATCATAAGAGCATCGATCGCCTCGGCGGTGGGTGCGTCCAAGACCGCACGCTCATCGAAGACCCTGAAGTCTTCGCGAAGTATCTGCATGGCTTGGGCAACATGAGCGACAACGAGCTCGATTTGTATTTCGACTACTTCAAACGGTTCAATGAAGGTGTTCGGCAGCCCGATAAAGTCATCTTCCTTCATACCCCGGATGTAAATGTGCTCTTGCGGCGCATTTCTGAGCGGGGTCGCGAAGAAGAGAGCGGCATTACCGCTGACTTTTTGCGGGGGTTGAACTCCTACTACGACACGTTCGACTTGGTCGCGTCTAGAAAGTACGACATGGACATCCTGAAGATCGATGTCACAGACCGCGATTTCCGCCGAGGTGAAGAGCGAACGCGCTTCCTCGAAGAGATTCGCGAGTTCTTTCAGCACGGTCTTCCGGAATCGAATGAACTTCCTTTTGCGCTGCCTCCTGGCGAGGAATGAGAGAATCCAATGGCTAAGAAACGTAGAAAGAAGAAGGGAAATGGCGGATCACAACCTGAAGAGCTGGACGAGAAGTCGAAGAACTTCATCTACCTGCTGGTTGTGATTGGGGTGCTTCTGCTCGGCGTGTTCATCGCCCTGGAAGTCGCCAACTAATCGGCTGCGATTTCACTTTCGTCAGCTTCCCGCATGTAGAGCTCTCTGAGCAGGTCCGTGCGGGTGATAATCCCCACAATTTCTCCATCGCGGGTGACAGGCAGCCGGCCGATATCCTCGGCTGTCATGAGCTCTAGTGTGTCTTCGACGGGTTCGTGGTGGTCGATGCACGTGACCTGATGCGTCATGTGACTTGCGACCGGCAAATGAAGCTTGTCGGCTTTCGCGGCGCGTTGGACGTCACGAATTGAGATCACCCCAGTCAACTCACCATCACGCATGACCGGAGCGCCGGTAATCACCCAATTCGCCATCTGTTCCTGCGCTTGCTCGAGCGTTGCATCGTGTTGCAGCGTGTGCACAGGCGATGACATCAGCTCGCTGACGCGTCGAGGAGTCATCGGGTAGTCACGTATGGTCTGCCGAAGGTCGGCCATGACGGTTTCGAGGTCGGTCTTCTTCAGGATAGCCGCCGCCGCGCCGCGATGTCCGCCGCCCCCAAACTTCGAGAGGATTTCACCAACATCCAGATAGGTGACGCTGCTGCGACCAATAATCTGAACACGCTTTGACTTCTCGAACTCAACGACGCCAAAGATCGCGTCGTGCCCGCCTAGATCAAGGACCTGCTGGACGACCGGAGCCACGCCGCGCACAAACTTCTCAGCCCGAGCGGACGCGAATGCGACCTCTACTGCATCGAAGCTCTCTTCCTCGGCCGTGTTCATCATCTCGACCAGAAGCTTCGCCTGACCCGGCGTAAACTCGCGACGTAGATATCGGTTCACAACCTTCAGGTTGGCACCGCTTCGCAAAAGCAACTCGGCCACTGCCACGTCACGCGGCAATGTGTTGGAGTAACTCAACCTCCCGGTGTCAGAGTAAAGGCCGAGCAAAAACAATGTCGCATCGTCAGGCTCAATCTCGAAGCCGGCTTCGACCAATTCTTCGACAAGCAGCGTGATACATGCCCCGACGGGTTCGACCTTTTCGGGAGCGCCCTTCACATCATGTTCACTATCCGGGTGGTGGTCATAGGTCCGAATCGTCTTCGCAGCATCAATGATGGGTTGGAATTCCTTGAGCCGGCGTTGATCACGAACGTCGACCACGATCAGTTCGTCGACGTCGGACGCATCGACCTCTTGGAACGGCTTCAGCGCAAAACGGTCCTTATGCAGCGCCAAAAAGCGTTTTACCGGCGGGCTCACGATACTCCCACCCAGGGGAGTCGCGCCAAACAAGCGCTGCGCGGCAATCAGGCAGGCCAAAGCATCTAGGTCGGCGTTGTAGTGCGTAATGATGTATTTCATTTTTGCTCGCTGAAGAGACCTTGCGTGACTCGCCATTTCCCGTCGATTGGCTTCAATTGGATGACCCGATGCTGCACACCATTCGCGGTCGTGAGGTCAACATAGACGACGGCTGTCGATTCATCACCCATCACCTTCTTGACCTCATATCTCGTGGGGCGAGGCGTCGCTTCGAATTGGCTGCGAAGTAGTTTCGATGCGTACGAAACACAGGTCGTCTGCTTGTCTTCACAGAGGGTGCGCTGAATCTGTACCAATAGCCGAGCCTCATCGGGCAACGATTTCGCCGTGTCGGCTTTGATGGAGCTCACCGCATCGCAACGGTCCTGGGTGAGTTTCTTCCGCTCATTTTCAAGCACTCCGACGAACGTCTCGGAGCAGTACTCGGACGATTGTGTGCCAGCCACGTGTGCTTTCGCGATGCCACCAAAATCGCCGTAAACCCAGGCGTCCAATACGCCGGTTACAGTTGTGCGGCTCGGATGTGCGCTATCGCAGCCACAAATGGCGAGAAACAGGGCCATCATCGCGTGTCTTTTCGTCAGGAATTGCATTACGGTATCGCTACACGATCGTGTTTCTGTTTGGAAGTGATGCGTTTATCTCATCCACTCTTTCTGCCCGTCGAGAACGGATTTCTGGCGCTCACCCGCATTGCATTGGGTGTCGTAGTGTTGGTTCGTCTGGGTTGGTACCTCGCCTCAAACGACATCTCGTACCTGAGTCGCACACAGATCTTGTTCGATTTCCCAGGGTTCGGCTGGCTGCCGGAGTTTCCTGGAGCCTATATCGAACCGCTCTACATGGGGCTCATCCCACTTGCGCTTTTGTTCACCGCTGGGATTGCCTATCGATTCGCGACGGTCGCCCTCTGGCTGGGATGGTCGTACGTGTTCTTTCTGGATCTGGCGACCTGGGGCAATCTGGACTACCTGATCTCTTGGATGCTCCTCCTCTTCATCTTTTTGCCCGCGGATTCAAGACTAGGGGGCGGGCCGGCGAGGCGGACGACTCCCACGATAGTCTTGTGGTCGTTGCGGGTCTTGGTGTTTGTCGTCTACTTCTTCGCTGGTGTCATCAAGCTTGATGAACGCTGGTTGAGCGGTGATGTCGTTGCCTACTTCGTCACGATCGAGAATCAGAACCCAACGCTGGCGTCACTATTCGCGTCCCCCGGCATACCACCTGCATTTGCCGTCGGCGGAATGCTATTCGACCTATTCATTGTCCCAGCCCTACTGTTTGCGCCGACTCGCAAGCTCGCCGTAGGCGCATTGGTCTTCTTTCATGCGTTCAACTACGCCTTCATCGGGTTGGGAACGATTCCGTGGGTGATGTTGGTGCTGACGCTGCTAATCTGCCTCCCGCCTGCAACGACGGAGGTTTGGTGCCGCTCGCTTGAATCTATGTTGGGCCGAACCACGCCAGAGATCGACGACGGGGGTGTGAGTTCGCCTCAGCTGTGGACCGCATTGTTTGCGGCGTTCACAGCAGTCCACCTCTTGTTGCCGCTGCGCCATCATGCGTACGCCGGAGACGCCAAGTGGAATATGCATGGGCATGTGTACTCATGGTGGCTCAGGACCGTGCACTCCGACGTGCACGCCAAGTTCTATGCAACCTGGGATGGGCAGACAGAACCCGTGAAAATCAATCCGCTGGACTATATCGAGCCCGAACAGTCGGCGATGGCAGTCGATCCCAAGATGCTGGCGCAATTTGCGCGATATGTCGCGGATTCGATGCGGCAGGAAGGCAAGACCGGCGTGAAGATTACGCCCGATGTAACCAAAGCTGTGAACTTCGGACCGCGATATCGGTTCTTGCCGCACGACCTAGATCTTGCGAGTGTTCCGGCAGATGCCGATCCGAACAGTTTCATTCTCCAACCCGGACAGGAAGTAATCGATGCGCGCGATTGAGATTGCAGACGACGACCAGAAAACTCTGAAATGGGGCCATGCGCCGCGTCCGCTCTGCGGACCGCAAGACATCGTGATCCGCAACTACGCGACCGCCCTGAATCGCGCAGATTTGCTTCAACGCAAGGGGCTCTACCCCGTACCGGAGAAAGCGAGCCCGATCCTAGGATTGGAATGCGCCGGTATCGTGGCCGAAGTGGGTCCGGAAGTTGAAGGTTGGGCAGTCGGCGACCGCGTTTGCAGCTTGTTATCGGGCGGCGGCTATGCTGAGTACGTGTCCACCCCGTACGAGTTGGCGCTGCCTATTCCGGGCTTCATGACGTTTGCGGAAGCTGCGAGCCTTCCGGAAGCGCTGTACACGGCGTACTTGAATCTGATCTTGGAGGCCAACCTGCGCGAAGACGAGTCGGTCCTGGTGCATGCAGCGGGATCCGGTGTGGGCCTTGCCGCCCTTCAAATCTTGGGGATCTTGGGTGCCAGGGCTTTCGGCACCGCCAGCGAAGCTAAACTCGAACGTATTCGCGACTTCGGCGCGGCTGCGATCGACCGCAATAAACTGGATTTCGTGGATTTCGTGCTCGATGAGACCCATGGCGATGGCGTCGATGTCGTGTTGGATTGCGTGGGCGGAGCGTATCTGGAGAAAAACCAGAAGGTCTTGGCGCGGGGCGGACGTTTGGTCGTCATCGGCCTGCTTGGCGGAGCCGACGGCGAATTGGATCTTCGTCAGCTGCTGATGAAGCGGCAGTCCGTTATCGGGTCCGTACTTCGCTCCCGGACCATCGCTGAGAAGATCGCCATCACCATGGATTTGGCCCGTGACGTGTGGCCGTACGTGATGTCAGGTGACATCGTTGCGACCATCGATTCTGAGTTTGGAATCGAATCCGCGAACGAGGCCCACGCACGCATGAAAGACAACCTCAACGTCGGAAAGATCGTCCTCAATATTCCATAGTGCGGCAAACCGCCGCATATAGAGGCGCATAAACTTCTGTGTATCCCGATCATTTGGTACAGTCGCTGAAAGCATACTTCGAACGGAATTTATGTCGGCGCCAAAAACGCTAGGACGCTACCAACTTGTAGAGAAGCTCGCTGTCGGCGGGATGGCAGAGATCTACGTTGCACGTGCCCAAAGTCCGTACGGGTTTGAGAAGGAGTACGTGCTCAAACTCATCCATCCCAAACACGGCGATGACGAAGAGTTTATGCGCATGTTGGTCGATGAGGCCAAGCTTACCGCGCAACTGACACACACCAATATTGCACAAGTTATCGACCTCGGCGTTCACGATGACACCTACTTCATCGTTATGGAGTATGTGCGTGGCCGTGACCTGCACCAGATATTGAACCAGGCCTACGACGCGGACATCTCTGTCCCCTTGGATGTATGCGCTTTTATTGGGCGTGAGATGGCCGCGGGCCTCTTCTATGCCCATACGAAAGCGCATGAAAGCACAGGAAAGCCGCTTAACCTGGTGCATCGCGATATCTCGCCGCAGAACGTTCTGGTCAGCTGGGACGGAGAGGTGAAAATTGTGGATTTCGGGGTGGCAAAAGCTGCTTTGGCGGCGCGACCCGAAACCCAAGCCGGCGTCATCAAAGGAAAGTTCAGGTATATGAGCCCTGAGCAGGCCTGGGGCGAAAAGCTCGACGGTCGCTCCGACCTCTTTAGCGCGGGATTGTGTCTGTACGAGATGGCCACATCGTCCATGGCGTACGATGACGATCCAGATATGCGCAACATGTTGGTGAAGATGCGAGAGGCGAAGTTTACGCCCCCATCCGAGCTGCGGCCCGAGATTAACGAACACTTTGAGCGCATCATTATGACTGCGCTCAAACGCCGCCGACACGAACGCTTTGCAACGGCGGAGGACTTCGAGGCGGCTCTAAATAGCTATCTGTCGACAGAGAACCCATCGTTTACGCGCGCTCGAGTTCGGGAGTTCTTGGCTGAAATCTACCCCGATGATGCGCCCTACCAGGCTTCAATGGTGACGTTGACACGTAGTCAGACCAAACGCAGCGGTGTGCAGGACGTCATCACGGAACCGCTCGCGACAGCCGATGTCGTCGAGACTACAGACCTGGCTTCGCTCAAAGATCGGGCGATCTTGGCGCCCACAAAGGCTGATAGCACCGACGAAATCGATACTGCCGACCGAACCGCGAACATGAAGACAGCCGCGGATTCGCTTGAAGGTGAGTTCGATGATGAGAAGACGGAACTCTTCAACGGCGATAATCCAGACGAGTATACGACACCAATGACCGCCCAAATGGATGCGGGCATGGTTAAAGGTCTGCAGCATAAGAGCGGACTGCAGCCTCAGGCCGAGGTGAGCCCGTTGGTCCAAGCTCAACGCACTCCGTCAGGGCCGCAGCCGAACCTCTACGGTTCTGTGCCGCCTGGATTTACCCCAAGCGTGCCCTCAGAAGTCCCTAATGCGTGGCTGCCCAAAGAATTTGACGGAACCACCTCGGAGCGTGTGCGGCCCACCGCCCGTTCAGTGTTTTCAGAAGTTCTAGAAAGCCCAGAGAAGCGTGCGGCAATCTTGCCGTTTATTATCCTGGGCGTGGCCGGCATGATTTTGTTCGGCTTCGTGATGGCGATGTTTATCTTCTAGCCGTCAGACACCGAAGTCTTCTTTCGTATCAAATGATGGGGCGTCTCCAAGGCTGACTGGGCTGTCGAGTGAGCCAACATACGTCCCAATATTCGAAAACCCCAGGGGTTGCTGGTTGTATTCGGCGCTCTCTCGGTCGCTAAACACGTAGTTAACAGCGCTTAGATCCTTGCCGTCAGATGTCTTGCCGCTCTTCAGCGCTGCCACCCAGGTGCGCAATTCATCATTGGGTACCAATGTGTCGCCATCTGTATCGCACAAAACCCACACGGACTTTGTGGCGCTGTCATATCGTTGTTTTCGTCCCATCATCACTCCCGGTTCGAACGTCCTTGGTATATCTTCGGACGTCGCCATTCTATTCCTAACCCGCAATGAAAGCACCCATGAGCAAAGTCCAGACATTTCGCGAAGCGTTCGACACGGAGACTTACACCGTGCTCCCGACGCCCGTGGAACGGCTCGAACACGTCACGGACGCGTTCGGTCGTGATGTGTGGGTCAAACGGGACGACCAGACCGGCACGTTGTACGCGGGAAACAAGGTCCGCAAAATCGATTACCTCTTCGGTGACTGCAAGAAGCGCGGATTCACGAAGGTCTGCACGGTCGGAGCGATTGGCTCCAATCACTGTCTGGCGACGGCAATTCATGCAAAAGCCTCAGGACTAGGATATGCGGCTTTGCATTTCCCCCAACCAGTCACAGACCACGTGCGGCACAACCTGCTTGCGATTTCGTCGTTGGATCCAGATCTAACCTTGGCAGGGTTTGATGATGGCCTGGCGAAACAGGACTTTCGTGCGCGTCTGAAAGAGTGGCGAAACGCTCGGCCCGACTACTACTTCATTCCTGCTGGCGGTTCGTCGGCGGTTGGTGCGCTGGGCTATGTGCAAGCGGGGCTCGAGCTCGCCGAACAGGTTGAGACGCCTTTTGACACGATTGTTGTGGCGGCGGGCACCTGCGGGACGCTGGCGGGCCTAACCTTGGGCCTGCGGATCGCTGGGTGGCCAACGAAGATTTTGGGTATCCGTGTCGTGGAGCGGTCGATCTCCAACCCTGCTGCGGCCGCGCGTTTGGCGAATGACGCAGGCGATATGATTCGCGACCGGCTCGGCTGGGAGATAGACACCTTCGGCCCCGACGATTTTCATTTTGACGAGACACAGTATGGAGCGGGTTACGGCGTTCCCACCGCAGCCGGACGCGACGCGATAAGCCTCGCCGCCAAGGATGGTTTGTATCTTGAGCCGACCTACACCGGCAAAACGCTCGCGGGGCTCTTGAACTATCAGGGCGATGGCAGCACGTTGTATTGGCACACATTGAGCGGCGTCGATCTGACGGCAATGATCGAGGCTGGCGATGTCTCTCGGCTTCCTGACGCCTATGCCCAGTTCCTGGAGCCTTCATGACTGTTCGAGCCGTGTTCGTTTGCAGTGGAAATATCTGCCGTTCCCCGATGGCCGCGGGACTGGCCAAACATTTCATCGAAGAACGCGGGGAGTCCGCAGCGATTATCTCTTGTGGCACGCTGAATATTAACGGCCGGCCGGCTGCCTCAAATGCGGTTGCTGCGATGAAGGAGATCGAAATCGACATCTCCTCACACTATTCGCAGGGCGCGGTGGTGGGACTTCTCAAGATGGCCGATCACATTGTCATCATGGCTCCGACACATGAAAAAGCACTCCTCGATGCAGAACCGGCGTTGCAGCCCAAAATTCGGCGGATGTGGGAGTACAATTCTGAAGGCCTCACCCAGATCGACGACCCAGTAGGCAAAGATCTGGAGGCGTTTCGTGCATGCCGCGACCTTTTGATAGACTGCGTGCAGGAATGGCTCGACGAGGTCTTTGGTGCAGTTTCCAATCAATAGGATTTCGCTTTTCATTGGCATGGTACTAATCGCGGCTCCGGTCGCTGTTATGTCTGTGCAAAACACGCTTATCGCGACCGTGTCGATCGTCATCGCTGCCGCTGCGATTCTAGGGTCACGTCCAGGCGCACATCGCCAAGGTAGTGTGGCATCGAGACTCTGGGTGCCCTCCCCGGTCGCTGGCTTGATTCCTATCGTGGCTGCGTTTGCAATCCTGCGCACAGGACTTGCCGTTGCAGGGATTCACGATGTGACGATGGATTTTTCAAAATCGTCGTTAATCGCATCTGCGACATTCTTCGTCATGACTTTGCTGTTGGGGCGTTCGGTATTCCCTCCTGCCAAGATGCGCGAAGGATGGCGGCGAGTCGCCGGACCTGCCGGCGACTACGCATTTACGAAGCGGTATCGCCGGTCGGTCGCCAACTCCATCGTCTGGGGATACGGCATGTTGGTGGTCATTTTGGTGACCCCAGGTGAACACGTGCTGTTCTCGGTCATGGCTATCTGCTTGGGCGTCGCCTTGTTAATGGATCTCGGCGACGAGATGGATTTTCGCAGAGAAAAAGGGTTTTACGTCGCTGTGGCACGCATGAACCGCCTCTACAATGTGCCTCTGATTGTCGCGGTGCTGGAATCGAAGAATATCGATGTATTTGTTCGTGGCCGCCGGATGAAACAGATTTTGGGGCCAGCTGGAATCAACTCAAATCCGCTTGAAATCATGGTCTCAGGCGAAGCCTTTGAGGCTAGTTTGGAGCATCTAGCGTCTGCTGGGCTAGGTCCCCATGATGGTCTTGTAGATGTAGAAGAACAGAATCGCGACGAAGGCGATAGCGAGGATCAGTCCGAATAGCGCCATCGCGGTCATTCCTCGACTCGTAGAATCCGTGGCAGCCGCCGCGGATTTTTGCTTTTTGGCGTTCTTCCCAGAGTGCGTCTCAAAGATGTTCTCGCCTGAAAGATCTGCAGAACGTTGTGTGACACGCGACTGCGGCAGTTGTGGCGCAGGCATATCTTGCGTGGGCGGATTGAGCTCTTCCCCTCGAATCTGATTCTGCGGGACAACCACCTTGGATGACGGCGCAATATTGCTGGCGGACGCTCGGATTCGCATGAACTCGGCTGTGCTAACTGGATTGTTAGGTGTCAGCATCTCATTCAATGCGACCAATGCGGCCTGCCCATTCTCCCAACGCTGTTCTGGCTCTTTGCGCACGCACTTCATCACAAAATCGACGAATCCGGCCGGGAGTTGAAGCCCTGGTCGCGGTGCGAGTGGCGGCACCGGTTTCGTCGTGTGCGCCGCTACCATTGCTTGCGGCGAGCGCTCCTCGAATGGGAGATGCCCACTGATCATCTCGTACAGAATACAACCCAACGAGTAGATATCCGAGTGAGGCCCCACCGTTGAGGTCTCGCCGCGACATTGCTCGGGCGACATGTAGGCGGGTGTTCCAAAAAGCGTTCCGACCTTTGTGCGCGAGTAGTCCTGCGGACCCAACATCTTTGCGATACCGAAGTCGACCACCTTGACCAGCTGTTCCTCGGTCGCAAACCGTAGCGTCAGGATGATATTCTCAGGCTTTAGGTCGCGGTGAACGATGCCCAAAGCGTGTGCCTCTCGCAGCGCGAGCAGGATTTGCTGGCTAATCTCAACGATTGCATCAGCTTTCAGCCCGCGAGTAATTGCTTTCCGCAAAGACATGCCGGAGACGTACTCCATGGCGATGTAGATATAGCCACCACTGTCGTCGACCCCGTAATCATAGAGCGTCACGCAATTTGGGTGCGAAACCTTCGCCAGGACCTTGGCCTCTTGCGAGAAGCGCTCGCGTGCGTGTTCGAGCGCTTCCTCACTGTTTGTTGACGAGACCTGATCAGCGAATCGCTTCGCCTCAAACACTTTTAAGGCAACATCGCGCTCGACGTTGATTTGGTGGGCTCGGAACACGCGCGCCATCGAACCCTGGCCCAACATGCCCGTGACCACAAAACGACCACCAACTGCCTGACCCAATAGACCCTCTTCAGAGTGCGATTGGTACTCGTCTTCCTCGATGGTGTAGTAACCATCGCCCGTCGGACAGAGCGTGAGCGCATCGTCTGTCCGCGTTTGGCAGTGTGGACATATCGCCATGAGATCGGTGCTTGAGAAGTGTTGCCCCATGCTACATCCGGGCGAGTAGTTTTCGCAACCACGCCATACCGCTTTGACGCCCAATTGCGGGTCTGATAGTCCAATCGCGACAGACTTTTTTCCTACGGAGTCCCCAGTGTCTGAAATTTCCAAAATTGGTGTGGTTGGTGCCGGTCAGATGGGCAATGGCATCGCTCAGGTCGCCGCAGTTGCGGGTTACGACGTGATTATGAGTGATATCAACGAAGCAGCGCTTGAGAAGGGTCTTTCGACCATCCAGCGCTCGTTGAACAAGCTCGTCGAGAAAGAGCGCATCTCAGCTGACCTTCGCGACGCCGCGCTTTCGCGCATCGCGACTTCGACTTCGCTTGAAGACGCAGCGCAGGTCGACCTCGTGGTCGAAGCTGTCGTCGAGAATCTGGGCGTGAAAGAAAAGGTGTTCAAGACATTGGATGCGGCCGCGCCGGAACACGCGATCCTCGCGAGCAACACGTCCAGTATCTCAATCACCAAGATCGGCGCATTCACGACCCGACCTGAGAAGGTCATCGGCATGCACTTCATGAATCCAGTTCCAATCATGAAGCTTGTGGAGATCATTCGCGGCCTTGCCACGTCTGACGAAACGTACGCTGCGGTGAATGCCGCATCCGAGAAAATGGGCAAGACCACGGTTTTGGCGCAGGACTACCCTGGATTCATCGTCAACCGCATCTTGATGCCGATGATCAACGAAGCGGTCTACGCGCTCATGGAAGGCGTGGGTTCAGTCGAAGACATCGACGCAGCCATGAAGTTGGGAACGAACCAGCCAATGGGCCCGTTGACCCTCGCCGACTTCATCGGTTTGGACACGTGCCTCGCCATCATGGACGTCCTCCACGACGGCCTTGGCGACACCAAGTATCGCGCTTGCCCACTGCTTCGTAAGTACGTCGATGCCGGTTGGATGGGACGTAAAGCTGGTCGCGGTTTCTACAACTACGAGAAGTAAGATGGAATTCGAGACTCTTAAACTAGACCGTCCTGCCGACAATATTGCTTGGATTACGGTGAATCGACCGGACGCGTTGAACGCACTGAATCGCACCGTTTTGGAAGAGCTTCGGGACGTCGCAAAGCACCTCGCCACCGACGATGGACTCGATGTGGTCGTGCTCACCGGCGAAGGTAGAGCATTCGTTGCGGGTGCGGATATCAAGGCGATGGTCGACTACTCCTCCGAAGAAGCCCAGGCGTTTTCGGTGCTTGGTCACGAGGCGTTTCAAGCCATCTCTGACCTACCCTGTGTGGTGGTGGGAGCGATCAACGGTTTTGCCCTTGGTGGCGGGCTCGAGCTCGCGCTGTCGTGCGACCTGCTATACGCGTCGGACAAAGCCAAGCTCGGACTCCCTGAGGTGTCACTTTCGGTCATTCCCGGTTGGGGCGGTACGCAACGCCTCGGCCGGATGATTGGTTGGCACCAGGCAAGGGAACTAGTGCTGACGGGTAAACAAATTCGTGCCGATGAAGCTAAACGGATTGGCCTCGTGCTGGATGTGTTTCCTATCGACGAGTTCCAAAGCAAGATCGAAGAGGTCGTCAACACGATCGCAAGTCACGGGCCACTGGCCACGCGCGCCGCTAAGCGTGCGCTGCTGGACGGACAAGACCTTCCATTGGCCAAAGGCATCGAGGCTGAACAGAGGGCGTTCGGAGGATTGTTCGGCACCAACGACCAACGCGAAGGTATGAGCGCTTTCATCGACCGACGCGAAGCCAATTGGACTCGGAGTTGAGATGAATCTGCAGCCAGGACCTGAGCAACTCAAGATGCAGAACGTTGCGCGCGAGTTCGCCACGAACACGCTTCGCAACACGGCCACCGAGCTTGAGAAAAACCATCAATTCCCACTCGAGCAACTTGCCGAGATGGCTAATCTCGGTCTCATGGGCGTCAATATCGACACCAAATATGGTGGCTCAGCCGCGGGTGTCGTGGGGTATAGCCTCGCCGTTTCTGAAATCGCCATGGCAGATCCAGCGGTCGCAGTCACGATGTGTGTGAACAATATGGTCGCTGAGGTCCTGGCGGAGTTCGGCGAAGGCGAGCAGTTGGACCACATCGCTGAGATTACGAGCGGCCGATACCCTGCGGGTTCGTTTTGCCTTAGCGAGCCTGGCAGCGGTAGCGATGCTGCGTCGATGCAAACGCGTGCAGTGCCCAACGACGACGGCTACGTCTTAAACGGCACCAAAGCGTGGATCACATCCGGTGAGTTCGCTGGCGTCTACATCGTATGGGCAACGGTGGGTGACGGTGGCCGGGAGACGATCTCCGCGTTCGTCGTCGACCCCAAGTCGGACGGCATCTCCTGGGGTAAACCCGAAGAAAAGATGGGCCAGCACGCTTCGAACACGGTTCAGCTATCGTTCGATGACGTTCAGATCCCAAAGCATTCCTTGCTCGCGGAAGTGGGGCACGGCTTCAAGATTGCCATGATGGCATTGGATGGAGGCCGGGTTGGTATCGGCTCGCAAGCGCTCGGCATCGCCAAAGAAGCAATCAACGTGCTGCGCCAGTCTGGGCATGGCCAGGCCGCAGAACGCCTGGCTGACGATGTCCGGGCAGCGGAATTGTTGGTCTGGCGGGCGGCATGGCTGAAACAGCAAAAGCGTCCGTTCACCAAGGAAGCGAGCATGGCCAAGCTCTACGCTTCGGAAGCCGCATGCCGTGTCTGCGAAGCGGCCATCTCAGAAATGGGATACTCGGCCACCCTGCCCGCTCAGAAGCTAGAAAAACTCCTACGCGATGGGCGAGTCACGCGCATCTACGAAGGCACGAGTGAGGTGCAACGCATTGTTATCTCCCGTGAAGTTATGAAGGTAAGCGCATGAATTTCGACCTGACTGAAGACCAGAAAATGGTCCAAGACATGGTGCAGAAGCTCGCGAAGTCTTACGAAGAGCGAAGTATCGACACGAGCATCGACCAGGATTTGGCTGCAGAGTTGGGCGCGAATGGCCTCCTCGGCGTATGCGCGAACCCCGAACTTGGAGGATCTGGGTTGGACTTGCTGTCGCTCGCCATTTGTGTGCACGAGCTGGCGCAGGTCGACGCAGCTGCAGCCGTTGTTTTGGCCGCGCACAACGCGCTCACCGCGATGAATGCGAATTCCGAAGCGTTTTTCGTGGACGACGTCCCTGCATTTGGCCCGGGGATACCATTCTCGAACGAGACACCTTTCGCTGCCGACGAAGGCGACCGATGGACGGTTCATGGCACCGGGTTGGTCGCCAATCCATTTGGCGCCAAGCAAGCAGCGGTATTGGCGTCCACAAATGGCAATGTCGGCTTGTTCCTTGTCCCGTTGCAGGAATCAGACTCGCAGACCCCAATGGGGCTTCGTGGGGCCAATTGGTCCACGGTGACGTTCAGCGGTGTGAGCGCCGAGTGCTTGTCCAACAACGTTGACCTGAAAGCAGCACAGACCGCAGTGGCAGCAGCTGCTGTTGGCATTGCACGCGCTGGATTGCATGAGGGGTTAGCCTATGCCTCGGAGCGAGTGCAGTTCGGTAAACCGTTGACCAAATTCCAAGCGACGCAATTCAAGCTCGCTAATATGGCGACGGAAATCGATGCGGCATGGCTAATGGTCCAAGCGGCTGCGTCGGTGGCTGCGCCTGAGAGCGAAGCAACTTCCGCATTACGGTTTGCCTCGCGTGTGGCGAACGCAACTGTTGACGAGGCGCTGCAACTTCACGGCGGTTATGGTTACACAGCCGAGTACCCGATTGAGCGGCTATATCGCGACGCGAAGATGTTTCTGCCCGCACAGTAGACACAAAAAAAGGAGCCCGATGGGCTCCTTTTCTCTTTCAAATCGAATCTCTTATTGAGGTGGAAGCTGGTCGGTCTGCACGACGCCGCCCTCGATAAGTGCGCGTGCGCCTTGGCCTACGCTTTCAACTTCACGCGTAACGTCGATGCCTTCTTCTTCAGCGGTTGCCGAGTTGCGAATCGCCTTCGAGATTGGGTCAGCAACGCTGTCAGCCCATTGCTGCACGTCGAACGTGAAGGTCAGCACTTGCTTGCCTGGGACCAACTCAACGTCATTGAACGTGTAGAAGATGGTTTGCTTTGAGTTGTATTGGAACGGTGTCCACATGGCCTCTTTGGCAGCTTCTTCGTCATCTTCGACATCAGGTTTCTCGTCGAATGGCAGCGGCAGAGGCGTTCCGTCCGAGTGCTTTGAGGTGTTCGCGAAATCGGGGATTTCAGCGGCGTAGCCGTCCATGCTGAACGATGATGTCTCCGTCTCGCCTTCCAACGTTGCGACTGGCTCCAAACGGATGCTGACGATATAGCGTCCCTTGTCTGGGAGCACAATTTCGTCACCGCGGCGGGCAAGTTCGTCTTCGTTGACCTTGAACTTCACGCCAATTGGGTTCGCAGTGGAGTAAGCCAGCCCGTTTTCGCTTTGCACTGGAACCAGTCGAATCTCAGAAACGACCAATCCAATATCCGTCACAACCAAATCGCTTGGGATCTGGTCGACGTTCGCGATGTGGAACTCAGGCACGACCGAAACGGCTTGACCGCGAGTACGCAGCGAATCTGACTCGACACTGTCGTCGTCAGGCGATACGCATCCCACCGCAGCGAGCGCGAGACCAAGGGTTCCGATTTTTATCAGTTTCGTCTTCATGACGTCTCCTATCCAGATAGAGTTGTCTTAAGGTCCGACAACTCCTCGGACGCGTTCACAATCTGGCTAAGCCGTGGACGCTTCATTTGTAGCATCTCGGCCGCTTTTGTCACATTACCGCCCGCTTCAATCAGCGCGCGTCGGATCGCCTCGTTTTCGAGACGCCTTTTCAGGTCACCTAACGAGAGGCCATCCTGAACAATATGGCGAATCAGGGAATCTTCAGCTTGTTCGGCTGAGATTTGGCCCGGTGAAATCGCCGGAAGCAATTGAGTTTCTCGGTCGCTATCGTCGTCAACCAACTGCAACATTGGCTCAGCAGTACGGCATTCACTGCAGCCGCATTCTTTCTGCGTATCGACTTCGACGAGGTCTGCAAAAGAACCACTAACGAAGAAGTCTTGGAACTCTTCGATGTGCGTCATTGTGATGACCGGGCCTTCGACGAACAGCGTCATACTGCGCACGAAGTTCTGCAGCTCTCGGATATTGCCTGGCCAACTGTAACTGGCCAAAAACCGCATTGCGTCATCGTTGAATTGCTTTGCGTGTTCGTCTCCGAACTGGCGAGCAAAGTGACGCGCGAGCACTGGAATATCTTGTCGTCGTTCACGCAACGCTGGCGTGTCGATAACGACTCCCTTCAAGCGGTAGTACAAATCGAGCCGGAACTCGCCACGTTCAACCATCTCTTCCAGATTGCGGTTGGTGGCGCAGACCACACGGGCCGAAGTCGTGATTGTCTCGGACCCGCCGACACGTTCAAACGTTCCCTCTTGAAGCACACGCAGCAGCGCAACCTGTGTATTCGGCGAGATGTCACCGATTTCGTCCAGGAAGATTGTGCCGCCGTCTGCGAGCTCGAAGCGACCTTGTTTTTGCGACACAGCGCCGGTGAATGCGCCCTTCTCGTGTCCAAAAAGCTCGCTAAGCAAAAGGTTCTCGACGAATGCTGCGCAGTTCACCTTCACAAATGGCTTCGCTTTCCGCTCGCTTTGTCGGTGGATAGCTTCGCTGATAAGTTCCTTACCAGTACCCGACTCACCGTAAATCAGAACCGTCGCTTCACTTGGCGCAACCCGGTCAATCATGCTGAAGATTTGCAGCAACCGAGGGTCGTTTCCGACGATGTCATCGTAGTCATCGAAGCCGCGCGCCTGAAGGACGGGCGCTGGAGCAACTTCAACAATCGGTGCCATCTCTTGTGGAACCGCGCCGTCGAGTTCTTGAAGCGCCTCGACGACCTTGAGGTGGTCGGGCTTGTGGAAGAATGCGCTCTTGAAGTCTTCCGGTACTCGTTGAGCCAACGCTTTAATGAGATGTACGGCTTCCTCAAGCTCCGCTTTTGCTTCGGAATCTCGACCAAGCCCGCTCAACGCGCCCGATGCGACGATCCGAGCAGTCACGGGATCAATCTTTCCGCCTTTGCTAGCCAGCGCAGTTCCAGATTTACGGCTGAGTTTCAGTGCGGTTTCAAAATCACCGTCTTCGAGCGCCAACTGACCTTCAACCAAATCGTGGATCAGGTTGAGTTTGTCGGTGTCGCCGTTTTCCTCAGGCAGATCGAAACTCTCGAACGCTGCAACGGCTGCACGCGTTTGACCGAGGTTTAGGTGTGCCTGCACCAGGCGAAGTTGCGCCTCAGGACCGTAGATCAGGTTGTCACTACCGGTCTCAGCCAGCTCTTCAAACACCGAAATCGCACGCTCGTATCGCCCTGCGTCGAGCGACAGATAACCTACAACAAGGCGATTCCATCGACTCGAGAGCGTCTGTGCTTCAGGTTCGTAGCGGGACTCAAGGTGTTCGATGATGTTATCGGCCCGCTCGAACGCACCCAAGTCCTGGTAGATCGTCGCGAGGTTGTGCGCGGCGACGCTGTACGCCACGGGGTCACCCGCGCGCTTCGCACATCGCAACGATTCCAAGCAGGTATCGAGAGCGGCATCGAATTCGTTGCGCTGTTGATGCACCGTCGCCAAGTTGACGAGGCAGTATGCACGAGGCAGCGAACCTCGCATGCCGGTTGACTCCAGAGCGGATTCTAGGGCATCTGCGGCTTCGGCGTAGTCCGTGCGCTGCAGTGCCACGACGCCAAGGTTGGCCTGAGCGCGTGCGACCTCGTCGTCCCAGCCCCATTGGTGAGCCAGGTTTCGATTCGAACGGAAGAGCGCTTCGGCTTCACCGTATGAGGCCCGGAATATCAACGTCTTGCCCATCGTGTTTCGCGCGCGAATCAACATCTGGTCGATATCCGAGCGCGTGGAAACAGGTGATGAATCAGACTCAAGCTCTTCAACGAGGCATCGAAGGCGCTCCAGAAGGATGTCGTGTCGCCCCTGAGCGTAATCAACTTCGGATTCGATCAGCGCGACCGCGTGTTGTGTCGCTTGATTGGTCCCATCGACCGACCGTGCCTTGGCAAGCGCCGCGTCGTAGTGTCCGAGCTTCAGGTGCAAATCTGCGATACGCAGCGCGATATCTCCTTGTGCCTCCGCATCCAGCGATTCTTCCAAATCCGCCAGAACTTCGATGGCTTCGAGGATTTCACCTGCACGAATATGGACGTCAGCCAAGATTTGGCGTGTCGGCACATCAAACTCGGCACCCGCCTCCTGCAGGGCTTCGAGCAACCCTTGCGCTTCGTCGTAGTCATTTCGCGCAACAAGGTCCATGCATGCTGTCTGACCGTATTCAACGGCCTCCTGCAGTTCGCCCGCGGCGAGAAGGTGCATCGTAATGAACGAAGCAGATACGGATGGAGTCCGTTCCTGAATTGCGGACTCGGCGAGGCGACGGTGAATCTCGGAAATCCGTGATTCGTCAGCTTCTTCGCGAATCGCCTCGCCAAACTCATCGTCAGCGAGACGGACCAGAATTTCGCCACGAACGACGACTTTGGTCACTAGCCCCGCATCGGTCAGACCGCGTAGTGTCCGGCTGAAGTACTCCCCAGCATCGAGGTGTTTGCAGGTCTCCTGCAAGATTGTCAGCGTTACAGCCTCAGATGCGACTGCGAGCGTCTCCACAACCGTCCGTCCACGGCTATCTAGCTGCCGATAACGGAAGGATTGAAGGCTCTGCGCCTGGGCAGGCAGTTGCTCAAGAAGTTCGCGGACCTTCTCTACATCGGACCCGTAAGCGTCCAAGAAGCGTCGCACGGTCTCGTCGCCGGTGAGCAACTCACGCATGAGATCAATGGCAGCCTCAGACCCATCTACCGTTTCGACGGTGGCATCCTTGAGCTCCAATCCTTCGATATCTTCGACGAACACCAAGGTGCCCCGAGCGCGGTCGGAGTAATCCGACTCCGGAAGCAGCGAGTCAATCGGGTCCGCAAACACAAACCGAGCGAGATGCTCAAGGTCTGAGCGTTGCGACGCAGAAGCGGAATGTGCGTTAGACACAAACAACAGCGCCGGGGTTTGGTTGGACAGCACAGTCCACAGCCGACCGAGCGTGTCGCGATAAATCTTTCCGGATTGTGGTGTCTTGGAGTCCGTTCGGGCGCGAAGAATCTCCGCGAGCCGCAATGCTTCGTCCGAAACTTTGCCGCGTTGTTGAACTGCCTGAAGATAACCTGACAAAACTTCCGGCAGCGATCGGATCTGCGGGTCCGGCGAATTCGGGTCAAAGTGCAGTACGATGTAGCCAGCGTCCGATAGGACGGTTCGAACGTCGCCCAAATGGCGGGTAACCGTGGACGGTTTGACGTTCGTCAACTCCACGATCTGCCCGCGTTCCTTCCCTGATTTCAACGCATTAAGGAGCCCTTCCGTTAAGAACGGTACCACCCCAATTTTCGTCGTTGAATTCGTGATCATTGCCAGCGCTTTTCTGTCCTGCAACGCATATTGCTAGGACGCAGAATTATAGCGGTTCGCCATTGGATATTAAACACCTTCGAATATTCGGCAACACTACCATACGTTTACCTACATCTCCACACCCAAAACGCTTCGCTGGGGTCGCTTCGCTGGGGTCGCTTCGCTGGGGTCGCTTCGCTGGGGTCGCTTCGCTGGGGTCGCTTCGCTGGGGTCGCTTCGCTGGCGTCGCTTCGCTGGCTCGTAAACTAAGAGCGCTGTTCGAAGCGAATGGTCGAGATTCGCACGGGGACTTCCGGCTGGCCGTCGTTCGAGGCTGGTGCGGTCGATATCTTATGGACCACTTCCAGGTTCTTGCACTCGCCGAAGATCGTGTGACGGCCGGTCAGGTGTGGCGCTGCCCGTTCTGTGATGAAGAACTGGCTGCCATTGGTGTTGGCGCCGGTGTTCGCGAGGGCGAGCTTTCCTGGAGCATCGAATGACTGCGATTCCGAGAATTCGTCGGCGAATGTGTAACCAGGACCGCCCTTCCCTGTGCCGGTTCGGTCGCCGGCTTGGATGATGAATCCAGCCATGACTCGATGAAAAGTCACGCCGTCATAGAAACGTCGCCCTTCCACCATCTGCTCGGTTTCCGGGTCTTTCCACCGTCGTTGCCCCGTGGCCAAGCCAACGAAGTTGGCGACAGCTTTCGGCGCAACCTCAGGCAACAATTGGCACTCTATCGCTCCAACGTTGGTTTCAATCGTCGTAAACAGTCGCCCCTCGCCCTTAATCGTCTGAAGGTATCGGTCCAGATCCTTCTGCTCCGGTGGGCGCAAATCGGGCGCTTCTGGCTCCGGAACCGGAGCCTCCATCTTTGCGTCAGGACGCTGTTGTTGGGGTGCAGGAGACGAACTCGTGCATCCGACGAGCAGCCCCAAAACGATGAGTGGTAAACGCTTCAAGCGCAGTGATTAGAGGGCTTCGACAGGATTGACGACGAATCGCAGATTCAGCTCGAGCTCAACATCGGTCTCGCCGGTTGGATACTGGTCGCCGCGATTGATGGGTGCGGGTGCCAGGAGCGGAATCATCGAGAATCGGAGCGTCTTCAAGCGGTCGCTGGCTGCATCACGAACGTTGTCGTCGAGTTCGACCGTTCCCGAATCCGCGGTACCTTCCGAGTTCACACCTGGAAGGTCAACGATCTCGGTG
>JAUIBR010000057.1 GCA_030427705.1 bacterium | reverse complement strand
AATGTCTGTCGGGAGTCGTGTGATTTTCTGGGCAACAACGGCTGCACCGATGGGGTCTGCGTGTTCGATTTTGGCGTGGGTGACGGAGACCAATGCATCGACGACCCCAATCGTGTGAAGGCAGACGTTATGGTCGGCGACCCGTGTGGACCTGGCGTGCTTCAAGCCGTTTGTGCGGTCGAGGACGGATTCGCTACAGGTTTCTGTGGGCCCGCGAATGTGTGCAGACCGTTATGCACTGAAGACAGCGAATGCCAAGATGCTGGCGAGACCTGCCGGGTGTTCAGCAACGAGTCTGCGCTTGGCTATTGTGGACCCGAACCGCAGGACGGCTAGTCTTCGGGAATCGGTCGTGGAACCCTCGAGAACACGGCTATTCGATCTTTTCTGCCATCCGAAACATAGACGGTCGTTGCTCTGAAAGGTTCCTTGAACACCTCGACTCCGCGTGGCGAAGAGAGTCCGTCCGTTGCGCTGGAAGGAGAGGACGTCAACAGGCTGGGTTGCCCAATCGGATAGAGAGCTGCGCTGCCACTTGCGTCAACGTCGATCGGGAACGCCAAGACGCGATGGTTCCCGGTGTCCACAATGAACAAATTCGTATCGTCCGTCGCGATGCCGGATGGTGAGTTGAAAGTTTGCCCGTCGGGTTCAAGAGCCGCATTGACTGGCGAGCGTGACTCGAAATTAGGCTGGCCCAGGACCAGGTCGGCCTCGCCGCTGTCGCCAAACCGCAGAACTCGATTGTTGACCGTATCGGCTATCCACACATGGTTTTGCGTGACGAGCACGCCCGACGGACTCGAACACGTCGAGGAGGTTGCGACGCCAAGTCCAGAATTGGGTGCGTTCGTCGTGAAATCCGGTTGGCACAAGACACGGTCGGCGGGTTGTCCATTGGTTTCAGGCCACGTGTCCCAGACGAGCACGCGTGAGTTCGCCGTGTCTGCAACGTAGATGGCGTTGTTAAACGAAAAAACCGATTCAGGTGCCAGGAGACTGTCCGCTGCGGCGGTCGCGCTACCTGCACCTCGATTGGGTTGGGCGCTCTGGAAGTCGGGTTGTCCCAGCACAATGTCTGCAGGCGTGTTTTGGTTCGGAAACTCATTCCAAATCAACACACGGTGATTGTCTCTGTCAGCGACAATGAGTCGTTGGTTGTCCGTCCAGAGGTCTTCCGGACCGTTCAAAGTGGCACCAGACGGCGATGAACCGCCGTTCGGACTTTCGCCGGCGAGGTCAAGTTGGCCGATGACTGCGGTCGGTTGGCCGCCGGTAAGGCCAACGAGTCTATGGTGCTTCGCGTCGGCCACCCAAATCGTATCCTTGGTGATCGCCAACCCGCCCGGGGAATCTAGACGGTCTCGGGCCGGTGCGCTGCCATTGATACCGTTTCGCGCAAAGTTCGTTTGGCCAAGGATCTGGCTCGCTCGCGCCGATTCAACAGGTACTCCGAGGACCCGGTGGTTGCCGCTATCGGCTATCCATATCGTTCCATCCACGGCTGTGACACCGATTGGGCCAGAAACACTTGCGTCGTTCAGGCCATTGCTGTTCTCGGTCCGCGCAGCGAAGTCGTCCTGACCGAACAGCCAGGTGGCATCTGAGCTATCACTGAATCGAACGACTCGATGATTGCCGGTGTCAGCTACTAGAATCTGGCCGTCCAAGACGAAGACTCCGCTGGGTCGATGCAGCGTAGATTGGCTTGCGGACTTCATTGGCTCGCCGATTCGAATGCCGTAGTTCGCCCCACCGAGATACGCGGGTGATGCATTCGTTTCGCCATCAGAGGATCCCAGGATTGCCACCTCTCCTCCGACCGTCGAGAAACCAATCACCCGACTGTTCTCCGCATCTGCTACCCATATGCGGTCACCATCAACTGCGACATCCATGGGCCGCGCCAACCCGTCAGGGGCGGGGGTTCGCCAGTCACCGTTTCGATTCGGAGATGACTGTGAATAGTCCGCCTGCCCCCAAAGTCCGGTTGCGACTCCATTTGCGTCGAACTCGATGACGCGATGGTTAAAGGTATCGGCCACGTACAAGAAGTCTGCCCTCCAATCGACGCCCGATGGATGGTGCAGGCTATCATCTCGGGCTGCCGGGATGTTGGGGGGCACCCCGCCGCGATTGACGTCTGCGGAATTGAAATCTGGTTGGCCGATGACTCGGTCTGCCGGCTGGTCTGCACTTGGGAACGTGTTCCAAATCAACACACGGTTGTTCCCTGAGTCAGCGACCGCAAGACGTCCATCTGATCCGAACGCGACACCGGTGGGCGCATTCAAACTGTTGGAAGAAATGGTCTCCCAATCCCGATTTGGAAAATAGGAGGTCTCGTCCGGTTGGCCCAAAATCACTGGCGTCGCGGTAGAATCGGCAATGTCTCGTATGACCACGCGGTTGTTGCTGCGATCGGCAACCGCAACAAACGAACCCCAGGTGTCCACCGACGTTGGTTCGGCGAGCGTTTCTGAACCGATACCGCCGTAATCGATGTTCTCAAGATTTGTCGTGAAACCAGGTTGTCCAATCACCCAATCCGCTGCTTGAAAGGAGTGGGTGGGTAGGGTGTCGTAGACCAGAAGACGCCTTCCGTCCGCCACGACCATTCGTGAATCATCTGCATACACTTTGGCGAATGGATATCCGGTTGCCAAATTTGAGCCCGAAAGTAGTCCGAGTTGTCCGTCGATGCGCGTGTCGATGGCCCCAATGGTGAAGTCGGCAGGTCGGGTTGTCGTTGGCAGCGTATCCCAAATCGACACTCGATAGCCGTTTCGAAACGCAAGTCCAGCAAAGCCAAACGGGCTCAATCCGCCAGGTCTAAAGAAGTCTGTATCGCCAATGATGGCTGTGGCCCCCAGGGTGCCAACGATGAAGTCGTACGCGGGGTTGGAGGTCTCCGGGACGTTTTCGAACCCCAGGAAGCAACGACACGAGATTCCCGAAGAAACCAAGAGTCCGCTCTCCGTGAACATGCCGCCGATGGTTTGATAAAGCGGCGTTGCGCCGTTGCTCGCGAGTGTCGTTTGGAAGTCCGGTTGCCCAATGACGATGTCGGCGGGTTGTCCCGTGACTGTCGGAAAAGACGTCCACAGAAGGGCGCGGTTGTTTCGAAAATCCGAAACCAGCAGATTGTTTCCGGAAGACGTGACATCCCAAGCTCCCCAAATCGTATCGCGATCAGGCGGCCCACCGCGATTGTAGTCGGTGGATGCAGAGTCTGCCTGTCCGAGTACAACATCGGCAGGAGTATAGCTGACGGTGGGAATGCGGTTCCAAATCAGAACGCGATTTCCTTCTCCGACAACCAGTTTTTCACCATCACTCCAGATTCCGAGTGCTGACCCACTGAAATTTGAAGCAGTTGGCGTGGAAATCTCAATCCCCAGATTCGGTCGTCCCAGCACAATGTCCGGCGGAGTTGTGGGCTTCGGAACACCCTCATTCCAGATGAGTACACGTGGTCCATTTGCTGCGTAAAACCTCTGCCCATCGTAGAATGAGTCTGTGAAGTCATACTTTGAAAGTTCTGCTTGAAGTGCTTCGGGATCTGTGACGTCCAGCGGGTGAACGCCAAGTTGAGAGTCATACGAAAAGGTCTTCGGGACCGCCGAAATGGCCAAAACCAACTCACCTTGTGCACGAGACGATATCTCGCGTTGCGCGATGGCATGGACGCTATCAATCAGCCGGAAAACAGCGAGGTCAACGGCCACAAACTCTTCAGCAGAAAAGGTCTCCGGGATGTCATTGGAGTCGTAGCGAATCGTCAGTTGGACAGACTCCGGAAGCGGCAGATTCGGTTCAGACAGTTCACAGGATCGCTGACCGACAACGTCTTCGAGTTGGTTGGGCAGCGGAACGCCTTCGCGAAGCTCAAACCGAGTTTGTTCGGTCAGCTGATTTGGCTCGACCGTTAGCCTGCAATAGTCGGTTTCACAGAAGCCACCGCGTTCATCGATGACGCAGATTGCGCAGTCTGAGCCATCACAAAGGTCTTCCGGAACATCGGCGATTCGGACATCGGTGCATTCACCCGCGTCACAAAGTGACCTGGTGTTCGTCGCGTCATCACCGCATCCAAAGCAGAGAAGCGAGACGAGGACGGGCACAATCATGACGTTCGAGCGCAAACAATTCCCTTCGCTAGTCGTGAGCATACTTAGATAACGGGATCTTGAAACGGAATCAAAACCCTCGAAACTCGTCGCCCGTGTTGTCGTCCGTGATGGGCTCAATCCCTTCGGTCTGCACCATCAGTGTCTCGTGATTCTGCCAATCGAAGTTATCCAACGTGTCTTGTACTCGGGTGACCTCAAACATCTTCAGGATGCGTTCGAGTTTGGTTCGATCCGCCGAATTGCTTAGGTCCAGTACGGGTTTTCCTTCTACTTGGTAGCTCAATAGAGTCCTTTTCAGCCGCAGTGGGTCGAAATCGAACTTTGTGGGCGTCGCGACGACGGCGTTCGCGACACGGTTGACTTCGCCAAACACAGCCAGCGCCGCCCGGAACACGCGTGGGTTGCCAGTCGCATTGACGATGATGACGCCATCATCATGGAGGTGCTGTTGGACAATCTCGAAAAACTCCACCGAGAGGACGACGCTTGCCATCGCCCGCCAGTTAAAGGTCATGTTGAATACAAGTGCGTCGAATTTCCGTCCGTGAAGTCTAAGATAACGGCGAAGGTCATCATTCACGTGTGTCACTTTGGGGTGAGTCAGAATCGACTCACCAACCGTTCCTTTGATCGCTTCTTGGTAGCCGTCATTGATTTCAACGACGATGACTTCTTCGACCTGCGGGTGCTCTGCGATAACCCGTGCCCAAGACCCTGAACCCAGTCCTCCAACCAATACACGCTTGGGAGCTGGATGAAATGCGCTCAAGGCAAACGGGCGAATGATTCCATTCTTGTCATTCACGAGATCGACCGAAAAATCGCCGTCATAGACGCCACCCCCGAAAATTCGACCATCTTCTGTGATTGAAATCACGCCTGAGCGGTTTTCGATGTTTGTGGTGATGTGGGGTTCGGATTCCCAGTGCGAGAAAAACAACAGCTTGTCGTAGAACCGGTCAAACAGGGCGTCGTGCCCTGCAAGCATCCCTCCAACTGCGATGAGCGTAGCGACGATTCCTGCCGCCATTTGGGACTTAGAAGGTCTTCCGGACAGATAGACGCCAAGCGCGATGAACATCGCAACAACCGATAATCCGATTGCGTTGTCGGCCAAACCGAACGAGTCCATTAAGTAGAATCCGGTCACCAACGAACCGATGCATGATCCAATGATATTCGAGATATACAGCCAGGCCACGTTGAACCCAGCGTCTGCGTCCGCCTTCACGCCATAATGCGTGAGCAGTGGAAAGTGAGTGCCCAAAAATGTGCTGGCGAAGAGGGTTGGTAACAGCATCCAAGTGAGATCGGGCCCGTCCAGCGTTACCGCAATCCATGCCATCGCCGGCAATGCAAGGTAGCCAACAACATTGCCAATTCCGATGAACATGGCGACGGCCCGCAGGGACCGATCGTCGCTGGTTCCATGTGACTCTGTGATCTTAGTGACCGCGAGTGAACCGAACGCCAAGCCAATCAGGTAGGTCCCCAGAAGCAATGCAAACGCGGGTCCCGCGCCCTTGATCGAAAACGAATAGGCGCGAACCCAGAGCAACTCGTAACTCAGGTTCAAAAAACCAGAGATCGCCACAAGCGATGCAATCCCAACATTCTTGAGTGGATTAGGCACCGCGCCGCCAGTACGAGAGAATGATGATGGCGGCGAGGATATCCATGCCGGCCGCGATGAGCACCGTGCCGCTTAATCCAACTTCACCAAAGAGCCAGAGTGCCCCGTAGAAGCACCCCATCGCAGCGCCAAGTGTGTTGACGAAATACAACCAACCCACGCTCTTGCCGACGCTCTTGGTACTGGCAATCACGTGGGTAACCAGGATGGGAAGCGTCGCTCCCATCAATACGGTCGGAATCAAAAGAACGAAAAACGACACGACGCCTGCGCCTTTGATCCCAACTCCGGAAGTCGTGTCAGCGATCGTGGCGAACAAATCGAGTGACACCATTCCGAACGCCGCGATGCCAATCTCCAATGCCGCGAAGGTGAAGACTGGGCTGAACCGAGGCGCGCGGGAGTACCAACCTCCGGCCAAACTCCCGATGCCGAGCCCCAGCAAGAAAGCAGACACGATTACCGCGATCGATTCCGAATTTGTCCCGTAGATGGTAAACAGACTGCGTTGCCAAACCAGTTGATAGAGCAGCGCTGCCGCGCCCGAGATGAAGAAGACCGCATACACGACGGTGAGTGGAATCTCGGGGTTGTAGGTGGTGGAGGATGTCGTCTCGGACATGAGTGATGCGAACGCAATGGAGACCAAGCTTAAACTAGCAGTCCTATTGCCATTTCCTGTGCTTCCGGTGGTGCTTTTTCTTACATCACTACTATCTACGAACTTTGGTGGTGAGGTCGAGTCTGAATGCATTTCTGACGCCAATTCTCCCACTGCACAACGTGTGGTTGTGATCGTCGTCGATAGTCTGCGCCCGGATCTCGTCGATCCGGAAGTCATGCCCAACCTTCACGCGTTAAAGACAAAACACCGCTTTTTTGACGTCGAAACGTGTGTCGCAAACTTCACGCTTCCATGCATTAAGACTCTGCTGGAGGGGCGCGAATCCCCACTCGGATCTCGACTTCACAATTTCACTGGCGAGCGAGGTTCACTCGATGCGCTGCCAGCGACCGCAAAGCGATGTGGATGGCGTGTGGATCTAATCAGTGACCACACTCTTGGGACACTCTATGGAGAATGGAGTGATTCATCGCTGAACGTAGAGGCTGATGGCGGCAAGACGCTTGAAAACGACCAGGATGCCATCGCCGCTGCGTCAGCCCTGATCGCGGAGAACCACAAGAGGCAACTCCTGATTCTTCACGTCCCTGGTACCGACAAGGCTGCGCATTTCAAGGGCGTGGGCACGGATGCCTACTACGAGCACTTTCGCGAGGTGGATGCCAGTTTGGAGGGGTTGCTGCGGGACCTGAACCAGCGTCGGGATGCCGTGATGATCCTTGGTGATCATGGACACGACGATACGGGAAACCACACGCGAAACTCGGTCGTCTTCATGATGGGTGACATGGCGGAACGCGCATCCGAAGGCGTCGAGCCGCAAACGTTGCAGCAGGCTGACTTGCTCTACTTCCTGAGCTACTCAATGGCACTCGCGCTGCCGGCCGCCTACGAGGGCAGTTACTTCCAGCTCATTCGACGTCCGGAAGACCTTTTCGCCCAGCTCCAAACCCGCGCTCTGACGCGACAGGGTTTCGAAGGGAACACGTTCAATGAACTGGTCACAGACAAGCAATCAAGACAGGCGGATCGTGGACTGAACTCGTTGATCCGGACGTTGCCGTCGGTGCTGTTTCTGCTGGCGTTCGTCGTAACAGTCGGTCTCGGGATTCGCCGGCGACGATTGCGCGACCAATCGGCGTACGTATTTGCGGGACTAGGAATGTTGCCGCTTCTTGCGGCCGAACTAGGTCTGTGGCCGGTTGGCATCATAATGGCCCTGGCCCTGATGGTGTATCTGGGGCGGGACCATCAACACCGAAGAGTTGGCGGTGGCGCGGTTTTGCTTCTTGCGATCTCGGCCGGTCTGAGCGCCGCCGGTCTTGGCCTGAACCTCCTATTCTGGGAGGTCAGCACCGACCCAGCGATGAACATCCTAATTCTATTTGGCGGGGTCGCCATTGCCGGAGCAGTTGTGGCGTTCAAGGTCTTCCGGACCTTGGAGCCATGGCCTGAAACAACGTTGCTGGTGGGGGCGATTTGCTTGCCGGCGGGGGTCTACTTCTTCAACTCCGGTCCGAACTTTGTCCGTGGCCTGTTCGTTGCCGGTTTCCTTCTGATTTTGTGGCGTTGGGGTATCCGACTGGTCGAAAAGGAAGGTCTTCCGGATGTACGGCGCGTCGACATTTTCCACATGGTGGTATTCTGCGCGGTGGTCGTTTTGCTCCAGCTCGATTTCACGGCGAGCTGGCGTTGGCAGTACGTACCGACAGCGTATATCGAGCAGGTGATTCCCTGGGCAGCGTTGCCGATTTTTGCGTTCGTTTTGGCGTATACCGCATATTTCCGGTCTCCCAGACGTTCCGTTTGGCCATTGGTTGCATTCGGAGTTGTGACAACTGGCTACTGCGTTGGGTTTGCAGAGCTGACCGGAGGTACATTAGCCGCCACCGCCTTCTGTGGCGCAGCCACAGTCGCTTGGATTCGGCTGCGGGGGCGGCTTTCACTTCGCAAATCCGGGAATTGGGGGGACTTCAGCGATTCAGTCATACTGTTCGGGTTCACCATGGCGGCTGCCTGGATCGTCTTCGACAGCTTCGACGTGAACCATCTGGAGTTTGGGTTTGCCTACGACTTAGTCGGCCCGTTGAAGAATGAAGCCATTCGATTCGCCGTATATTTTGGATTCGGCGCGTTAAAATACGGTCTTCCGGTCGCTATTCCTGCAGTTGTTTGGTGGTCCCTCGACCCCGACGGAGTTGTGGTCGCGTTGGCCGGCGCCTGCACACTCGTTGTCTTGAAAATCGCAACGCTGTTCTCCGATATCGCGTTCGGCATCTACGCAACAAAAGCGCGGCTGTACGAGATTGGTATCACCGAACTTGTGTTCACGTGGTATGTGGGATGTGTACTTGCAATCGCATTCATCGCCGCGTGGCACGGCGCTCCAAACGCATCCGACGAAGAAGAGTGATGAACGTTCCATCACATTGGATTGAGGCGGAACCTGCATCCGGAAGACCTCTGAGAGGTTGGTCAAAAGCAATGCCTGCCGTTTGCGAAGTGATGTTTGCAAGCGACGGCCCATGCGATCCTGAGAGGGTCGATTGGGTCTGCAGGCAGACACGCGATTTTGTTCAAGACGTCGGCGGCAAGGGCGCCCTTGTTTTTCGAGCCGGGCTGTTCACAACCGAATGGCTCGCACCCATCTGGTCGTTCAAATTGCCCCGGTTTCAGGGGCTGGACTTCGAAACCCGACTTGAGGTCTTGGAACGGTTCGAACGCAGCCCGTTCGGATTGTCACTTCTGGCTGTAAAACTCTTCTTGGGCATCGCCTACTTCGAACATCGGGACACGCCGGCCGAGATCGGGTTCGATGGTGGTCCGCTTCTTCTGGAGGAAGAATGAGCGGAGAGTACATTGCCGGACGCGAGCTCGAAGGTCCGCAGGAGTTTTCTGCCGACACAGTGGTCGTCGGGTCAGGCTCCAGCGGGGCCGTCGTTGCTGCCGTATTGGCGGCAGCTGGTGAATCGGTCGTCGTTTTGGAAGAAGGACCGCGGGTCCGCGAGGAAACCTACAGCGGATGGCGTCCAAGCCAGTCGATGAAGGAGATCTGGCGCGAAGGTGGGACTACGGGAGCGCTCGGGCTGGGCAATTCTCCAGTGATTAATGTGACGATGGGGCGCTGCGTTGGAGGCTCATCGGTGCTGACGGGCGGGGTCTGCTTTCGCACTCCAGAGTACGTGCTGAATGAATGGGTCGAAGATCATGGTCTAAAGGACCTGGCGCCGAACCTCATGGAGCCGCACTTCGAAGATGTTGAACGCGTGATGCACATCCAGGAAGTTCCGGAAGACATGCGATCGCGAAGCACGGAGCTCTTCATCGAGGGTGGGACGAAGCTCGGATGGGAGTTTCATTCGACCAAACGCAACACCGATGGTTGCAAGGGACACGGCGTCTGCAATTTTGGCTGTCCGATCGGTGCAAAAATGAGCGTCGACGTGACATATCTCAAACAAGCGGTCGCAGACGGCACCGTCGTCGTCTCAGACTGTCTGGTCGAGCGAGTGTTTTTCAAAGACGGGCGCGCCGCTGGCGTCGAAGGGCGATTGCTCGACGCCAATCGGAAACCGGGTGCATCAGTCAAAGTGGTGGCGAAGCGGGTCGTTTTGGCTTGCGGCGCAGCCCACACGCCCCTGGTGTTGTGGAACTCTGGCGTCAACCTCCGCGAAATTGGTCGGAACCTAACCTTGCACCCGTCGTTTCGGATGCTCGCCCGTTTCGATGAAAAGGTGCGTGGTTGGCAGGGCGCGCTGCAATCCGCCTACTCGACAAGTTTAGAAGAGCAGGGCGTCACCCTCATGAGCGTTTTTGTTCCACCCTTCGCAGTCGCCGGCGGCGTTCCAGGGTTCGGCAAGGAGTTCATCGACCGCGTCGGTGGTCTTGACCATTTGGCGATGTTCGGCGGACTCATCCACGACGAAGGTGGCGGGCGTATCCGCAAACCTCCGCTAGGCCTGGCGAGGGAGCCACTGATGACCTATCGGATGACGCGTGAGGATTTTCAGAAGATTCCGCTCGTCATCCAATCACTCGGTAACGCGTTTCTAAAGGCTGGGGCGAAGGAACTCTACGTCCCCATTCTTGGACACGAACCCGTTCAACCCGACGAGTTTGCGAAGTTGGATTTCGGCTCGATCAAAGGTGCGCAATACGAATGTTCCTCACAGCATCCGCTGGGGACGACGCGCATGGGAATTCGTAGCTCCGATAGTGTGGTCAACTCTCGAGGACGCGTCTGGTGTACGGAAGGACTATATGTGGTCGATGGCGGTATTCTTCCGACCAGCCTAGGTGTCAATCCGCAGGTTTCTATCCTCGCGATGGCCCATCGGTTGGCCTCCATGATGGTCTAGCCTGTTAGACTAACAAATCAACCAGTTGGGGCATCAATTCTCCCGCTACCCCATCTACCTGCACCCACGCGTGCGGGTCGCCACGTGTCTCACCAAGGTTCAGTATCCCTACGGGCATACGACGTTTTTCGTCGGCAAACTTCACGAACCGATAGCCGGAATACACAGTGAGCGAACTTCCGACGACCAACATCGCCTCGGCGCGCTCCACCATCTCCCAGGCCCTTTCGACAACGGGCTTGGGGACGTTTTCGCCGAAGAAGACGACATTTGGTTTTAGTGGGCCGGAGCACCTGTCACAGACGGGTGGAATGAACGTGTTCACAAGGTCTTCCGGAACTGCGGCGTCCCCGTCTGGCGCGAGTTCCGCGACGTACTGCTCGAAGCTGGGATTGGCTTCCAGGATGCGGGATTGGAGGTCGTCTCGTTGGGTGATTTGACGGCACTCCAAGCACACGACGTCTTCCAGAGCGCCATGAAGCTCGACGACGTCCTTTGAACCCGCGCGAGTATGCAGCCGGTCAACATTTTGCGTGATCAGGCCAGTCATCAGGCCTGCCGCCTCCAGCTGCGCGATGGCGTGATGACATGGGTTCGGCTCAACAGCGCCAAAGCGACGCCAACCGACAGTCGCCCTTGCCCAATAACGCTTGCGCGTCTCTTCGCTCTTAAGGAATTCCCCAAACTGGATTGGATTTCGGGCCTTTTTTCGGGTCTCAGGCCCGCGGTAGTCGGGTATGCCAGATTCCGTGCTGCAACCTGCGCCTGTTAGGACGACCAGTCGATTGTCCCTCAGAATGTGTGCAAGTTCTTCAAGCATGCGGTGCTCCGACGACCGATGGACAAATGAAACACGTCCAACATTCCCACAATGACACGGTGGCATACGGCCACTGGTGTTTAAAGACGCTTTCGACTAGGTTGAGCGCCGCTTTCCGGAGGGATTATGCGTTTTCTGTTCGTTATCCTGATGTTGCTCATCCCCGCGAGTGCCGCGGCCGAGACGTATCAGTCTGAAAAGTTCAAACTTCAGGTCACCTCACCTGATGGGCTCAAACGTGCGCCAACGGCCAATGGCGTGGTCTTCACATCGCCCGAAGGATACTTTCTGGCGATTTCCCAGGTGAGCGATCTTCAAGCCGAAGGTCAGACCAGGAAACTCAGTGAATCCGGCAAGCCCGCCAAGAAGATCAAGATTGCAGGCTTGCCCGCGAAGCGTCTTGAGTCAGCACCCACGGAAAAGGCAAAGGCGCTGTTTAAGGTTGTGCTCGTAGACCTCGAAGGCGACCAAAATCTCATGGTCATGGCCTTTGGCACCGAGGCCCAGCAGAAGCAGCACGCAAAGAAGTTCGAGAAGGTCGTAAAGTCTATCCGGAAGACCTCCAAACTCACACCCGGCGCGGGGAAGGGCTTTGGTGACTTCA
This sequence comes from bacterium, assembly GCA_030427705.1. GTDB lineage: Bacteria > Myxococcota_A > Bradymonadia > Bradymonadales > Bradymonadaceae > JAUIBR01. The sequence continues at coordinate 27,197 of JAUIBR010000057.1, read as the reverse complement.
TGGCGCTGGGGCAGCGTCTCAAGCTGCCCGGAACGAAAGTGAAGATTTCGGTGCCGTCGGACTTCGTCGTTGAGAAAGACAAGAAACGACTCACGGCATCCGCGGAAGGGGTCGTCGTTGAATACAGCTGCGTGAAGGGCCGCGTGCCAGAAAAGCAGACATTTCAACATACCCTCGGTAAACGCACCTGGACCGGCCATGCGGGCACCCAGGGCCGCGGGTCCGAAGCCCGTCAGGTTATCTCGCTCACGATGCAAGAAAAGAAAGGCTGCTTCTTGGATCTGACGTCTTCCGGACCTCCACAGGACGAGACCCACGAGGTCGTCCGCCAAATTCTTCGAAGCCTTCGATGAAAGGTCCTCTGTTCTGTCTAGAGCTACTTCATGAAGCACACGATCGTTTGCCTGTCCTCCCAAAGCTGGGACGACGGTATGTGGACAAATAAACAACACATCATGAGTCGGTTGGCGAAGGACCACCACATCATCTACGTCGACTACGGTCTTCGTCCGCTTCCCTTGTACCTCTTCAAGCGGATTAAAAGCGTCCCAAAGAGTGCGCTCAACCCGTTCAAGCTGCTGACGAACGGCGCCGAGAAACGTGAGCCCGGTCTGTTCATTTTCGATTGGTACACGCCGTTGTTTGCTGGCTTGTTCCCATACGGCAACTTTCTTCGAGACCGTTCCCTGTTTGACATCAAGTGCGCGATGGTCGCGCGTTATCTGAAGAAAGAAGGCATCGAGGACCCCATCGTGTGGGTGTATCACCCCGGCTATGGTGACGCCGTTGACCGCATCCCGCACAAACTTTTGGTGTATGACTGCGTCGACAACTATCCGTCGTTCCCGGCGTATCGAGACAACCCAGACTGGCTCGCCGATCGCGAAGATAGACTCTGTCGGAAGGCCGATCTCGTGACGTGCACTGCTCCCGCGTTGTACGACCTAAAACATCCATTCAACCCGGACAACACGTTCCTGGTCCATAACGTCGGCGACGCTGACCACTTCAAGAAGGCGGACGACCCGTCCACGCCAGTCGCTGACGACCTCAAAGCTATCGAGGGTCCAGTCGTTGGTTTTGTGGGCGCCGTAAGTGATTACAAGCTTAACTCGGAGTGGCTCTTAGAGCTGGCAATTGCCCGGCCAGACCTGAATGTCGTGGTGGTTGGCCCCATTGGCAAGGCCGACCCGAATACGGACGTAGGGCGGCTGGCTGCGCAACCGAACGTGCATTTGCTGGGTCACCGAGACTACGCGGACCTCCCGACGTACTTGAAGCGTTTCGATGTCGCGGTGATTCCGTACCGAATCAACGAACACACCGAATCCGTCTTTCCGATAAAGTTCTTTGAGTTTCTCGCGACCGGCACGCCTGTGGTCGTTAGCAATCTGCCGTCATTGGTGGACTTCTACGACGACGTGTTGGTGGCTGAGACCGCCGAAGACTTCATCGAGAAGGTCGACGACGCGTTGGCCGACAACTCGTCGGAAACCAAGGCACACCGTCAGGCGCTCGCCAACGAGAACTCTTGGCCGAAGCGAATTGCGAAAATCCTGGCGCTCATTGAAGAGCGACTGCAGAGGAAGTCATGAAGATCGCGCTAGTCGCCGCCACGTTCCCCAAACTCTCGGAGACCTTTGTTCTCAATCAGGTCACGGGATTGATCGACCGCGGCCATGATTTGACGATGTTCGGGAACCGTCCAGAAGCGGGCAAGACCCACCCAGATGTCGAGAGCTACGGACTGCTGGACCGGACGCACTATTGGCCTGCCAATGTGCCCGAAGCGCTCAGCCGTGGTGGGTTCAAACCGCGCAATCTCGCACGAGCGGCACAGGCGCTGATGGGCCCACACTACCTGTTCAAGCCTTCGATCGGGGACGATGTCGACCCCAAAGACTTCGACGTTATCTACTGCCATTTCGGACATATCGGAGAGCGGGCTCGCGCATTGCGCCAGCTGGGGGTGTTCAACGGCAAGCTTGCGGTCGTGTTTCACGCACACGAGATAACGGTCCTGCTGAACGAAAAAGGTGAGAACTACTACGATCAGTTGTTCAAAGAGGTCGACTTGCTGCTGCCAATCAGCAATCTGTGGCGAGAGAAGTTGATTCGTTTGGGCGCTCCACCTGAAAAGGTCGTCGTACATCGAATGGGAATTGATGTTTCGACCTTCGAATACCGAGAGAACCTCCCGTCCCCGGACGAACCCGTGCGATTCGTCTCGATCGCGCGTTTGGTTGAAAAGAAGGGCATTGAATATGCGATTCGTGCGCTTGCGCATGTGAAAGACCAGATGCCGGAACACGAGTATCACATCTTCGGTGATGGCCCCCTCAAAGACAGCCTGGTTGCGTTGGCCGACGAGTTAGGTGTGGCCGATGTAGTGAAGTTTCGCGGTTGGATGGCGCAAGACGAACTGATCGAAGCTATGGACAGTGCACATGCGCTGCTTACCCCCAGCGTTACTGCCTCAAACGGAGATATGGAAGGTCTTCCGGTTGCAATCATGGAAGGGATGGCCAGAGGTCTTCCGGTCATCTCAACGATTCACTCCGGGATTCCGGAGTTGATTGTTCACGAGGAGAACGGTTTGCTGGCGGAAGAGCGGGACTGGGAGACGCTCGGCGAGCAGATTCTTCGGCTTGCCACGGACCCTGAACTCGCGCAGCGTTTGGCTCAAAATGGGCGACAATCCGTCTTGGAACAACACGATATCCATGCGCTCAACGACCGACTGGTTGAGTTGCTGGACGGGCTGTAAACGGCGGTTACAACTCAACCAATGACCACCTCAAACGACTCCAAATACGCGGCCTGGCTCGACACGTCAGACCTCGAGAGCAACCTTACTGAGCGAACAATTCGCGCCGGTAAGCACACCGCTCTGGCGCAGGGCGGAAGGGGGATCGTTGATTTTGCTGCCACGCTTATTCTCGCGCGCATCATCACTCCGGAAGACTTCGGTCTCATCGGTATGGTCATCATCGTCACCACGTTTCTTGAACTCTTCAAGGACATGGGTCTGTCGATGGCGACGGTCCAACGAAAGGAAATCACGCACGACCAGGTTAGCGCGCTGTTTTGGATCAATGCCGGTTTGGGCGTCCTACTCGCTGGCGTGACGGCTGTGTCGGCGCCAGCGGTAGTTTGGTTCTACGACAAAGACGTGCTTTTGAACGTCACGCTCGCATTGGCTGCCGCGTTCGCGGTCGGTGGTCTGGGCGTGCAGCATCAGGCGTTACTGACTCGGCAAATGTATTTTGGGCGGCGGTCTATCGTGGAGTTGTTCTCCACGATTGGCTCCATCGCCGTCGCGGTCGTTCTAGGTCTTCTGGGCTATGGCTATTGGGCGCTCGTGGCGAAATTCGTCGTCGCGCCGGTTCTGTTAACGTTGGGGTTCTGGATTGCGTGTTCGTGGCGCCCGTCGTGGCCGCGAACGTCTTCCGGACTTGGCGAGCTGGTGAAATTTGGCGGTAATCTCACCGGGTTCACGGTCGTTAACTACTTCGCGCGCAACGCGGACGACATTCTTATCGGCAAGTTCCAGGGCGAACGCGTTCTTGGGATGTATCAGGAAGCCTACCGAATCCTCATGGTGCCGTTGCGCCAGATCAACGCACCCATCGGCGCTGTCGCCGTTCCCGCGCTTAGTCGACTGGCTGAAGAACCCGCAAAGTATCGACGAGCCTACACAAGGCTCTTGGAAAAAGTGCTGCTCGTCACCGTGCCTTTGGGGGCATTTGTCATTGGGTGTTCGGATAGCCTGATTACGGTTGTTCTTGGCCCCCAATGGGTGGAAGCGGGACCGATACTGTTTTGGCTCGGGTTCATGGTGCTTTCGCAGCCGATTGGAAACTCGACGGGGTGGTTGTTCATCACGCAAGACCGCACCGCGGACATGTTTCGGTGGAGCCTGATTGGCTCAACCCTTTCGGTCGCCTCATTTGTCGCTGGCATGCCTTGGGGGGCGGTCGGTGTAGCGGCTGCCTACAGCGTTAGCGGGATTCTGCTCCGTACGCCGATTCTGCTTTGGATCGTCGGTCGAAAGGGGCCCATTCGTACGTCAGATTTCTACCGCGCGGCGCTCGCGCCTGGGCTGGCCGGCGGAACATCGCTGGTAGCGCTTCTATACCTTCGGACTCTCAACCTTGGGTTTTCTCCCGCAGTCGAGGTTGTTGGAGGCGCGCTCCTTGCGTACGCCTTGGCTGGCGTTATCCTCGCGATTACGCCCAGCGGACGCGAGGCGGTGCGGGATACCAAGCGCCTGGTAGGCGAGATTCGCAACAAAAATTTCGGCGAGTCACACGACTAAAGCGTGTCAGGGCAGGGTGGATTGAACCTGAGTTGCTCGATCTTCGTGGCCCAGTTTCCGCCACAGTTCGACTGTGATTGCGCCGAGCTCAGATTGGAGCTCCGCATCCAACTTTCCAGCTAACTCGGTGGCAGATTCCATACCCAGTGCAAGGTCGACCTCCAACATTCCGCTTTTTGCGAGGCTCTCCTTCAGTTCGTTGAGCTTCGCCCAGGCGGCGGGTACGTCGGTCATTCGAATCGCCGCGGCAACGTCGAGAGCCAGAATGAACGTCGTGTAATTCTCGCGGGGCTTCACTTTGAGAAGCGCTCTGGTCTTCTCAATCCACTTCTTCGCCTCCGGTAGGTCGCCCATTTCGGAATACGCAGTGGCGATGTTCAGGTGTGCGCCCGTCGAGTCCACGCCCATCGATTCAAAAATGACGATTGCCTCGCGATACACATCAAGCGCATCGCGGTGATTTCCAAGCCGACGGTAAACGTCTCCAATGGAGCCGAATACAGACACCGCATTGAAGACATGCCCCGCCTGCAAGAACTCGTCGTAGGCCAGATTTAGGTGGTGTGCGCTTTCATCGAATTTCAGCTGCTGAAACAACACGTGGCCGATTCCCCAATGGGACCACGCCGAAATCCAAGTTCTTCCATGCTCATCGGCGAGTTCCTTCGCGAGCTCATAATGGTGGATGGAGTTTTCCCATTCGCAGTCGAAACTCTCGTAGTCCCCCATTCGCAGATGCGCTCGGGCTTTTCCCAACGCGTCCCCAAGCCGGTCATAGAGGTTCAATGCACGCTCGACCGTTCGTTTTGAGTCACCCAATTCACCGATGAGGATGGCAGCTCGGGCGCTCGCGACCATCGCTCCGGCGGCGAGCTCTAGCCAACCGTTTTCGAGGCAGATTTCGGCGAGCGCATTAAGCCGTTCTCGGCCTTCCGGCGTGCGCTTTTGCATGGTCGCGGTGATTTCCAGGATCTGAAAGCGAGCACGATCACGCTCCGTCGTTTCGGCCTGTTCGATGCACTTCGTCGCCAGCTCCAGATAGTAAGCTGCGCCGACGTCTCGGACGGCGAGCGACTTGTGATGCACACCATCTAGAATCTTAGGGAACGCGGCTTCGAACGACTGCGCATCGAACAGCAACTCTCCGATCCGTCCGGCGAAAGCGTCCTCCTCGGAGTGCAGGGCCTCAAGCACGTGGGCTGCCCGTTCACAGACGGCTGGATAGCGTCCGGAAGACTTTGTGCGTCGGATGATGCAGTCCCGAAGCATGGCGTGGCTGAACGCAAATCCATCGGGACGATGAACGGCGAGTCCGTCGTCGACCAACTGATTTGGGACGGCAACGAACCCCATGCACCCGGTGATGGCGCAAACCTGGTCCCATTCTGAATTCGAGACCTGAAGGCCCAGAACAGCAGCCACTTCAATCGCGATGGCATCTTCGACGAGGAGCCGGTCGAACAGATTCTGAACGCGCTCTTCCCAAAGCGTCGCCAACGACGCGGGCAACGTAAGCTGAACGCCATCGACGAGTCGCCAACCCTTTGGCCCCGGCTGCAAGGTGCCTTCCTCGATCCAGCTGCGTATCAGTTGCACAGCATACAGCGGGCTACCCGCAACTTGATCGACCACGCGATGCAGCGTGACTTCATCAAGGTCCAGCAACGACGCCACCAGCTGCTGGCTCTCGGGTTCAGTGAGGGGGCTGAGTTGAATGCTCTTCACCCGCGACGACATCGAGTCGATCAGCTGAAGCTTACTTGCGATGTCGTTGGTCTGAGACTCAACATCCGACGTCACCATGAACAGGATCGGGGACTTCAGCGGGGTCGCGACCACCGCCGATTCGATAAATTCTAAGGTCTCCGGGGTGTTCTCGACGTCGTCAACCCAGACGACGAGGCGACGAGCTTTCGCAATGGCATGCAGTACCAAACGCAGGATTCGTCGCTCAGCATCTGGGCCAGAGGCAGACGGGTCCCCCTCCAACATTGCCACAAATGCGCTAATCGTGGAGTCGTCGACGAAGCACTCCGAGAGCTTCGCCCGCACACGTGCGGACAGCGATTCGCCGGTCAGACCCTGGCACGACAGTAGCTGCACGACCGCGTCCGCCAGCGGGCTGACGCCGCTATCAGGTGACGGTTTTACCTCGATGACCAGGGCGATTCCGAGCTCCGTGCAGCGTTCGCATAACCACTGTGCGAGGCTCGATTTTCCGGCGCCGATACTCCCGGACAACACCACCGCACGCGCTTGTTGTTCAAGGGACAGGCTGTAGAACTCGGCCCAGATCGCGTCGCGCTCCTTGTCACGGCCAACAAGCGGCACACGTCGAAGCGCGACCAGGCTCGTGCTCAGTCGAGCCAGATCCGATTTTTGCGACGACTTCGAACGCCAGTCTCGCAGGACTCCCGGAAGGGGAACGGCATCGGAACCGGCGTTGAAGCTGGGAATCTCGAATTCCTCGATGTCAGCCAGGTCGATGTTCATCGTCGGCCCAACCGTGACGCCGAGGCTGGACATCATGATGGTCGGCGCCGTGTCTGGCTGAAGCTGCAGCATTTCCCGCGACCTTCGGGCCTGTTCGTCTCTGCTCGGGTCTCCCAGGGCTGCCAAAGCAAGCGCCGCCGCGTTGGCGGTAGGGAAGCGATTGGCGGGATGCTTATGCAAGCAACGCTCTATCCATTCGTCAAAACCAGTCGGAACGGGAATGTTTGGTTCGAGCGGATCGCACTGCTCGTTCGTATGTGCCAATGCAAGCGCAATCGCCGTCTTTGCTTGGAATGGAGGTCTTCCGGATGCCAATGTGTAGGCCATGCAGCCGAGTGCGTAGAGGTCGGTGGCAGGCCCGTAGTCGCGCCAATGCTTGAGGAACTGTTCGGGGGCCATGTACAGAGGCGTGCCCGCAGACGACGAATCGGCATCGAGGTCTTTCACCGCTTCTGCGACGCCAAAATCCGCGAGCATGAATACCTGCGCGTCGCCTTCGTTGCGACTCAGGACGTTTTCGGGTTTGACGTCCAGATGCACGATGCCACGCGAGTGCGCATGAGAAAGCGCATCCAACGTCGCAAGCAACGCCGATTTCAGCGTAAACCAGTCCAGATGGTTGTTCCGGAAGACGTCTCCCAGCGTCGGTCCATCGGCCAGCTCCATGACGATGTAGGGCGACTCACTCAGCAACGTGTTGTCGCTGGCTTTGGATTCGGTATCCGATACCATCCCGAAGTCCACCACGGCCGCAATATTCGGGTGCGACAGTAGTGCCATCGCTTGAACTTCCCGCTCCAATAGGGCGCGAAAACGCTCGTCCGCCGAACGCAAACATTTGATTGCAACAGGATGCCCAAACTCGGCATGCCGCGCCGCCCACACCTCCGCCATGCCGCCACTACCGATTTGGCGATCTGCGAGGTACGGCCCAATGCGAAGTTTGAGAGCCTCCTTCACCGGCGTCCTAGTTGCAGAAGAGCGTGATGCCCCAGGAGTTCAAGGTCCCATCGTCGCCACCAAACGTATCCTCGATGGTGAGCGTCCAGTCGCCATTTCCGACCCCGGTCACAAACGGAGTCAGGCTTTGAGCGGGGTTCAGGGTGGTTGGGAAGGTGCCCACAATCTGAGATTGAGACCCGCCGGAACTGTTCCAAAGCCGAACCGTGGTACCTCCGGGAGACGTTAGGTCCATCCGAATGTCACCGATATACGAGTGGTTGATATCCATCTGAACCGTGATGTCGGCCACGGTGCACGTGCCGGGAACCGTAATGGTATCGTTGATGATGGCGGCGTTGCTAATCGTCGCCGCTGGAGAGCTCGTGTAAATCTGTGGCTGCACAAAGGACGTCGACACACCAACGGTAGTCATGCCGAGCGAACTCACCGTGACCTCATAGAGCGCATAGCCTCCACCTTCAGTCACGGTGACATCTTGCACATCCAATCCGGCCTGGCCTGTAAACGCAGATTCGGGCGAGAGTTTTCCGCCAGCATCCACGTCATATCGATTGCCCATCAACGTCTCCAACCCGTTTGTTGGTGACATCGTGGTCGTCAGCTGCGCCGAATCCGCCGCGCCGTTTTCAACGGCAAACCACTCGGTGGTTGCATTGTCCACAGCAGCCGTCGTGCCGGTCACAGAAGTGGTGTTGGTGTCCACGGTTCCAACCACATTCACAGGCGTTGCGTCGAACGTGATGTCGTACGCGTAGTCTCCCGCGGGCCCCGGTTGTGCGTCCGCAATAACGATTAGCAACGGCGTCGTATCTGTGTGGAAATGACGCATCGTCACGGATGGACCGCTAATCGTGAATTCCTGGTTGATGTTGATGAGGTCGAAGTTATTGAGGGCAATGACAGGCTCAAGGTCAGAAGCCGGGCCGCTGGCCAGGGTCACGTTGATCTCGACCAACGAGTTCTGGGGCGGGTGGAACGAGTAAAAATTATACGCGCCCGGCGTCAATGCCTCGTTGCTCAACGTGGTCCCGGCTGCTTGAGAGGGCAGTACGTCGATATTCATCGTGAAATCGTCCGCTCCCGGAGCAAACTGTTCCCACTCGACCAAGAACGTCGTGTTGTCGCGGACAGAAAACGCTAGTGGATTTGGTGTGATGTCCGTTGCCGAAAAACGTCCAGAGGCGTCTAGCGACGTGATTTCGGCCTCAAACGCGTCGGTGTTAAACGTCCCGTCCACGACCGCGAATCCTTCGCCGCCCGCATTGACGAGTCGAACGGCGGAGTCTGTATGTGTCGCGAAGTTGCCCGTGACTGTTGTGGGCAACGTCACGTCCGTCGGGGCGAGCGCAGGCGCATGTTCGATAACGACAAAGTACTTGTAGTCGGGGCTTCCCAATATCGGCCGTGGCACCAACTGCCGGTACTTCGCGGCATGTGTGACAACCAATTGGTATTCACCGTCGCGCGGAAGCACGAAGTAGCGAATAGGGTCGATGGTCACGTTAATCGGCAACGTCTTTTCCCACGTGTAGGTCGTCGTGTCTTTGTACTGAAGTCGCACGTGGGGCTCAGCCAATCCGTCGTTCACCAATTCGATTTCAAGCACGTCTCCCGCGCTTCCCGTGAAGGTGAAGTAGTCTTCGTCTTGGTCGAGCTGCCCGTTGCTGTCGAGGTCTTCCGGAACATCGATGACGCCCGAGGCGACGATGAAATCACCTACGGCTGGGAGGGTTAGGGCGGTTTCCGTCCCTCCGAAAGTTGGGTCGTCCGGTTCGACGCTTGGAGTCGGTGTCGATGCGGCCAAAGCCTCAGCCCGGCTCAGACATTCTTGCTCGACCAAGACCGTGCTGCCGGCGCAAGTCACTACCGCAGTAGGGTCCGGAAGACATTCTCCGTTCGTCTCGACCGTGCCCGCTCCGCAAGCAATCATCGAGTCCGGAACGCATTCACCGGATGCATTTGCCGTGGTTCCAGGGCCACATGCGACGTCTGGTTCGCACCGGTTGTTCATCAGGGTGGTTCCCGTCGCGCATTCAACGGGCGTCACGTTGTTGTCCGGCACACATTCTGTGCCCATCAACGTTGTCCCTTCACCGCACTGGTTTTGTACGACGGTCGAAACGCATTCGCCATCTCGGGCTTCAGTGCCTTCGCCGCAGACCAATGAATTGGTGTTGTTGACGTTGTTGACGTTGTTCTGATTGTTTTCGTTGTTCGAATCTTCTGAATCGTCGCTGCAGCCAAAGCCAAGCAATAGTGCGACAAGCAGCACAACACGGAGTTTGAAAGCCATTCGGGGTTCCTCGACAAATGCAAAATTGGTTCGCAGCTAGTCTACTCTGATTCGCCGCTTGATCTAGGGCGCTTTCTGACAATTCCCACGGCTTCATCTGCGTGATATCAAGCCCCAAGAATTAGGAGGACCCATGCGAACATTACTCGCCCTGACACTCATCTTGCTGGCCATCGGCTGCAAATCCGAAACGCCGGCCGAAGCCCCAAAGACAACCGATACGCCCGCGGTGGAGACCGCTGAAAAAGAAGCGTTGCCTTACGGGCCGCATGACAACCTGGTGGAACGCGCGCAGGGACACCTGTTGTCGCCAAATCTCATCACTGCGGGGCAACCCTCGAAAGCCGACTTCGAGACGCTGAAGGAAAACGGGCTCGAGGTCGTTATCGATCTCCGTACCTCGGGTGAGCATCCCTTTGACGAGAAACAGCATGTCGAAGGTCTGGGCCTTAAATACATCTCGATTCCAGTCGAGGGTGCGGCCGGCCTCACACAAGATAACGTCGAGAAACTTCATCGCGAGCTCGATAACCACGAGAACCAGAATGTGCTGCTGCACTGCGGTTCTTCAAATCGAGTGGGGGCGATGATGGCGCTGCGTTCCAAGTGGCTGCAGGCCAATCCCGAAGCGGAATCGCTTGAGCTCGGCAAAAAAGCGGGACTCTCGAAGCTGGAGCCAAAAGTTCAGGAGCTGCTCAAGCAAGAGCCAATGCCGTGAGCATCATCCATGTCGTGGGCGCAGCGATTATTGAAGACGGGCGAATCATGAGCGCGCGTCGCGGTCCCGACATGGCTGCAGCGGGGAAATGGGAGTTTCCTGGCGGCAAAATCGAACCCGACGAAGATCCAGCCACGGCGCTGGAGCGTGAGCTTAAAGAAGAGCTCCATATTCAAACTCAGACGTCTGAATTCGTGGCGCGGGGCGAATCAAATCTGCCCGATGGGCGTGTCATTTGGTTGGACGTGTATATATCTCGAATCCTTGAGGGCGAGCCGCAGCTGACGGAACATGATGCGCTGCGCTGGTTGATGCCCGATGAACTCGAAAGCCTCGATTGGGCTGAGCCGGATTGGCCGGCGGTCCATGCCCTGGTCGAGCGATTTGGTAAGAAAGCATGAGCACTGTTCTAGTGACGGGTGGCGCAGGTTATATCGGCAGCCACGTTGTGTACGCATTATTGGACGCTGGGTTTGGGGTCGTCGTGCTCGACAACCTGTCGACAGGCGTGCGCCAGAACCTTCCGGAAGACCTTTCTTTCGTCGAGGGTGACATCGGCGACAAGCCGCTGGTGGCGAAAACACTCAGGGAACACGGCGTCTCGGCCGTGATGCACTTCGCAGGATCCATCGTGGTACCGGAGTCCGTGACGAATCCGATTAAGTACTACCGAAACAACGTCGCGCAGACGTTGGAGCTGATAGATGCCTGCACGGACTCGGGAGTCGGGCAGTTTGTGTTCAGCTCGACCGCAGCAGTTTATGGCCAGCCAGACGCTGTGCCGATTGCCGAATCTGCGGAGAAGGCGCCGATCAATCCATATGGTTCGTCAAAACTGATGATTGAGCAGGTGTTGAAAGACGTCAGCCACGCGTTCGATTTTCGGCATGTTGCGCTGCGCTACTTCAATGTTGCTGGGGCCGATCCGGATGGGCGCACGGGGCAATCGACCCCGGAAGCCACCCACCTCATTAAGGTCGCGGTTCAGGCGGCGCTTGGCATGCGCGACCGGCTGGAGATCTACGGAACCGACTACCCAACTCCTGACGGAACCTGCATCCGTGACTATATCCATGTCTCCGACCTTGCCGCTGCGCACGTTGCGGCGCTGCGCTACCTTGAGTCGGGTGGGGATAGCACAACATTGAACTGCGGCTACGGGCATGGATTCTCGGTGAAGGAAGTCATCGAAACGGTCAAGGAAGTCACCGACGTCGATTTCGAAGTTCGGGATGCGCCGCGACGTGATGGCGATCCTCCGGAGCTAATTTCCAATGCGTCCGCGATCGGCAACACGTTCGAATGGGCGCCGCAGCTCGATGACCTGAAGAAAATTGTCGCCGACGCCTATCGTTGGGAACAGGGACTGTAACCCTCCCCAAATCAGCGGTTTGTGATAGCATCGCGGCATCCCAATCATCTGAGGTGCCCGGTGGCTCGAATCGACCGTTTGATCGCGACGTTAGTTGAACACGGAATTCCACTCGCAACCATCCAGTCTGACAAGCCCGTCATGCTTGATATGGGCGGAGGTACGACCAAACCGCTCAGCTCAAAAGAGCTTTCGGCCTCCCAGGTTTCAAATCTGCTCAAAGAGGTCATTCCCCGCGACCTAATCGAAGACTTGCGTCAGATTGGCCGGGTCGAATTCGACTATGACGCACCCGTGGGGAGCGTGCATGTCATGGCCCTGAAACGGCAAGGGCGACTCTCGCTTTACGTGACCGTCTTGAACGCGATGGCAGACGACAAATCACTCGACGCCGCACAAGAACTCGACGCCGAATCCAGCGTCGCGATCGTGACCCATCTCAGCAGCGATGGACCCCAAAGCCAAGAACCGGAAGACCCGGAAGTGTACAGACAGCCTGACTATCAGCCGACTCACAATGTTGAGCCGATCGAGATGCCTTCCGAGCTAGGCGGCGCCGCTTCTTCCTTCGTGGACGCGGCCGCGAGACCAGCCGCGGCACAGATTCCCTCGCATCGCGAGGTGACGGCCAACCAGGGGCGCCCCATTCCGTATGCCGGGCCAGGTCAGGCTGTCGAGATTGATCGATACCTCAAGTTCATGCTCGACCACGGATGCTCCGACCTCCACCTGACGTCCGGAAATCCACCGCTTTACCGAAAGGACGGTGAGATGGCGCATCTGGACAACATGCCGGTGATGAAACCAGCGGACACCGAGCGGCTGATTCTTCCCATCATGCCGGATCGGAATTACGAAGAGTTTACCGAGATTCGCGACACCGACTTCGCGCATGAAATCAAAGGGGTAGGGCGCTTTCGCTGCAATGTTTTCATGGACCGAAACGGCCCTGGCGCGGTCTTCCGGATCATCCCATCGGACATTCTGACCGCCGAAGATTTGAAGCTCCCGCAGAAGGTCTTGGACCTCTGCTATCTCTCGAAAGGTCTAGTGGTTGTCACCGGCCCGACAGGTTCCGGCAAGTCTACGACGCTCGCGGCGATGATCGACTACATCAATCGCAAGCGTTCGACGCATATCATCACCGTCGAAGACCCAATCGAGTTTGTGCATCCCAATAAGAAGTCGTTGATCAATCAGCGCGAGATTGGGGTTCACACGATGAGCTTCAAAAACGCGCTCAGAGCCGCTCTGCGCGAGGACCCGGACATCGTGCTCGTCGGCGAGATGCGTGACCTCGAGACCATTGCCATCGCCATCGAAACCGCCGAGACGGGGCACCTTGTTTTCGGCACGCTGCACACGAACACCGCGCCTTCCACGGTCGATCGCATCATCGACCAGTTCCCACCTGACCGTCAGGCACAGGTTCGGACCATGCTGTCGGAATCGCTGAAGGCGGTCATTGCGCAGAACCTGTGCAAGAAGGTCGGCGGAGGCCGCGTCGCCGCCTTGGAAATCCTGATGGTGACGCACGCCATTTCGAACCTGATTCGCGAGGGGAAAACCTTCCAGATTCCATCGATGATGGAGACCAAGAAGAAGGAAGGAAATGTCACACTCAACGCGTCTCTCTTGCAGCTGGTGAAGTCCAACAAAGTCACACCAGATGAAGCCTACCTCAAAGCGGCGGATAAAGACGCGATTCGGCGCATGCTTGAGCAAAACGGATTCCGTCTCACGGTTGTCTGAACGCGCGTAACAAAAGCGCGAATCGAACGCACGGTTGCAAAGTTAGGGCGGGACCGTTACCATCCGATGCCTTTTAGGTCTCAAAAATGGCGCAGCGCCAGTGTTGTCGGGGCCTAACGGCAGTTTTAGGTTTGAATTAGTTCAGGGCGATTTGCCCCGAAAATTGGGATTTCAGAATGCTTCAAGATATCCGCCAATCCTCGAAGAACGGTTGGACATACATCATGGTGGGCGTGCTCATCGTGGTGTTCGCAGTCTTCTTTGGTGCGCCACTCGATTCATGTGGTGGCAGCCAGGGTCGAAAGGTTGTGGCTAAGGTTGGATCGACCGACATCTATGACGACGACGTCAACCTCATCTTCAACCGCTACTTTGGCAACCGCCGTGGAACGGACGAATCACAGGTAATCCAACAGCAGGCAACTTCGCTTCGAGCATTGGTTTACATTCACCTTCTGGCTGAGCGTGCTGAGGCCGCTGGTATCCGTGTAGAAGAAGACGAGTTCCAGGCGTACATCAAGGACCGATTCCAAAACATCGAGTTCATGTACGCATACGGACAGAGCGGCAAGTTCGACGGGCCGTTCTACAAAGCCTACGTACAAAATCAGCTTCGCGTGTCGATTCCTAAGTATGAGGAATTCAAGCGCCGTGAGCTGTTGGCTCGTAAGTACCTTGCCACGGTGGAAATGCAGTTCCAGCCGCTGCCATCGGAAATTGAAGCGCTTCACCAGCTTCGAAACACCAAGGTCGACTTGGAGTTCGCGAAGTTCGAAAAGGCACCGATTCAGGAATCTGTTCCTGTCACCGAAGCCGACGTCGATGCGTATCTGGCTAGCAATGCTGCCGATATTAAGAAGCACTACGACACAAACAAAGCTGAATACTCGACCCCTGAGCAATTGCTCGTTCGTCGTATCTTCATCCTGAAGCCGGCCGAATCGGAAGGCCCAGACAAGGTCGCCGAAGCTGTCGAAAAGTGGGACAAGGTCAAAGAGCGTGTGAAGACGGAAGACTTCGCAACGGTCGCTGGCGAGATGACGGAAGACTACGCCAAAGAGAAGCAAGGTCTGATGGATTGGACGTCGATCGACAATATGGACCAGAACATCGCTAAGGCCCTTCGTGGCAAGGACAAGGGAACGGTCGAAGAGGTCGAGACGCAGTTCGCGTTCATGATGGTGAAGCTCGAGGACACGAAGCCTGCGAAGGTTACGCCGCTTGCGGAAGTCCAAAAAGACATCGCCGAGCAGCTCCTCCAAGAGAAGAAGGTCGACGAAGTCGTTCTGAAGCTCACGAACGAGCTGCGCGCGAAGATGGCGACGGCGAAGTCGCTCGAAGAAGCCGTCAACCAACTCAAAGAAGAGAACGCACCTGAGGGTGAAGACGCCACGAATATCTGGGATGCAGTGACGGTCTCGAAGACCGGGCTGTTCAACCTCGAAGGTCAAGACTTGGCAGCGATGTTCGGCGCACAGATTCCAGGACTGGGTCGTTCCCCTTGGGATCGCGTGCCTGCAATCGGAAAGAGCGCTGAAATCGCGAAGACCGCGTTTGAGCTGACCAAAGAAAAGCCGATGTCACAGAAGGTCTACTCGGTCGGCGGCGCGCAGTACATGATTCGCCTCGCAGACCGTCAGGACCCAACGCCTGAGAAACTCGAAGAAGACCGCGCGAAGCTTGAAGCTGAGATTCGCGGTCAGAAGGTCACCGCATCGCTTGGTGCTTGGCCAGCGCTCTTCGCAGCGCCACAGGACAACTACGGTCCTTGGTTCGACGTGATGTTCGACGAAGCGCTGGACAAGAAGCAGGTGAAGTTCTTCAAGAAAAACTACGCAGCAGTTCCACTGTTGATTGATGAAGAAGAGCCGGTTGAGGACCCAACCAAGCCAGCTGAAGAGAAGAAGGAAGAGGGCGCTTAATCTCTCGGATCTCCCCCGTCAATAACTTGTGTTTGGTCGGTTGTATCGGATACTTAGGCCGCAGATTGCGCGCGAGCCGACGACATGTTTAGCAAAATATTCGGCCTGTTCTCCAACGACTTGGCCATCGATCTTGGGACCGCAAACACGCTGGTATACGCAGCGGGTCAGGGGATCGTGTGCTCTGAGCCAAGCGTTGTCGCAGTCCAGAAAGACGCACGCGGCGGCAAACGAGTGAAGGCGGTCGGGCGCGCGGCCAAAGAGATGCTCGGGAGGACGCCGGGAAGCATTGTGGCTATTCGCCCGATGAAAGACGGTGTCATCGCCGACTTCGAGATTACCGAGGCCATGCTGCGCTACTTCATCTCGCGCGCACACAACCACCGAAAACTCATCGCCCCGCGAATCATCATCTGCGTGCCGTTTGGCATCACCGAGGTCGAGAAGCGCGCCGTCCGCGAGTCGGCGCTTCAGGCAGGTGCGCGAGACGTCTATTTGATTGAAGAGCCGATGGCCGCCGCGATTGGCGCCGGTCTTCCCATCGCGGAACCGAGCGGCAATATGATCGTCGACGTCGGCGGTGGAACGACCGAGGTCGCCGTTATCAGCCTCTCAGGTATCGTCTACTCGCAGTCTGTGCGTGTGGGCGGCGACAAGATGGACGACGCCATCATCCAGCACATGAAGCGTAAGTATAATCTCCTCGTCGGTGAACGTACCGCCGAGATGATTAAGTGCACGATCGGCACCGCCTACCCAACGGAAGAGGTGATGACGATGGAGGTCAAGGGTCGCGACCTGGTCGCCGGGCTCCCGAAGACCTTGGAAGTTAACTCCGACGAGATTCGTGAAGCTCTCCAGGAGCCGATTAACGCGATCGTCGAAGCCGTCCGCAATGCCCTCGAACGCACGCCACCTGAGCTGTCCGCCGACATCGTCGACAAGGGCATCGTCTTGGCTGGCGGCGGCGCTCTGCTTAAGAACCTCGATATTCTCCTGCGCGAAGAAACAGGTCTTCCGGTTATCATCGCGGACGACCCCATGTCCGCAGTTGTGCTGGGAAGCGGCCAAGCTCTCGACGAGATCGAACTTCTGCGAGAGGTCGCAGAACACTCCGGGTAGCCGCTGATGTATTCGATCTGGCAGCGGCACAAACGCAAGTTCATCCTGCTATTACTGGCTCTTTTCCCCATCGTGATGATCGCGGGGTGGGGCGATGCCCGTTTGGGGCACGACACCAATATGGCATCTAGCGCTGTGCGGCAGGCGATGCGATGGGGTAACTACGCCGGAAGTCAGCTAGCGGGAGGTCTTCTGGACGTATCGACCGGATGGGTCGACTCCGAGCTGGAAGAAGAAAACGACGACCTCAAGCGTGAGAACGCCAGGCTGAAGGAAGAAAAGTCACGGCTGATTGGCGTGCTGCAAGAGAATGAGCGCCTGCGACAGATGGTTGGCCTGAAGACGCGTCGTCCTGAATTCAATCTCGTCCCCGCTCGCGTGATCTCCCGAGACACTTCGCCGTACTTCCGTGTGGTGAACATCCGCATTCAGTCGGACGTCGAGTTAAAACCTCGCATGCCGGTCATCGTCGCCGAAGGTGTTGTAGGACAGGTTCACGAGGTCACCGGCAAGTTTGCCGAGGTCATCATCCTGTCGGATCCACGACATCGCGTGGACGCTATTTCTCAACGAACACGGGCCCAGGCGATCGTTGCCGGATTAGGTCATGAGCGCGACTACAACGCGCGCCTGAGTTACCTGAGCGAAATGGACCAGGTCCGTGAAGGCGACATCATCGTGACCAGCGGAATGGGAGGCGTTTTTCCCAAAGAGCTGATCATCGGCACGGTATCAACCATCGAAAAGAGCGAACGTGGCCTGTTTCAAGAGGCAACACTGACCCCAGCGGTCGACTTTTCGCGCCTCGAAGAAGTCTTCGTTTTAACCGAGGCAACGCGATGATCCCGGCCCTCGCCCTCGTTGCTGCCCTGGCTCTGTTCTTCATCGAAGGGGTCGGACTGTCTCTCTTTGGGATCGACGGATACGCCCTGAACATGCCGCTTTGTGTGACCGTTTACCTCGGGCTTAATCGCAATCTGATGGCAGCGAGCAGCGTACTCTTGCTGCTCTTGTTGCCTGCAGAATGGTTCTACGCCTCGCCGTTTGGCTATCACGCGATCGGGTTGGTCGCGGTGTTTTTGACGCTGAGGTTGGTGCGGGGATTCGTTCAGACGTCGACCTTCGCGCTTGTCGTGGTCGGTTTCGGCGCCTCAATCCTTCAAGCATTGGTCATGATCGCGGCCGTGTTCTTCAGCCGAACCGAAGCTGGTTTGATCTCAGCGATTTTCTGGGGAATTCTCCCGGCCGCGGTGATTGTTGCGATCGCCGGCCCCATTATCGTGGTTGGCCTTCGAAAGCTCGAACGTGAAGAACAAACCGGATTGAGGTTCTAATTGGCAGCAGCAGCGAACAATGCGTCCTTAAAACACGTGCGGGAACGCGTGTTTTGGCTGGTGCTGTTCATCGCGCTCGCGTTTGGCGTGCTGCTCGCGCGCCTCTGGTATGTCCAGGTTCTGCACGGCGAAACCTACGAGCGCGCGTCCACGACCAATATCATTCGGGATATCGAAGCCAAGGCGCCTCGCGGCCGCATCTTCGACAAAGACATGAATATTCTGGCCGAGAATCGGCCTTCGTTTGATGTCTATTTGTCCCCCCACATCCATCGTCCAAAGGCCGACGGCGAAGTGATTACGCTGTTGCGGCAATATCTGAATCTTCCCGACCAGGAAGTCGAACGCATCCTCAAAAAGTCCAGTGCACGTGTCGGCGAGGTCCTCATCGCGCGGGACATTTCGCGTCGACAAGTGGCGCTGATCGAGACGGACCAAATGCGTCTTCCCGGCGTGCAAGTTCGTGCAGAGTCACATCGTTTTTATCCGCTGGAGTCCGTTGGCGCACACACGCTGGGGTTCGTGTCAGAAGTCACGTCTGGCGAAGTGGCAGAACTGAAAGACTACGGCTACGGACCTGGCGATTATGTCGGCCGCATGGGCCTTGAACGGGCGTTTGAGCCAATTCTGCGAGGCTCACCAGGGATTCACCGCTCGGTCGTAGACGCCCGCGGGATTCCACAGTCCGAGACCGAAGCCAAGTTCATCATGGGCGACTATCAGAATGTCGAGCCCATCCCTGGCCGCGACGTCGTTTTGACGCTCGACTCAGAGCTTGAACTCATCATCGACAGGGCGGTCCGTAACTATCCAAGCGCTGGCGTGGTCGCCTTGAACCCAAAAGATGGGTCCATTTTGGCGCTCTACAGCAAGCCGGGATTCAACCCCAACTCGTGGTCCGGAAGACTTTCCAGCGTTGAAAAACTGCGCAACGACAACAACCCCTACAAACCGATGATGGACAAGTCCATCAGCGCCTATTTCCCAGGGTCAACGTTCAAAATCGCCGGCGCGTTGGCGGTCTTGGAAGAGGGCATCATGCCACCGGACGAAGAGATTAAATGCCACGGCTCATACCGGTTTGGTGGACGTCGCTTCCGATGCTGGAAACGCGGCGGCCACGGCAAGATGAACCTTATGGATGCGCTGGCGAACTCTTGCGACGTGTATTTCTACAAAGCCGCAGAGGTGATGGGCATCGATAAGATTGCCGAGTACGGCTACCGACTTGGGTTTGGTGAGCACACTGGCTTCAGCGTCAACCACGAGAGCGCAGGCCGCGTCCCAACCAAGGAATGGCACGAAAAACACGGTCCAGACGGTTTCCATCCAGGCTTTGCGTTGAACACCGTGTTGGGGCAGGGCGATACGTTGGCAACGCCGCTGCAAACCGCCATTGCCTACGCAGCCATCGCTAACGGTGGCACGATCTATCATCCGCGTTTGGTTAAAGAAGTTCGAAACTATCAGGGCGACATGTTGTTTGAGTTTCCACCGCGAAAACGCAAATCGCTCAACGCCAAGAAAGAGAACCTGGAGGCGATCCAAAAGGGACTTTGGATGACCGCAAACGTCGACGGCGGCACCGCGTACGCACATCGATTCGAAGGCGTTGAAGTCGCAGGCAAGACGGGAACCGCACAGGTCGTGAAGATCGGGCGTGTCCGCGTCGCAAATCGGGACATGCAGTTCCGCCACCGTGACCACGCCTGGTTCGCATCCTACGCTCCCGCAGACGACCCCGAGATTGTGTTGGTGGTGCTACTCGAGCACGGCGGACACGGTGGTAGTGACGCGGCCCCGGTCGCGATGAAGATTCTGGAAGAGTACTTCAATTCAGATCGCACAACGCTAAAACAGAAGTTGCCTGAGGCACTTCGCGCGCCGGAACCCTCGAATCTCAGCGATGAGGAGGCCATTCCATGAAATCACAGAGCACGATCGCAAAAATCGCGACGCGTTTGGATTGGCCGCTACTGTCCTTGGTCTTCCTCATCTCTGGCATCGGCATTCTGAACCTCCAGAGTGCGGCGAGTGCTTCGTACGGATTCGCGCTTCACATCACGCAGATGATTTGGGTCGGACTCGGCGCTGTGGTGGTCGCCATCACCGCCGCGATCGACACGCGAATCTATGAGCGTTGGGCCTATATCTTCTATGGGTTTGTCGTGTTCTTGCTGGTCTTGGTGCTCATCATCGGGACCGAACTGAATGGATCGCAACGTTGGTTGAACCTCGGGTTCTTCCTGATGCAGCCGTCTGAATTGCTAAAGATCGCGGTGATCCTCGTGACCGCGCGCTATTTCCATGACCACGAAACGGACCAACCACTTACGTTGGTGGAACTGATTCGCCCGCTCGCGATCGTGGGTATCGGTGTCGCGATGGTCCTGAAGCAGCCTGACCTGGGCACGTCGCTGGTTATCCTCGCCATTTTCTTTTCAATGGTGATGTTGCAGGGGCTTCGCTGGTCATCGGTCGCGACGATCGCATTCATCGGGCTCGTCTCGTTTCCTTTGGTCTGGAATTTCGGACTGCACGACTACCAAAAGGGCAGGATCGTCAGCTTCCTGAATCTGGACGAAGACAAGCAAGGCGATAGCTGGCAGGTCCGTCAGTCGATCATCGCGTTTGGAAGCGGGCAGGTCTGGGGTAAGGGGCACGTCAGCGGCACCCAGATCCAGAAGGGTTTTGTGCCGGAGCACGAGAACGACTTCGTGGCGGCAAACTGGGGTGAGGAACGTGGTTTCGTAGGCATGGCGTTCCTACTGGCGCTCTACTTTGGGCTGCTGGCGTGGGCGCTAAGAATCTCAACCAAAGCCAGGGATCGATTCGGCGCATTTGTAAGTGTCGGGGTGGCCGCCATGCTCTTCTGGCATATCGTCATCAACCTCGCGATGGTCACAGGGATGCTGCCGGTTGTGGGCCTGACTCTGCCGTTGCTAAGCGCGGGTGGCTCGAGCCTTCTGACGATGATGATGGCGATTGGCTTGTTATTGGGCGTCTCGATGCGGCGTTAGTGCTGTGACGCGAACACAAAGTCCCGAACGCGGTCGTCATCGGAATCCAGGAAAGCCGCAGGCGGACCTTCCAAGATAATCTCACCCAAATGCAGCAGCGCCACACGATCCGCGATGCGCATCGTCGAGGCCATGTCGTGGCTGATGATGATGCTCGTCAGGTCGAAGTTCTCCTGCGTCTCGACGATCATCTCTTCGACGTAGTCCGAAAGGATGGGGTCCTGACCGGTGGTGGGCTCGTCGTAAACCATAAGGATGGGCTCCGAAATCAACGCCCGAGCCAGCGAGACGCGCTTTTGCTGACCGTTGGATATCTCGCTTGGCAGTCGCGTCGCGATATCTTTCAGCCGAAGCGTATCTAAGAGCTCTAGCGCGCGGTCCTTCGCCTTTTCGACCGACATTTCGCGCCTTTCTACGACCGGGAATGCGATGTTCTGCTCGACGTTGAGCGAGTCCAATAGTGCCGAGTGTTGAAACAACATCCCAATCTTTGTGCGGGCGGTCTGAAGCTCGGCTTCCTTGAGGTCGGCGACGTTCTTCCCAAACAGGAACACCTGACCCTCGTCGGCCGTCATCAGCCCCAGGATATGCTTCATCATGACGCTCTTTCCGGCGCCAGAACCACCGATGATGACGGTGATTTCGTGCTCCCTCGCGGTCAGGTTTACACCCTTGAGGATATCGCGTTCTCCAAAGGACTTCCGGACGTTTACCATCCGCACGATTGCTTGCTCATCGGGCACGCGCTCTAGCGTCGTGTCGGCCTTTTCTTCCTCTTGGACTTCGATGTCTGAGCGCGACGCCAATCCGACCAACGACTGCACATCCGGATTGTCCGAGGCTTTGATTTCGTCGGGCGTTCCCGAGGCGATGATTCTACCGTCGTGAAGGACCAGGATACGGTCGGACATGTAGAAAATGGACTGCAGATTGTGACTGACCATGACCGTGGTCAGGTTGTACTTGCGCGTGACGTCGATGAGCAGGTTGTCGACAAAACGCGTCATAATTGGATCAAGCCCGGTCGTCGGGTCGTCCAACAGCAACAACTCCGGGTTCCAGATGATGGAGCGCGCCACGGCCACGCGCTTTTTCATTCCGCCCGAAAGCGCGGAAGGGTACTCGTCGAAAACGTCTCCAAGACCTAAGTCTGTCAGCATTTCGCCCGCGATTTTGTGCGCTTCGTCCTCGGACATCGCGTTGTTTTCGACCAGTGGGAATGCGACGTTCTCGATAACTGTCATCGAATCGAAGAGGGCGTAATTCTGAAACAGCGTCCCAACGCGTTTGCGGTACTGGTCCAATTTCTGCGCGTCTAGCTGCGCCAGGTCTTGCCCAAACAGCTTCACGGAGCCCGCATCCGGTCGCATCAACCCGTTGATGAGTTTGGTCAGGACCGATTTGCCGGACCCAGAACGCCCCAAGATTGACGTGATTTCACCGGGGACGATTTCCATCGTCAGATCTTTCAATACCTCGAGCTCACCAAAGCCTTTGGCGACGCCCTCAAGCTCGATGCACGGCCCGTCTTCAGCGGTCCACGGCGTGATATTGGGGACCAGCAGATTGGCGCTCGGTTTTGCCGGCTCGTTTTCAGCTGTCTGGGGCGATGGCATCTTCAAATAGCTCTTGAAGCGTGGATTTAGGAACGCCGCCGGTGACCTTTCGGATGACCGTTCCGTGCTTGAACAGCAAGAAGGTCGGCAAGGATTCGATGCCGTAGTTCGCCGCAGTGAGCGGATTTTCATCCACATTTAGCGAGAGCATCTTTACCAACTCTCCAAACTGCGCGCTCAGGTCGCCAACGGCTGGTGCCATCAATTCGCAAGGTCCCGACCAGTGCGCCCAGAACCCGACGATGGTGGGTGTTTCGCTCTTCAGGACTTCGGTATCAAACGCGGCGTCGGTCGTTTGTGGTAATGCAGACATGTACTTCCCTTAAATCTAATGCCTCAGAGGATGGACCCATCATCGGGAACTTCTACGTATACCGCGCCGTCTTCGACTTTTGTGGGGTAGACGCGCGTCTCGTACCTTGGATTCGTCTTGCAGGCACCGGTCACGATGTCGAATCCCCAACTATGGCGAGGGCATCTAACCACTGTTCCTTTTAGCGAGCCCAACCCAAGAAAACCGCCGGCATGTGGGCAGTAGTTTTGGATCGCATAGAACTCCCCATCGACGTGGAATAGTGCGACTTTCTTGACGCCCGCATGCACAACTTTGCCTTCGCCCTGCGGCACATCACTCACGTCGGCAACCTTGACAAACTTCGTCTCGCTTTCCATGAATTTGGCCTCTCGAAAGGTGGTGCATGAATACGAATCAAACTGCGTACACGTTACAACAGCTACAAGACGCCGTACATGCTTGGATCTCACAATGGGATGACGGCTATTGGAGTCCGCTGGCGAACCTCGCGCGGCTAACCGAGGAAGTCGGCGAGCTGTCGCGTGAAATCAATCACCATCATGGTGAAAAGAAGAAGAAGTCGACCGAAGCTGAAGGATCGATTGCCGAGGAGTTGGGCGACATCCTGTTCGTCGTGACGACGCTCGCAAACCAGCTGGATGTTGACCTGAACGAAGCCATGCAGAGCACGTTCGAGAAATACAATGTGCGTGATGCTGACCGATACAAAAAGGCCGATACGTGAGCGGATATCAAAAGAACAAAGAACGACTCGAGGCCATCGATGCATTGGGTCGAACCCTCGCTCGCCGCGCCAAATCTACATGTGAGGTCAGCGGCGAAAGCGGCGTTTCCTTGCAACCATACGAAGTCCCACCACTTCCGGAAGACCCTACGTTGGACACGACGATCTTGATCTCCGAGAGCGTCGCCGACCTTCTCGCGGAGCGGGAAAAGAAGGGCGTGTTGAAGGTCGATGCGGAGAGCGCAAAAGAGCTTCGGTATCTTGAGAACGCCATTTGGAGCGAGGTTCCGGCCGTGAAGATTGTGGCGTGCCGCCTGTTGGGCTCGCTCGAGATCCCCGGTCAATCTTGGCCAAGAGACACGTTGGACATGGTCTACTTGGACGAAGAAGAGCAGGCGTGGCTGGACAATGAGTGACGGCTACGGCGAAGACGGCGACTTCAAGTCCCGGTTCAATCGCGCCCTGGTCGAGCGCATCGCCGCACAAATCGCGGGCAACGCACCGAAGTTTGACGCTGACGCGTTCGTTGGCGCGGTGGATGAAGAGCTTGAGTCTCTAGAAATGAAGGCCCGAGCCAAGCTCATCGCGCGCCAATTGCATGCGCATCTAGATGGCGAATTCCCTCAGCAGATCGACGCGATATTGCCTGTCATTGGCGAAGAGGGCTGCGATGATGGCCTTCGCGGCTTCGACATCTGGCCGATGACGCAGTTTGTTCAGATGTTTGGGCTAGACCACTTCGATGTTTCGCTCAACGCGCTAAATCGCATGACGCGTGTGTTCAGCGCGGAGTTTGCAGTGCGGCCTTTCTTTGTGCGTTATCCAGACCGCATGATGGAGCTGATGCTGGTTTGGACTCAGGACGACAGCGAACATGTTCGGCGCCTCGTGTCCGAAGGTTCGCGACCTCGACTGCCGTGGGGTCTGCAATTGAAGCAGTTCATCGAGGCCCCCAGAACGACGTTGCCGTTGCTGGAAACCCTCAAGGACGACCCATCTGAATACGTTCGCAGGTCTGTCGCAAACCACCTGAATGACATCGCGAAGGACCATCCGGAAGTTGTTGTGGATGTCACGGACACATGGATGCGCGGCGCATCGAAAGACCGACAACGCTTGGTCAAGCATGCCCTTCGGACGCTAGTGAAGACCGGAGACTCAGGTGCTCTGCGCGTGTTGGGTTTTCGTCCGGATGTCGATGTTTCTGTGCAGAAACTGGCTGCGAACGATACCGTTCAGATGCCGGGCAAGTTGGAGTTCGAATTTGAGCTGACCAGCAACGAAAGCGACGATGCACCTGTCATCGTCGATTTTATCATTCATCACGTAAAGAAAAACGGCGCGCGGACGCCCAAGGTCTTCAAGTTGAAACAGATGTCGCTGAAACCCGGCAAGAGCGCGACCGTGCGTAAGGCGCACACATTCAAGCCTATCACCACGCGAACCTACTATTCAGGACCACATCTGCTTGAGGTCGTGGTAAATGGTCAGGTCGGTGCGACGCACGAGTTTCATCTGGAAGCGAAGAACTGATGGGCGAAGACCTCATACCTTTCTTGTCGGAGCAATCCCCGCTGGTGCAGGCGCTCTTGGCGGGCCTGTTCACATGGGGCGTTACGACATTGGGCGCGGCGACCGTGTTCTTTTCGAAGACCGTCGACCGGCGGCTCCTAGATGCCATGCTTGGTTTTGCCGGAGGTGTCATGCTGGCAGCCTCCTATTGGTCGCTTTTGGCACCGGCGATCGACTTGGCGGAGCAGGACGGCGGCCCCGGGTGGGTACCGGCCACGATTGGATTTCTCCTGGGCGGCTTGTTTCTCTACGGAGCGGATAAGGTTCTGCCTCACCTGCATATCTACAAGTCGGTTGAAGAAGCGGAAGGTCCGAAGACGAACTGGAACAAATCCATTCTGCTGGTCACTGCAATCACACTGCACAATATCCCGGAAGGCCTGGCCGTTGGCGTCGGATTTGGCGGCGCGGCGTTGGGTGTTCCCGGCGCGACGATCGGTGCGGCCGTCGCGTTGGCGATGGGTATCGGACTTCAGAACTTCCCCGAGGGGATTGCGGTCTCGATGCCTTTGCGACGCGAGGGAATGTCGCGGGGAAAGGCATTTTGGTATGGCCAACTGTCGGGCATGGTTGAACCGGTCGCGGCGGTTTGCGGTGCGGCGTTTGTCATGTGGATGCGCCCGGTGTTGCCCTATGCGCTTGCGTTTGCAGCTGGCGCGATGGTGTTCGTCGTCGTCGAAGAGGTCGTCCCTGAAACGCAGGAAGGCGAATATGGCGATATGGCGACTATGGCTCTGATGGTCGGATTCGCGTTCATGATGGCTCTCGACGTGGCGTTGGGCTGATGGAATTTACCTGGGATGTCGTCCCGCTCTTTCGAGTCTTCGGGATATTGATCCGATACTACAGCTTGTTCTTCATCGCCGTGTACATCGGCGCGTGGATCATGCTGCGTTGGCAGATTGTCCGCGGTGGAGGCAAGGAAGACGACGCTACTATCTTCATGCTTCTGGGCATCGCGCTGACTTGGATTGGCGGTCGCGTCTTCCACTTTGGCTTTTACGACTGGGATATCTTCATCAACGACCCCTCGGTGTTTTTCGACATCAAACGCGGCGGAATCGCGAGCCATGGCTCCGCCTTCTTCCTAATTGTCGGCATGTGGGCATACACACGCTGGAAGGCCACGCCATTCTTAGACGGCCTCGACCGGCTGAGTTTCGGCGCGGCATGGGGCGCGGGCGTCGTTCGGTTGGGAAATCTCTTTAACTCCGAAATCGTCGGTCGCGTCACAGACCAAACCTGGGGAGTCCGCTTCCCACGCTACGATCGTGGCTTGGGCGAAGTACCCCTACGCCACCCCAGCCAGATCTACGAGTTCTTCATGGGCATGGCGGTCCTGGGCCTGTTGTTCTTGGTCGACCGCAAGTTCGGCGGCGAATCACGGCCCCGAGGCCTACTATTCTTCACGTTCCTCTTCGCGTATTTCGGCGGCCGCTTCCTGGTGGAGTACTTCAAAGAATACCAGACGGTCGCGTCCGATTTCCCGTTCACGATGGGCCAACTGTTGTCGATCGCCCCCGCATCGATAGGACTGGTCGGCATCATCTGGTCCTTAAAGCGCCACGCTCCAGCGGGGTGGGGCTCCTTGGAAGCCCACGCCGAAGAAGAATAGGAACTCGCCGGTCCACTTGTAGTTGTTGTGTCTTAGGTGTTGGAGTT
>JAUIBR010000056.1 GCA_030427705.1 bacterium | reverse complement strand
TGGCAACATGTGTAGTCGACCTGTACTAATCGTCCGAGAGGCTTAATTTTCAATTAATTCATTTACTGACACTTTGTCGGTCACCCTCGACCCATCACATGGGAAGAGAAAAATCGAATCCGTAGTTCAATTGGCCTCAAAACCAAATGAACAAAATTTTCATCATCCTATTGACCTGTTAAGGTCCGTTCTTTGAAAGCTTGGTTGATAGCTGGACCCCAACTATTGGGTGTCAAACCCCCGCGCAAGTGGTCCAGTTATCGTCCACTAGATTTGGTTGGTGGCTAGAGCGGAGAGGGTACACCTGATCCCATCCCGAACTCAGAAGTTAAGCTCTCCAGCGCCGATGGTACTGCCGGGCTGTCCCGGTGGGAGAGTAGGTCGCTGCCAACCATTTTATTGAAAAAGCCCACGTCGTAAGACGTGGGCTTATTCGTTTCTTGACGCATTGGCAATTCGATCGGGGTTTGCATATTCTCCAGTGGCTGATAGGTGATTCAGCGATTTTTTTGCGAATGAATGGAGTCACCATGCCAACCTGGCAGAAGTATTTCGTGTTGATGTGCATCGGTGTTGTGGGGTCATGCTCGGTCTTCAGTTGTGGAGACGAAGCGGAAGGCGAGAACAACCTGCCTGAACCTCCAAACCTAACGTGTGTCGAATCCACGACTCCTGAAGATCCTGATGAGGACGGGGACGGGGCCGCCGACGAGTGCGATAACTGCGTCAGTGTTGCCAACCCGGACCAGTTGGACTCCGACCATGATGGTCAAGGCAATGCCTGTGATGATGACGACGACGGCGACGGGGATCCCGACGAAACCGATAACTGTCCGCTAATCAATCAGCAGGAAGACGACCGGGATTCGGACTCCGACGGTATCGGCGACGAATGTGACCCTTGCCCTTCGGGTGAAGATGCGAACGACTCCGACGCCGATGGGTTCAACGATTGTGTAGACCTGTGTCCGACTGTTGCAAGCGAATCAAACGATGATACGGACAACGATGGTGTCGGAGACGCTTGCGACAACTGTGTTGATGCACCAAACGCCGGACAAACGGATGTGAACGACGATGGCGTAGGCGATGCCTGCCAGGAACTCCCTTTTGATATCGTGGAGGCATCAGTTGACACACTGACCACTGCAATTCGGGAAGGCGAGATTTCTTGTGAGGGTGTGGTTCAGGCGTTTCTAAGCCGTATATACGAGTACGACTTGAACATCGCGAATGGGCCTCCGATCAACGCCATCATATCTATCAACGACGGTGTTCTTGAGCAGGCGCGTGATCTGGACGAACGTTTCGCGGAAACGGAAGAGCTGGTGGGACCATTGCACTGTGTTCCGTTTGTCGTGAAAACCAACTACGGAACGTTGGATGTAAATTCAACGGGGGGGTCTTTCGCATATGAAGGCGTCAGACTCACGTACGATAGCCATACAATCGAAATGTTGAAGAGCCGGGGGGCGTTGGTGCTTGCTTCTTCGGCCATGGACGAGTTTGCGTCCGGGGTTCAAGGCATCGGCGGACGCAGTGGGAAGACCGGCAACGCCTACAATACGACGCTAAACTCAGGTGGTTCCAGTTCCGGTTCAGGTGCAGCAACAGGCGCGAACATGGCTATGGCCGGACTTGGTACCGATAACTGTGCGTCCTTGACCCAACCTGCATCTTACAATGGCCTATCGACACTTCGCTCCACATTGGGATTGGTCAGTACCCGCGGAATCATGCCTACGAGCCCACTCGATACGGTGTCTGGTCCAATGACCCGCAGCATTCGGGACCTTGCGTATTTTATGGATGCAATGGCGCAGCCAGACGAGGACGACACATTCCGTCCGGACGATTGGAAACGTCCGGAGTCGTTCTTGGATTCGCTGAAGGTTGATGGTCTCGAAGGCAAGCGGATTGGTGTGTTGCGGGATTTGCCACAAGACGGCGGTGGATACCGAGAACCGTTCTTTGGTGGGCCGCCAGAAGTGCAAAAAATCTGGCGACGGGCCATGGAAGACATGGAGCGGCAGGGGGCGACGATTGTGGACAATATCATCGCCACTGATTTCAGCTCGAATCGATATGGTTCTAGCTCTGTGCATCGTTCGAAGGCTTGGATTGAATCGACAACAGGACCACATGATGAACTTCAGGATGTATGTCGAACAGGGCGATTCTCTCATCACATCCATGAGAGTGTAGAGCAATGCTTGGAGCGACTTGAGTCGCGGCTTCAGAATCCATCAGGCTCGTTGAGCGCAGGTTTGGAAGCGTATGACAAGAATCGCAAACACTTCGAGGCCATCATGGATGTCCTGGAGCTAGATGCTCTGATCTTTCCCACCGAAGCGTTCGGGGTAGCACGGGCAAGTCGGTCGAAACCAAACTGTATTCCGTATTCTACATCAACACTTCCAGCGATGACGATCAATGTTGGCTCGTACAGTGGATTGCCTGTGGGGATGATTCTGATGGGGAGGAAGTGGGACGAACCCACTCTCTTCGAAATTGCCTATGGCTATGAGCAGGCGACCAAACATCGTCGTCCAACCGGTCGGGCTGCGGCGCCAGACCGGTCGAGCGTCTCGATTGAAGACTTCAATCGACTCCACCGCGAAGCGGCAAACCTCGCTTTTGAAGAGGTCCTGAAAGACGGCGGGAAGTTCGACCTGAACGCAACCAACTTCACGGAGTACACACGCCAGACGCTCGAGCGAGCTGAGTTTAGTGAATTCCGTTATCTGTTGGGCGAGTGACTAGTCTCGGATGATCGAGAACTGACCGTTCGTAATCTCGACCGTTGTGTTCCCGTCTGAGGTGGTGGCGGAGAACGTTCCCTGAATCACATCATCAGTGGCGGCTGCAGCTTGCGTGATCTCAATCGTGCACGTGTCGCTCGTGGTCCAATTGTTGATTAGCTGACCATCTAGTCGACTGTAGGTCACGGTTACATCGTCCGTTGCGCAATCGTAAGTGGCTGCATCTCCATTGGGCACCTGAATGCGGTAGATAAACACCGAGGCGCCGCCTTGGTCCAATGTGGACGCGGCGATTTGAAGATTTTGTCCAATCATTTCCGTGCGGGTCTCGGACTCTGCCCGTAACTCCGACCCGTCGACGTCCGCGACAATGTATTCGCCAGCTCCGTTGTTCGAATTGTTGGAGTTATTGGAGTTGTTCGAATTGTTCGCGTTGTTGCTGTTGTTTGCGTTGTTCGAGTTGTTTGCGTTGTTCGAGTTATTGACGTTGTTCGAATTGTTCGCGTTGTTCGAGTTGTTCGAGTTGTTGCTGTTGTTCGCGTTGTTCGCGTTGTTCGAGGACTCGTCGTCTCCACACGCAAATAGTAGGGCGGCAAGGGATAATGCAACCAGAGCTCGGTACTTCATTTCTACTCCATTGGGCCGCTTAATCTTTGGGCCGCTTTTTATGAAACATGTGCACCAGCCGGTCGGCTGTGTGGCGCATCGAATCGAAAATGTCATTGTAGTCTTCAGGCCGCAGCCGGTTTCCCATGCGGAATCTAAATCGATGTGCTTGCCTGGCCTTGTTAATCTCACGTGTGCGTTTCGCGAGCTCTAAGTCTCGGCTGGCATCTGCCATCGCCTTAGCAGCCTCCGTAAGTCTGGACTGAATGGGAGGGCCATATCCACCTGGGTAGTCTCCCGCGACCACACACTGTTCGCACCAGAACGCGTCCATGCGTTTCATGCAGTGCATTCGATCAACTTCGGCGCCGCACGACGCACAGCTGACGATCTCGCTCTCTCCGCGAGGTTGAACAGCATCGAGGTCCAATTCGAGTTCATCTGCTTCATCAAGCGACGGATGCTGAACTTGTGTCTGCACCTCGTTCACGTCGCGTTCGTGGGTGGCTTTCGCTCGAAGTGCGGCTCTGTCTGACGGGTCCAGAAAGATCCCAGCACAGTGTGGGCAACGGTCGAGCTCGATGTCACCAAAGAACACGCTCTGCATCGTGGCGCCGTCTCGAGGGCAAGCACGCGGGTCGATGGCGGGATACATAGCCGTCTCGAAGAACTCCTCGACGGCCATGCCTGCAAATCGGTTACCGACTAGCGCGTCAAACTCCCCAGCATCAAGCCAGAGCGCGTCGCAATTTGGGCACACATCAACTTCGTGCCCCTGGGATTGCGTCAAACGCATCGGCGTCTGACATGATGGACATTGAATCGTCATGGGAAACGTCTGGTCTCGGTTTTGGGACGACGTTCAAGATCGCTCAGAATCTGGACAAACTGCTCAATCATCTGCTCTTTCGGTTGCTCAAACGTACCTGATCCAAGTGAGTAACTCCATCGGCGGCCGGAAACGCGATCCACCATAATCGTGTGGTCCTCAGTCACCCACAGGGACTGCTGTCGATAGGGAACGCCGGAGGCGGTCGTAAGCAACGCCTGAGATACCACTGGTCGATTTGGTTCTGCCGTCTGAGACAGGTCATGCCCTTGAAATGTGGACTCAGGTTTGAGCCCCACCAGCGATGTCGCCGTCGTCGCGATATCGATGAGCGAGACAGGCATCGCGTTGGACTCTCCGCCACGCATACCGTTGGGCAACTTCAGAAGGAGTGGGATGCGCACGAACTCTTCATAGGAATCAAGGCCGTGGTGCGAAAGGCCATGTTCGCCGAATGCCTCGCCGTGGTCGCTTGTGACAAACACTGCGGCACCAGACCAACGCCCAGTCTCTTTGAGCGCTTCGAACACTCGCCCAAGTTCGGCGTCCACATCGTGAATTGAATCATCATAGCAGCCCACACGTGGCAGCTGCTCGAACTGGCGACAAGGAGGCATTGCGTTGTGCGGGTCATAGTAGTGCAGCCACACGAAGCTCTTTGTGGGCATGTCGGGAAGCGCGGTGATGAAGGCTGAGGTCAGTGACTCGCGATTCCAGGTTCCATCCGCATCGGGCGGATTTGGGTACGTAAAGTTCGTGAATCCCGTTTCAAACCCGAATCCACGCTGAAAGATTGACGCTGGGCCGTCGTCTACGAACGCAAACGACTGGAGATTCGATTTACTGAATGCTGTCCCGATAGTTGGGTGCGAATCCGACCGAGGCGAAGGGAACGCACGATTGGGGCGGTCTTCAGGCCCGAGGTCATTCGGAAACACATACCGCACATCCGTGGTGCGATAGACTGGTTCGAAATCAATCGCCATCGGTATGCGGCCACGTAGCATGCTTGGTAGCGAGAGGGTCGTTATGCCACCCGAGGCGTAAGCGCGGTCGAATCGGATGAATTCCTTACGGTGCGCGTCCAAGGTCGGTGTCGTTGAGTTCTTGTGGCCATACACGGACATGTGGTCTGGCCGCAACGTGTCGATGGAGATCAAGATGACCAAGTCGGCCTGACTCTGAGTTGGCGCCGCGCTTCGCTTGGTCGCAGCTTCCAGGTCACTTCCTGTGCAATTCTGGTCGATGCCGTCAGCGGCAACTTCTGGGGCGATAGGATTGACGGAAGCGTCGCCATCCTCGCAGTCCAAGCCGCCGCTCCAAGCCGCATCGAATCCGTCCGCGTCGCGATCCAAGAGGGGCGTCCAAGGCAGGCGGACTAGCTCAGATGTGTATGACGTTCGTCTAGGTTCCCACTTAGATTTTGGCGCAAATCCGAGCACGACGCTGATGATGATGAGGACCAAGGCGCCACGGGCCAGGGCGTTTGGGGGCCTTTCGCGAAGGAAGTAGAACCCGACCGACGTCAATAACACGGCGCAGAAAGCGACGATCGCGACATGCGCCTCAAGATAGAGGCGCGGCACCACGAGCACGATGTTCGCGAATAGGATGGCTGCTACCGCCACGGTCATTGATGCCGCCAACACTGATTTTAGGCGAGTTCGGCCGGGGGCAGCACTGATAGCGGTAGCGAATGCGCTGAGCGTCCCGAGGGCACCAATCGCGCAATACAAGACCGCGTTGGGGTCCATGGTCGCTCGCCGCACACTGTCGCGCAGAGCGTAGGCGTCCTCGGTGACTGCCACGACAATCAGCGCCAGGACCGCTGCAGGGATAAGCGCACCCAGTGCGGCCGTCGCCCAGAAATCTCGAACGAGTTTAAATAGGACGGCGGCACAGAGGAGGGCGCCGACAAGTGCGGTTGGTCCAGACAAAACGCCAAGCATGGCCGCAAACCCTTCAAGAACGGGGAAGAGCAGCGCTACCAAAACAAGCCCACCGAGTGCGGTTTGTTTGGTCGTTGCTTCCCGCTCGAAGGCCGTCGCAGCCAACGCGAATTGAACGGCGAGCAGGCAACTCAGGGGTAGAGCGAATGGAGCGTTCGAGAGGGTTGCGAACAGAGGCGGAGCACCGATTCCATCGAACACAGCGGTAACGACGTTCTCGACCAAGAGCAGCGTGACGAAAGCCCCCTGTGCCGCGATCAGCGCTACCAGAGCGTTCGCTTTAATCTTCGCCATCTCCCAATCGACCTTCACGCTTATGTTCCTGACGGTCGCCAAGGAGCATGCGGTGTTCAAGGCGCTTTCTTAGCGCCACATAGAATTCGTCGAGGAACTCACGCGAGTCAACGACGCTCATACCGGTCCAGTTGATCTTGTTGGTGATCTTCTCGACGATTTTGCGCATCGCGTCGTCGCCGACGCCTTCGCGGAAAACGTCCTCCAGCACTTGCAGCTCGTAGATTCCGTACATGTCCAGCTGCTCGTTGGTGAACTCAAATTTGTGGCTAGCTGACGCGCGTACTGACCCAACGTCATCAAGCAGTTCGGTCTTCGGTTCCAGCACGACAACGGTTCCGGCGATCATGTCGCCTACGCGTTGATTCAAGGGGTGGAGAAGGGGAACGATGCCGATGCCACACGCCCAAAACAGCGAAATGAATCCTGCCCACCAAGGTGCGTTCGTGACCACTGCTTCGGGATAGAAGATGGCGATAAGCGGTAGGAATAACTCCATGTCCCTCGTGACATTACGCAGGAAGAGCGCGTTTCCAGATAGGGGCCGGCCATGGAGATCGATAACGCGCACGCCGGAGAGCTTTTTACCCCAGGTTTGACCTCGGCCGTTTATCTCACCGAACACGAAGTAGAAGTTGCGTAGCAGGAAGACGAACAGCATGTATGCGGCCATGAACCAGCCAGTAGAAATCTCGATGCTGACGAAAACTGCAAAGATCGCGACGAAAATGATGGCGAACGTGATGATGGTGAAGTCGATGCAGAACGCGAACGCCCGGCGTGTAATGCCGGCGAGCTCGAACTCCAGCGCGACACCCTCTGGAGTGTCAAACGACACCTTTGCGGATTCGGTGAGGTTCATCGGTTACGCCCTGCCATTGTGAAGTACACAAGCCAGAACAACGCAGTGGCGGTTGCAACGGCGTATCGAACATCGACGTCACTCACCAATTGACGGAAGAAACCCTCGATGACGGCGGCGAGGAAGAACATCACGACTGCGCCGATGCAAATTCGTCCGGCTTCTCTGCCGGCCAACTTGACCGAATCCCAACGGCTGTACTCGCCGGGCGCCACCAAGCGCTGGCCAATTCTGAACCCGGCGGCACCGCATAAAATCACGGCTAGAAACTCTGTGATTCCGTGCGGCAAAATCCAGGAGAAGAATTCATACGAGAGCCCGCGGTCATCGTAGAGAGCGATGAACGCGCCGAGCATCAAACCGTTCTTGAAAAGCAGATAGAAGACCGGCAATCCGGCGGCGAACCCGAGGGCGAAGCACATCATCCCGATGCGGGCGTTGTTCGAGACAAGGAAGCTCGCAAACATGGCAAGCTCGGAACCCGACGTTTCGCCACCATCGAAGAGCACCTTTCGTAGGTCTTCTGTAGACATGGTCGGGCCGCGCCCGCCCGCGAGTCCGGGGTCCACAAACGCATAGAAGTACTCAGGGTCGGCAGCGACCATGATGTAGGCCATTAGGGTCGCGACCATGAGAATCGTGGTGGCGAGCAACACGTGCCAGCGCAGTTCGCGGACAGCTTCGGGAAACCCGAAGTCGAAAAACTCCACAATGGTTTCCCAGAGGCCTTTGCGAGTGCCGTAAACGACTGCAAATGCACGTGCGCATAGCGAATCCAGGTACCGCACGACGTTTTGGTCCAGGGAGATGGCGCGGGCTGTGCTCAACGACGAAAGCGCATATCGATACAGAACCGTCAGTTGTGTCAGCTCGTCCGGCGACAGGGATTTTACACTGCCGCTCTCCACGCGATTGACGAGGTCTTCGAGTTCGAACCAGAGCGCTTCTCTATCGCTTCGGAACTTGATGCTGCGCAGTTCGACGCTCATATCAACTCCCTCTGGTGGATATCCAGGTAGCGATTGATGAGCGAAACCGAGAGTTCATCGGGCCTGCAGTCGATGCAGAAGATTCCCGACCGGCGTAGCCGGCTCAAAACCTTGCGGCGTTCTGTCAGCACTTCATGGGCGACAGTGGCACGGTTGATATCCAGGACAGTGTCCGGCGGTGCGTCGACCAGAGCATCGAGGTCGGGATCTCGGATGGCACAGAACACGACCAAATGCCGGCGCGCCAGTCGGTCGATGTTCTCGATCATCAGCTCACCAGTGATGGTGTCGATGAAATCTGTGAGGACAACCACGACAGAACGACGTCTCAGGCGCCTGCTAAGCTCAGTTAGGGCGAGGGTGTAGTTCGCCTCGGCATCCGCATACGGAAGGTCTGCAGCGACTTGTGAGAGCTTCTGGAACGCTCGGATTCCCGGTTGGGGCCCCATGAATGCATGGACCTCCGAATCAAACCCGAGCACGCCTACTCGGTCGCCCATCTTCAAGGACAGATAACCCAGCAACAGTCCCGCATTGATCGCATGGTCGAGCTTGGTCACGCCCTCGATGGGCTCGCACATCAGTCGTCCCGTGTCGAATGCCAGTATCACTCGGTGGTTTCGCTCGGACCGGTTCTCGCGGCAAAGTAGTTTTCGGTGCTTCGCGCTCGCTTTCCAGTCGATGAGACGGTGGTCCAATCCAGGCTGATGCTTTCGCAGTGACTCGAACTCCGAGCCATCACCCACAAATCGGCGAGTCTTCAGGCCGGACATGAAGGTGTGATGGGTGTTTAATCGGATTGCCGCGCGGCGCACACTGCGGATGTCTGGGACCACAGTGGTCTGTGATTCAATATCTTGGTCCGTCGACCGATGTACCAGCCCGAGAGGGCCTGTCCATCGAAGGCTGACGCCAAGAACATCTATGACTCCGCGATTGGTTGGACTACACGTCCACTCCGCGATGTCATGGTCTTCATGTCCGACGCCTGCCGCAGAATGTGGCGGTTCAATCGGTCCTTCCGTATTGATACGAACTTCCAGATTACGCGGTCGGAAACGCTCATGCCGTACCACCGCTTTGAGGTTTGTCTCCCAGCCGACATACGCCCGAACAGGTGCCTCGATGCTCGCAGTCAGCTCGCGTGATGACGGCGCCCAGAACGCGTCGAACGCAAAGGCGACGACCAACACGGCGTCGTAAACCACAAGCGGCCACCACAGAGACGGGTGCGCAACCACCGGCAAAATGGCGGCGATAAGACCTGCAATCACGAGGACCAGGAATCTGGGAGTCGGACGAATCATCGGGGTGCTGGAATCCTCTCCAAGATGCGGTCGAGTACACGCTGAGCCGTCATGCCTTCAATTTCGGCACCGGCAGTCAGTACGAATCTGTGTGCTAATGCTGGGCCTACCAGCGCTTTGACATCGTCGGGGACGACATATGCGCGACCTTTGAGGGCCGCGAATGCGCGCGAGGCCATCGCAATCATATTGGACGAGCGTGGCGAGGCGCCGGTCATCAGCGACCCGTCGACACGGGTCTCTCGCACGATATCGACGATATAGCCGACGAGTGGCTCTGAGAGCTCCACCCGGCGAATCATGTCGCGAATCCGTTCGATCAACTGAAGGTTCAGCAACGGCTGAAGGTCGAAGTGATCGAGCTCGGGCATCGTTGTCGAACTCCCATGACGCATGACCATCAACTTCTCTTGGTCCCTGTCCGGGTAGTCGACCATGATCTTGAAAAGAAAACGATCGAGCTGGGCCTCGGGCAGCGGATATGTGCCTTCCTGTTCGATTGGGTTCTGGGTGGCGATCACCATGAAACCCGAACCAAGATTATGCGTCGAGTTATCGAGCGTGACGGTGCGTTCCTGCATCGCTTGAAGCAGTGCGGCCTGCGTCTTGGGCGGCGTTCGGTTGATTTCGTCGGCCAACAGGACCTCGGTGAAGATGGGTCCCTTCACGAGGTTGAACTTGCTGGTTTGGAAATCGAACAGGTTGCTTCCGATGAGGTCGCCGGGCATGAGGTCAGGCGTGAATTGAATCCGTCCAAACTCTAGATCGACAAGCTTGGCGAAGGTCCGGGCGAGCAGGGTCTTACCTGTGCCTGGGACTCCTTCAAGCAATACGTGACCTTGCGAGAGTAGGGCGATCAGCATCAATTCTGTCGCTTCTGTATGTCCAACGATGACACGGCCCAGCGACTCGCGCAGCGCGCCCACGCGCTCGGCGAGTGCCTCAAGGGTCATCTCAGGATGTGCTGTTTCCATTCGTGAATCCGTTTCGCAAGGTTCAATAGTTCGCGTCTGCGCGGTTTGCGAGAATCGCCCAGTGTGAGGTTCTCCGCCTCAGCCACCATTCGCTTGATGTCTTGGTCGACGTCGCGACCTTGGCCTAGTTCAGCCAATCTCTCGATGATCTTCTGATCCGACATATCGTCGGGGAGGTGCAGTCGTTCTGCGACCAATCGTACGGTTTGTTTGACGTATCGTTCCGTCGAGTAGTTTGCGTATCCGCCAAAGCTCAGCAGCTCCGCGGTGTTCTCAATGGAGAGTTCCTTCCCGCGTGCCAGCCCAAATCGAACAGGCGTCGGCATGCCAAATCGGACCAGAGCGGCCCACAGCGTCAGCAACATCAGGATGAGGAATTGGATTGTGACAAGAGCCAGCGGAAACTCAGTCAGCGTGCGGCCCACCGAAGGGCGAAGCTCAAATCCGTGCGAGGTTTCGTCAAACACAATTGGGCCGTCGCCAACCCGGGCCATCTCGACGATTTCCAGCGCGAGTTGTGCGTTCTGACCGTTGTCCAAACCATGGGACGCGAAGATGTCAGGGTCGCTCACCAGGATGATTGGAGTCGTCGAACTGCTGACATCGGCAACGACGGTGCCTTGATTCGCCGAAACGACGGACGCAAGTGTCCCGCTTAGCAGTTGGGGCGCATCGAGCGTCGGCAGGGCCTGAATCGCCGCGACGTGAGACGAAAACTCTCCGGCTTCCAGGGCGCCGCCCGGTCGCTCCAGTATCACTTCCGGGAGTTTGAGACGGTCAAGGACGTAGCGAACATCAGCGTGGGGATGCAGCCCAGCAGTTTCAATATGCTCGGGGTTTTCCGCGGACTGGATGCCCCAGCGTTTTGGCAGAATGACAAGCACGGCGCGCGAATCTGCCAACATCGCGTCAAAAGCTTCGAGTCGTGCTTCTTCGTCACGATGGAGGAAAGGTTCGGACACGACCAAGAGCGATGCGTTGCGGCCCTTGAGCGCGGAGTCGAATCGACTGACGTGGACGATATTGCCATTCGCCTCTAGCAGTTCCTTGAACGCCTTGTGACCAATGGCAGAACTACTGAACGTATCGGGGCCGACGCTGCGAATATGCTCAAATCGGTCTCCCAGCAACATCCAGACGGCGCTCACGAATAGCGAGATGACGCCTAACACTGTGACCGCCTTTAGCAAGCGAGACCTGATGTCCTCTGTGCGAATTCTCATGCGGCCCCCGTGAGCTTTTCGAGGGCAGCGGCATGTTGAGCTTTGGCGTCTTCGTATGTTGCCTGGTCGACCGGCATTCGGGCGAACCGAGCTAGTTCAACGGCGTTCACGAGCGCGCGCAGATGCGGTGCGATTGGTCCTGTGGCCACGCTCGCAATTTCACGGCTGGTCGACGCGGGTCGTCCAATCAATGGGATCGAGGATTCCATTCGTGTGAACAAATCCAAGAGCATTGCGTGGATCGCTCGCTCATAGTCTTCGGATTCGGCGAGTTCATCGTGCGCTTTGCCGCCGGTAATCTCACGTAGCTCGTCCAGAACATTAGGACCGTCTTCGCGTTCGTCCTTCCATTTCTTGGGTTGAGACATGATGCGTCGCACCAGGATGCCAATGAGTATCACGAGCACCAATGCGATGATTCCCCAGATGACTGCCTTGACGACCTCCCAGTCAGGGGTTGGCCAGTCGACATCAGGCAGATCGAACTCAGGCAGGTCGACATCCATTTTGCGAGGCTTGGTGCCGGTTTTGATTCCGTTGCCTTCGTCGGAACCCATGGCATCGAAGACATCCGAGCTCCCATCGCCTTGGTCGCTTCCGGAGCCGGATTCCGCGGCTTGACCACCAGACTCACCGCCAACGTTTTCGCTATCTTCCGAGCCTGGATTGCTGCCGCTTTCGCCGGAGCCGACTTCACTGCCAGAGCCCGACTCGCCGGAACCATTAGTCCCACCGGACTCGCCACCAGAGCCGCCCGATTCGCCTCCGGAACCTGCAGAACCGCCAGACTCACCGCCGGAACCGCCGGAGCCTCCGGAACCACCAGACTCACCGCTGGAGCCTCCGGATCCTCCAGATGCGCCGCCGGAATCTCCAGAGCCGCCGCCACCCTGACAATTTCCGT
This sequence comes from bacterium, assembly GCA_030427705.1. Classification (GTDB taxonomy): domain Bacteria; phylum Myxococcota_A; class Bradymonadia; order Bradymonadales; family Bradymonadaceae; genus JAUIBR01. Next base: position 26,797 of record JAUIBR010000056.1, on the reverse strand, counting down.
TGGAATCGCAGACTTCGTTGGGCAATTCGTATTGGTACTCATCGCCAAGCAACTCACGCACTTGCTCGCCTGCCGTAGCGCCCATGGAAGCGACGGCCAATGCGATGAGAAGTCCCAATTTCGCCCGTTTTGACATCGCCGCTAATTTATCACGATTAGGGTAGGGCTGACGATCGCAATCGGCCTTAAGCTGCGTACTGCAAACGGTAAAGCCGCGTGTAGTGCCCCCCGTTGGCAAGAAGCTCGTCGTGACTGCCGTCTTCGAGCACTTCGCCCCGATGCAGGACGAGGATCCGGTCGGCGTTTTGAATGGTCGAGAGGCGGTGCGCGATGACCACGGAAGTCTGCCGGGCCATCAAGGCTTCTACCGCCTCTTGAATCAGTGCTTCCGTTTCGGTGTCGACATTCGCGGTCGCCTCGTCGAGCACGAGAATCTCGGGTTTGTGGACCAGCGCGCGCGAGAACGAGATAAGCTGTCTTTCTCCGGCACTCAAGTTGCTGCCTCGCTCGGAAACCGGATGCTCAAAGCCTTTGCCATATCGGTTGATCAGCACGTTTGCGCGGGCAATCTTGGTCGCTTCTTCTAACTCCGAATCCGAGACGGATGCGTCGCCCAAGGTGATGTTGTCGCCGATCGTGCCCTGAAACAAGAAGACGTCCTGAAGGACGACGGCGAAGATTCTTCGGTATTGCTGGATGTCGAGCAGCTTGATGTCAACGCCGTTCACCAGGATTTGGCCGGAGATTGGGTCGTAGAGTCGCATCAAGAGATTGATGATGGTCGACTTCCCGGAACCGGTATGTCCCACGAGTGCCAAGCGCTCACCGGGTTTGATGTGGAACGACACGTTCTTGAGGACAGGTTCGTCCTCGACGTAGTGGAAGCATACGTTGCGAAACTCGATCTCGAATGGTGCGTGCGACATGTCTACGGGCTCGCTGGCTCTTTGAACGCGTTCTTGATTGTCCAATAGTTGGAAGATTCGCTCAGATGAGGCCATCGCACTCTGGAAAAGGTTGTATTTCTGGGCCAAATCCCGGATCGGCACGAAGAACTTCTGCATGTACTCGATGAACGCGATCAAGACGCCGAGCGTGACCACGCCCTCTAAGACTTTGCCGCTGCCGTACCAGACGATGACCCCAACAGCGATGGAACCCACAGCCTCGACGACAGCGAAAAGAATCGCGTCGTAGCGGATCGATTGGAAGTTTGCGTGGCGGTAATCGAGGTTGATGTCCTTGTACTCGGCGAGGCTGATGTTCTCGCGCACGAAGAGCTGGATGACAGGCATTCCAGTGATGGACTCCTGCAAATGCGCATAAAGTCTGGCGATCTTGACCCGGATTTCGCGAAGGGCTGCGCGTAGGAAGTGGCGACAGATTGCGGTTGCGACCAATAACGGTGGAACAACCGTGAAGGTGACGAGGGCGAACTGCCAGTCCTTCACCAGCAGAATGACTACGATGGCGCCAAGGGTGAATAGGTCACCGACCATCGTGACCATGCCAGACGACAACGCTTCCTGCAGCGACTCGACATCGGTCGTCATCCGCGCCATCAGACGGCCGATAGGGTTCTTGTTGAAGAAGCTGACGGACAGCGTCTGGACGTGGTCGAATACGGCTTGGCGCAGGTCACGAAGTGCCCGCTGTCCAGCCCACTGCATGATATAGAACTGAATAAACTGAAGTGCGGCGTGGGCCACGACGGAGCCCCCAAACAGCGCGACGATCAGCGACAGCCCCTCCAACTTTTTGGGGACCAGGTACTCATCGATCGCAATCTGCAAGATATGCGGCTGGAGTAGCTGTGCGGCGGTGACGAGGGGCAACAACAGCAGGCTTACTGCGAACCAGAAGCCATACGGTCGCATGTAACTCCACAGCCGCTTTGCGATCTGCGCGTCGGAGATTTGCCCCAGCTCCTGTTCTTTGAACCCAGAGCCGATGGCGTTTTGCTTTTTGCGGTTTTCACTCATTGTCGAGCTCCTCCCGCAGTTTTTGGTGTTCGAAGAGTTGCGAGTACACGCCACCAGATTGGCAAAGTTCTTCGTGTGTGCCCGATTCAACCAAACGCCCTTCATCCAACACGAAGATCTTGTCGACCCGTGATAATGCGTTGAATCGGTGGGTGACGATGATGGTCGTTCGCCCCTCCATGATCGAATCAAGGTGGTCGAGAATCTGCTTCTCGGTGTGTGTGTCGACACTGGACAGCGCATCGTCGAGCACGAGCACGCGGGGGTCTACCAGCAGGGCTCGGGCGATCGTAACGCGCTGCTTCTGACCACCGCTTAGCGTAATGCCACGCTCGCCGACCATCGTGTCGAGTCCGCGTGGGAACGCTTGAAGGTCTTCATAAATACCCGCAATTCGCAGCGCTTCCTCGCGCCGGGTATCGACATCAACTTCGCCTTCTCCCATCAGCGACTTTGTGGGGAGCGGGCGGTCGACTGTGTCATCAAACTCCAGCGCGTCGAGGCCGAACCGCACGTTTTGACCAATGGTCATCGAAAACAGGAATGGGTCCTGGGGAACCATGCCGGTTTCAGAACGGGTTTGCCTGAGCTTGAGCGTGGTCAATGGTTGGCCGTCTATGGTGATGCTGCCAGCAGTCGGGTCGTAGAATCGAGCCAGCAGCCGGACGAGTGTGGATTTCCCGGACCCTGTTCGTCCGACAATCGCAGCGGTCGTTCCGGCGGGGATGCTCAGCGAGACATTGGAGATGGCCTCATCATCGCCATCGGCGTAAGCGAAGGAGACGTTTTCAAATTCGATGGCACCGCGCGGTCCGTCCATGTCCGGCAGCTCGGTCGCGTCACCGCGTTCTGTGATCTCCTCTGGCGCTTCTAGCACTTCGAGGACGCGGTCTAGCGCGGCATTGCCACGGTTCCAGACCGAAAACACCCACCCCATGGCCAACGTCGGGAATGCCAGAGCCGCGACATACCCGCTGAACTCCACATATTCGCCAAGCGTGATTGTCCCCTGTACGACCATTTCGGCGCCCACCAACAGAACGACGAGAGCACCCGCTCCGGGAATGAGCGTGATGTTTGTAGACAGTCCGCCGCGGATGGTCGCAAGCTTTAAGTTCTTCTTTAGGTATTCCTCGTTAAGTTCAAGAAAACGCGCGGATTCTCGCTTCTCGATTCCATAGGTTTTTACAACCGTTTTTCCAGCAAGATTCTCCTGAACTCGGCTCGAAATTGTTGAAAGCTGTGCTTGAACTATCTTGGTCTGCGTGAACAAGGCTTGGACGATCAACCGCACAAACACAAGCAGCACTGGAAAGGCTAGTAGGCTCCAGATGGTCAGCGTTACGTTGAGCGCCAACATCTTTTCGAGGGCGAGACCGTACGCGATTGTTGTGTTGATAACGTGGAGAAAGGTGATGGCGAAAAGCGTGCGAACGAAGTTGACGTCGTTGGTGACTCGGCTGGTGAGGTCGCCGGTCGGCATGCTCGCAAACCAGCCTGGACTGAGGCGCGTGAGCTTTTCGTAGAGTTCGTTCCGTACGTCGTATTCGATGAAGCGCCCGGCGTAGAAAATGGCGACCCGCGAGAAGATACGTGCCAGTCCAGCCCCGATGGCCAAGAGGATAATCCACTTGCCGTGACTCTCGATTATTGAGAGGTCGAAGTTCAGCAACTCACCGTCTGCCGCCGCGTCGCGCATCTTTTGCACGGCTGAACCCAGGTGTTTTGGGATGGCGAGTGAAGCGATGTTGGTCAGGACAAGAAAGACCGCGCCGCCCATAAACAGGGCCCAGTACTTACGAAAGTAGTGCTTAATCTTTCGGTTTCGAGAGGACATTCGCCGCCAAAGCGTGGGGATGCGCACGTTGCGCGGACATAGGACGCCAGAAGTGACCTATCGGATGCGTAATCCTATGCGATCAAATCGAACGCCTTCGTCTTCGGCGCTTGACCACGCAATGTAGAGGGGCTTTCCGATGATGTCATCTCGTGAAATTGCCTCGAAGATCCGGCTGTCGCGGATGCGCTCGTGATCGGGGTCGAGCGGTACCTGCGAACGGTTATCAGCGAGCACGAAGAACTCATCGTTTTCGAGTTTGGTTGGCGGCATGCTGGTGGCGACATACGCCTTTGGGGATACCGAAATGACGTATTTGCTGCCGTTGTTGTTTTCAACCATGGCGAGGAGATCGCCTTGGGTGAGCGGTCCGCCGGGCAGGGGGCCGCGCTCCAGCGGTTGGTCATTCACGAACACCTGTTCGCCTTCGATTCGTACTACATCATCGGCAACGCCAACCACGCGTAGAGTAGCGAGGTTGTCGGTGCCGGGTGTTCGAACCAAAACGAGCTCCCCACGTGCGGGCGCGCGACCGTCGTATGCGGACTTGTCGTAGAAGACCGCATCACCCGGTTTAAGTGTTGGGAACATCCCCGCGCTCGCGATGGTTTGGTACCCCAGCAAGTTGTTGTTGATGTAACTCAACGTCACTGCGATGGGCGCCGCGAACGTCAGTAGAGCGACGACGCTGTAGATCATCCAGTGGTTGTAGGTTTGCAGGACGTATTCGTCGGTGTCCTTCTGTCCGGGTTCGATCTTTGAGGCTACATCCGATGCTGCGAATGCGGCGAACGTGAGCCATCCCATCGCAACGACAAGCGCTGGAAGCAGCGGAAAGAACTTCATGAAGCTAAAGATGATGACAAAAGCTTCGAGCAGCAGCAGGAACAGCACGTTTACGACAAGCCCTTTTTTGAGTCTGCCGACGTACAAGTATCCCAAACCTGGACACAACAACGTCACGAATATCGCGACGGACTTGCGTCTGGGCTTGGTTTCACCTCGGTACTCGAGTTCCTCTTGCACTGCCTGTTCTCGGGGTCTGACGTCTATCCTAGAGTACGTTTTCGGTTCGTTCTCAGTCAACAACCTGTCTATGAAAGCCGTTTTGAGCGCGTTGATTGGTTGTCAAACCGCCACATAACCGAATACAAACGAGTTCCTTTGTAGATGCAGTGAGCAATTGGTTGTTTCATGACAAATGATGATACGCAGTCCCGACTCAGTTTGACGTCATGGCTAATTTTGGCGGCAGTTGCTGCTGTTCCGCCGATATTTGCGACGGCATTCTCTAGTTTCGAACACATCAAGTGGATCGTCGGTTCGATTGTTGTCGGACTGGCGTTGGTGTCTTGGGGTGTTTGGATCTTGCGCGCGAACACGGTCTCGGTCGTGGGTGGCAAGATCGCGATCGCGGCCGCTGCTCTGGGTGCATATGCCCTGGTCGCGGTAAGTTGGTCGGCCACGCCACTCCTTGGTCTCGTTCATGCGAGCTACTGGGTAGTCATCGCTGCAGTCTACCTTCTGTTGGTTGCGCCGCTTGGTCGCCCGCCACGCTTTGGTGAGTTTTCGATCGCGATTTCAATGGCCACGATTGGATCGGGTTTCATGGGTATTCTGGATGCCTTAGGAGCCGGATTTCACACCGTTGTCTGGGACCCCGCGGGCGCAATCGGCCCATTTGATGCCGCTGAATTCGCCGCCGCGTTCTATGCCGTGGCACTGCCGATCGTTGCGGCGTCCGTGTTCAGACTGGATGGCTGGCGTCGTATCCTGAGCATTGTTGCCGCCGTCATCGGTGGCGCGCACTTCGGTATGGTCGCGACACCAATCACGTTCACACTTATCGGCATTGCCGTTGGTGTCGGCACCCTTGGCGTCATGGCGCTTCAGAAGTTCCAGCGCGCACCGATTTTGTTTCCGACGTTGGGTGTGGCCATCGGTATCTCGGCTCTCGCAGCGGTTGGATATTTTGCGGTACCAAAGGACATGGTCAGCGACGCGAATCGTCTGCCCATCGTCGCCAAGACGACCAACGACGTGTCTTCCGGGCAGATTCGAAACCCTGGATTTGCCATCAATCGCGTCGAGCGTGTGAAGTCGATGTTGGGCCACAAATACCTGGCCGGCGTGGCTTCGGACCTTTTTCGCGATAATCCGTTGATTGGCCACGGCCCAGCCGGTTGGAAGTTGAATCAAACTCGCCATCCACGAGGGGACGACCCATTTGTGGCTCAGATGTTTGCGCATTATCCAATGTTCAAGAGTCCACACAGCGTGATCGCGCTCGTCGCAGTGGAGCTTGGAATCATCGGAATGCTGCTGTTTCTGTTCTGGCTGGGTGCCATTTTGGGCATCACGTTCAAGGCGCTTTCCAATCGCGAGGAGCCATCGAATTGGCTGGTCGAGCATTGGGGCCTGACCTGTGCAGTGTTTGCCGGTCTAAGTATCGCGGCGTTTACTCCAGCGTTTGAGCTGTTCGGCGCGGTGATTCCGCTGGCCGGCGCGTTGGCCATGCTGAGCCGCGAATCGGCTCTGCTAAATGGGCTGACCGGCTTAAGCGCCGATTCGACCATGAATGCCGACGGACGCTCCGCCGGTTCGATGATTTTTGGTGGCTTCGTGCCGGTGGCCGTTGGCCTTGGGCTCGTCGTGCTTGCGGCCGTTTACGGCACGTCGCTGATGAAGTCTGGTTATGCGGACCATCAGATGCTGCGTGGGGCGTTGCCAGACGCCGTGAAGACCTACGAAGAAGCCTTCGAAGCGTATCCTGCCAATGCCGAGCTTCTCTACAATATCGCGGAGGCGCAATACCGCATGGGTAAAGGGCGAGACTCCGGAGATACGCTCGACAAAGCCATCGAGATGCTTCCTTACGATGCACGGCTGCACTATCAGCGTGCGCGGGTCTTCTCGCAGGTTTTCGAATACGATTCATCGCTGAAGTATGCCCGAAAGTCCGTGCAACTCTTCCCCAACTTCGTTCGAGCGCGAAAGCAAGTCGCCATCGCGTATGATGGACAAAAGCGGTTCACCGAATCAGTCAAAGAGCTCGAGCGAATTCTGGAGATGAATCCGCCAGAAGACCTCACGCGTGGCATCGCGTTGGAGATGGCCAACTACTATCAAGGCGCTCTGAAGTCCCCGAAGAAGGAACTGGAGTTTCTCGAGAAGGCGATCGAAGAAATCGATGAGCCAATCCGCCGCCAGACGCTCGTCGTCCGTCGCGACGAGCTGAAGAAGCGTCTGGAACGGGAGCGACTGCAGCGCGAAGGCAAGCCGGTTCCGAAGGAACTCATGCCTATGAAGCCCAAAGATGATGGGCATGGTCACGGGGATCACGGTCACGGCGGGGCACAGCCCGAGAATCCTTTCCAGATCAAACGTCCGAAAATCAATGTGCCGGAGCCGAACGGCCCAGTGCGAATGCCCGCCAAACAAGGTGACACGCACGACCACGGTGACGGTGACCACGGCGACCACGACCATTGATTTCAAAGCCCCGAGTGCTCGCCCGGCTTACCCGCTGGTTAGGGCCGTGGGCGAATGACCATCATGCCCCCGAAGTGGATGTCGAACGCCGGCGTGTTCCGGGGCCCCATCGCGACATAGAGGTCGACGTGTTTCGCCCCAAGGGTGTTGCCCCGCGACATGCATATGTGGTGGCGCCAGGACTCCACTTTGAAGGCCCCGCGGACCCACGTTTGGCGCGGTTCTGCTCAATACTCGCCCATTGTGGGTTTGAGGTCTGGGCGCCTTATATCCCGAGTTACCTCGCCCAGGTTTTAGACACGGAAGCGGTGGGCGATTTCTCGGCGGTTGTCGAAGCCGCCCATCGCCGATGGCCGAAGCCATATCTGTTCAGCATTTCCTTCGGTTCGCTTTTGGCGCTTTGGTGTGCCGGCGAGCATATGCCGGACCGCGTGGGTGCGGTGGTCGTCTTTGGTGGATACGCCGACCTGCACGAGACCGTGAAGTTCTGCATGACTGGGACGGTGAACGGCGAACACCTAGCCCATCACGACCCACTGAATCTGCCGGTGTTGTTCCTGAACGTCTTAGATGAACTGACGGAAATGCCCGAAAACCGGGCGCAGCTGGTCGAGGCGTGGCGCGAGTACATGCGTCGCACATGGGGCAAACCGGAGGTTCGCGTCGACCTCGAGTATGTTCGCATCGCGAAGTCCATCTCGGATGGATTGGATGAGGCGGTGCGCCCGATGTTTGAAATGGGGGTCGGCCTTGACCCGCGCGGGTTAGAGCTGCTGCAGGTCGCGATTGAAAAGCGTGATTGGACGTTCCTGGATCCGCGTCCGCATATGGCCAAGATTACGTGCCCTGTCCACATTATGCATGGCGCCGATGACGACGTGATTCCCTATACCCAACTGAAGGCGATTGAAGAAGCGGTGCCCTCGAGCGCGCCTTGCCGCAGCTACCTGACTGGCATGTACGGTCACACTCGAAAAGAAGGTAACGATGGCGGCCTTGCTGGGGAGTTGACCACGATGGTGCAGATGCTCCGCGGGATTGCAGACCCTGCTACTCTTTCCAAACGATCTTCCAAGGGCGCTGCTTGATGTCTCGAAGGATTTCCTTCAGATCGTCATAGAGCTCTTTCTCGGTGAGCAAAGCACCAACAGTTCCATCCCCATTCTTGACCGATGCCATGACTTCCTCGGCGTCGGAAGACACTTTGTTCAGCCGGGCTGTGCTGTTTTCGAGGTTGTCGATCGAGTTTTGGATCTTCTGCTCGTTTCCGGTCAAGAGCTTGTCCGCGGATTCAGCTGCATTGCGAGCGTTGGTGGTCATAGCATTTACGTCAGCCAGGATGGGGTCGATGTCTTTCTCGACGCGCTTGGCGATGCGGCTGGCGCTTCCCGCGGTTGTCTCCGCATCGCGAAGGGTGCGTTTGAGGCCCTGACCGTCGTCAACAGCGACGTTTAGTGACTCCAAGAGTTGGTTGGCCTCGCCGCTTGCGTCCGCCACATTCTTGAGGGTCGTGTCGACGTTCTCGCGGTTGTCGACAAGCACCGTATCCAGGTTCTTCATCAGGCTGGCGGTGTTCGAAATCAGGTCTTTCGTTTGGATGGATGGGTCGTCCAAAAGGTCGTTCAGCGAGCTCAAGAGCTCACTGGCTTTGGCGACGATGATGTCGATTCGCGGCGGGTCTACGCCACGCATCACCGTGCCACCTTCGATGGGTTTTGCTTCGAAGTCGCGGGTCACAATCTCGATATAAGGCTCACCCAGGACACCTCGAGTCGTGATGAAGAACTGCGAGTTTTCGCGCACCGCATCTGCGTAGTCAGGCGAGATTTCGATGTTTGCCCGAACGGCTACGGCCGTCGCATTTGCGTCCGCTCGCTCGTTCTGGATGAAGCGAAGGCTCTTCACGTTTCCGACATTGAGACCCGCGATAGCCACGTCAGCGCCGGGTTTAAGACCTCCGGCGTTGTTGAACTCCACGGAAAACTCAAATTGGTTGCCCAGCGAGAAATCTCCGAGCACCAATACGAACGTGACGAGAAGGGCGAGCGCGAAAATCACGAGCGCGCCGACCTTTACCTCGATTGCTGTTTCACTACTTTTCATACGATTCGTTTTGCTTCGATACGTCTAGTGTGCGCGCCCGGAGCGGTTGACACAAGTCTAGACCTCCATCGGTCCTTCGGGGTTTCCGGTGATGAACTGTTGGATGATTGGGTTGTCACTGTTCTTAAAATCGTCCTGGGTGCCGTCTAACAGCAGCTTTCCCTGGTAGAGCATCGCAATTCGATCCGCGATTCCAAAGATGCTGCGCAGGTCGTGTGAAATTACGATGGATGTCACGCCATGATGGTCGGCGAGGTGTCGGATGAGTTTGTCGACCATCGCCGCAGAAATTGGGTCGATGCCGGTCGTGGGCTCATCAAAAATCACATATTCGGGATCGAGGGTTAGGGCGCGTGCGATAGCGACCTTCTTGCGCATTCCGTCTCCGAAGTCTGAGGGGAAGCGGTCTTTGTATTCGCCCATGCCCACGAGCTTCAGCTTCTCGAGTGCTTGTTCACGAGCTTCCTTCTTGTTGACGTCTTTGTGTTTTCGGATGGGCAGGGCGACATTGTCCAAGAGCGACATCGAGTCAAAGAGCGTCGAGTTCTGGAACACCATCGCGCAGCGTTTGCGCACCGGATACAGCTCCTTTTCGCTAAGGTCGGTCACATCCACGCCATCCAGGAAGATGCGGCCTTGGTCAGGCCGGATGAGGCCAATCAGGTGTTTCACGAGCACGCTCTTACCCGCGCCGGATTGTCCGATGATGAAGAAGACCTCGCCGGGTTCCACAGCTAGATCCACGCCCCGCAGCACATGTTTGTTGCCGAAGCTCTTGTAGATGCCTTGGAACTCGATGCTAGCCAATCAAAACCCCCACAGGAATCCGACGCGGAACCGGTGAAACCACCAGTCCTGCGTGGCGACGTTTGGTGTGTCGTCGCCTTGAATATTGCTGGGGAGCGAGATGCCCTGAACCAAGGGGATGACGTAGCCGACTTCGAACAGGCCGAACTCCTCACCCTGCCAGAGGTACCAACCCAAACGCACGTCAGGTCCGGCCTGTTGAAGCGACGATTCCTCGAGTGCGGCGCGGTAGTAAGTGATTCCAAAACCTGCCGAGAAGCCTTCTTCCATTGGCACCCAGCGGGCCATGACGCCTGCACCCCATGCAAACACGGTTTGCGGGTCAGCGACGCCTGACGGACTCGCCGTATTGTAATCGAACCATTGGGCACCAAGCTCTATCTCGACGGACATGAAGACAGTCGCGAAGACCGCATGCTGAAGGCCGAGCGAGGCCATCATGCCTTGCGACGGCGCAAGTTCATCGTAGGGGTCTCCGGGGGCGGAATCGTCAGCCATAAACCCTGGGCTGAAGTTGAGTCCAAGGGTGAAGTACTGGTTACCCGTCCGAGGTGGACGGTACTCCGCCGTCGCATCAGCGGCGAAGAGGAACACCGCAAAGAATATGAGCCATCGATACTTCATAGGAGATTCAACACCACGTATCCGAGTCCAGAAATGACAAAGTCGAGAATGACGACCGCCAGCGAGCAGTTGACGACCGCAGTGGTCGTCGCTTGTCCAACACCTTCGCTGCCGCCAGTGACGATGAGGCCGGCCTGGCAGGCGATGACGGGGATTGTCGCGCCAAATACAAGCGCCTTGGTGAGGCAGATATTCACGTCGAACCAGCCCACAAACGACATGTCGAAGAACGTGTAGAAATTCACACCAAATGCAGTGTTCGCGACCATCGCACCTGCTAGATACGACACCAAAACCGCGAAGATCGTGAGCACAACGCTCATGACGATGCTGGCCAGGAATCTTGGGACGACCAGGTAATCCACGGGCTGTGCCGCACACATTCGCAGCGCGTCGACCTGTTCGGTAACGACCATGCTGCCAATCTGAGCCGCCATGCCGCTTCCCACGCGCGTCGCGAGCATCATCGCGGTGATTGTTGGGGCAAACACGCGCAACAAGAGCTGCAAGAACAACCCGCCCAATAATTGGAGGTCGCCGGTAATCTTCATCGCCTGATAGCCCGCCTGGTAGATGAGGATCATCCCCAGGAAACCCAGGGTGAACGCGATGAAGATGACGCTTCGATTTCCGATTTCGTGCAGCTGTTCGAAGATCGCGTCCCACCGCTTTCGGCCGCGCAACGTGTAGTGGAGCGTCAGAGCAAAAGTGCGCATGATGCCCTTGACGGTATCCGCTACATGGATGACCGGTTCCCCCACTGACGCCAACATTCGGTGATGCAGCGGCATACGTTCAGGTGCTGCTGCCATCAGGTGTCCAGGTAGGTGATGAGGTAGTCCAAGATGAAGATGGCGATGGCGCTGCCGACAACCGATGCGTTGACGGACCGGCCTACACCCACCGCGCCGCCGCTAGTGTTCAGGCCGAAGTGGCAAGAAATCACCGCAATGGCGAATCCGAACGCGACCGCTTTGTAGAGTCCGTGCAGGAAGTCGGCGAGGCTGACGTAGGTAATGACACTCCATGCGAAGAGGGTCATATCGACGCCCAATAGATATTGGCTGGTGGCCGCACCGCCCAGGAGGCTGACGAAGTCACCCACGACGACCAGGAGGAACATCATTACGATCATCGTGAACACCCGGGGCATCACGAGGTAGCGCACGGGGTCGATAGCCAAGGCACGAAGGGCATCAATTTGGTCGGTGACCTTCATGGTACCTAGTTCAGCCGTGTTGTTTGCGCCGACGCGCCCCGAGAACATCAACCCAATCATGATGGGGCCGACCTCGCGAAACACCGAGTAGCCCGCGCCCCAGCCAAGTAGGCCGTATGCACCATATTGCTCGATGTACATCCCGGATTGGATGACCATGATTGCGCCAACTAGGAGCGCCGTGACGACCACAATTGGAAACGACTTAACGCCCACTTTGTACATGTTGCGCCATGTTTCCTCGCCATCGAGCTTTGGCGGGAAGGTGTTGCGCATGATCTCCCAAACCAGGAGCGACACGCCACCAACCTCGAACGACCAGCCCATAAACCGGTCGCCAATGTTGTTCAGCACGCGCTGCCATATGGGTTTGATTTCAGATGCCATCAGCCCAACTCGTCGTCGCTAAAGCCATCCCAAAACTGTCGAACCAACGATAGGTCGGTAGATTCGACTTCGTCGCGGGAGCCCCAAAAGATGAGCTCACCGCGGTCGAGTAGGGCGAAGTTGTCGCAGATATCTTTGATGCCCTCGATATCGTGGCTGATGGTCACTGAGGTTACGCCTTTCTCGTCTCGCATCGCTTTCAGCAATAGGAAAATCTTCGAGCTTGTTACCGGGTCGAGACCGGCGGTCGGGTCGTCATAGAACACGATAGGCGGCTCGGGCACAACGGCCCGAGCGAAGCTCACGCGCTTTTTCATCCCGCCAGAGAGCTCGTTTGGAAACTGATGCCCGATCGTCGGCAAATCGACTGAATCCAACTGTTCTTGCACCTTTGCCGCGATCTCGTCTTCGCCCAGTTTGCCTTCCTGACGCAGCGGGAACGCGATGTTGTCAGCCACGTTCATGAAATCGAACAGCGCATAGTTCTGGAAGAGCATTCCGATGCGAAACCGCAGTTTGGCGATTTCGATCTCGTCGAGCTCAAAGACATCTTGGCCGTCGATGGTGACTGTGCCTTCGTCGGGGACGACCAGGCCGCAGATGATCTTGAGCAACAGGGATTTTCCTGCACCACCAGGGCCGATGAGACCCAGGTTTGAACCTTCAGGGATGCTCAGTGTGATGTCTTTCAGCACCGGGCGCCCAAAGTGGAGCTTCGTGACGTTGTGGACTTCAATCACGACTCGTCCTCCCCGCTGATTCCCAGACGCGCGCGTGCCTTTTCGGCATAGCGGCTCTCGGGGTAGCGCTTGAGCAGAACTCGTAGCTGATAGAAATGCTGGTCATCGCGCCCTTGCAGCCTTCGGGCTTCTGCGGCGGTCCACAGTGCGTCGTCGGCGCGCAACGAAAACTCGTAGTCGTTGGCGAAACGCATGAAGTAGTCGACTGCCGTGTCATAGTCCTTGAGCATCAACATGTGGATCATACCAAGGTCGAAGACGGCATCATCAACCCACTCGGAGTCGTAACTGCCCACAAACCACGACGACTCAGTGTCGTCGGCCATGACATTGAGCGCTTCGATAGCCTGCGTCCACATTCCATGTCGGCGGTAGATATTCGCCATCTCCCAAAGGGCATCATCAGCGAGCGCTTCGTCATGGAAGTCCACATAGATTCGGCGATAGGTCTTAAGCGCGCAGTCTGCGTCGTGCAGGACGGTATCGCAATGCTTTGCCTTCAGGAACAGCACGTTATCGACCAGATACGTGTGACCGAGTGCCTGGGCGAGCTTCTCAAGCGTCGATTGTGTCGCCGTTGGCGCGCGCGTTGCCATGGCGTCATACACGTCGTCCAAGGCTCGCTCAGCGGCGAGTTCGTTTGGGTACTTAAGGATGACGTTGAACCACGTGCGAAAGGCGGCGTCTGTGTCATCGGTAAGCCGAGATTGAGCATAGAGCCCATCTGCGCCGTATTGGTCAATCTGGTCCGATTTACAGTTCTCGGTGTACAACTCGATGGCTTTACTTTGGTTTCCGAGCTTCTCTTCCAGTTCCGCCCACTCGTGTGTTACCCATCGGTAGGCACGCGCGTTGGGCGCGTCGTCTCGAAGCCGTTCATATTCGCTTGCACCGGCTTCAGGATCTTCATCGGCAAGTTTCTGAGCCTTCAGAACTTCATCGGTCCACAGCTCAGATGGCCTGTTCATGGCGCACGATGCTGTTGTGAACATGCACATTAACGCGACTAAGAATTGCGTTTTTGCGGATTTAGGTTCTAATCGCATGCAGGAAGACTGCCCTAGCATTGATTGCTCATGACTGCTCGCAACACAAAACGGGTCACCAGCCTCGCGATCTTCATCGTGATGGTCTTGGCATTATTGAGCCCGATTGTCGCTCAGGAAACGGTAAACCAGAACAACGTCGATGTCGACGCAGGTCCCGCGGATGAGCCCGCTGGTGACGCGAAAACATTGGCTGACGAGTTTGGTCTCACCACCGACGAACTGACATCGGTCTCCACCATCAAGCGGCTTGAAAAGGAAGCCGACGATAAGGTTATCTCGGCTGAGGCGGAGCTTCAGGGCATTCAGGTCCAAATGCTGCGCGCATCCGCAAAGCAGGATGTCGTCAAAGAACAGCTCGATGCCAAGATGCCGAAACAGCTTAAACGGCAACTTGTTCGCACGACGAGCGGTCTCACCGTCGCGGTCGCGCTGTACGAAGCAGATTTTGCTGCAGTCGAAGAGGTCGTCTCGAAGAATCGCCGCTTTTCCACGCTGCTGTCGTCATACGCGGAAGCCTTGGACAAGCGAGTCGCCGCAGAGGAAAAGGCAAAAGCCGCGAAACTCGAAAAGGAAAGGGCGGCCAAGCGAGAGGAAGAGGACGCTGTCCTGGCGCTCGAGCAAGCAAAGGCTCGTGAGAAGCGCGAGCGTGACGAAAGTATCAAGCGACTGCTGAAGCGGGAGACCGAACTTGCAGAGCTAAACCTGACATCGACCCGAAATCACAACGAGAAACTAACCAAACTCACCGAAGAGAACACGCAATTCGAAAAGCAGTTCGCGGATGAAAAAGGGCAACTGCTGGAATCTCGAGAGAAGATCGACTCAAAACCGCCGATGGCCGCGCAGAAGATTGCCGACCCTCTCGTTGGAAAGATCGTCACGTCTCGCCGAGACATTCGAACTAAGCTTCTAAATGCCTACGAAAAGCTGCGCGACAGTCGCGTGATGTTGAAAAAGCGGACGACCGACCTCGCCGATGCACGTGACCAGTTGGATACAGAGGAAGGACTCGAGCAATCGCTTGGTGGTTCGGATATCTGGAATCGCCGTGTCGCAGTGGCGAAGGCTGAGCTCGAGCTCCAAGAGAAGCTGGTCGATCACCAAACGAAGATTCACGAGCTTCTGCGCTCGCGCCGAAACATCCTGACGGAACACCACGCCTATCTGGAAGACAGTCTGCAGTTTGTGCTGGGGTTCACCTCGAACTCCGGTGCAGCTGAGTCATATCGGCTCAATGACGAAAACGTCCACGATGTCTTCCAAGCCGCAAATATCATGTACGAGCGGGTGTACGCGGAAGCCCAGCGCCGAAGCGCTCAACTCACCGACATTTCGGTTTCGGTAAGCCTATTCACCTGGATCGGGGCGCTTCTGCTGCGCTTGATTCCTGTGGGATTGGTGCTGTTCTTCATTCCGTTCCTGCCTGGTCCGCTACAACGGCTCTATAGCTACCTTATCAATTTCCGCACGTTCCGTCGGCGGCCGGCACTGACGATCAAGATTTTTGAAGTCGTCTACTTCCTAGCTCGTCCGGTCTTGCTGTGGATTACGCTCGACTACGTCGCGTCGTTCGTGGCGCAGGACGTCTGGTTGCTGTCGTTCTTGCCCGATGTCGTCAATGCACTGTTCACGTACATCATCCTTCGCGACATCGTCTCGGTTCTCTTCGTCCCGCGCAGCCAGCGCGATCCAGAGGGCGAGTTCAATCGCGATATGAAGCTCAGCTTCCAAGAACGCTCAATCAGCGTGATGGAGCTGAACGATGCGCAGGCCAAGAAACTCATGCGCAGCGTGCGTGTGTTCGTCCTGTTTTGGATTTTGGCGGGTCTGATCCCCGAATGGACAGAAGCGCTTACCGGCATTGGAGTTCTTTCGCGTTGGACCACGTTCCTGGCGCGATTGGGATTTGGCGTTGTCGCATTCTGGACCATCTCCAAGTGGCGTGACGAGATTGGCGACCTGTTCGTGAAGTTGGCGGAGGACCGCCTTCCTTGGGCCGTCAAGCTAGTCAACGAGCACCGTGCGCGGCCCTATGGCGTCATTATCATCGCCTTCGCCAGTATCTACGTCTTGTTCTACGAAGGGGCTGCCTTCGGTCGGAAGTACATTCTTCAATCCGAGCTGTTCAAATCCGCGCGAAACTTCGTGTTCCGAAAGCGGATCGAGCTGCAGCAGCGGGAACGTGAAGAGGCGGCCGAGAACGCCCCCGAAGAAGCACCGCTTCCGGACGAGTACGTGTCTTTGTTCCGGGACCGCGAGTTGGTCGACGACCAAGTCTTTGTGGACCGTGGTGGCTATCTCAAGACGTTGTGTGATGACTTCGCGGAATGGAAAGAGAACGGCCGCATGGGGTCGGTCGCGTTGGTTGCGGAAGAGGGCATGGGCCGCTCTTCAATGATCGAGGCCATGTTGCGCGACGAGTCCATTTTCGAGGGCTACCAGATTCGCCGGCAAGGGCTGAAGAGCAAGCACGTCCGACGTGTCGAGGTCCTTCAATACGTGGCAGAAGTCTTTGGCATCAAAGATTCCTTCACTTCATCTGAGAAGCTCATCGAGAAGATCCTCGAACTTGAGCCGTCCGTCGTAATTTTGGACGATGCTCATCACTTCTTCATGCGCCGAATCGGTGGATTCGATGGCATGGACACGTTGCTTGAAATCGTCTCGTTGACCGACCAGAAGCACTGGTGGTTGTTGTCGTTCAACAAGTACGCTTGGGACTATATCAACCGCGTGAAGACACGCTCGCACCACTTCGGCGACAAGATTCAAATGAAGCCTTGGACCGAAGAGGAGCTGCAGCGCCTCATCGAGTTCCGTAATGCACGGGTTGAGTTCTCGCTCGATTTCACAAGCCTCGTGACGCGAGACCTTACCGAAAACGATGAATTCCTAGAGGTCATTAAGTCAGCGAAGGGGTACTTCCGCTACTTGCATGAATACTGCGGCGGAAACCCGCGCCTCGGCATGTTGTATTGGCTTCGCAGCCTGACGTTGAAAGGGGAAGATACCCTCTCGGTCACGCTGTTCCGGCGTCCTTCGACAGCCGAATTTGATAAGTTCACTGACGACCACTGGTTTGTGCTCACTGCATTGGCACAACACGGACGTCTGAACCCTGCTGAGGTTGGCTCGGTCATCAACTCCGACCCCGGCTTCTGCACCCTCGCAATCAATTACTTGGAAGAGCTTGGGCTCGTCATTGTTGACCCAGAAACAATGCGCGCAAAGCTAGCCCCACTTTACTTCCGCCAGGTGCTTCGACGTCTGGCGAATAACAACTTCCTGTACTCATGATATCAATCCTCGCCCAAATCGAACCGAAACCTGAAGAAATCGCCGCAGCGGTCGAGTTCTTGGACGTCGGTCGCATTCTGCAGTCGCTTTTTATTATCGCGGCTGCCTACGTGGTCAACCGCACGGTTAGCGCGACGCTCGACCGCCTGGGTGAAGGGTTGGCCAAGCGACGTCTGTTGCTCAAGAAGGTCTCAAGCTTCTTTCGCATCGGTATCTTCGCGGTCGCCACCTACATGGTTGCGGTCACCATCTTGGGCGAAAACGAAACGGCGTTGTTGGGTCTGGGTACCACGTTGGCCGTCTCTATCGGTTTCGCGCTTAAAGACACCATCAGTTCAATCGTCGCTGGTATTCTCATCCTTGTAGATAGGCCGTTCCAGGTCGGTGACCGCGTGCAGTTTGGTGACACCTACGGCGAGGTCAAAGAGATTGGTCTGCGGACAGTGCGAATTGTTACGTTGGACGACAACGAAGTCTCGATTCCGAACAACAAATTCCTGACAGAGTCGGTCTCCTCAGGCAACGCCGGTGCACTCGACATGATGGTCGTGATGAAGTTCTACATCTCGGTCACAGAGGACTTCGAGCTCGCAAAACGCATCATCTACGAAGCCTGTGTGACGTCAAAGTACGTCTTTCTGAAGAAGCCCGTCAGCATCGTCGTCCGTGAAACCGTTGAGCCGACGTTGGCGACCGTGCTCACTTGTAAGGCCTACGTCATCGACGTGCGCTACGAGACTGCGTTGGGCACAGACGTGACGGAGCGCGTCAAGCGCGCCTTCCGGCGCCATCGCATGCAATATCCCTACAATCGTGAGTATCAGATTCACACGGGAGAGTGGGACGATATTGCAGACAATCGTCCCATGGACCTGATTGAGTCCACTCCTGCGGCGACTACGGATTGAACGCCGTCTTATCGAGCTTTCCTTGCGCGCCGACCACACCGAACCGGTAGTTCGTAAAGTACTTCTGAGCGACAGCTTGGACGTCGTCAGGCGTGACGCTTCGCACCTCGGCTAGAAACGCCGCTGAGTGCTTCCAGTCTCCAGCCACAATCTCAGCCTCAGCGAGCATATTGGCCTGACCGTCGTTGGTCTGGAGTTCCATGTAGTGGTTCGTCAGGTAGACGTTGACGACCTCGTCGAGCTCCGCTTTGGGAATCTGGATGAGCTTCATCTCTTCGATCTGGTCGAAGATGACGCCCATCGTCGTCTTCGGGTCCTTTGCGGTGGTGTAAACATAGCCGTAGTTCATCCGGCGAGTCGAAATCCCTGAAGCCACCGCGTAGGTGAGGTTGCGTTTGGTTCGAACTTCTTCGAACAGCTTGTCACGCAGGTATTCCAAGGCCACGACAGCAGCCGGATAATCGATATCACCCGGCTTTGGCGTCGGGAAATAGCCCAGCACGTAGTTGGTTGGTAGCTCACGGTCAGCCACGCGCAGCCCCGTTGCGGAACCAAACGGCGGCAGCGGCTTCATCTCGGTCTCTGATGGTTTGATGCGTGCGAGCTTCTCTTTGACCTGCTCAATCAGTTTCTGCGCGCTGACATTGCCAACGACCACAAGCAGCATGCGCTCAGGCTTCAGCAGCGACCGCTGATATGCGAGCAAGTCATCACGTGTGAACCCCTGAACATTCTCTTCGGTTCCCAACTGCAAATGATAGTAGGGATGGCCGTCGAAGAAGTTGCGGGTCGCGACGTGTTGTACGTGGCTGTCAGGGTCTTCCAGCATGCTCTTGATTGAGGCCAGTTGCTGGTTTCGCCGCAGTTCGACTTCGCCTTCCGGCATTTCAGGCTCAATGATGGTCTGCTCAAAGAGCTCCCAAGTCTCATCGAAGTTCGAAGTGATGGTCTTGAAGCCATAGCCGCTGTAGTCGCGGTCAGCGAAGCCCCAGACGCTCGCACCCATGCTATCCAACTTTCCGTTGAACTCGTCCTTTGGCGTTGTCGCGGTGCCACCATTGGTTGCGACCGTCAGCGCGAGGCGCTCGATGCCTTCGGTGGTCGACGTTAGGTTCTGTGCACCGCCGAGGATGTAGAGACGTCCCGCGACCACCTGGTTTGCGGGGGTCGCTTTGTGGATGACTTTGATGGGCCCAACGTTAAAGGCCTGAGTCGTGCCCAACGAACCGGCGATGCTGACTTCGGGTTCGCCGTCGATGTACTCGATGTCGGCCAGGGTCGGAATGCCTTTCTCTTCAGGTGTCAGAACGCGTTTGTCGCCTTGTTCTTCAACCGGGTCTTCGACGAAACGTTCTGGACGCGCTGAGCACGAAGTCGCCAGGGTGCCCGCCACGATGCATGCAGATAACAGTGTTAGTTTGCGATTCATCATCTACTCCATTCCGTCCGTAGACGTGGCGGTTTCAGCAAGGTTCTTCATGACTTCCTCGGAGAAGTTCGCCGAGGTTTGTGCGTCTTTCGTCATCATCACGCCCATCACGTAGGGTTTGTTGATGACGTAGTTCTTCACGTAGCGCGCGATATCAGCACGCGTGATGGACTTCAGGTCGTCGACGTAGTTTTCGTAGTAGCTCAGGCCTGCGACCGCCCACCAGAACGATACCGTGTGTGCGAAGGAGCTCATCTCCTCGCGCCCATACAAGTCTTGGATGGCGAGGATGGTCTTGGCCGATTCCAGTTGTTCGTCGGTGAAGTACTCCGGATCAGCGAGTTTCTCGACCTCGCGGAGCAGGGCAGGGATAGCTTCTTGAAGTTTCTCCGGCGGAACCTGCGCTGAGTAGGAGATCGGACCCGTGTGACGCTGCGTGTAGTAGCTGATTCCGGCACCGAGCGTCAGTCCGCTCTCGACCAGGTTCTTTTGAAACTTAGAGGTTGGTTGGCTGATTATGTAGCTCAACACGTCTGCGGCGTGCGTGGCACGTGGATCTTCGAGGACACGCGGTCCATGCCACATGAACGACACGTAGGGGACCTGAACTTCCTTGTTGAGGATGAAATACGACTTGTCACGCAAGTTCGGATGCGGAGGCACAGGTTTGACTTCGAACGGGTCTTTGCCGCGCTTCCATGACTTGAAGATGGTCTCGACCAGCGAGAAGACGTTCTCAGGGCGGACATCGCCGGAAACCACGAGTGCCGCGTTGTTGGGCACGTAGTAGATTTCCTTCATCGTTTCCATCTTCTTGATGGTCGCAGTTTCAATGCTGTTGCGGTCGCCGAGCGGGTCCTTTCGCGTTGGATGCGCAAACCAAATGCGCTTTTTCATCTCTTGCCCGAACCAGTAGTAGGGGCTCGATTCGTTGCGGTCGACCTCACCTAGAACGACTTTCTTTTCGCGCTCGAACTCTTGTTGTTCGAACTTCGGGGTCGTGATGGCGTCCTTCATGAACTCCAATCCGGCCTCAAGATTATCGCTTGGTAGCGTGAAATAGTAATTCACGCGCTCCGTGCTGGTCGTTCCGTTGAACACGATACCCAACTGCCGCATGCGACGAAGATACGCTTCCTGGTTCGGGATGACCGCGTTCCCTTTAAAGAACATGTGTTCATAAAGATGACTTAGGCCGTTGAACTCAGGCGGTTCAGTGAATGCCCCGTTCTTGACGCAGATTTCGATGGTCGCGATCGGGACCGTCGAGGATGGCAGGACAATGACCTCCAAGCCATTGGGCAGCGTTTTCTTTGCGATCTCTAGCTTTTGCGACCAAGCTGTCGAAGCAAGTAAGAGACACGTTAACGTGACTAAAAGGGCAAAGACGCGACGTCTCATGATTTCTCCGTCGAACGGTGTGTCACACCATGTGGTAGGGCGCCGTATACCACATTCGAGGGAATGTAGTTAAGACAGGCGTGACTGCAAATTGACAGTTTTGCGGCGGCGAAACTACAATTGCGCCACTTCGCGGTTCTCAAATTTTCTTCTGTGCCTTGAGCGCCTTTATTCATGGTCATCAACCGACAGTTCGGGGAATTCATTTTGCTTCGCCGACTTGCGGTTGGCGGGCAGTCTGAAGTCTTTCTGGCCATGAAACAGGGCCCAGCGACGTATACGCGTCCCGTGGTTATCAAAGCGCTTCCTACGGATAAGAACGAGGACGAGCGGCATCGCCGCTTGTTCTATAGAGAAGCATTCATCTCGTCGCGTTTCATCCATCCCAACGTCATCAATGTGCATAATGCGGAGATCGTCGAAGGCACGTGCTGCATGATGATGGATTTCGTGACCGGGCAGACGGTCGCGGATATTGCGCAGCGGGGCTACCAACGAAAGAGCCCGCCAACCTTAAAACAGGTTGTTCAGATGATCGCGGATGCCTGCAACGGCCTGCATTACGTGCATAACTTCCGGGATTTGGACAACCACCAGTATTCGGTCGTGCACCGAGATGTGAGCCCGCAAAACCTGATGGTCACCTACAACGGTGACACCATGATCTTCGACTTTGGCATCGCACGCATCATCGGGATGGACGATGACGAGCAGCTTGGCGGCGGCAAGTATGCCTACATGAGCCCCGAGCAACTTCAGGGGCAACCTGTCGATCCACGCTCCGACATCTTCAGTCTGGGGGTGATTCTTTATGAGCTCGCGACCGGCTTTCGATTGTTCCGCAGAAACTCGCAGCCAGAGGTCATCAACGCTGTCCTTGAGGCTCCGATTCAGCCGCCGCGCGAGCTGAAGCCTGAAATTCCACAGTTCCTGGATAACGTGATCATGCGCGCGCTCGAGCGCGACCCGTTCAAGCGCTATCAAAGTGCCTCGGACATGCGAAAAGACCTGCAGCAGTTCCTCGACATGACGTCCGAAGGTGGCGACTTGCGACGTGGACTGGGCACCTACGTCTCTGCATTGTTCAAGGAAGAGCGCACAGAAATCGCGATGACGCTTCAGAACGCGCCTAAGATTGTTGGAGACTCCACGCCGTTTGAATCCGACCAATCACTCGCGGATATCGGCGTCGATAGTCTGCAGACGAATGACTCAACGATGGAGTTGGCGTCACGTGAGGAGATTATTCAAGCTGCGCGTGCGCGGCAGATGACTCCGATGGAGCTTGCGAATCAGATCAAGCACAGCAGCAGCGACGAAGAGCTAGCCGCCGTCCCACAAGGCAACGGGCAGCAACTTGAGTCTGAATTGCAGAAGATGAAGAACCGCCAGACCTGGTTGTTCGTCGTAATCGCCGTGCTCAGTTGCCTGGCCGTGCTGGCGCTAGCGACCTAAGCGCCCAGCGCACTCCGCACAATCTGTGGGAAATTGTCGACCGAGGCGTGGATGCCATCGAGCTTCGTGCCACCGGCCTGCGCCAACGTTGGGCGTCCACCGCCACGTCCTTCGACGTACGATGCCGCCTCGTTGATGAGGTCGCCGGCCTTGAGCTTTCGGTTCTTGAACGCCGAATCGGTCACCAAGCAGAGCAGGGCGGCCTTGCCGTCGATTTCGCTGGCGAGCAGGACGACACCTTCGTCCATTTTCGAGCGGAGCTGGTCAGCGTATTGAAGCAGTTGGTCGCGCGTGTCCGCATTGATTTGCTTGGCGATGACCTTTACGCCTTCAATCTCGGTCGCTTCATCCACAAGGTCAGCCGAATCTGCGCTCGCCAGCTTCGCCGACAGCTTTTGGACCTGCTTTTCCAGCTCACCGCGCTCGGCCTGTAGGCCTTCGATACGCTCCATGAGTCGTGCAGGCTCGGTCTTGAGCATGCGTGAAAGCGTCTGCACCAGGTCCTTGTCGGATTGGAACGTCGCAAACGCGGTCTCGTTCGTGACCGCTTCGATTCGACGAATACCTGCTGCAACGCCGGCTTCGGACGTGATGCGGAAGAGGTTAATATCCGCGGTGTTTTGAACGTGAGTTCCGCCGCAGAGTTCCACGGATTCACCGGGAATCTCGACCACGCGGACCTTGTCGCCGTACTTCTCACCGAAGATGGCCATCGCGCCCATCTCTTCGACCGCTGTTTCGCGGTCGACGTCTTGATGAGCGACCACTTCATGGCCTTCACGAATCTGTTGGTTCACGCGCGTTTCGATGGCGTCAACTTGTTCGTCAGTCAACGGCTCACCGTGGCTGAAGTCGAAACGCAATTTGTCAGGGGACACCAACGAACCGGCCTGGAAGACCTGGTCGGAGACGATGTCTCGCAGGGCAGCGTGCAAAAGGTGCGTCGCCGTGTGATTGCTGATGGTAAGGCGGCGTGCCTCTTCGTCGACATGTGCATGGAAGACGCCCTGAATGTTCTCGTCGGTGACTGTGCCGTTGGTAAGTTCCACCGAATGCACGATGCCGATGGGCGACTTCTGAGTATCCAAGACCTTGAACGTCAGTCCTTTGCCGGTAATCTGGCCGACGTCGCCGACCTGACCGCCGCTCTCGGCATAGAAGGGCGTCTCTTCAAGGATCAGCTCGTACCGAGCGTCCTCAAGATGACGCGACTTCATAATGCGCGTTTGGCTCTCTAGATTGTCGTACCCAACAAACGTGCTGCTTGGTCCCTCGTGTATGGTTGTCCAATCGCCAACACCGGCGGCTGTCGCATACATGTCCTTGCCTTTGGAGGTCTCGCGAAACTCATTCAAAAGCTTCGCGTACTCTTCCAAATCCACGCCCAAGCCGTGCTCTTCCGCCATGATCTGCGTGAGGTCAGGTGGGAAGCCGTACGTCGTGTGGAGGTCGAATACTTTGTCGCCGCCAATATTAGTTTGGCCTGCAGCCTTCGCTTCGGCAGCGGCGGTCTCGAAGAGTTCCATGCCGCGGTCGATGTTTCGGAAGAAGCGCTCTTCTTCGAGGCGCACCAGCTCGGCAGCCTTTTCACCCTGTGCTTTCAGCTCTGGGTACACATCACCGAACTTTTGAACGAGTGGGGCGACCAGCTCGTGCATGAATGGGCCTTCGAAGCCCAATCGGCGTCCGTGACGCACAGCGCGGCGCAAGATACGACGCACAACGTAGCCTGTGCCCTCATTCGAGAACTTCGCGCCGTCGCACAACGAGAAAACAACTGAACGCACGTGGTCAGCGATGACCGAGTAGTCGACAAACTCAGGTGTTTTGAAGAATGCAGGCCAATCGTTGACCTCAGTGCCCAGAAGATCTGCGGTCTTTTGTAGGACCGGGCGGAAGATATCCGTGTGGAACACGCTGTCGACGCCTTCCAAAACGGCTGTGACGCGCTCAAGGCCCATGCCTGTGTCGACCGATTGCAGCGGAAGCGGCTCCATCGAGCCGTCTTCGTTGCGATTCGATTCCATGAACACCAGGTTCCAGAATTCAATGACACGGTCGTCGTCGTATCCTTCAACAAAATCAAACGCACCCGCTTCAGGATGCAGGTCGATATGGATCTCGGTGCATGGACCGCATGGTCCCGTCGGTCCCATCGACCAGAAGTTGTCTTTGTCGCCGAGCTTGAGAATTCGGTCTGGTTCTACACCGACCTCATCGCGCCAAATCTTCAGCGAGTCCTCGTCCGAGTGATGGACAGTGACGTAAAGAACTGCTGGGTCGAACTTCAACACATTGAGGATGTAGTCCCACGCCCAAACGATCGCGTCGCGCTTGTAGTAATCACCGAACGACCAGTTTCCGAGCATCTCGAAGAACGTCAGGTGACGTCCATCCTTTCCAACTTCATCCAGGTCGTTGTGCTTGCCGCCGGCTCGAATGCATTTCTGCGAGCTCGCCGCGCGCTTATAATCACGTACTTCGTTTCCAAGCAGAAGGTCCTTGAATTGATTCATGCCCGCGTTCGTGAACAAGAGCGTTGGATCATTTTGTGGAACCACTGGAGAAGACTCGACGACCTCATGGTTTCGGTCTTCAAAAAACTTCAGGAACGATTGTCGGATATCACTCGAATTCACTTTGTACCTCTACGCGATCTAAACGAGGGATGCGGTTTCTAGCACAGTCGTTTAACGCCTTCCAGCCTTTGGTTGAGCCACCGAATCAAAACTCAGAACCGAAGACCAAAAACCAAGAACCTAAAGCTTAGCTTTAAGTAATTCTTAAAAGTTCACTTAAAATTTTGACCGTTCCAGAGATGTGACGGAGGGTAGGTCAAGTCAACGCAACTATCCTCTCGAGGCCATGGAATGAAAGTTCTACTTGAACTTCTCGGCGACGTATCAAAACTGCTCTCTAGTATCGAATCGTTAGATGACGTGCGCCCAGAAGCACAGGCGAAGCTGAAAGTGCTCTTGGAAACGCTGCATGAAGACTGCGGTCGATTGATTGAAACCAACGACAAACCTGTGAGTCGTGAAGCAATGTTCCAGCGCGGTCTGGAAGCGATTGCGAGCGAGCGGTTGGACGAAGCGCGAAGCATCCTCGAAGGGGCGGTGAAGCACTTCCCAGAAGACCCAGAATTGCACAATCACCTAGGTCTTGTTTACTGGGAGCTTGGTGAGCTTGAAGCCGCTGAACAGGCTTATGAGAAAGCGGTCGCGGTCGCGTTCCCGCATGAGTGGACGGATTGGTATGACGAGTCATGCCGCCCATTCCTTCGTGCGATGGAAGGTCAGGCGCTCGCGCTTTACCGCATGGGACGTGGCGAAGAAGCGGTCGATATGTTCGACGGGCTCGCCTCAATGAATCCCGCTGAATACATTGGTTGCCGCTACCTTGCTGGCGAAATCCGCCATGGTATGGGCGATGTGAAACAGGCGCTGAAGGACTATCAAGCGGTCCCTCGCGAGCCGGCTGTCACTTACAACATGGCGCTCGCCCACTTCGAGTTGGGTGACCGCGAACAGGCTGCTGCGGTCTTGATCTCCGCATTCTCGGCCAATCGATTTGTTGCCCATCAGCTGCTTCAACGCAGCGATTATCCTGCGACGACGATGCCTGGTTACCTGGCATCTGAAGCCTACGCAGAAGAGTTTTTGGAAGCGTGTGGTCACCTTTGGGCCAACGCACCTGGCGCGGTCCAATTCCTTGGCCGCTGCTACGGGCACCCACTTGTTCAATCTTACTTGCTCGACCATGCGCGGAAGGTTGTCGACGAAGTCGTCGGCGGAACCCACCCGATGGATGTCGAGGATGCACTTTATGCCGATTCCAACTCGGTCGGGCACCTGGTTCGACAGGTACTGGAATTCATGGATAGCTGAATAACACTGCGCCCTCAGTGAAAGAAGCGCGGCTCGTTGAGCTGCGCTTCTTTGTTTCGTACGCCCGGCATGGGCACCAATTTAGAGGTGAAAGTCCTCTCTCAAGTAGGTCACATCAAGAGAAGTGAAGCGCAAGGGCACGAGGGCGACCGAGTGTCTGAAGGAAGCGTGAATCGAATC
>JAUIBR010000103.1 GCA_030427705.1 bacterium | reverse complement strand
GTACTGTGACCTTTGGCCCCGATGTACCACGGAGAAAAATATCGTGGACTCTTGACGAGGAAGTACCTTCTCTAAGAAGCGAAGCGAACCAAATCGGTGAGGCAAAGCCGAACCACATCGGTGAGCGAAGCGAACCAAATCGGTGAGCGCCAGCGAACCAAATCGGTGAGGCAAAGCCGAACCAAATCGGTGAGGCAAAGCCGAACCAAATCGGTGAGGCAAAGCCGAACCAAATCGGTGAGGCAAAGCCGAACCACATCGGTGAGGCAAAGCCGAACCCCTAGAGACGCTTCCAGTTCGCTCGTGGAATCTGAGAGCTCGTGGGTGGAGGTGTGTTGCCCAAGATGTAGACGGCGCGGCGATTTTTGGGTTCTGGCGTGTTGTCTGGCGTGTTTACCGCCAACACCGACTCCCCAAAGCCCTGATAATACACATCGACCTTGATACCGTTTTTGCGGAACCACTTGCCGATGGCTCGAGCACGAGCTTGCGACAACTTAATATTGTCGCTGTGACCACCCACCGTATCTGTGTAGCCGGCAACATACATCGAGAGCTCGAGCCCCTTCTTTTTGTGTTTGGCCATCGCTTCTTTGATCTTGCCCAGCGTCGAGGTCAGCTTTGGTGTTTCGCTGGGTTGCCACGTATCTTTGCCGTTATCGAATTCGATATCTTCGTGGGGGATCTCGACCCAAAATGGCTCGAGGACAACACCTGCCCAGAAACCCGCGATGTCATGTGCTTTGAGGCGAATTGCGCCGACCTCTTTGACCTTCGCTGGCCAGGTCAGTTCCACATCACCACCTTTGCCGCCAATGGCCTGTGTCTTCTCGACAACCTTACCGCCATTGTTGTCGAAAACCTCGATATCAACCTTATCCAACGGCACGTTTGAGCGCAGAACCATCCGGCCCTCACCAACCTGCACCTGTTTTGGGTTCACAGTCAGCTTGATTGGATCGACATACACCACCTCAGTTTCCAGATTCATTGTGATCGTCTGGTCGAAACTGGTCACACCTTCGAGGGTGATCTTGTATTTGAATTTGCCTTTGGGCTGCCGAAATGGAAGTCGCTTCTCTTGACCAGGCTTCATGCGGCCAATCTTCTGCTTTGAGGTCTTCCCGTCAGAACGCTCAAACGTCGCCGTTCCGCTTTTGATGAACTCTCGGGCGCGCAAAATGAGCACGGGTGCACCCGTATCCGTCTGGGCTCGGTTCTTCATCTGGTAGTCGAAGAGCGCCTGGCCAGCTTGTGCATTTGCAGTGGCGGGCAGTGCGAACATCGCCGCAAACAGCAGCGAAATCCAAATCCAATTTTGTCGAGTCATATCTAGTTCCATTTGAGTTGCGGTCCGATAGACCA
The DNA here is from genome assembly GCA_030427705.1 of bacterium. Lineage (GTDB taxonomy): Bacteria > Myxococcota_A > Bradymonadia > Bradymonadales > Bradymonadaceae > JAUIBR01. Next base: position 5,745 of record JAUIBR010000103.1, on the reverse strand, counting down.
CAACATCCTGCAGAAGTTCCCCGAATAATATCACACTTGCTCGCGTTGCTCGCAGTCTTCTTGCTCGCGTTGCTCGCAGTTATCTTGCTCGCGTTGCTCCCAGTTGTCTTGCTCGCGTTGCTTGCAGTTGTCTTCTGCTTCGCAGAGTTTGATTGCAGCCAACAACAAAACTCGCGTGAAGCGCGAAGATAACTTGCCAAAGGCAAAGAAAACTCGCGCGAAGCACGTAGACAACTTGCCGAAGGCAAAGATAAACACGGTGTGGTAGTCGTATCGCAGACGAAACGCGCGGAGGTGACTCATGGTAGATCCGGTAATTCACGCAAAGATGACGGCGCTTGTTCGGGAAGAAAACGACCTCGAAGAAGAAGCGGCGAAGCTTGAAGATGAAATCCCGCTTTGGGAGGGCCGTGTGAAATTGGCCAACGACAAAGGTATGGCCGACCTCGCGTCCCAAGCTGCGGAGCGAGTTGAAGAACTGAAAGCTCGAAAGGCCGAGATTAAAACGAAGCTAGACGTCATCAAGATGGACAAGGACATGCTTCGTTATGAGTCTAAGCGCCCCACGGGTGATGAGGTGCGACGAGCGGAAGCGATGGTCGAGTCGGTACGGCTCGGTGGTCTTATCGATCCCGATGAAGCGTCGCTCGAGCGCGAACTAAAAGACCTAGAGAAACAGAACATCCAATTCGATTTCAATGACGACGAGGGCTAGAGATGGGCAAGAAGAATAAGAAGTCGAAGAAGCAGGATGAGCTTGAGGACAAGAAGTCCAAGAAAGCGAAGAGCTCAAAAAAGTCCAAGAAGGCGGATAAATCTAAGAAGAAAGACAAGTCCAAGAAGGACAAGTCGAAGAAGTCCAAGCAGGTTGAAGTTGTCGAGGTCGCGCCGGAAGACGCGGTCTACGAAGGCATTGAGTCTGTTGAAGACCTTGAGGCTGCCGTCGCTGCAGGACGAGATTTCTCGGACGCTGACTTTGCAGGCTCGGATATGAGTGAGGCGAAGCTAGCTGGCGGCATCTTTGCCCGCACAGACTTTAGCGGTGTCGACTTCTCGGGTGCCGACCTTAGCGATGCCGATTTCACCGAAGCCGTGCTCGCCGGAGCGATGCTGACGGGCGCAAACCTTGAGGGCGCGAAGTTCACCGGTGCTGATGTGTCGGGAGCCACTCTGGACGAAGTGCAGGCAGCTGGCGCGGAGTTTTCGAACGCCGACCTATCGGGCTCATCGGCGACCGGCGCGGACTTCACGGAAGCTGCCTTTGCAGACGCGGTGCTGTCGGGCACGGACTTCACGCAATCGACGCTGGAACGCGCTGCATTCTTGGGCTCGGACCTGTCGGGCTCAAGCCTATTCCGGGTCAAAGCGAAGGCTGCGCAGTTTGAAGAGACCGATTTTTCGGGAGCTGAGCTGAGCCGCAGCCGGTTTGACCAAGCCATCTTCACGGGCTCGGATTTCTCGGGTGCATCCGCCGATGGAACGTACTTTTATCGCTGCGCGCTCAATGACGTCGACTTCAGCGGAGCATCGCTGACAAAAGCGAAGTTCAACGGCGCTGACCTGTCGGAATCTGACTTCTCTGGCGCAGACGTGACCGAGGCAGACGTGAATAATACGGTGCTCACAGGCGTGGACACCGATGACCTCGAAGGCGCAAAGAATCTGAGCTAATGGCTAAACACGACCCCATCAATATCCCCACGATTCGTGGACGCATCGCCGAGCGTTTGTCCCGCGCAACGCCGCGCGAGCGTGAAGAATTGACGTTCAATGACGAGTCGTTGGGCGAAGTTACTCTGCGCACACCGAATGAACGTGGAACGGTCGCGCTCGCATGCCTGATCCTTGAGAATCTACGCGAGGACGGCGGCAGCCGCGCCCCGAAACGCACCCTGGAAACGGTGCTCAAGAAGACGCTCGCCACGATGAGCCCCAAAGAAATCATGGACATCGAGATCGAGGCGTACGAAGTGCTGCTCTGGATCGCGAAAGCCATTGAGCCAGACTGGGAAGTCGAGGCTGTTCCGAACCCTGACGAGATTAATCCGCGTGACGGGCATCCAGACCTGATTCGATTCGCGATCGCGACCAATCAGGACTTGGAGCTCGACTACTACAGTCGAAATCGTGGTGAGTTGACCAAGCGCAAGATTACGCCCATCAGCCTGGAGGCCGAGACGTACCTCCATGCGTACTGCCACCTGCGGCGGGACGAGCGGATTTTCCGTATCAGCCGCATCGCGGACCTGAAACCTGTTGGTGGGTGGTCGAAGCTGAAGCGAAAGTCCCCCAGCATCGAGCGTGATCGTGACGCTCAAGCCGAAGACGAGAAAGACGACGGGCAAATGAGCCTGCTGGAGTAGCGATGGCGAACACGCTGAAACTGTTTATCGACGGCGAATTCACTGAAGGCCGTAGCTGGTTCGACGATATCAACCCGGCGACGGGCAAGCTCGCTGCTCGTGTGGCTGAGGCTGGCGCGGACGAGGTTGACCGGGCGGTGCAGGCTGCCAAACGCGCTCTGGACGGTCCATGGGGCAAGATGTCGATCAACGAGCGCGGAGCCCTGCTCGCCAAAGTTGCCGACCGCATCATGGAACGGTTCGACGAGTTTTTGGCGGCTGAGATTAACGACACGGGCAAACCCGTCAGCTGGGCCTCGCGCATCGACATTCCCAGGGGGGCTGCGAACTTCCGCATCTTCGCCAATCAGGCACGAAGCTTCGGTTCGGACGCCTACATGCAATCGACGCCGGATGGCTTGGGCGCAGTGAACTATGTGCAACGACGGCCACTGGGCGTTGTGGGCGTCATCTGCCCATGGAACCTGCCGCTGTTGTTGATGACCTGGAAGGTGGGACCGGCTTTGGCTGCGGGCAATACCGTGGTCGTGAAGCCATCCGAAGAAACGCCTGCGACGGCGACGTTGTTGGGCGAAGTGATGAACGAGGTCGGGATTCCGAAAGGCGTCTACAACGTAGTTCATGGCTTTGGGCCAGGTTCTGCGGGCGAAGCCATCACACAACACCCAGATGTCAGCGCGATCACGTTCACCGGTGAGTCAGCGACGGGCGAGGCCATCATGCGGACTGCCGCATCAGGGCTGAAGAAGCTGTCTTTTGAGCTCGGCGGAAAGAACCCAGCCATCATCTTTGAAGACGCCGATTTCGAGGCCGCACTCGCCGGAACCATGCGGTCGGTCTTTGCAAACTGCGGGCAGGTCTGTTTGTGCTCGGAGCGCGTCTATGTGCACCGCAGTCACTACGACCGATTCGTGGAAGAGCTTGCCAAGGGCGCACAAGGTTTGGTCCGCGGCAATCCGTTCGCAGACACCACGACCATGGGTCCGCTGATCTCAGAAGAGCATCGCAAGAAGGTGCTCAGCTACTACGAATTGGCAAAACAAGAGGGCGCTGAAGTCGTGACTGGTGGCGGCGTTCCCGAGGTTGGAGCAGAATTCAACGAAGGGTCGTGGATCGAACCCACCATCTGGACTGGGCTCAGCCACGACGCCCGCTGCATCCAAGAAGAGGTCTTTGGCCCCGTCTGTCACATCATGCCCTTTGACGACGAAGAGGAAGCCGTCCATCTGGCGAACGACACCAAATACGGGCTCGCCTCAGCCGTGTGGACGACCAACCTGAGCCAGGCCCACCGGGTCGCACAGCAGATCGACAGTGGCATCGTTTGGGTAAACTCGTGGTTCCTTCGCGACCTTCGCACCCCGTTTGGTGGCGTGAAAGCTAGCGGAATTGGCAGAGAAGGCGGGATCTACTCGCTCAATTTCTACACCGAACTCAAGAACATCTGCGTGAAGCTCTAATGTTTTTTCTGCGCGAAGTTAGACCGGCGGACTTGGATGATCTGGAGGTGTTGGCTGAACGGCTAAACACCCTGAATCTGCCTGCGGATCGCAGCAAACTAAAGAAGCTCATCGACTATAGTCGTGCGAGCTTTGGCGGCCGATTCGAGGACCCTGAAGAGCGCGAGTACATCTTTGTGCTCCGCGACCTGGAGCACGACCGGGTCATCGGCACGTGCATGATTATCGCGCGCCACGGGACGTACAAACGCCCATCGGTGTATTTCCAGGTGCGCGAAGTGCAGAAGTATTCGTCGACCATCGACACCCACTTCCGCCACCAGATTCTGCAGATGCACTACAACTATCATGGGCCAACCGAGATCGGCGGGCTCATCCTGCATCCAGACTATCGCGGGCACCGATTGAAGCTCGGCAAGATGCTGGCGTACGTGCGCTTCCTGTACATCGGCATGCACCCGGAGCTCTTCCAGGACGAGCTGGTTGCTGAGCTTCTGCCGCAGCTGAAAGAAGACGGAACGAGTGACCTCTGGAACCACCTCGGCCGCGTGTTTACCGGACTCGACTACATGACCGCGGACAAAATGAGCCGCGAGAATATCGAGTTTGTCCGCGCACTATTTCCGTTTGAGCCCATCTACACCGCGCTCTTGCCTGACGATGTCGCCGAGATGATCGGCAAGGTTGGTGAGCCGACCAAGCCAGTGGAGCGCATGCTCACTGGAATCGGGTTCGAGTACGACCATAGTATCGACCCGTTCGACGGTGGTCCGACCTTCCGTTGCCGAACTCGAGAGTGCGAACCTATCAAGCGTACGCATTGGGACACATTCGCCGGCGTTCTGGACCCGGACGACGAAGCCGATGGATTTGCGATGGTTGGGTTCGAGTACGAAGCCAAACACGTGCGTTTCCGCGCGACGGTCGGCAAATACAAGCGCGTTGATGACGGCATCCTGTTTCACAGCGAAGGCATCGGAAAACTACGATGCAATCCCGGCGATCGTTTCGGTTTCATGCCACTTTCCGGTCCTGAATTGCGCCCATTGTACGTTCTATGAAAAGACATCCATTTCCGTATCTATCTGGCTCCGAGAGTCCACTGAACACGAAGCAGTGGCTAGTGTTGGTCGCTTCGGTCTTTCTGGCATTTGCAGTCCTCGAGTTTCTGGCTGAGAACGAGAACACAACTCCCATCGGAGCCCTGATCTTCTTTGGCCTGCCAATTGTGGCAATTCAATTTGGGGCAAAGGCCGACTGGCGCGAGTTGATTCGTCTCCCAAGCCTACGCGAAGTCGGTATTGGGCTTGGGTTTGCCATCGTTAATCTGGTCGTAACGCTCGTCATGGGTTCGATCGTGGTCGCGATCACGGGAATCGCCGACAAAAACGAAGCGGTGACCAAGCTCGCCGAGGCGTCCGCGACGGAGTTCGCCACGTTCTTCGTAATGACCATCCCTCAGCTTATGGGCGAGGAGCTGTTTTCGATCATCCCGTTTCTGGCGATCTTGCACCTACTAAATTGGGAGGAAGACGGCAGTTCGCGCCGAAAACACCTGGCAATAGCAACTGTACTGACTGCGCTACTCTTTGGGGCGGCTCACTTACCCACCTATAATTGGAACTGGGCGCAATGCCTCTTCGTGATTGGGAGCGCACGAATTGTGCTCTTGATACCGTTCATCCTGACTCGGAACATTACCGTCCCATTCATCGCGCACTTCACGTTCGACTGGATGGTGTTCTTGATGGTCATGTTCTTGAGCAGTCAGACCCCTTAAGCTGGGTTGCTGTACTCAAAAGTACAGTTTATAAGCCCGTACAAATTTGAACCTACGGGCTAATAATGAAAACACTGACACAGATCGCCATCTTATCTATCGCGCTCGTGGGCTGCTCGAGTCCGCCAACGCAAGACGACAC
>JAUIBR010000055.1 GCA_030427705.1 bacterium | reverse complement strand
TCATTCGCTCAGTTTTGTTTTGAGGTCATTCAAGATATTGAGCGCTTCGATAGGCGTCAAAGACTCGATGGCTAGCTCAGAAAGCTGTTGAGCAACTTCGGCCTGAAGCGGACTTCCACCTCCAAAGAGGTTGAGCTGGTCGGGATTGTTGCGACGGGTAACTTCTGGCGACTGTCCGGGCACGCGGCCAGGCAGCGGCACACCACGTTCGTCGAACTGACCGGCCTCAAGATTCTCGAGCACCTGTTTGGCTCGTTCGACTACAGGCAGTGGCAGCCCCGCTAGTCGTCCGACCTGAACGCCATAGGACCGGTTCGCCTGCCCCTCAACAAGCTTGCGCAAGAAGATGATGTCATCTTGCCACTCCTTAACGGCGATGCTCATGTTCACCGCACCGTCGAGGGTGCGAGTGAGCTCCGTCAGTTCGTGATAATGGGTGGCAAACATCGTCTTGGCTTTGATGTCATCGTGAAGATGCTCAGCCACTGCCCATGCGATGCTCAGACCATCGAACGTACTGGTGCCACGACCAATCTCGTCCAAAATCACCAGTGATCGTTCCGTGGCGTTTTTCAGGATGTGAGCGGTCTCGGTCATCTCGACCATGAAGGTCGATTGTCCGCGAGCCAGGTTGTCGCTGGCGCCGACACGGCTGAAGATTTTATCCACCGTGCCGACCTTGGCCGAACGGGCAGGCACGAAGCTCCCCATCTGCGCCATGAGCACGATGAGCGCTACCTGCCGAATCACGGTCGACTTACCGGCCATATTCGGGCCGGTGATGATCTGCAGGAATGTGTCCTCGGAATCCAAGACCACCGTGTTCGGAACAAATCGCTCGTCCGTCAGGGTCTGTTCGACCACGGGATGACGCCCTTCCTCGATTTCAATTCGGCTGCCGGAGTCGACCTCGGGACGCACGTAGTCGTTGCGTACGGCGAGCTCGGCAAAGGATGCCAGCACATCAACCTCGGCCAGGAATCGCGCCGTCTTTAAAAATGCACTCACCTCAGCGGCGATGTCTTTTCGCAACCCTTCGAACAGGTCGTACTCAAGCTGACGTCGCTTCTCTTCAGCGCCAAGAATCTTCTCCTCCATCTCCTTGAGCTCCGGAGTGAAGAATCGCTCGGCATTGGTGAGCGTCTGCTTACGTACGTAGTCATCGGGCACCAGGTCCAGGTTGGCCTTGGTGACCTCGAGATAGTAGCCAAAGACCTTGTTGTAGCGGACTTTTAGGCTGGAAATTTCGGTACGCTCACGCTCGGTCATCTCGTATTTGAGGACCCAATCTTTGCCGTTTTCAGACAGCTCAATCAGCTCATCGAGCTCGTCATCAAAGCCGCGATTGAACAAACCACCTTCGGTCAGGGTGGTCGGCGGGCTCTCGACGATCGCGTCCGACAACGTCTGGCAAACATCGTCAAACGTGTCGATCTGCGTATATAGCGACTGCAAACGGCCAGACGTAGTGTTCTGGAGGAACGAGCGAATTGGAACGACCGCGCGCAATGTGGAGCGCAGGGCGTTCAAATCACGGGCATTCGCCGAGCCCGACGAGATTCGCCCACAAAGCCGCTCCAAGTCGTAGACCTGGTCCATGGCTTCGCGGATATCGGCGCGTAGCGCGGTGCCCCGAACGAGCTCCTGGACAGCGTCCAGTCGTTGGTTGATCGCGTCGGGGTCGACCAGCGGGTAGTTCAACCAGTCGCGGAGCAGTCGTCCGCCCATGGCCGTGGTGGTCTTGTCGATGATTCCAAGCAAACTGCCTGAACGACGAGCCCCCATCAGGGTTTCCGTCAGCTCCAAGTTCGCCTTGGTGCTCTCGTCCACGACCAGAAACTCTTTTGCGTAATACGGCTCAAGCGGTTTGACGTGCGACGGAACCCCGCGTTGAGTCTCAACGATGTATCGCAGCGCCCCCGTGGCCGCCGTCTGCACTGCATCCGGATCTCGAAACTGGAACTCGCCGATGGGCTTCATTGTGCCCTTGATGGCCTTCTTATCGTGAAAGTAACCATCGGTGACCATGTTTCGCTCAAGGCGAATGGCCTGCTCGGCAGCTTTCACAAGGTCCTTCTCTTGGAAGAAGGCCTGCGGCTTGCGACGGACGAACACCCCACGCATCGAGCCTTGTAGCTTCTCAAGCGGGTCGTTCTCTGCGATGACCACTTCGCGTGGCTCAAACCGGTTCAGTTCGGAAACCAACTCTTCGACGCGTTCCACTTCCGTTGAACGGAAGTTGCCCGTCGAGACGTCCAGGTAGGCGATGCCAATGCTGTCTTTGCCTTGAACGATGGACGCCACATAGTTGTTGGCTTTTGCGTCTAAGCTCTCCGTGTCGATTACCACGCCCGGCGTCACCACGCGCACGACATCACGAGCAACGATGCCTTTTCCGGGTGTCGGCTCTTCGAGCTGTTCGCAGATTGCGACCGCAAATCCACTGCCAATCAGGGTGTTGATGTAGTTCTTGGCGCAGTGGTGAGGCACGCCCGCCATCGGAATCTCGTCGGCGTCGCCCTTTTTGTTTCGTGCAGTGAGCGTAAGTCCGAGCTCGCGCGAAGCGACGACCGCGTCCTCGAAAAACATCTCGTAGAAGTCACCCATCCTGAAGAATAGGATCGAATCTGGGTAGCGTTCCTTCGCGTCCAGATACTGCTTCATCATTGGGGTGATCTTCACCAATTCCTCCATGGGTTGGGCGCGTATCGTGGCATTTCCCACCACAGCAAATCAACCGCAAGAAACAAAAAAGGCTCGCCATGGGCGAGCCGGTCTCGATGGTTGGGCAGCGATTAGTAGGCTGCGGAAACACCGAATCGGATTGCGGATGAGTTTCGAGCAGCACCGTTGAAATTCCAGAATGGAAAATTGACGGTCTGTTGGTCATCCGACAGCGGATTGGATGCCGTGCGCAACCCAGCATTCACCGAGAACGAGCTGAGTCCAATGGACTTCGCGAAATCCGAGAAGCTGTATGCCAACGTAACGCTTCCGCGCTGAACCTGAGCATGTCCACGTCCGGCCGAAGCATTTTCAGCCGTGAATTCGTCATCGTTCTCGATCGAGTATGTCCAGAAGTCCGAAAGGACGTAGCTGATGCTCAGCGAGAAATCCCAAAGCGACAATGCCGCTGCGAAGGAGTTGTTAACGTTCCATTCGTAGTTGAGGCCCGAGTCCACAGCCACGATATCACCGCCAGAAAGCAGCGCTGCATCGTTATCGCGAGCGAATGAATCGTCAAACTCATCACCGTCAATCGTCGGATACTTCGAGCTGTGGAACGATTTACCACCAGACAGGCTGTACGACAGCGTCAGACCATCGATGCCGCGCCAAGCGAGCGAAGCCCCTGCACCAGTATCCAAAATCAAGTTCGCAAATCGGCTGATATTGCTGGTGGGGAAGCCAAACGAAACGTTCGCGCTTACCGTCAGGTCAGCTGGGTCAATCGTGTAACCAGACCACTGCAGGCCTGCGCCAATATCTTGGAAGCGGTGCTCAGCCGATTCGTTCGAACCACCGGCTGCAGTAAGCCACTGCACACCCGCGAATGAGACATATGCGCTGTAGTCGTCCAAGAATGTGTACGACCCGTCAACGCCCCATGCGATGTTCCATCGGTCGTAGGCGTTGTCCGCATCTTCAACGACACCTTCAAACTCAGAGTTGGGTTCAACTGCAGCGAACGTTCCCTGATAGATGGAGGTGGAAAGGCCAGCGCTCACCGACCACTCTTTGCTTTCACGATATGATTCTTCGATCTCGTCATCCTCTTCGATCTCGTCGGAGACTTCTCCGTCGGTATCGGCAGGAGGCGCGTCCTGCGCCCAAACACTGGGAGCGACCATCATCAGGGCCGCGAAGATTGCAAGAATTCGAGTCAATGCGTTCATCTGTGCTCCTAACATACCCACCGCATCCAATACTGGTGGGGCACACACGTTAAATATTTACCGGTGACAGTGTGTGCAATTGTCATACCGTAAATTCAATATTCTCGATTTAGGTGTTCCCCGTGGTTTCGGGGGCCGAGAAACGACGCGAACCATAGGGATTTTGTAACCGGAATGTCAAGCACTTGGCGCACATTGTGCCCATTTGTGGGATATTGGCGACAATTCGCCCACATATGCTCACCTGACCGATCGTAAAACGATCGCTTCGACCATTTTTGAGTTTCTTGTCATACAATTCGTCTGCTCACACGACAGACCTATCGACTCGAAGGACGGCTTGCGATGGCGCTGGATTCCGACATCCGAGATTCCCTCGAACAATTGCACGAAGCGGCATTTGTTTGGTCGGTCTCGTGCGCACGCGGCGATAGAGAAGAGGCAAAAGAGATCTTGCAGTCAGCCTATATGAAAATTTTGCAGGGTAAGGCGACGTTCTCGGGACGAAGCTCCTTCAAGACGTGGTGGTTTGCGGTGATCCGCAATACTGGCTCCGACCGGCGGCGCAAAGCAACCTACCGAAAGGTCCTGTTCTTTGAATGGCTCAGCGGGACACCCGAAGCCAGATCGGAATCGCCGGAATCAGAGGCGATCGCAAATGATCAGGCACGAACGATTCGCGCGGCATTGGAAGAATTGCCGGAGCGTCAGCGTGAAGTCATCGACCTTGTCTTCTACCACGACCTCTCGCTGACCGAGGCCAGCGACGTGATGGGCGTCTCTATCGGCACGGCACGCACTCATTATCACCGAGGCAAGGAAGCACTTCGGGACGCGTTAGATAAGAAGGAGGCAGACTATGTCTCAGCATGATGAAGAGTTGAAAGAGCTCGTGCGCCAGGCGCGCGAGCCGGATACGCAAGATGTCCCGTCGTTTGCATCGATGACTTCACCCCAACCGGCGAAGAACAACCGATGGCAGCCCGTGTTGGCGTTTGCGGCATTGGCAGCTTTACTCGCCGGAATATGGGTGTTCAGCGCACAAAACAGCTCGGAGCCGACCGAACCGATGCCCGATATCGTACAGGCCGAGCCCGAGCCACTTCCGGCCCTCGCAGAAGCGACGGACTGGGAGCTTGCGGAATCACCCACGGCGTTCTTGTCTGAAACCCCGGGACTCGACCCATTTGATACACCAACAGATTTCTTGGCCGTCGATGACGACGACTTTGAGGAGCTCTAGATATGAAGAAGGTACTCGCAGCACTTGTTTTTGCGCTCGGCTTGGGTGTCGCCTCCCAGGCATCAGCCCAAAAGCTTGAACGTCATTTCATCCCGCCACGTCTGGTCATCAAACATCAGGCCGAGCTGCAATTGACGGACAAACAAAAGAAGGAGATTCGGCAGGCAGTAAAGTCTGCCCAGTCCAAAACGACGGACCTCCAGTTCGAAATGCAGGACGAGGCAGCCAAGCTCAAGGCGATCGTCAGCAAGGACAAGATCGACCGGAAAGCCGCACTCGCCCAAGCGAAGAAGGTGATGTCGATTGAAAACCGCATCAAAGAGACGCGGCTGGAGCTCTTGATCACGACCAAGAACACGTTGACGCCAAGTCAGTGGGAGAAGGTCGAAAAGTACCGTGCGGAACAAAAAGAAAAGCGCCGAGCCAATAAGAAGGCACGGCGCAATAAGTTCTAAACGTTGACGATGTCTAGTAGTCGTCTTCGTAGTACTCGTCGTTGACGCTGACGTTGACCGCTTTCGGGTACTTCTTGCCGTCGTTTCCACCGTATTGGAAATCGACTGGGATAATCTCACCCAGCACATAACCAGGCAGGCGCGCGCGAAGGTCATCATCTACAACGTTTGCGATGTGGAAGAAGAACTTCCGGTCATCATCAGTCTGGATGAAGCCGAATCCCTTGTCCGTGAAGTACGCAATGATGCGACCCGCAAGGTCATCACCAATCGCCAAATCGTCATCAAGGAAGCGGCGCTCCAAGCGGTTGACCGTCTCTTCCAGGTCGAAGAATTGGAACGAGCAATCTTCGAAGATTCGGACCCCGATGCACTTGCTTGGCTGATGACGCCGGTCGAAGAGGACGGCGAGGCAAGCGCCGAGCGCGACGAGCACTCCGCCCGTGTCTACGGCGACCTCAGACATTTCGATGTAGACGCTTTTCAGTACGATTCCACGTTTTGACGCCTGGAGAAACTTGTTCAGATCATCCAAATCATCACGTGCGGAAGTGACGTGCACACCCAGATTCACGTGGGCGTGAACAGGATCGAACCGAGTGACAGTGAAGTCGAGGTTGTAGTGCTCAACGAAACTATCGTCGACCGTCAGTATTGCCCCTGCTTCTTCAAAACGGGTTCGGAGCTCGTCCGACAATGCGTTGCTATTCGACATCGAAATCCCTAGAAACTTATCCAATTAAACCGAACGCAGGAGAGATTCGTGCTGTTCCCGCGATTACGGCTAACCATTCAGTACCAAACATTCATTCCACCTTACTCCTAGCGTGCGCCGTCCTAAATTGTCAACGCATTTGCAGCGTAACGCCACGTGTTCTGTGGACTTGCGCCACGAAGAAGGCACGAGTAGAACCCTGCAATGGCCCAAGAAATTGATCCAAATTCTGAATTGACCCGATCTGACGATGACCCTGTATTGGAGGCACATCGCAACTATGTGCGCTCGATCGATCAGGAGTTCTCGAAAGTGTACGGGCTCGGTGGTGGGGCTGTCGTTCTTTTAACGATTGGGGCCTATGCTGCGCTGGTGCTTTCTGGTGCGCTGGGCACCCTAGGATCGATCATCCCAGCCATCGGAACAGGGCTGATCGGCTTGTGGTTTCTGCGTATTCGCGTGCGCGCGAAACGTACTGGACTCCATGACCGTGTGCTTGGATACTGCGCAACCAATGAGCTTGAACCGCATCGATTGCGGGAATACTACAGGCAACAAGACCTGTACCCATACTTCGAAGCCGTCATGGATGCAGGCGGCGAGAAATTGATTTCTGAGTGATGAGCGAACGGTATGAATGAGGTTTTTGAATTCCTAGCCAAAGGTGGATGGCTGATGGTTCCCATCGGGCTGTCGTCGATCGTGGCGTTAGGACTCTTCATCGAAAGGCTCTGGAGCCTACAGCGCGCCAAAGCGCTGCCTCCCCGATTCCTCGACATCATCAGCAAGCTGTTACGCCAAGGCCGCTACCAGGAGGCTGAAGCGCTCTGCAGCGGCAACGAATCTCACGTCGCGCGCGTCCTCGAAGCCGGCATCCGCTACGCGGGCCGAGACCGAGACGTCATCAAAGAAATCATGGAGGAAGCGGGTCAACGTGAAGTCTACTTCATGGAACGCTTCACCGGCGCGATCGGCGCGATCGCGACGATCACCCCGCTGCTTGGTCTGCTGGGTACGGTTACCGGTATGATTCGAGTGTTCCAACGCGTCGTCTCCCAATCGTCCGGTGGCGCCGTCGACCCCGGCGCACTCGCCAACGGCATTTGGGAAGCGCTCTTGACCACCGCTGCTGGCCTGAGCGTCGCAATCCCAACGTTTCTGGCGTTCCGATACATCGTCTCCATCATTGATCGCTACGCCATTGAAATGGCTGATGTGGCCTTGAAAGCTGCAGAATACCTGGTTCCGCCAAATCAACGTCCGAGTATCGACGGTGTGAGCACTGACACCGAACTATCGACTGGCCGGTTCAGCCGAGACGACGAAGACAGCGAAGTCGCTGACGAGGAAGAGTCTTGAACTTCAGAAAGTCATCTCGGCGGGAAGACCCAACGATCGACTTGATGCCGCTCATCGACATCGTATTCCTGTTGCTCATCTTCTTCCTGATTACGACCTCGTTCTCGCAAAATCAGGACACGCAGCTGACCGTGAAACTCCCTCAAGGTGTGAGCGGCAAGGATATCGGTCAGGGCGACCGCGTGATTCTAGTCGTTACGGACAACGGTGAAGTCGCATTCGAAGGTAACGTCGACGTCAAAGGCGACTCGCTCGACGCCCGCCTGAAATACCTGAAGGAAAACCACCCAGACGCGAAGGTGATGCTGCGCGGTGATACCGCTGCGTCGCACGGACGCGTCGTCGAAATCTTGGACACCGCAAAATCCATGGGCTTCCCGGAGGTCAACATGATCATCCGCAAGAAGAAGAATTGAGCCCAATTTTCTTGTAGACGGTGGCGATCGCGCTACACTTGGGGTAGATCAATCGATCACAGGCATGGACTGCGGCGTAAAGCTGCCTTTTAGCGAGCATTCAAGGATGAACCGCGCGCTCTGGAGCATTGTAGGTGTAGTGGGTATTTCAGCCCTCCTCTACTTTGTGATGACCCACGACAATCTAGACAAGATTGAACATCTCGAGGGTGAGCTGCAGCGTCTTCAGCACGAGAATGACGAGCTGGCCGAGGAAAATGATGGGCTACGCGAACGCGTGAAAGCTCTTCGTGATGACCCTCGTTTGGCAGAACGCCGCGCCCGCGAAACGGCATCGATGGCTCGCCCCAATGAGGTCATCTATCAGTTTGCATCCAAGAAGAAGCCTCAAGATATCGAGGTGAAACTGGTTGTACGTCCTGATGGATGTGAACTCGCCGGACGAAACGTCGCCTGCCGCGAACTCAAGGGAGCCTTAGACGAGCTGCGGGAGATGATTCCCAATGCAAATGTCGTCTTGGACTTCGCCAGTGATATCGATGCGATCGAACGGCAGCGGGTCATGGATGACCTTAAGGCATCGGAGGTGCCTTTCTCGAAGCCGTCGTAGGAGTTTGAGCTCGTTCACCACGGAGGGTGTCCGACATGCCATTGTTCTCACATGAAATCACCAGGACGCCTCAACGGGCAGTCCCGAAATGGCCTGGCTGGGTGGCCGCGGTGGTGATGTTGGCGCTCGTCGTCGATGTCGTTGGCCCGCACTTTCAGTTTGCGAGCATCATCGCGCTTGTGATTGGTGCCGCACCCGCGGCATGGATGCTAAAAACCTGGTGGAAACACCACGGTGCGCTCAATCGTGCCGAAGAGATTCAACTCGCCCTGACCCTCATGGCGATGGCGTTTGTTGGCGTTGAACTTGCCGCAACCCACGAACTCGATTTCTTTCCACTTCTCTATCTGATCTTGGCCATGGTGGTGACGTTTCAGTCCCGCACCGCGGCCATTTTGTCTGTCTCAACTGCGCTAGTTGTCCTCTGGGCGGATGCGCTCATCCAGATTCCTGGCGGCGTTCAGGACGTTGCTTACAAAACTCTGTTGGGCCGCAGCGCCTTCATGGTGCTCTTCGGCGTATTCGCGTTTGCAATCCATGCGATTGAAGTGCTCGAGCGACGACGACGTCACCAGAACGAAGTGGAAGCCGAACGTGAGAGTATTATGCAACAGGCGCGAGCCTATCGCCTGCTCTCATCAGGTCGAAACGATTCGGGCAGCGATAAGGTCGCAAAGCAGGAGCTCATTACCCGCGACGCGGTCGATGCCATCAATCAAGCTGTCTACGTCGGGTTGTCGCTGCTGAAGACCGCCTTGGACGGTCACACCGTGATCCTGCTGTGGTCCGACGTTTCGAAACAGAAACTCGCGATCAAAGAGCTGGTGAGCGACAGCGACCACATTATTGAGACGTCGATTGAACCAGCGAAAGGCGTTATCGGAGGCGTTACGCGGCGCCGAGAGCCCGTACGTTTGGATGCCATTCGCCCCGGATTCCGAGGCATTCCGTACTACCGGACCACTGGTGAAGTGAAAGCATTCGTGGGCATCCCTGTGCTTGAGGGCGGCCATCTGCGCGGCGTTCTTTGTGTCGATCGTGTCGAGGACCGAGCGTTCACGGACCAAGAGATTGAAGTCGCAAACGAGACGATTCAGTACATCCTGCGGGCGATTGAAAATGAGCGTGCGTTCTCGACGATTGAGAAGAGCAAGAATGAGCTCAGCCGTTTCTTCGAAGCCAGCCGTCGCTTGAACAATGCGCTGACGCCGACCGACGTCTACAGCGTTGCGTTGGAGTGTGCACAAGAGATCGTGCCCTTTGATTTCGCGGCGATTACGCTGTTCAACGAAGAGGACGATTCACACGAAATCGTGGCTGTCGAACCCGGCCCACAAGATTGGGTGGGGCATGAGTTTGAATCGAACTCCGGCCTGGTTTCGATGACCGTCAAGAATCGACACTACCTCCCATATGGTGGGGTTGTGCGTGATGAGCGTCCAATCGTATTTGAACGCGATCACGTGCTCGAGAACATGAAATCGATGCTGGTTCTGCCCCTGATTGTTCAGGACAAACCGATTGGGACGTTCATCATCGCAACCGAGCGCCCCCACGCATACTCCGGCGAGCGTCGCGAGATGTTGGAGGTTATCGCCAACCAGGTCGCGGTGACGCTTCAGAACGCCCGTCTCTACAAAGAGATGCGGGAGATGGCGACCACCGATGGTCTCACGGGGCTGGACAACCACCGCACGTTCCAGCGCAAACTCGAGGAGACAATCGCGCGCCATCGCCGAGCGAACCAGCCGTTTGGGCTGTTGCTCACGGATATCGACCACTTCAAGAGCGTCAACGACACCTATGGGCACCCGGTTGGTGACGAGGTCCTGCGACAGGTCGCAGCGACGTTCCGGACGACGCTTCGCGAGACGGACATCCCCGCGCGCTACGGCGGCGAGGAATTCGCAATCATCTTGGAGAACACGGACCTCGAAGGGTGTGAAGTCATCGCGAATCGACTGCGCGAAGAAATCAAGAAGCTGGTGTTCCATTCAGACAAGGGACCGTTCTCTTGCACCATCAGCATGGGCCTTGGCCACTGGCCAATCGACACGCCCGAGAAGCAGGAACTCATCGATTTTGCCGACCAGGCGCTCTACCATTCGAAGAAGAATGGACGCGACCGCGTCACACCATTCCAAGCGATCGCACTCAAAGCGTCCTGATGGACGAAGTGATTTGAGAATGGCATAGTTTGGCCATGCGAATCTTGCTCTTCCTCATCCTGCTGACGGCGCCCATCACCGCTTGGGCTCAGACCATCGACCTGTTCGACGGACAAGACAAGATGGAGCAGAAGTCCATCGAAATCGGTTCGACGGACGGCGGTTCGACCACGTTCGACGACCAACCCGGCCATCAGAGTGACGGGGGCATCACCATCAAGTTTGAGCGCAAGGACTCAAGCATCATGGTCCCGGCGAAGATCCACGGGAAAGCCGTGTATTTCCTTTTCGACACCGGGGCGACCTACACGACGTTAACGAGTGGGTTTGCGCGATCGGCCGGAATCATGCCAGGGAAAGACGCACCAACCTCGATGATGCAGACCGCAAACGGCCCACGCGCCGCCGCGTTCGGCCTTATCGACAACCTCAAGCTGGGCGGACGTGGCCACGCAAACGTGACGTTCTCGGTCTGCGATGCGTGTCCGACGGGCAACTACAAAGGTCGCCCTGTGGTTGGTCTTCTGGGCCTCAACGTCGTTGGGCGCTACCGCTACAGTATCGATGAAGGTGTTGGCGAAATTCAGATGTATCCCCACTCCGCCTATCTGGATCAGGTGCGGGATGCGCGGCCCTGGCTGGAGCTTGTCGACCGGAAACTGAAGATGGACGACAACGAATTTTCGGTAAAGTACGTGCTGAAGAACCGCGCCAAACGCTCGATGCGCGAGGTGAAGGTCTCCATCAGCTGTCCAAACCGAACGACCGAGGTGACACACTCGATCCCCGCGAGGGGGACGAGCACGTTCACAGCGAAGAAGTTCGACGTGAAGGCCTGCCGAAGCCCGCAATTCGATGTCGTTTCAGTTCGTTGGTAGCTGTGCGACGAGTTCACACCAACGCGGGCCAAGCACACTCCACTCCAAGTCGGCGACACGTTCCTTTTGCAGTTCTGACATTGCTTGAAGCTCCCCATCCGTGAGGCTTTCCAGTTTTGCGATGGTCTCTCCAGGCTTGGCTCCGAGCGTCTGTAATGTGGGGTCCGCCAGGTAGTCTTCCACCCCAGGGATGTCCCCAACCACCGGCAGCACGCCTGCCGAGGCGCACTCCAGCAAAGAAACAGGCAACCCTTCGTGTCTGCCGCGCTGCGTGATGGATGGAAACGCGGCAAATCGGGACTGATTCAGCAGCTTGAGTTTTGAAGGACCCGTGACAATCCCCAAAAACTCCGCGTCCACACCCAGTTTGTCAGCAAGTGACTCCAGACGCTCACGCTCAGATCCGTCGCCAGCGATTCGAATCGTACCGCCGTTGAACGCCCGCAGGAACACGTCCAGGCCTTTGATCGGTTCGAGCCGCCCCATAAACATCCAGTCACGTCCGCCGGCCTCAGCCGCAGGCTGGTGAAAACCCATTGGCAGCACATCGGCGTGGATGCCGAAGTTGCGAGCTTTGTGCTGCAGAGTCGGCGAACTGACCGTCGTTGGCCCCCTTAACGTCGCCGCAACCATTGAACGGACCGGGCGAGGCAGCTTGGCGACCAGATGCACGCCACCTGAGTGGCCAATCACCAGGGACGGCTTGCCAAACGCTCGACCAATCTGCCTGGCAATCCAGCCTCCCGGAACGAGCCAGTGGCCAATAATCGCGTCGAAATCGCCAATATCGAATGCCGCTCGGGTGAGCATCGCGACTAACGCTGGCGGCGCCAATAGGCCACGTAGCGGTGCTTTGGAGAGATTTTCAGGGGCCCCCGAACCATAGAACAATGTTCGGTGCCGACGGGGAGCGTAATTGACCCGCTGCACTTTGACCCCTTCGACGTCTTGAACACCCGTCTCGGCCGCCGCCCAGGTCAACACATGTACATCGATTCCGCCCGCCATCAGCGCTTGAGCATGCTCCAGAACGAAACGCCCGGCGATGTCGTAAGCGTCACGCGGAAAGCTGCTGGTGATAACCAGAACTCTCAAAGCCAGCGGCCTAGCGAACGACGCACAAGACCTCGCACCAAGATGCCGCTGATCGGTTTGACGACCTTGTGAACCTTGAGCCCCGAAACCTCTCGGTCGTACACGGGTCTGACAGACACTTCTTGCACGCTTAGGCTTCGCTCGGACAGACGCAACAACATATCGTTCGGATAGCCGTAGCGCGGGAACAGCCGCTCAAGCGGCAGCTTCGCGAGCGCTTCTGATGAAATAGCCGTGTAGCCACATTGCGAGTCGTTCAGGTCAGCAATGCCGGCGATTGCCCCGGTCGCCTTGGCCAGGAACTGTGTCCCAAAGCGACGATAGCTTGGCATTTTGCGGCGCTCAGCGTGGTCCAACCGGTTGCCTTTTACGTAGTCCGCGTAGCCTTCGACGACCGGCAGGCACACCATTCGCAGGTCGACTGGGTCCATTTGGTTGTCGCCAGCCATCACCGCGATAACATCGCATTTACCCCGCATTGCAGCTTTGTATCCGGCGACGATCGCTGCCCCAACACCTTGGTTATCCTGGCGCAAAACCACGATGCGTGGGTCGCTGTCGACACAACCTAAGGCAATCTCATGTGTGTTGTCGGTGGAGCCATCGTCGACCACAAAGATGCGGTCTACAAATCCCGGAATCCCGCGCAGGGTCTCAGCGATTAGTAGCTCCTCTTGATATGCGGGCACAACGACCGCGATTCGGCGTTTTTGGATCATTTCTCGCGCTGCAACAACCAGGGTTGCGGGTCGATGGCCTGCCCCTCGTGGCGGAGCTCAAAATAGAGCTTGGGACCATCCAGACTGCCGCTGTCGCCACTTACGCCAAGAACGTGGCCACGGACAACCTTCGTTCCTGTCTTCACATCAATCCGGTCGAGATGCGCGTAGATCGTGTGATAATCCTGCCCATGGTCGATGATGATCGTGTTTCCGTACCCCTCAAAGCGGTGGGCATAGACGATGAGTCCACCTGCGGCAGCTTTTACCTCGGTCCCGGCATCGACCCGATAGGTCAATCCGGTGTGTCGGATCGTGACCTTTTTGCCAGCCGATTGTGGTCCAAACGCTGACTTGGGGTACTTCGAGACAGGAGGGAGCAACGTGCCCTTCAGTCGATGGAAATCGCGCGTTGTGTCGTTGGTCAACAAGTGGCTCAACGAGCGATTAAGCGCTTCATCCGTAGACCGAATCTCATCTTTGATATCAGCTTCATCCGCACTTTCCACGAGCGTGTCACGGGTATCTTGAGTGACTTTCGTTCGCGCTCGAGTCTGTGCCAACTGCACCGTCAACTGCGTGCGATAGTGAACCGCACCATGATAGTGCGCCGCGATGAGGTCAGCCCTGTCCAAGACTTCACGGTCTTTAAGCCGTTTTTCGAGCGCGGCCTGCGCGGTTGCCTGAAGCAAATATGTCAACCGGGCATCGTCGGTCATGGGACGTGCACGTTGTGCCTTCAAACCGTTGATCCACGCGCCCATCGTCCGATGAACCTCCTGGCGAACAGGGGTCGCAGCACGCCGCGCCACATTTACATCCGCGATGGTGTCGTCGAGAACTCGGTCTTGCGTCTCGACTGCGTTCAACAAAACCCGGCTTCGTTCGTGCCCTGCCTCGGTTTCTGCTTCCAAGAAGTCCAGCTGTTTGAAGATCGAGCCCTCCGGCATCGCAACCAGAGCAGTCGCCATTAAAACCACCACGATCCCCGCGCCAAATGCCAATATTCTTGGGTTCATGCGAAGTAGGGTTTCAGTCCGAAGGTCTTGGTTCGAATCGCCAGAGGATTGCGTCGTGACAATGGCAACGCGGCCAGCGTTCCAACAAATGAACCGATGAGGGGGGTGGCGAACATGCACAACCAAGCCGTCATCGTGTCGAGCTTGACGCCAACATACACATCCGCAAATGCGTGAATTGAGGAGAGTCCGATGGCCGCGACGATGAACGTCACGACACCAGCGCCAAAACCAATAATCGCTCCGCGGATGAGGGTAGGCGTACCGAGCTGCTGCTTGGTCGCACCAAACATCTCTAGAATCTGGTCCTGCGAGGCCTCGGCCTCACGCAGGGTTTTGAGGTACCACCGCATCAATAGCCCGCTCACGATGAGGGCCAGAATTGCCGACAACAACGCCAACGCCATCATCGTTGAGGCTAGCCCCATTGCCCGGCGAGACTCGGCGCTTGGAAGGTGGACCGCATCGACGATCTGGCGGGCCTCCAGACCCGATACGAGCGCAATGACTTCAACATGTCCCAAAAGTGGAGTTACCGGCTTAACCTCGAACCCTGTCGGCATCATCCCACGCGTGACGCCGAGGCTATCCACAACGTCCTCGCCCAGATTCTGGCGCAAATAGTCGAGGTTCGCCTGCGGATCGAGTTTCGAGACGGCCTCAACTTCTGGCCAGCTTTCGACTTCAGCCATCAACGCATCGACCTCAGCCTGCTCGACATCGGCATTCAAGAACACCTGGGGACGATACGCTTTGAGATACTCGTCGACCGCACTAGCGGAAGCGACTGCCATCGTTGAAAACCCGACAGGAATCAGCAACACGAGCGCCATTGCGAACACTGTGCAGACGGTCAACAACCGCTGCTGCTTACATTTTTCAAGCGGACCCTGAATCATGCTGCGCCCTCCGCGAGTTCGGGAGTCACCAACACAGGGACCTCTGCGTCACGCAGGGAGCCGTCCTCTAGGATAAACCGACGCCCACGCCTGGCGTTCTCAGAAAATGTCGTGCCAAACAGGACAACGGCCGAGCCGTTTAGGTGAGCGCTGCGAAGCACCTCGATGAGCTGCTTTCGAATCCCGACGTCCAGCCGTTCTAGAACGCCATCAATCAGAATCGCGGGCGGTCCGCCGGCTGCGGCACGCAACACGCCGGTCGCGAGGCGCTCTTGGTAGGAGAGGGATTCGACAGTTCGATCCCGTAGGTCGAGAAGATTGGCGGTCTCTAATAGTGCTTCGCAAACATCAAGTGCGATGCGTGGTTCACCGCGCACCACAAACGGAATTGCCATGTTCTCGATGACGGTGCGGTCTTCCAAAAGGACGGGAGGTTCTGCACAACTGCCGAACATTCGTCGGACTTCGGCGACGCCGCGGTCATTGGTCCGGTCGATGTTTCGACCGCCAAACACAAGACGACCTTCGGGAGGGCGTCCGCGCAAACTCATGATGTCGAATAATCTGGATTTTCCGCAGCCACGAGAGCCGATGACTTCGACCCACTCTCCCCTCTCGACATCTAGGCTGACGTCGGTGAGGCTACCGCAGACAGGTGTCTTGAGACCAAAACACGAAATGATTGGCGCGTCCTTGCGCATAACTTTCTTCTCGGTTGACCCTTCACATCCTTGTGAAGAGCGCAGTTTATATGGGGATCATAGACAGCTGATCAGCCGCCTGCAAATGCCTCCACCATTTCGACGATCGATGTGTCGTTCTTCGGTGCTTCACAACCCGTCCACGCGAGTGCACCCGTTTTCGGGAGGTCCACTGCTGGTGCGGCTTTCGCGGCAGGCGCAGCTGGTGCAGAAGCTGCGGCGGCGGCACTTCTGGCATCTTCCTGCATCGCCTGTTCAATCTCAGATGGCGTCACCATTTGCGTCGGAGCACTGCCTTCGCCACCAAGTTTGTTCTTCAATTGGCTGATGTCGACCGCTTCCATGCCGTCATCGATTGCGAAACCATCTGGGTTGTTTTCAATGTCGAGCGCCGATTGCGGAACTCGGTCCTGGCCTGGGTCGAAATCCTCGACATCCACATCAACGGACTCGCCGGCGGGCTCAAGACCCACCATCGAATCGTACTCACCAGAGTGCAGCTTCTTGTAAAAATTCTTGTGAGCCGCCTTCATCATATCGCGAATCTTCGCAATGGCGTCGTCGCCCTCAAGGCCGTCGACACTCTTCTCGTACGAGATGATGGCTGTATCAAGGATGGCACCAGCGTGGAAAATCTGTGTCTCGATTTGGCCAGCTTTTACGCCACGATCCTCGGTCTGGATGTGAAACGTTTTGCCTCGATACTCAACGTCATTGTTGTAGCCGATTTGCATGCGTAACTCGGATGATATGCCTGAAGTGCGTTCGTCTTGAAATCCTAAGGTTTACCGGCGCAAGGCGTCAACCGCGGATGATGCACGAAACCATTATTGGGCGACATCGAGATCGCGGCATGATATCAAGTTCACATGCGCAAACTCGTTGTTGCATTGCTGGGCTCGCTTGTTGGATGGATGGGTTTCTATGCCCCCGCGCAAGCCCTTGAACCCGAGCAGGAAACCCGAATTTTCAAGCAGCTCAACCTCGTCGGCACCGGCTGCCTGAGCTTCGTGGATTCCAAGGCCGTTGAGTTCCGCAAGGAACAATGGCGACTCGCAATCGAACGTTTGGCTGAGCTCGACAAACGACGCGTCGAAGACTGGATTGTCGGCGCCGCACCGCCTCCCGAAGTCGTCATTGCAGAATCAACTCGGCAGAAGGACTGCCTGATCGAGGCCATGGTCCTTACCGCGGCAGACCCCGACTCGTACCTCGTCTTGGATTGGTGGGACGAGGTCAACGTGAAGTCCCAGATGAAACGGATTCGCGACCGGTTTGAGAGCGACCCGCGTTTTCGCGCAAGCATTATCCGGCAGATTAGCCGCAGCAGCTACCGAGATGCCCGCACCCAAAGCTGGATTTGGAAGCGCAAATTCACCTTCCGAACCAATTCGTTCAATCGTGTGAGCCCGCGTGCTGGCGAGAAATGTAATATCCAGCACGGACGAACCTGGAATCCTGCAATCTCTTCCCATGAACGTTGTTGGTTCAATGTTCTGAGCTTCAAAGAGCGGGAACGTGAGATATTGGTCGCAAGCTCCGCGCCCGGAATCTCGCGCCATCATTGGGGCACAGACTTCGACCTCTTCAGCCTCAACCCTATAAATTTCGTCGACGGCAAACGGCTTGCCGACGAATACAGGTGGCTGTTTCAACACGGATATCAATTCGGATTCGTGCAGCCTTACCGCAATCCGACCTCCGAGCATCAATACATGGAAGAGCGTTGGCACTGGACCTACTACCCTGTGGCGCAAGCGCTTAAGGAGTACGCCGCGCAGCATGAGCCGGATATCAAATCCCGGCTGTTCGAGCAGTGGGACGCGTTCGAAAAACGCTGGAATCGAAACCGCCGAAACCCCGTACCGTTCTTCGACTACGTCCGTGAACACTGGCATGGCTTCGTGTTCAACACGCGCGATGAATTGCCATGAAGGTCCTATTCGTCGCCCTTGTCGCACTCTTGCTCGCGGCCTGTGCTCCCGAAGCCAAACTGCTTGATAGTCCAATCATCAAGGAGCTCGACGCAGGTAAGAAGTCCGGGGCGGGCGACTTCGACCACGCAAAGTTTGATGCCTACCTGAAATCGGTGGTCGACCCGAGTTCCGGGTTCGTGAACTACGAACTCGCCAAGTCGCAACAGGGCGAGCTGGACGCGTATCTAGAGTCCGTTAGCACAGCCAAGCTCGCGGGGCTGAAGCCAGAAGCACAAAAGGCCCTGCTGATTAATGCCTACAACGGCTACACGCTCAAACTGATCTTGGAAAACCTTCCGATCGCTTCCATCCGCGATATAGACAAGCCTTGGAAGACTCGACGCTACAAAGTCGGTGGCCACACCATGTCGCTTGATGACATCGAGCATGGCGTGTTGCGGCCGTACTTCCTCGACGAACGTATCCACTTCGCCGTCAACTGCGCATCGGTGGGTTGCCCTCCCCTCGCCGCGCACGCGTTTGACGGAAGCACCCTGGATAAACAACTCGAGGCCGCGACCCGGCGCACGCTCCAAGACCAACGCTATGTGCGGGTGGACAGCGACCGGCTCGTGCTGACGAATATCTTGAATTGGTACGGCTCAGACTTCACAAACGCCGCCTATCGTGGCCACGAATCGACGTTGGCCCGGTACGTCGCCAAGTACGCTGCCCAAGACGTTAAGAATTTTGTGGAATCGAAGGGTGGAGACCCAGATATCAGCTGGCTGGAATACGACTGGTCACTCAACGCCGTCGAACGTTGAACGATACTCCCGCATCAACTCGACATAGTGTTTCGCGGACTCTAGAAAGGCCTCGATATCAGCGTCGTTGACCTGACGCACGACCTTGCCGGGCGTGCCCATGATGACGCTGCCTGCAGGGTACTTTTTACCTGGAGTCAACACCGCGCCAGCAGCGACCAGACAGTGATCTCCGAGCTCGACCTCGTCGAGCACGATCGACCCCATCCCAATCAAACAACCATTGCCTACCGTGCAACCATGCAGAATGGCTCGGTGGCCAACGGTGACATCGTCGCCGATTACCGTGGGCTGAACACCAGTTGTGGCGTGGACCATCACCAACTCTTGGATGTTAGTCCTATCCCCAATCGTAATGGGTTGTACATCGCCGCGAAGCACAGAATTGAACCACACGCCCACGTCCTCGCCGAGAGTCACCTGACCGATGACCTTCGCGCCAGGAGCGATGGTTGCTGATTCCGGAATGTGAGGAACTGCGCCGCGATACGGAAAGACGGACCTAGTCGTCATCTTCTTCCGACTCGTCATCATCCGATGCTTCCGAATCGTCGTCTTCCGACCCTGATTCTGCATCATCGTCATCATCATCGTCGTCAGACTCGCCTTCTTCGTCGAAGAGCTCGCCGTACTTGTCGAGTTTGTCGAGGACATCACCGTCTTCCGGCTCGAAGTCGTCGTCATCTTCGACGTCTGAGCTGTCTTCACCGAGCGACGAGCTCTCTTCGCCAAGGGTCGATGGGTCGAAGTCGATGCTCGAGTCATCGATCTCAACTTTGAGACCAACCGACCCGTGATCCATCGGGTCACGCAGGAAGACGAAGCCACCGCGCTTGTCGAGAATCTTCATTACGTCTTTGTCGCCATAGATATCGGCGAGCACTTCGTCGATAGAATCATAGCGATCTTCTTCGTCGTCCATCGACATGCGATCGAACACGTCATCGAGCTTGCGCGGGATGTCTGGGAAGAAACTTGAAGGCATCGGTGAACGACGGCCAGGCACCTTACCCGTCAACATCTCGTAGAACATGATGCCCAGAGAGTAGATGTCGCTCTTCACGGACGAGGCGTTCGGATCGCGGAACTGCTCGGGGCTCATGTACGCGACGGTTCCAACGCCCACATAGACTTGGTTCGCGCGTGCGCTATCGAGTTCAACAACCTGTGAAATTCCAAAGTCGGTCAGCATCGCGTTACCTGATGCATCCAAGACGACGTTCTCCGGCTTGATCCCGCCGTGCGTTACCTTCGCATCGTGAGCGGCGCTCAGCGCATGAAGGATCTGCAGGAAGTACTTAAGCGCGACCTGCATGGGCGGGCGGCCTTCCATCTCGATAAGGCGACGGAGGTTTCCATTCGGTGCGTATTGCATGACCACAAATGGGAAACGAGCGTCTGTATCAATATCGATCATCTGGATGATGTTCGGGTGGATCAGCTGCGACTGAGTCTGAACGATCTCTGTGAACCGCTGAACGATGTCTGAGCGCTGAACACCGGCAAACACGTCGAAGATCTCTTTGATCTCCTTGATGGCAACCTTGCGGTTGAGTTTTACCTGCGTGCCCAAATAGACGGTACCCATACCGCCGCTACCGATCTCTTCGTCACGTTCATACAGCATCTTTCCTCCGCTGGATGATGAGGTCGCCGCTGGCGTCGTTCCCGAGGCAGGGCGCGCTGACGCGTGACTTCCAGTACTAAATCGTCGTTGGTAGGAGGAGCCGTCGTTTGAATTCATGTCGTCGTTCTTCGGTTCTTCAGGTTGGTCAACCGGAGCGTCTGGCTCAGGTGTTTGGATATAGTTCGCGACTGCGACACCTTGAGTGTCATCTTCGTCGCCAATTTCTTCAACGTCATCAAAGGCGATGGAGTCGATGAGATCGTCCACAGCGGCACCGAGCTCGCCCATCGTATCGTCATCAGCGTCCGCGTTCCCAACAAGATGTTGGGCGAATGCTGTTTCCGCTTCGGTCCGCCACAACTGCACATCATCAGCCGCTGCGCGGCCTCTGTCGCTAGTGCGAATCACATCTGCAACACGGTCATATTCGACATACCCGTGATTCTCTAGAAAGCGAATATACGTCAGTACATGGAGATGGAGATGCGGCAGATTCTGCTGCATCTCGGCGTAAGACGCACCGCTCCCCGAATCTCGGGTCAGGGCTACCTGGACGATGCTTCCCAAATCATCGAGCACCGTATCTAAGGTGAGGCCTTCTTGCGCATTCGCATCAGACATAGTCACCGCGCGACGTAAGTGTGAGGGATCGCTACGAACCTAACCCAGCACCAGAGATGTGGCAACAAAACTCGGGTGAGTTCACCGGAACGTCTAGTTCGGCTGGGTAGGTTGCGCCGGGGCTGGTTGTCCATTTGCAGGCTGCGCAGGCTGACCGTTCACTGGCTGAGCGGGCTGAGCCGGTTGCGCAGGCTGAGCCGCCGGTTGACCATTCACCGGTTGCGCAGGTTGCGCAGGTTGAGCCGGTTGCGCCGGTTGAGCCGGTTGCCCATTCACAGGCTGAGCAGGCTGAGCTGGCTGAGCGGGTTGCGCAGGTTGAGCGGGTTGAGCAGGTTGAGCAGGTTGAGCTGGCTGCGTGGGTTGCGCAGGTTGAGTTGGTTGCACAGGTTGAGTTGGTTGCGCTGGTGGAACTGGTGTTTCGGGAGGAACCAAGGGGTCCAAGCCTCCCAATTTTGCCGCAGGAGTTTCTGGAGCTCCCAGCGCACCACCAAACGCTCCCCCGAGCCAGGATGTTGCGCGAATCAACGCGTTATCTGGTTTCCAATCCACAAATTGACCGATCGCCGTGGCTGGCCAATGGCCGTGCCGTTGCATCGCAGTTCCGGTTGCGGCTGGTGCGGCAGTACTGATGCCAACCGCCAGCAACAACGAGGTTCCCAGAGTCCACCAAATGGCAGGCCCGCGTTTGGCGACCCGTTTGAGAATCAACGGAAGCGCGAGGACCAAGATCGTTGCCATCGCCGCGATCAACCACCCAGCCGAAACCCACTGGGCGAGATAGGCACCGATAATCCAGATGGCAAACATCACCGGGGCGACGATCGCCAAGACCTTGAGCGCGATCTTCCCGCCGGATGACCCAGATTTCTCGGGCTTTCCTTCCGAGACCTCAAGCTCGCCGTCACCCTTGTCCTTGGATTTCTTCTCCTTCTTCTTCTTCTTGGAATCGGCCTTCACCATATTGGCTTCAGGCGCCTCCTTCAGATTCAGAAACTCGTCCTCAAGGGGATCCTTTTCTTTGGTCTTCACCTTTTTGGCAGGTTTCGACCCGGAATCGCCACCCTCCAACCTCGCGAGAAACGCTTCAATATCCTCGTCGTCGTCGGCCGCAGCAGCGCTCTTGGCGGGCGCCTCAGACGAACGACGCTCAAGGTCTGCCAATAGGGCCTCGGTTGGATCTTGATTGTCGCTCATCGTCACTCTCAGTGTGCGTAATCCGGCTTCATTAGTGAGTACAGTCTCCACCGCACTAGATCAACGCCATACTCCCGTAGTATTATTCGGAAAAGTTGAAGCAATGTATTGTTCTGATACGGTTTAACCGTGAGATTTCCAGCACCCGGCGAGACCTTCGAAGGTCGCTATACAATTGAATCCGTCCTCGGAAGCGGCGGATTTGCACGGGTGTATCGTGCGAGCGAGATTGGATTGGGGCGCGATGTCGCCTTGAAGGTCCTGCGGCCGCCCACGATTGACTCGCAATCCGACACAGAACGCGACGCATATCTCGAAACGCTGATGCAGCGCTTCCAACGCGAAGCACAATTGCTCTCGCGGCTGCGAAGTCCGTACACCGTCACCATGTACCATTACGGAAAGACCCAGGATGGGCTCTTGTACATGGCGCTGGAGTTCATCGATGGGATCAGCCTGGCCGAGCTGCTTCGCGCTGGCCAACCAGTTGATGAAGAGCGGGTTACTAAGATCCTGACGCAGGTGCTCCACAGCTTAAAAGAAGCCCACGCGATGGGCATGCTGCACCGCGATCTAAAGCCGGCGAACATCATGATCTACGAGCACCTTGGTGAACGCGATCAGGTGAAACTGCTAGACTTCGGAATCGCCAAAACTGTCGGAGACACACAGTCTCGACATGATCTCACTGGTGATGGCACTTTGATCGGCACGCCACGGTATATGGCGCCTGAGCAGATTCAAGGCGATCCCGAACATGTCGGCCCGCCGTCTGACATCTATGCCCTCGGTTTGGTGGGATACGAACTAATCGTCGGAGAACGAGCGATTCAGGGCGACAGTTCGATCCAGATCATTGGCAAACAGCTCAATCCTCAGTCGTTCCAACTACCGCCGACTACGCCCTGCTCGCCTTCATTGCGCGGCATCATCAACCGCATGATGGCGAAGTCGTTGGATGTCCGCTACGCGTCCGTGTCTGAGGTCATCTCCGACCTCGAGTTGGAGTCCATTCCCGTCATTCAATTCGAGCCGCTGTCGCCGGCCGATACGAGCAACGGGAACGTCGATATCACTCTGCCCGACACCGGAGAGATTGAGATTCTCGACGATGCGAACTTTGGTGAACAACATTCCAAGGCCCCCATCGCCATCATCGGAGGCGCGATTGTGGGGGTACTTCTGGTCATCGGACTTGTCGTCGCGCTGACCGCGGGAGACACCAACGATTCTGAGGCAAAGACGCCTGAAGACCCGCAAGAGGGTGCCGAGATTGCTCAGGTTGAAGAACCCGACCCAGAACCAGAAATTGAAGTCGAAGAAGATCCCGATCCAGAACCGATCGAAACGCTCATCGCCAGCAACATGCAAGGCGTCGAAATCCTGGTAAACGGCGAATCCGTGGGCGCTGCCCCGCTTAAGATCAAACCAGATAAGTTTCCTACGGTCGTCACTGCGAAGATCGGGAAGAGCAAGATTACGAAGACGATTGATGCCCCCCAATCCTCGCTGGTTCTGAAGTTCGACCCCGCAGTCGTTGAGAAAGAGAACAAGCCTGAGGTCGCTGCAAAACCGCCTCCGAAGAAGCGGACTGTGAAGAAGACTTCCAAGTCGAATACGACGAAGAAGCAAACCAAGTACCTGGGCCTAGAGTAGCCGCTTTATTGTGTGCGCTCGCAATTCAAGCTAAAAACTAGGGAGACCCCACACGAGCAGATTATGCGAAATCTATGTCGCATCCTTTTGGTTGCCGTCGCCTTCTTGTTTGCTGCCAGCACAGCTCACGCAGAAGAATCCGAGGCAGAGCGCCTCTATAAAGAAGGTGCAGAGGCGTATTTCCAAGGCGAGTACGCCCAAGCCATCATCAAATTCAAGCGTGGTAACGAACTCGATCCCAATCCGATGTTCCTCTACAACCTCGCTCTCGCTTACTCGAAGCTCGGAAACGTTGAGGAGGCGGAATCACACGCAGCGCGTGCCCACAAACAGGGATTGCCCCCTCAGTTTGCTGACAAGAACGCCGCGCGATTGCTCGCGTTCCGGATGCAATTGAAGTCGACGGAATTGGCTAAACCGGTCGAGGTCGCCGTCGAGGAAGGAACTTGCGAAGCGGACACAGACTGTCAGGGTGGCGAAGTTTGTGACCTGCAGTCGTCTCAGTGCGTGGCCGTTTCCAGCACACCCACCGAATCCGGTAGCGGATTGTCTGGGCTGGGCTGGGCTGGTATCGGCGCCATCGCAGGCGGATCAGGTCTGATTTTGGGCGCGGTCATCATCGACCTTGGCCTTTCCTCAGACATCGATGAATACGACCGCCTTGTGGCTGATGGGCAGACGGACGAGGCAGAATCACTCAAGAGTGATATCGAAGGCAGCCAATCCACGGGCCAGATCTTGTTGTTCGCAGGCGTTGGCGTCGCGACGGTGGGCGCAGCCCTCCTGATCTACGATTTGATGTTCGCCTCAGATTCCGAGTCGACTTCGGCGTTCTACCCGACCTTCGACAAAGACAGCGCAGGCGTGGGATTTATCACCACGTTCTAGACGGACAGAAAACAAAAAAAGAGCGGGTCATCGACCCGCTCTTTTTGTTTCTTGAAACCCTTGGATTACTCGCCTGCGGCAAGTTCCTCGTCCGCCGTTCCGTACTTACGAACCAGCTCGTCTGGCAGCTCTTCTGGCTGGTCGACGGTGTGTCGTAGACGTTGGTACTGCGTAGCACCCGTACCGGCTGGGATAAGGCGTCCCATGATGACGTTCTCTTTGAGACCGCGAAGATGGTCGACCTTCGAAGCCAGCGCTGCTTCCGTGAGAACCTTGGTGGTTTCCTGGAAGCTGGATGCTGAGATGAACGACTCCGTGGAGAGCGATGCTTTGGTGATACCAAGCAGCAAGTCTTGGAAGACCGCTGGGCGACCACCGCGCTCGCGAACGCGTCGGTTGACTTCCTCGAAGATCGAGCGCTCAACCTGCTCGTCGGTAAGGAACTCAGTGTCCCCAACGTCGACGATGCGAACCTTGCGGAGCATCTGACGGACGATGATCTCGATGTGCTTATCGTTGATACGCACACCCTGAAGTCGATAGACCTCCTGAATCTCATCCACCATGTACTTCGACAGCTCTTTGCGACCTTTGACGCGCAGAATGTCGTGCGGGTTCTCGGAGCCTTCCATGAGTGGCTCACCGGAGCGGACGTAATCGCCTTCCAGAACCGTGATGTGCTTGCCCTTGCGAATTGCGTAGGACTTTGGCTCACCAACTTCTGGCGTGACGACGACAGTACGCTTGCCCTTCGACTCTTTGCCGTACGAGACGACACCGTCAATCTCGGAGATGATCGCGTGCTCCTTCGGCTTACGCGCTTCGAAAAGCTCGGCAACACGAGGGAGACCACCGGTGATGTCCTTGTTCTTCGTGGTTTCACGAGGAATCTTCGCCAGAATCTGGCCGACTTCACATTCGGTGTTTTCTTGCACGAAGATCTGAGCGCCAACAGGAAGGAAGAAGCTAGCAAGCTGCTTTCCGCCTTTCTTGTTTTCACGAACGATGATTCGAGGTCGAACCGTCGAGTCGCGGCTTTCGACGATAGCCTTACGAGACAGACCCGTATTCTCGTCGTAGCGCTCTTCCATCGAGACACCCTCGATGACGTCTTCGAACTTCACGATACCGAGTTTGTCGGTAAGAACTGGCGTCGCGAAAGGTTCCCACTCAGCGATGATATCGCCGGAGTTAATCTCGTCGCCGTCATTGAAGTACAAACGTGCACCATAGACGAGTGGGTAGCGCTCTTTCTCGCGACCTTGCTCGTCATGAACCGATACTTCGCCGTTACGCGCCATGACGATGAGTGCCTTGCGGCCCATGTCTTCACGCTCAACGAAGTTAACGTTGTGCAGCTTGACCGAACCAGTCGTGCGAGCTTCGTGAGAAGACTGCTCGACGCGGAGGGTCGAAATACCACCAATGTGGAAGGTACGCATCGTAAGCTGGGTACCTGGCTCACCGATGGATTGTGCTGCAATCGTTCCGACCGCTTCACCGACGTTGGTCATACGACCACGTGCAAGGTCACGTCCGTAGCAGAGTGCGCAAACACCATCCAGGGTTTGACAGGTGAGCGTTGAACGAATTCGAACGCGCTCAATGCCAGCATCTTCGATGGCTCGAGCGTTGACTTCGTCAATCTCGTCGTTCGCATCGACAAGGATGTTGTCGTCTTGGTCCCAGATAGGCTCAAGAGCAACACGACCCAAGATACGGTCTGGCAGCGACTCGATGACCTGACCACCCTCGTAGAGAGCCGTCATGTCAACGCCGTCAAGCGTTCCGCAGTCCATCTCACGAACCACACAGTCATTGGCGACGTCGACAAGGCGACGCGTCAAGTAACCGGAGTTCGCGGTCTTCAGAGCGGTATCCGCAAGACCTTTACGCGCACCGTGAGTCGAGATGAAGTACTCGAGCACGGTCAGACCTTCACGGAAGTTAGCCGTAATCGGCGTCTCGATAATCTCACCAGATGGCTTGGCCATCAGACCACGCATACCGGACAGCTGGCGCATCTGCTGAGCAGAACCACGAGCACCGGAGTCGGCCATGATGAAAATCGAGTTGAACGACTTCTCGGTGAGCTCTTCACCTTTGTCGCTCTCGAATCGCTGGGTCGAGATATCTTGCGACATTTGGCTAGCAACTTCTTCCGTTGCGTTGGCCCAGATGTCGACGACCTTGTTGTATCGCTCACCATCGGTGATGAGACCTTCGGTGTAGTCGTCTTCGATCTTGGCGACATCGGCACGCGCCTTGTCGACAATCTCCCACTTGCGACCCGGAATCACCATGTCGTTAACCGAAATGGAGACGCCGGCGAGCGTGGAGTATTCGTAACCAATCGACCGAATCGCGTCAGCGAGGAGCACCGTTGCTTTTGCGCCCGCACGGCGGAAGCAAGCGTCGATGACCTTACCGAGTGCCTTCTTCGACATCTCTTTGTTGACGTGCTTGAAGTCGACCGAATCCGGAACCACTTCGTACATCAGCAAGCGGCCGGTGGTCGTGAAGACCATTTCGCCGTTGATGCGAACCTTGATGCGCGCCTGAAGGTGAAGTTCGCCAGCATCGAATGCCATCCGAACTTCGCTTGGGCTTGCGTAGACACCTTGCGTTGGAAGACCTTTTTCGTCCTCTTTGTACTCACCCTTCGCGAACGGACGCTCACGAGTCATGTAGTAGCAACCAAGCACGATATCCTGCGTGGGCCCAATGATGGGACCGCCGTGTGCTGGCGACAGGATGTTGTTCGTGCTGAGAAGCAGAACGCGGGTTTCCATCTGTGCTTCGAGCGACAGTGGAAGGTGAACGGCCATCTGGTCACCGTCGAAGTCAGCGTTGTAAGCAGCGCAGACAAGCGGGTGAACTTGGATAGCTTTACCTTCGACCAAGATCGGTTCGAACGCTTGGATACCAAGGCGGTGAAGCGTTGGAGCGCGGTTGAGGAGCACTGGGTGCTCTTTGATGACTTCGTCCAGGATATCCCAGACCTCGGCCTTCTCTTTCTCGACCATCTTCTTTGCAGATTTGATGGTCGTGACGTGTCCACGCTCTTCGAGCTTGTTGTAGATGAACGGCTTGAACAGCTCCAAAGCCATCTTCTTTGGAAGACCGCATTGGTGAAGCTTAAGCGCAGGTCCAATGACGATGACCGAACGACCCGAGTAGTCGACACGTTTTCCGAGCAAGTTCTGACGGAAACGACCTTGCTTACCCTTAATCATGTCGCTGAGCGACTTGAGTGGGCGACGGTTCGGACCGGTGATGGTCTTGCCGCGACGACCGTTGTCGAAGAGGGCATCAACAGCTTCTTGAAGCATGCGCTTCTCGTTGCGGATGATGATTTCTGGAGCGTGAAGTTCCAGAAGCTTCTTCAAGCGGTTGTTACGGTTGATGACGCGACGGTAGAGGTCGTTCAAGTCGGACGTCGCGAAGCGACCGCCGTCGAGTGGAACGAGTGGACGCAGGTCTGGTGGCAACACAGGAATGACGTCCAAGATCAGCCACTGCGGGTCGTTACCCGAGTCGCGAACAGCCTCAACAATCTTCAGCCGCTTAGCGATGCGCTTGCGCTTTGCTTCGCTCGTGGCTTCCTTCATTTCCGCGCGGAGTTCCATGGCGATGCGCTCGACATCGAGGTCAGCCAGGAGTTCCTTAATCGCGTCAGCACCCATCTTCGCGGTGAAGATGTCGCCGTAAGCCTCGTAGTACTCCATGTACTTCTGCTCACTGAGCACTTCGCCTTGGCCGAGCGGTGTGAGGCCAGGATCGGTGACGATGTAAGCCACGCAGTACAGGACCTTCTCGAGGTCTTTAAGCGTGATATCCAAAAGGTTGCCGATACGTGATGGCAAGCTCTTCAGGAACCAAATATGTGCAACTGGCGTTGCGAGGTTGATGTGGCCAAGGCGCTCACGGCGAACCTTGGACTGAATCACTTCAACACCACACTTTTCGCAAACCACGCCACGGTGCTTCATGCGCTTGTACTTGCCGCAGATGCACTCGTAATCCTTCACAGGACCAAAGATTTTGGCGCAGAACAGACCATCCCGCTCGGGCTTAAACGTACGGTAATTGATGGTCTCTGGCTTTTTAACTTCACCGTGACTCCACTCGCGAATCTTCTCTGGACTGGCGATTCCGATACGGATCGCCGAGAAGCTAAGTGGGTCTTTTGGTTTTTCGAAAAAGCTGAAGATGTCCTTACTCAAGGTATCCTCCGTGGGCCGCGCTGCGACCACTATCGTATCTGCCAGATTACCTGGCGGTTTCTATCGATTCGTTTCTTTCAGTCTGTCTACGCTACGTTCTCGAGCAGCTCGACGTTGAGGCACAGAGCGTGAAGCTCTTTGACCAGAACGTTGAAGCTCTCGGGAAGGCCTGGATCCAAGGTGAACTCACCCTTCACGATCGACTCGTAAATTCGGGTTCGGCCTTGAACGTCATCGGACTTCACGGTCAAGAACTCCTGCAGGGTGTAAGCGGCGCCATAAGCTTCAATAGCCCAGACTTCCATCTCACCCAGTCGCTGACCACCGAACTGCGCCTTACCACCCAGCGGCTGCTGCGTGACCAAGCTGTACGGTCCGATCGAACGTGCGTGAATCTTGTCGTCGACCAAGTGGTGCAGTTTGAGCACGTACATGACACCAACGGTGACATCGTTCTCAAATGCTTCGCCGGTACGACCGTCGAAGAGCACCGACTGACCAGTTCGAGACACGCCTGCTTTCTCAAGCATGTCGCGAATCACCGGCTCTGGAGCAGCGTCGAACACTGGCGTCGCCATGTGAACACCGCCCAAGCAGGTCTTCGCGAATTCGCGAAGGCCATCTTCGTCGAGGTCTTTGAGAATCTCCTGGTGGTTCTCGTTGTGGAACACAGACTCAAGGTAGGCGCGGAGATTCTTCTCTTTGCCAGCCTCTTCCAGCATCTCACCGATGCGGATACCCATGTTCTTCGCGGCCCAACCAAGGTGCGTCTCCAGAATCTGACCGACGTTCATACGACTTGGAACACCCAGTGGGTTGAGAACCATGTCGACTGGCGTGCCGTCCTCAAGGAATGGCAGGTCTTCTTCTGGAAGAATGCGGCTGATGACACCTTTGTTACCGTGACGTCCAGCCATCTTGTCGCCGACCTGAAGCTTGCGCTTAATGGCAACGTAGACTTTGACCATCTTGATAACTGCAGGTGGCAGTTCGTCGCCTTTACGCAGCTTCTCAATCTTATCGCCGTACGCCATGCGAATGACCAGAATCTGGTCTTCGACGTCGGCCAAGATCTGCATGAGCTTATCGCTGGTCGCATCATCAACGATGATGTCGGCCCAGTAACGGCGTGGAACCTCGTCGAGGGTCTTTGCCGTAAGC
Source organism: bacterium (assembly GCA_030427705.1). GTDB lineage: Bacteria > Myxococcota_A > Bradymonadia > Bradymonadales > Bradymonadaceae > JAUIBR01. The sequence continues at coordinate 10,830 of JAUIBR010000055.1, read as the reverse complement.
TTGCTTCCCTCTTTGATGAGAACCGTTTTGGTTTCATCCGTGAGGTTGCCTTTGATCTTCTTGCCTTCCAGAAGCTGGCGCATCTTGCGGTACGCAGCATCACGGAGGATTCGAATCTCGTCGTTCTGGTCTTTCAGAAGCTTGGCTTCCTCAGCGTCTTCGATTTGGGTCGTACGCTCGTCCTTCTGCACATCTTCACGTGCGAACACCTTAGCGCCGATAACGGTACCGATGGTGCCTGGAGGCATACGCAGCGAGGTGTCGCGAACGTCACCGGCTTTCTCACCGAAGATTGCGCGGAGCAGTTTCTCTTCAGGAGAAAGCTGCGTCTCGCCCTTCGGCGTGATCTTCCCAACCAGGATATCTTGCGAGCCAACTTCAGCACCGATTCGGATGATGCCGCTGTCGTCCAAGTTGGCCAGCGCTTCTTCGCCGACGTTTGGAATGTCGCGGGTGATTTCTTCCGAACCCAGCTTCGTTTCACGAGCGACACACTCGAATTCTTCGATGTGAATCGAGGTGTAGACGTCTTCTTTGACCAGACGCTCACTGATGAGAATCGAGTCCTCGAAGTTGTATCCGCCCCAAGGCATGAACGCGACCACGATGTTGCGGCCCAGCGCCAGTTCACCGCGTTGGGTCGAAGGACCGTCAGCGATGATCTCACCTTTCTCGACCCAGTCGCCAGCATCGATGATGGGCTTCTGGTTGATGCAGGTTGCCTGGTTTGAACGCGAGAACTTGGTCATCTTGTAGATGTCAGGCTTCACGAACAGGTCGTTGTCCGACTGCTCTGGTCGAACGACGATACGTTCGGCGTCAACCGACTCGACCCAACCGCTGTGCTTTGCAACCACGGTCACGCCCGAGTCACGAGCCACGTCGTGCTCAAGACCCGTACCGACCAGCGGCGAATCTGTGTTCACCAAAGGTACTGCTTGGCGCTGCATGTTCGATCCCATCAAAGCACGGTTGGCGTCATCGTTCTCGAGGAACGGAATGAGACCAGCACCGACGCTGACGAGCTGATTTGGGCTGACGTCCATCAGGGTCACAGCTTCTGGCTGTGCCATCGTTGGGTCGCCGCCTTCACGGGCTGCGACCAACTCGTCTTTGAACGTGCCATCATCTTCGATCAGGGCGTTGGCCTGAGCGATGACGTTGGCTTGCTCTTCCAACGCGCTGTAGAAGCGAACATCCGCCGAAACTTTGCCATCTCGCACACGACGATACGGCGTTTCAATGAAGCCGTAGTCGTTGATTCGAGCATAAGTCGAAAGCGACGCAATCAGACCAATGTTTGGACCTTCAGGCGTTTCAATCGGGCAAATCCGGCCGTAGTGAGTCACGTGAACGTCACGCACCTCGAAACCAGCGCGGTCGCGAGTAAGACCTCCAGGTCCCAATGCCGAAAGACGACGCTTGTGCGTGACTTCCGAAAGTGGGTTGGTTTGGTCCATGAACTGCGAAAGCTGGCTGGAACCAAAGTACTCTTTGATCACGGCACTGACAGGCTTTGCATTAATGAGGTCGTCAGGCATCAACGTCTCAATCTCTTGAGACATGTTCATCTTCTCTTTGATGCCACGCTCCATGCGAACCAGACCGATGCGGAACTGATTCTCAAGGAGTTCACCGACCGTTCGGACACGACGATTACCGAGGTGGTCAATATCGTCGATGGTTCCGCGGCCGTTACGAAGTTCGATCAACCAACGGACGGCTTCCATGATGTCTTCTTCGCGAAGCGTCTGGATGCGCCATGGGTCGAGTTGCTCTTGAACCTCGGTGAGTTCTGCTTGCAGCTTCTCTGCAGCTTTACCCGTTGCAGTTTCAAGTTCCTTCTCGAGTTCTTGTTCACGGTCTTCCAGCGGCTCAACAATGTGGCGGTGGAATTTGTAGTTGAGCTTGAGGCGACCCACCTTCGAGAGGTCGTATCGCTCAGCCGCGAAGAAGAGGTTGTCGAACAGTGCCTGTGCCTGCTCCTCGGTTGGAGGATCCCCAGGTCGCAGACGCTGGTAGATTTCCAAAACGGCCTCGTCTGGACTGTCGATCTTGTCAGCCAGCAAGGTGTTGCGCAGGTATGGACCCGAGTTCAGGTTGTCGATGAACAGCACCGAGAATTCCTCGATGCCGTGGTCCCGAAGTTTCTCGAGCGTCGTTTCCGTGAGCTCTTCGTTGCAATCAACGAGGACTTCACCGGTCGACAGGTCGTAGATGTCTTCCGAAGCAACCTTGCCGATGACGTCTTCCTCAAGGAGAGGAATGCGGTCGATTTCGGCCTTGGTGAGCTTGCGCATCGCGGAGCGGGTGAATTTCTTACCCTTCTTCACGATGGTCTTGCCCTCGTTATCTTCGATATTGGTCGAGGCAACCTGACCAGGAAGAATGTCGAGGTCGACAGCTTTGAAGAACCCATCTTTCTTGTCGATGTAGATCTTCTCGGTGTCGTAGTAGAGGTTGAGAAGCTCTTCCGTCGAGTATCCAAGCGCGCGCAACAAGATCGTTGCTGGCATCTTGCGCTTGCGGTCGATGCGGACATGCAGGATGTCTTTTGCATCAAACTCGAAGTCCAACCACGAGCCGCGATAGGGGATGACGCGTGCGCTGTAGAGGAACTTACCCGACGAGTGGCTCTTGCCTTTGTCGTGATTGAAGAAAGCGCCAGGCGAGCGGTGGAGCTGGCTGACGATGACACGTTCGGTGCCATTGATGACGAAAGTGCCGGATGGCGTCATCAGTGGGATCTCACCGAAGTAGACTTCCTTCTCTTTGACGTCGCGAATCGTGCGAATATCCGCATCTTCATCAACGTCCCAAATCACCAATCGAATCAGGACCAAGATTGGCGCCTGATAGGTCATGCCGCGTGCGATGCACTCTCGAATGTCGAACTTGGGTTCGCCGATCGAGTAGCTGACGAATTCGAGCGTCGCGGTGTCGTTGAATGCCCGAATTGGGAAAACGCTCTTGAAGACATGCTGCAGACCCACATCTGGACGCTCATCGGCCTCCATATTGCGCATCATGAAGTCTTCGTAAGATCGCTTCTGAATATCGATTAGGTTTGGAATGTCGACGACCTTTTTGATCGTCCCGTAATTCTTACGAGCGCGGAAATTCGCTTTTATCGCTCGAGCCATCTTCTCTCCTACTGTTGGACCAAAACGGCCGCGTAGAGAAACGTGTTCAAAAACATGGAAAGGCCCCCATATACCGGACACGAATGCCGCGTCGACGGTATGGAGACCCTCGATGTCGTATTGTGAAAATGGCGAGAACCCAGCTTAGATAATGCTGTTGTTTCGCCGATTACTGAGTCTGTTGCCCCTGAAGGTTGCCACCGCTCTTTCAATTTTCGGGCCAATTTCGGACCCGGATTTGAAGGCGTAGAACCTATGCAATGAATTTGCCAGTTGTCAAATGGTTTTCAGATCTTTTTCGCGCGTTCATCAAAGACCCGCAGAGCATGGTCCATATCCGGCCTCCGCTCATTTGGATCAGGAGCGAGGAAACGATCGAGAACCGATCTTAATTCCTCGTCAAATTGGTTTCGTGTGGAATCCCAAATCGCTCGATGCTGCAGAACATCCTCGAGCGTGGTCATAAGTCGTTGGCGTAGCAGGACTTCGACCATCATGACGCCGATCGCATAGATGTCTACGCCATGGTCATAGTCATCACGCTGTTCAACGTAGATCTCTGGCGCCGTGTATCCGACGGTCGCCAATTCGTTCAGGTCCGTTGCGATCGAAGGAAGTGTCGCGATTCGAGCGTAGTCGAAATCAGCGAGTTTCAGAGGAACACTCCGGTCTGGCACCAAAAAGACCACGCCTGGATGGAGCTTGCGATGCATGATTCCCTGCGAATGCAGATATGAGATCGCGCGTAGAAGGTGCGAGCAGATTTCAAATCCGTTCACCTGCTCATCTTCGGCGTTCCCTTCGATATAGGAACTCAGGGTTTTGGGCCCTACCCACTCCGTGACCAGATAAAACACCAGTTTGTTTGTTCGATCTTGGATAACGTCATAGGCACGAGCGACGTAGGGATTCTCTTCGAGCCGCCCCAATGCCTCCATGTCGCGCATGATCCGGTTGTAGGATGCCTGACGATCCTTCTTGGGCATGAGCGGATCCATCTCGAACCGCTTGATCCGCACCTTGTTCCGACTGCTCAACATCTTGTGGCGGCCGACGAACTCGCGATACGGCACGTCCTCGCGGCTCAATTCCGCTTCGATGTCGTACCCCCGAATCTCAAATCTGTCCTGTGGCTCAGTCACGGCAGGCGTGATGCAGGCCACTAATCTATCCCGTAGCGGTCCATCGAGCAGCGGGCCTGGGCCAAGCTCCTCGATTCGTTTCTGGTCGTCGAAGAATCGCCAAATGCTCTCGCCATGGATCACTTTGTCCCGACGTGGGTCGTCCAACGTGATGTCCACAGGTAGCGGAAGAAAGACGGCAGATTCACAGAACACATCGTCCGGAAGGCCACCACAGTGCGTCACCAAGAAATGACGCAAGGCTTTGGCTTTCATCTCGGTCCGAATCAGAGGATTCTCGACGGGTCCCCAATCCAAACTCCATCGCCGAATATCACCAGAAATCTTGCCTCCCCATCCTTTGATTTCGACGACCCAAATGCCGTATTCACCGACGACGACCGCGTCATACTCCAAGGTATTTCGCCGATTCGCAGGCTGAAGCTCAAAGTTCCCGATCACCACGTAATGATCGGGGAGCTCGTCGCGAAGCATCCGAATGCCTTCTTCTTCAACGGCATTCACAGGGGAGCCTATGGGTATGTACTGCGCCATAGTTGTACGACATTTGCCCCTGAATTTCTTTGAATCCGCAGGGCGTAGGATGTTAGAAATGCAGCCGTATACTACATGAACCCTCAAGTGGTCTCAATGTCCTACATCTTAAAAATCGCCGTGATCGGCGCGCACACAGCGATCGGCTCAGAAGTGGCCAGATACGGAGTGGCCGTTGGCTATGAAGTCATCGGCGTTACCCCGAACGGCGAACCGCCGACGGATGAGCCGTGGATTCATGGCGTCACGTGGCAAAAACCCAACACGTTCGATCCTCAAGATTCCTACGGAATTGTGATCGTGGATGCCGATCTCGTCCCACAAGCGATCGCCGATCTCAGCACGGAGGTCCGAACGGTGAGCGTGGGTACGCCAATCAATCCGGCCTCGGTTACAGTCGCTTTGGATGTTGCAGGTGTCGTTGTAGAGCGGGCTGCGATGGCGGCGTTGCGTTGCGCGGTGGAGGACGAGCGCGAAGGATCGTTCGATCCAGACGAGGTCGATTACATCGGCGATGCGATGATGCTGCAATGATCCTAGAAAGCGCTTGCGCCCCCAATTTTTTCTGATATGTTCTGCCCCCTCCATCGCCGACCAAAAATCGGTGGGGAGTATTGAATGGCTGATAAACTCTAGTGATTTAGAACGTAGTTAAGAATTATGGCACGTTATCGCGGACCCCGACTTCGAATTACTCGTCGCCTTGGAAGTGACCTCCCAGGCCTGACGCGCAAAGTAGCTGACCGACCTTACCCTCCTGGACAGCACGGCCAAGGCCGTCAAAAGTTCAGCGAGTTCAAGAAGCAGCTCTATGAGAAGCAGAAGCTTCGTTACAACTATGGCATCAGCGAGAAGCAGCTTCGAAATCTGTTCAAAGAAGCTATCCGCTCGAAAGACCCAGCAGGTAAAGTTCTGCTCCGTCTTTTGGAATCACGCTTGGACAACGTCGTGTTCCGACTCGGCCTTGCCCCAACGATTCCAGCAGCTCGCCAGATCGTCACGCACGGACACATCATGGTCGACGGCCGCAAAACGGACCGACCTTCGTACCGCGTGAAGCCTGGCCAAGAAATCTCGGTTCGACCAAAGAGCCGCAACCTTGTCTCGGTCCAAGAATCGATCGCATCGCCTCAGCTGCGTATGCCGACCTATCTGACCTTTGACAGCAAGACCCTTACAGGTACGATGACGGCCGTTCCGGATCGCGAAGATGTACCTGTCCAGGTCGAAGAACAACTCGTGGTCGAGTACTACTCACCACGTCTCTAATCGACCTGCTAGAGAGGCCATTCAGACGGCGACACCGATGTGTCGCCGTTTTTTTTGTTTGAGTTGATCATGAAAATTCTGATTGCCAGCTTATTTCTCGTCCTCGCTGGATGTGCGACGCAGCCTCAAACCACCGGTCCTGAGGCTGAGAAAGGCGAAGACGTTGCTCGTGACGCCGCGGAGTCGACCCGTAGACTACAAGAGGGTGGAGACACCGGTGTAATCTATGCGACCAGCGGTGCCACTGAGGTCGGCGGAGACCCGATCAAAGGCCAAGCGACCAAATCCGAGCCCAAGCCTGAGCCAAAGCCAAAGCCCGAACCAAAACCGGCCAGCCCTTTGATCGTCGAAGTTATGGCTGACGGTTCGTACCAGATCGAGTCCAACCCCAAGACGATCGACCAAATCAGTGCAGCGCTCGACGCGGCAGTGACATCGATGCAGGTCTTGGAGATTCACGCCGCGCCGGGCGCCCCAAACGCACAGGTTGTTGCAGTCACGGATTTGGCGGCTGAAAAAGGTGTCAAAGTCTCGCTGAAGGAAGAGGCACCTCAGGCTCCGGCACCTGAACCCGAGCCAGCGAAAGAAGAGACCAAGAAGCCTGCTGCCAAACCTTAATGCGCATCCTGGTCCTCTCCGGGTACGACGCTGCCTCGCACAAACGCTGGCGGCAGCAGTTGGTCACACTCCCTTTCGAATTCGAAACCATCGCCCTGCCGCCCCGCCACTTTCGTTGGCGTGCGCGCGGAAATGCACTCTCCATTTGGGGTGAACACTACGACACGTTGAGCCAACCTTGGGATCTGGTGATCGCGACGTCGATGGTGAACGTCGCACCATTACGCGCAATGGTTCCGGCGCTACGTAACGTTCCCTGGATAACCTACTGGCATGAAAATCAGTTCGTGTATCCCGCGTCACCAAAGCAAAAACACCTCGTTCAATTGCAGGTTACGAACATCTTCACCGCGTTGGCCTCTGACCTAAACGTCTTCAACTCTGATTACAATCGGACCAGCTTCGTGCAAGGCACTCAATCGATGCTGGCGATGATGCCCGACCATGTCCCGTCCAACGTCGCGGATGTAGTCGTTGAGCGTTCCGCTTTGGTTCCGGTCGGCGTAGACGATTCGCATTTCCCCCAGAAAGCTGCGGTAATGGGTCCGTTGAAGCTCCTGTGGAATCACCGATGGGAGTACGACAAAGCTCCAGACCGGTTTTTCAATGCCGCGAAGGCGGCCATCGCTTCTGGAGCGAACATTCAACTCAATGTGTTGGGCGAGTCTTTCCGGAAGCACCCAGAGTGTTTTGATACAGCGCGCGATGAACTTGGAGAGGTCATCGACCATTGGGGGTACCAAGAGGATTTGAGCCAATACCGTAATATCGTGGCTTCAAATGATGTGGTCGTCTCGACCTCGATTCACGAGTTCTATGGTCTGTCGGTGATGGAGGCCGCGATGATGGGCTGCCGCCCTCTTCTGCCGGCGCGATTGGTCTATCCTGAGCTCTACCCGCCCCATTGCCTGTATCAATCCGAGGTTGACGATTTCGCGACAGAAACCGAGACTCTCGCTGAAGAAATCTACAATTTGGCTGATTCGATAGAAGACGTTCGCAAAGCGCCGAAAATCGATTTGGAAAAACACAAATGGTCGAATGTTCGCGGCCAGTATCTCTCGGTGATCGAGCGGCTCGTTTAGACCGCCGTTAAAGCAGAACTATGGGCAAAAAAGTCGCTATCTTTGGTGGTGGAATCGCGGGGCTCAGCTCTGCACACGAATTGGTCAAACGAGGCTTCGAAGTCGAAATCTACGAGGCACGGGCATGGTATGGTGGCAAAGCGCGCAGCATCGACGTGCCGAACTCCGCAACGCCGGGTCGCAAGCCGCTGCCTGGGGAACACGGGTTCCGTTTTTTTCCTGGGTTTTACGAGCACCTGTTTGACACGCTCGACGACATTCCGTTTGCCGGAGGCACGGTCTACGACAACCTGACGGCAACGACCGAGATGCTCCTGGCTCGGGAGAATGACTCAGAGTTGCGACTTCCTGCCGAGTTCCCGGACTCGATCGACGAGTTTGAACGACTGTTTGACGCGATCTTTGGGGGCGGAATCGGAATCCCTCCCTTGGAGACCCTTCGGTTCGCTTGGCGAATCTTTGTGTTCGTGACGAGCTGCGATGAGCGTCGCGAGCACCAGTGGGAGAAAGTTCCCTGGTATGACTTCATCCACACCGATCAGAACGGGCAGGCTTTCAAGGCGTTCCTGGCCGACGGGGTCACGCGCAGCCTCGTGGCAATGCAGTCGAAGGAAGGAAGCACGCGGACCATCGCCACCATCTATATCCAGATGCTCAAGCACCTGTTCCAGCCGCAGACGGTGGTCGACAGCCTGATGAACGGCCCGACAAACGATGTGTGGTTGGATCCGTGGGTATCGCACCTGCAGCAGCAAGGGGTCGATCTTTACCTTGAGGCTCCATTGGTCGAGCTGAAATCGGACGGCAATCGAGTAACGGGCGCTGTTGTTCAGCATCTTGGCGGAACACGAGAGATTGACGCGGATCACTATATTGCCGCGATTCCGGTGGAGGTGATGCAACAGTTGCTGACTCCTCAGCTACTCAATGCCGCCCCAGCACTGGGCGATTTGGACAAACTAAAAACCGCTTGGATGAACGGAATCCAGTTCTACCTGGACAAGGACGTCAAGCTATCCCGCGGTCACGGGCTGTTCTTGGACTCGGAATGGGCGCTGACATCGATCTCGCAGGCCCAGTTCTGGCCAGATGTAGACTTGAGCGAATATGGAGATGGAACCGTCGACGGAATCTTGTCGATCTGCATTTCGGACTGGGAAACCCCTGGGGTGCTGCACCCCAAACCTGCGAAGAATTGTACCGCAGACGAGATTCGCGAAGAGGTCTGGGACCAACTGAAACGGCACCTTAACGACGATGCTGTGCACGAGCTCGAGGACGCCAATGTCTTGCACTGGTTCCTTGATGATTCGATCACATTTCCGAATCCATCGCAGGTGGTGAATCTGGAACCGCTATTGATCAACGTAGCGGACACGTTGCAGTACCGACCGCACGCCGACCTGGGCACACCGAATTTCTATGTGGCATCGGACTACATTCGAACCAACACCGACCTTGCGACGATGGAGGCCGCAAACGAAGCCGCGAAACGCGCTGTGAATGCGATCTTGGATCGCGAGGCCTACTTCGGGAAGCGTTGCAAAATCTACAAGTATCAAGAGTGGGCATTCCTCTCGCCATTGAAGACGCTGGATCGGATTCGCTACGCCAACGGAAAACCTAACGTTTTCGACCGTTAGGTCGGAACACCGCGTGACTTGCCAACCTCGTGGCAGTCTGGCAGTTTCTGGCGCGTTAAATGGAGAAATGGAATGGATAGCTTACCTGGGTTCTTGCTCGAACCTTACTTTCTCGTGCCAGTCGCGCTCTTTGTCCTGTGGGCACTCGCCCATATGAAGACCTCCCGACCAGACGGCACGCTGATTACCGACCACCACCCCTATCGTCGAATCATGTGGTACATCATGCCGACCCGAAATGAGTCGGTGGTGTATTTCGACGACTACGTGCCAGCCGAAGAGCTGCTGCGCTACGTTGATGAAGCAAACGAGAAATTTGGGGCGACGATGATGGACGTCATCGTGGCGGCGCAGGGTCGCGCGCTGATTCAGAATCCAGCGATGGACAAGTTCATCCTGGGTCATCGTATGTATCAGCGGAAACAACCTTCGCTGACGTTCTCGATGAAGCGAAAACGAAAGGACGCCAAATCCAAGATCGCTACGGTGAAAGAACCGATGCAAGCGGGCGACACGATTAAGTCCGTGACGGAACGGGTCAGCGCCAAGATCAATGTTGAGCGGTCGGAAAAGCGCACATACGCAGACAAGGAATTCGACCTTTTCAACATGTTGCCGCGACCCGTGTTTAAGGTCGCATTCAAGCTGTTCCGAGCGTTGGATTACTTCAATCTTCTGCCAGGGTCCTTCATCGAGAATGACCCGATGTACACGAGCATCTTCATCGCCAACCTGGGAAGTGTTGGGATGGGTGCTGGCTATCACCACCTCTACGAGCATGGGACCGCGCCGCTCTTCATCATGTACGGCAAGATCGAGGAAAAGGCGGTCGTCGAAGATGGTGAAGTGGTGATCCGCAAGATGCTCCACGTGCGCTTTTCCTACGACGAGCGCATCGATGACGGCCTGACCGCTAGCTTTGGCATCAACGACACCCACGACGCTCTCGCACACCCCTATGAACTGCTGGGCTGCTTGGGCGACGACGACCACTACACCTTCGGCGAGGAGCGCCCACGCTTCTGGACGCCACCCGGCAAGGGGAAGCCGCTTAATCGCGCTGCTTGATTTGCTTGAATTTCGAGCCAGTTTTCCCTATTAACACGCCCGCAATAATTAATGTCTTTAGGTGACCTATGAAACGCTGCCTTGCAGTCCTATCTCTTTTTGTGTTCATCGGCGCTGGCTGCAGCGACGACACCGCGACGCCGGACCCGTCCCCGTCGACGACCGCCACCTCCCCGGCGTCGTCCACGGAGCCGCCGCCGTCCTCCACCACGACCACGAAGGCCATGCCTGCATCAACGTCAAGGGCGCGCCGGAGCGCGTCCTGCAGATGTGTCGAGACCAGCGCGGCCCAGACGGCGGCACCCGGCCGCTTGATGCCGCCCACTGG
>JAUIBR010000054.1 GCA_030427705.1 bacterium | reverse complement strand
GGCACAGGAACAAATCCTGTGGCGCCTCCCAAGTACAATTGTCCGCTAGAATACTTGTCAGCCCAAAGCCCTGAATTGCCGATTGTGACGCCTCGAAATTTATTTGGCGAGCCGCTGCCGCCTCCTGCGGTCACACCTCCCGCTCGTCCCCACACAGATGTTGACAATGTCGTTGTGGAGTATGTACCGGAGCTGAAGCTCATGGTCGAGTAGTCGAGCGACCGCGGTTGTGGGTCGTCGTAATACACCTCTGTGCAATCGACATCCACCTCCATAACATCGCGGATGTTGTTGCTGTTCATGACTCCATTGGCAGTTAGAGCATCGCCGACGCCAGTTCCGTGCCCGACCTCGTGAGTCAACCATGCTTGCAAATCCCAGTTTGGGCCTTGGTTGACCCCGCTAGGGTCACCTGGCACCCAGTTGCGGTTTTGTCCAGATGCAGTCCGTTTGGGGATAGAAACCACAAACGTGTCGCCATTGCAGCTAGATGCATTCGTGCCGCCGCCATCGTAGGCCTGAAACACCCCCGAAACAAACTCTCCTGCCCGGATGAGCGCATAGGAACAACTTGGGTTAGGGGATGTCACCACGCCGTCATAAACAAACTCCCTCCCGGCGGTTCCCTTGTTCCACTCCTCGATAGCATGGAGCGTTGCGCCGATCACTTCGTCAAGGGTCAATCCTCCGAGGGTACCGTTCTCGTCGTACAGCCAGTTGGTGAACGATTGTTCGTGGAGTTTTACCTTTATACGATTGTCTGTGTTGTGGGTTGCCGCGGTGGGGGCGCAGTCGGAAGGATCTGCAAGCGCTGTTGAGGTGCACAACATCAAACAAACTAGAACAAATATGGCTTTCAATCTCCCCTCACATCATCAGGAAGCGGTCATACTAAGAATTTGGTCGTCGAAAATCAAGAAACACCTGGCGCCAGGAACGGCTGTACACTGGGCTACGTCGCCACAGTAGGCGCACACAAGGTCCATCGCCCGCGTTTCTTGGAGACAAGGCCAACAACTGATCCAACGCGTCGAAAACGTGCCAGCAAACGCTGCACCTGGCGCACGCTCAAGCCAATCAATCCGGCAACGTCTGCCGCATGTCTTTAAGTTGTTGTTATGGCTCCAGTTTTATGTCGGTGCAAAGTAAAGGTGTCGGGTTTCTAGCAAAGTAGAAATGTCGTGTGGTAGCCGGCGAAATCATTGCGCGCTGTAGTTCCAGATGCAGATTTTGCGTCCGCTGGCGCTCCTAAGTGTTGGTTTTTGGGTGGATTTGTTTGGCACGATTGATGCTGTTAACGTTTGAGCCAGATCGAACCATGTCCCCATGAAAGCGAGGAGGGAACCCATGAGGAGAAACCCTTATTTGTTGGCCGCATGTTGCTGTTTATTGCTCGCCTGTGCCGACGACGAGAACCCACACCCACAGTCTGAGGTCAATGAGCCTTCTGTTGTTCGCAGCTCTCAGCTTTCTCAACCCTACTTTCATCCGCTTCAGTCGGCGCAGCTCTCAGGAGGGTTCGCTGGGTTGGCAACGAAAGATGCTCAAGGGCGAAGGTACGCCTATGGAGAGGGCGGCTATACCTTGACGGAGAATGGAGAAGCTGTCCGCGAATTTGGCTACAAACTGCTTGAGCACAGGAAACTCAGTGAAGCGGAACGCCTTGCGTATGCAGCCACCAAAGAGCCAAGGCCAGCACCGGTCTCCGTTCAGCGCATTTCAGAGAGGTTGACCTCATGGCATACGGAGCAGCCCGGATCTTCTAAGCACGTAATTTTGTCAGTGGCAGAGCCGCCGGGCCTGAAATCCCGACAGACTCGAGACGATGAACGCATTGCGACCGAAGCTGTGCTCACACAGTCAGACTACAAACGCGTTCGTGAGCTCGGTGCAGCAGAGCATCGGCTCGCGGTCGAAAACGTGCTGGTTCCCGTCGCCGATCGCATCACCGAAACCGGAGCTTCGGTGGCGTATCGTTGTAAGAACCTATTCTGTGTGATGGTTGAGGCCACCCCGCGACAGCTCGATGAAATCTTGCTAGACCCCTTGGTTGAGCGGGTCGATCCGATTCCACAGATGCGTGGAAATGATGTGTCCGGTGAAGAGGCCGCGGATGGGCATCAATTGCGGCAGATGATTGATGGCGGTTATCTAGGAAACCCCAACGGGGGGACGGCGATGTTGGTTGGGGTTCTGGAGCATGGCCTATTGCGCGGCGGCCACAGGGTTTTCAAGGACGGCAGCGGCACATCAAATCGCATTTGGACTGCGCGGCGATGCGACTACATCTATACACAAGCACCATATTACTCTCCGACAGGTTGCATCTCTTGGAGCACGGCTGGGACCGATGACCATGCAACGTCCGTAACCGCGTTGCTGGTTGGGGACCTTACGGACGACCAGGACTCCAATCATACAACCTACACCACTCAAGAACGGCGAAGCGGAGCTGCTCGTGAGGCGGAGGTCAAGTTTTGGTGGGCCCCTGACGACTCAGACATCGTTCAAGCGTTGGACGACATTGCTGGCGACACCGACATCCACATTCTGAACATGTCGATTGCAGATGAATTTGGCGACATGACCTGCACCGGAGCCAATTTCCTTAGCCGCTCGATCAACGATATCTACAAGGCGGGCATCCTGACCTTCTTCGCTGGCGGAAACGCATTCACGTCCACCAGCAGTGATTGCACGGTTGAAGAGCCTGGTGCAGCAATCGGCGCGTTTGTAGTAGGAGCTTTGAACACATTTGGTGCAAGCGGAAACGAAACAACAGTGCGCACCGCCAATCTTAGGGGCAGCAGTGACCGCGGAGGTACATGGTTGGAGGGGCAAAACCGCGCGATCATCGATCTAGTTGGCACTGGTTACTTCTACTCGGTCGCTGATGGCGGGGGGGACAGCAGCTACAGCGCTTTTCAGGGAACAAGCGCAGCGTCCCCGTACGTTGCTGGGGCAGCGGTTCAATTCGCGGATTGGTACACCGTGAATAGTAGCAGTGCGATTGATAATCCAGGGGTCTTACATGCGCACATGTTGCTTATGGGCGACCGCACAGTTGCCATCGTAGGTGGCAACGACTTCAAGGCGAACAACTACTTCCACAATCGCTGGGGCGCTGGACGGCTGAAGATGCGCCGTCGGGGGACCGCTGGACTGGATGACCCATCGGCTTGGGGCAGTTGGTCGACCTGCATTGAAGACGGTGATGATTACATCATCACCCTTAACGGTGGTAACGCGATTCAGATCGACGTGGATGTGTTGAAAGCTGTTGTGTATTGGTTTGACGAACGGCACGAACAAGGCACGCCTGTGGACGACATCGACATGTTCCTTGAGCGCAAAGTCGGTTCGACGTGGCAGATCGCGAGGACCGCAAACAGTTCATCCAACAACGCCGAACGGATTTACTATGATGACTTTTCGGGTTGGACACCTTGGCGCCTAAGAATCCACGGTGCGGACGTGACGAGTGACAACAAAGAAGGATGCGGTGTCAACGAAATGAAGGTGCGTATCGCGTGGTTCTATGAGGATTCAGATCGTGAGTCGTGGGAAGACCTCGACGACGTGGAGGTTGAGTGATGAGATATCTAATACTTGTCCTTGTTTTGTTCACGGGTTGCGACACCGGGCCGAGCGGCGAAGAATGCCTTAAGTACGAAGACGAAGAGGCCTGCCAAGATGCCGGTTGCTACGGCATGGTCGGTTATCAGCCGATCGAAGTTCGAGACGGGGAGTGTTACATTAGCGACAACACATTTCCCCAGGTGTGCGTCGTCAGAGAAACCGGCATCGATCGGAACGAAAACACAGTGTACTCGCGAGAATCCACCCCAAGCGATTTTCGTTTCTTTTCCAGCGATAACGGTCCCATGGATGGATGGGTTTATTGTCGCGATCAGCCGAAAGATGCGCCGTGCAAACCTTGCGAAGATGGCGCCTATGAGTTTGTCGAGCCTGAGACCGAGTGAAATTCAACACCAGTCCACAACGTGTTGACCGAGGAACATGTAACCCCACGCCGACCTTCACGTGGGTCGGCGTTCCCGGATTCGGTCTTTCTCACGCAACGTGAGTTTCGAGCTCTTCAATAGCTCCTCGTCGCGCTCACGCTGCATGTCCTGACAGTACCGTAAGATGTGGCCGAGCCGCTTGTGTGCGACCACCTCGCCCGTGACATGCGGATTCTTGTCAAACACGGCGTGCTCAAGCTTGCGACCGTCGTACCAAAGCTCCACCTCACCATCCGGCCATTCCAGTACCTCCACGCGCTTGTTTCGAAGCACTCGGTTTTCATCCGTCTTCTCGACCAGGTACATCACGCGCTTGTAGTGCAACACGAGTTGGCTACTTAGCTTTCGTTGCTCACGCCAACAAAACACGTGCTCCAGGTCATCCTCGGGCCGAAGCGGGCGGTGGGCGTCAACGGTGCTTTTCGGCACGCGCGCAAACTTCGCGTTGTGCATGGCGATGTAGGTCGGCACAAACGCGTTGGCCTCGTCCATCGTGTTGATACCTTCCAACCGAAGCTCTTTGACCAGGCGGTCTTGCAGCGTCAGATGCGCACGTTCCACACGGCCCTTGGCCTGTGGGGTAGGGGCGCACAGGATGTCGATATTGAGCGACTGCAACGCGCGTCCAAACTGCGTCAACCCGCCAAACTCCTTGGCGCGCTTCTTGGCCTTCGTGAAGATCGAATGCCGGTCGCTGTAAAACGCGACAGGGCGCCCGTGGACCTTCAGATACGCCTTCGTCGCCTCGAAGTAGTCAAACGTCGACTCGCTTCGAACGAAACGCATCTGGACGATCTCGCTCGTGGCATCGTCCACGTACACAAGAAGCGAGCACTTTGGCCCACGACCTTCAAACCAGTCATGCTCACACCCATCGATCTGCACAAGCTCGCCGCGACATGCCCGACGTTGCCTGGGCTGAAACACCTGACGCTCGCGCAGCTTTCGTGGCACCCACAGGCCAGATTCTATCATCCATGTCCGCACGGTCTCAACCGACACCCGGATGCCATGCCGCGCATCAAGTTTCTCGCACGCAAGCGTGGGCCCAAAATCATGGTAGTGGGCGCGCACAAGGTCCATGGCTTGTGTACGAAGCGCGTCGGGAAGCCGACGGTTGCTGGGTCGCCCACGTTTTTTGGAGACAAGTCCCGCTGCGCCGTCGCGCCGAAAACGTGCCAGCAAACGCTGCACCTGGCGCACGCTCAAGCCAATCAATCCGGCGACATCCGTCTGCCGCAATTCCTTTCGGTCAAGCCTACGCATTAGCTCAAACCGGTCTAACTCAGTACCGCTCATCGAAATGGTCCCCATCAAGGTAAGCCTCCTGTTTGAAGGTGGAGGCATCAGCGTCGTGCAATTCGCCAAAAAGGCGACATTTCTACTTTGCACAAACACGACATTTCTAAATGGGTACTACATTTTAGGATCCGATAACACATCTTATGTAAACTCGTTGCGCTACTCCCAGCCGAATTTGACCTCCCCATGAAGTGTGTTCGCGCGTTCGATCAGCTCTTTGAGTGATGGGGAACCCGTCTTTTTCGCTAAATGGTACGCTTGAATCATCTTTGCTTCGGTTTGTTGATTGTCGGAATCGCTCGACGGCGCCGGGGACAACGAAACTTTGGACATGCCAAAGCCATAACCCACGGCGCCTTCATCTCGAGATGTAAATCGATGCTTCATCACTCGGATGTCACCGATCGCCGCGTCATCAATTCCGGTCACCTCTTTCCAACAGTCCATGAACCATTTGGCCATATTGTCCACGTCCTTCTCCGGATCGGTTTTGCCTAAACAAAACAGCACCTTGAGCATGAACAAGCTCTGATTGGTCACTTCAGCGTCTTTAGCTCTATCAAGCTCTCGTTCAAAGAACGCCGCGGGTGTTGCGGTGAAGGCTTCACCTGCGCCAAACGCATGAAACGGTAAAGGGCAAACCTCCTGATGAGTCTGTTTTAGAGCTTGCATCAGCTTGGCACTCTGATTCTCGTATTTGCTCTTGTTGGAGCCACGTGATTGGTATGAGACCGGGCTTAGCTCGTCGTAAAACGCAATGGCGTTCGAACGTGGGAGGACCATCAACCGTGCGAGAGCTCTAGGTATTTCGTACAATTCCGTAGACTCGAATCCTGGCTGCTGGTGTTTGGAAGGCATTTTGTTCTCCGAAACCTACCCTAGTTCGACCTTTTGCCCACACTTCCGGTGAGGCGCGCAATAACCCGTTTGGAACCCGATGCCAATGGAATCAACGCCGAGAGTACTAGCGTCTCCGCCAAGTGACGCTACCCCCGCTCTTCGTGCACTCATCGCAACAAATCCGCCAAGCCAGAAATGCCGTTCTGGCTGAAACTCGCTGCCCCGGCGGTTGCTTCGAAAATCGTGTGCGCCACTGGATGCAGATCAGCGCCAAAGACAAGGCCCTCCCGAGAACTTGTCAAGGACGTGATTCGGATAAGGTCGGCGACTCTTTCGGGGGCTCCTGGGATACCCAGCTGCGGCATGCCCGGCACTTTTGGCAAAGGGCTCGCAGGCTGCCACAGAAAGCCCAACTCGTCTCGTTTGGTCAGGTCCAGGGTCAACCGTTGGTTGCTGAAGTGGATCCCGTTTGTCGCGAGGTCCGGCACCAATACGAGGCGCCCGAGGCCGACCGTGCGTACGGCTCGTCCGAGGGCGAACTCAGCCGCGAAAGCAACGATTCCGCCAATCATTGGTATCTGCTCCAAGGAGAACTGCACGAGTTTCCCGGCCACACCCGCGGCCGTACTCAGACAGCGCGTGTGAACAATGTCCAGCTCGAAGTCCAGGGAGTAGCAGCTACCCCATTCGACGCTCGTCGGTGTCACGTCCACCACAATCTCGTAGGGGATGCCTGCCAAGGTCACGAGCATGTCGATCCGCAAACAGTTCGAAAATCCAAACAGCGCGAACTCCTCGATGTCGTTCGTGCCGACGACGAACGGAGCCAGTTTTGCTTCCAAGAACGCGTCAGTGGCAACGAGTTCCTTCGAATCGCGGTACCGCTCAATTGCGAGGGCGGCGAGAAGGACGGTCGAAGGGTCATCGACGGCCACTCCGGCCAATTCGCCTGCGGCGCCCAGTAGTCCTTTTAGCATAGAGTCTCCTGATTTGGCTGTGGCTCCGAAACCGGAGTCCGTTTCGGGTTGGGCATAAGAGGATGAAGTGTACGCTGTAGATTCGCCTTGGGCGTTGGTCGCCTGTTAATACTTAGATTCAGTCAGATCCCTTCCGGTAGAAATCTGCGAACGAGTGCACGAGCAACTTCAGGGGCGGTTTGCAGGGGGACGGTTGGATTCAAATCTTCTTCGTCGTTTCCGCCGCCGAAAACTTTCCAAACCCCATCTTCGATCTCCGCCCAGACCATACGTCCATCGGTATCGCGAAGCACTACTCTTCCCTCTTCCACAAGTGCGCTTCCTGAGCCCGCGTTCGGCACCTGCCGGGCAATGTCTTCTGCGGCAATCATCGTTCGTTCTCCGTTCTGGGCCCTATCTCCCATTCGTCGACACTCTTTCCGAAACCCGTGATTGCGAGATTGATGGCGTCGCGGTAACTCGTCTCGCCGTTGTCACCAATGCCGACGTCAATCGTTCTGCGACTGCTGTCGTGCAGGGTGACCGTCATCTCCGGCCACACGATCTCGATCTGGCAAACCTCATATCCATTCTCAAACACCGCAAATGCACCAGTCAGGTTGTCATATCTACCTGTGACCCTAATCACCTCTAACCTCGTTGTTTTGCATAACTACGAACCAAGCTTCAATCAATTTTGGGACGACGATTCGATTGCGCTCCTCAACACGCCCCGCGCATTACTCCCACCAGGATAGCAATCGGCACTTGTCCACTGTAGGGCTTCCCATGATGACGGTCCCAACTCGGTCGCAACGGACTTGAATCTTTTGACCTTTGCGGAACTGGGCAACCTGTGCAGCTTCCGTCTTTTGCAGGTCGATGGAAATCCCCAAGTAGCCGGCTTTAAGAGTGACGCGTGGTACAGCCAAGATGGCTGATTCCTCGATTCTCTCAATGCGTCCTGTGATGACAAGCGTGGCGTCCTTGTACTTCTGGGCAGCGCGTACCTCGTTTGCTTCATAGTCTCGGTGCAACTTCTGTGCTGTCACTTCGATACACTTCGTATTGTCACCGCACTTGCGACGTTGCTCTTCTGCCGCCTTGGCGGCTTTGGCGCTATCCGCGCGAGCTTTCTGAACCTTCTTTGCGATGCTCTTTCGTTCCTTTGCGACCTTTGCTTTGATGGACTCCACATCCTTGGTTTGCGCTTCGCCAGTGGGGCGGATTTGACCTAGCTTTTGTTCAACACGTGCAAAGGTGTCATCAGCTTTGATCACGTCGTTGCTCTTCAACAGCTTGCGTGCCGTTTCGAGTTCCGCCATCGCACTCGTCAGGTTCTCGCCGTTGGCGATGTCGGTTTCGACCCCGCTCCAGTCTTCCTTGGGGAAGGCTTCTTTCAGCAGGCCGAGAGTACGTTTTGCCTCTCCGAACTTGGCTTCTTCGACCTGTTTTAACAGGGTCGCCTGGTGTGTCTCTTTGTTCTTCTTCGTATCTGCGATGCGCTGATTCTTCTTCAGCTCCTGATGCGCCGCCTTCGCATCAGCTTGTTCCTGTGCCTTGTGTTCGTCTTGAGCGTTGCATAGTGACGAGACGCAGCACATCGACATCAACAGCGCCACGCCGATTCCGCCAATTACCCTGTTTGTCTTTGCTTTGGCTTTTGCCGCTTCGGCTTGTCGAGCTGAAGCTTGCGCTTGTTGAACTCGCAATTCATGTTGTCGAATCGCTTCCTTCTCTCGTTGAACATGCGCCGCAACGGCGTAACCACAGTGTGGGCAGGCAGCGGCCGCATCAGAGACGTTTCCACCGCATTCTGGGCACTTGATAACAGCCATGAAAGCCCCTTATTGCAATAAGTTGATGAACTGATTTGTAGAAAGTCTACCACTTCACTTGTGGTTTGCGTACGTCGTTCTTGTGCTGCTGCGAACTGGACTTGGATCGAAGAGCTTCAATTGATGTTAGCCTGCACATCCTTCCACCATTGCGCACGGCGTTGCTCTGTGGCTTCTATTCCGAAGGCTCCATACAGCCTGATTAGCGGTAAGGTTAGCCACTGTGGCACCGTGGCGTTGGGCTCCCAAGTCTGAAACTCTGGAATTTCGAGTGGTCCCAAAACAATTGAGTCCAGCTCACACACACTGCCCCACCTCGCCCTCAATGGGTTGTAGGGCAAAGCGCAGCCCTGCAACCCAGTTACTTGAAGTCTCATGATCGCGCTGCCGGATAACCCAGCGGCGTTCCATAGACCTTTAACTGAATGAAGAAACTTCAAGAGTTCACATCCCAAGGTAACATCATGGAAAGTGAGCTCCTGCCGATTGTCGGTGTCCCGGCGGCTGAATATATGGTCGCTCACACCATGGGTCGTTCCGAATCGATTTACATCGATGCGCGGGGCTGGCAGCCAATCCTGTCCCTTTCTCACTCCGAGTACGAATCCATCTGGTGTGACGCGGGGTGAACAACCACCCCAGAAGAACCTGCCCATCGATTGCCATTTCTGGTCCATGGTCAGAAACGCATATTGGCCACTGGCGACTTGCTCAATGTTTGCAACTGTCATGGAAAGCCCCGGGCTATTGAGCTTTTGGCCAAACTCCAGTTCCGCTTCAAGCTGGTGTTGAAACGACGAACGCCTATCCAGCGCATCAAGTAGCTGTTGATGAGTCATCCAACTGTTCTCGTTGCCCCGTCGTACGGGGTAGTTGTGTTGTTTTTGATACTTGACTTGATGCGGCCCGATCCAGCTTCGTTTCACGCGAACGACAAACACCGGCTTTTCGTGTATCTGAAACAGGCGGAACTGAACTCCCTCAAATGGTGGCACCGGATCCAACCAATCGCCAAGAACCGCCTGAAGCGTCCGTTGCAACCTGTCGGCATTGTCAACGTCACAGCCGGTTATCTCGCCCTTCGTGTTCACACCGAAGATAAGGTCACCTCCTTCGGCGTTCATGAAGGCGGCAACATCCTTCAAGAAGTCTAGTTTCGCTTTTTGGTCAGCCCCATTCTTACCCTTAAGCTTGGGCGACTTCCATTTATCCGGTTGGTGGCCCTTGAAGTCCCACGTCGAGTTTTCCTCTTGAGCGTTCTCCAGTATCCAGTGCTCGAGTTCTTGTGGAGTTATTGTGGCTAGTGGTTTTCGAATCATGGTCTAATCTTCAGATTGCGACGACTTCGGTGAAGTCAGTCATCGTATGGCCCCAGAAATCGGACGCCATTGAAGTGAATCAGGTGCGTCGGATTGTCGGCGATCCAAACCTCGGTCTCCCATGCGATGGTACTCACGTAACGGTTGAAGACGCCCCTATCCGGAAACGCCGTGACGAAGACGAGTCCCGCATCTGCGCCGCCGAACAACTCACGTAGTTCATTGTAGCGTTTTTCATCCACGGGGCCATGCGACGTCACGGCTTCGATGAGAAACAGCCATTGCTTTCGTTGTTGATACAAGATGACATCCGGCATCTTGCCATGCTCGTCAATCTCCACCCCGAGCTCAGCTAGCGCTTCTTGCTCAAAGCACCCAGCCACTTTCGCCCCTGTGTCGCCTGCGTAAAGAAGGGTTGAGCCCTTGGCAAAGTGTCCGCCGAATCGCTCGATAATGTCGCGAATGAGTTCGCTGTGCGGCCCCGCGGAAAACACCAATTCGGTTCCATCTGAGACCTTCACGGGCACAAGCACGGATTCGCGAACTCGCTTGTACTTCTGACGAAGGGTCTGTTGGCGTGAGAGGTAGTGTTCGAGGTTTTGCGCCCAGTCGCCGGTTCCGTAGCTTTGGAGAAGCTCGAGCACCTCTGGCGAGACCTGGTAGCAGAACTTCGGGCTGTTTATCGCGCGCTCTGGCTTGTCAGGATTCGCAACCGCGATCGCAGCCTCGCAAAACTGGTGCATCGTTTGTCGACGGACGGTCTCGCGGGTGTTGGGTTTGTAGTCGAGGTCGTAGTGGTCACGCATCCAATCCATGATGGGCGTAATTCCACAAAGTGGATTCTCGGCATCTTCCCATTCGGCGTTCGGTGAAACATTGACCAGCGCAAGTAGGGTAGCACCGGAGCGCTCATTCTGCTGCGCTTTCGGTAACCCCAGCGCCTGAAGAATCTCGATGGCCTCCGCGATTCGAGTGTGCATCTTCGAGTTCCTTAAATTTCAAATCGATCATGTCTTGAGTTAGTTCGGGCTGCTGCTGAGCCCAGGTGCCAAAGCACGTCAGGATTTCAACAGATGGGTACAACAGGCGCTTGAGGTCCGTAGCGTTTACTTGCGTGTTGCCATTGAAACGCCGAAACGCTTCATCGACGGCCGAGGTATTCAGATACGCGGCCAGGCCCCATGCGAGTTCGGGGGCAAGACCTGACTTGTTGACGTGAAACACATTCAGATGGTTTTCGAACCCGATTTCCTCCGGGTCCCCTAGTCTGCTGGGCTCCACAACACTGGCGACCACACGCCGTCTTTCTTCTTTGGAGGAAAACCGACGTACCACGCAGTAGTGTCCGCCCGCATAGAGCCACTTGTTGGTTTCTTCACATCGAACAATTGCGTTGGGTTTCTTGGACTTCTTTGGCCATGACACCCGTCCATCCGAAAAATGCAGCGGATACAGTAAAGGCGCGGTCTTCTTTGTGGGGCGCGGCTTGAGGTGCTCACGCACTCGGAAATCGACAACAGGACCGGTCGAGAGTTTAACGCCAACGTCTTTGAGGCTGGAGTCGACAATCGGTGAGCGCTCTAGCTGTGTGAGTCCCTCTTCGGTTGGCACATGAATGAACTGCTCGGGGTCTGACGGCAACACAATACGCTCAAATGGAAACGTGAATGTTTGCATATCCTCAAGCGATTGGTCTCTTGATGTTGAGATGCAAACATCACCTTGTTTACCTGCCTTTTGGAGGTGCAAGATCACGTTTTCTTGCAACACCATGTCGGACTTAAATGCGTCAACACGAGACTCATACAAGTGAATTCGATGAATTGCCGTGTGCTCCAGCAAGAATTCGCGAAACGGTCGAAAGTACGGTCCGTTGCAGAAGCTTCGCGGAATGATTGCAACCAGATGCCCACCGGATTGGAGCAACTGAATACTTAACGCCGCGAATGCGGCATACAGATTGACGGTTTCTATCCCCACCGCGCTCAAAGCCTGCCGATGGGCTGAGTTGCTTCGAATCTTTTTGTAGGGAGGATTCAGGATGGCGTGGGTAAATGCGCTCGAGACTCCATTTGACGACGCCAGATGAACAAAATCATCTTGTATGACCTGCAAACGTTCGACCTTCTCGGTCAGGTTGGTCAATTTTGCCACCATTCGCGGGTCGCGCTCGATTGCGGTGACCTCCACATCAGAACCAAATCGTTCAACAAATGCACGGCTTAATGCTCCCTCCCCAGCGCCAGGGTCCAACAGACGTGGAGTTTCGCCCTGGTGGACAGGAAAGAGGCTGACCATGAACGTAGCAACGTCGTCTGGCGTCATGAACTGGCCTAGCTCAGTCTTACGGTCAGAAGGTTTTGTGGGGAGAGTGTCGATTTCAAGTTGTTGTTGCATGGTCGCTCCAAAGCGACACGATCTTAGAAGGCCGGATATGTGTTGGTCAAACGGATTCCCTTGTGTTCGCTGCCCCCTGTGGTCGCAAGCCTGCTCCCTGCCTGTTCGGTCCTGACCATGCGCCTGTACTCGCTAAGGCGACAAGTTCGCTCTCAGGATGGCTAAAGCCGCTGCACTGGCCTTTTGGCCTACGCTACTCCCTACCGGTCCGTGGCTAACGTTTCGCTCCATCCTTCCTACGCTACTCCCTATCGGTCCGTGGCTAACGCTGTATCAACTTGCACCCGCTCACGTCGTCGCTGTTTGCGTCCCATCACGCAGGGATTGGCCCTGCAACCCCAAGATGGAGAACATCATGAGCACAATCCTCAACTTCCCAAACAGCTTCGCCGTAGACTTCGAGAACCTCTCTATCCGCAACCACCTTCAGACACTCATCGACTTCGTTGATCGACAGCCCCACGGACTCCTGCACGTTGACGCCCCCTGGCGACCAAGTCGCCTCGCCATGAAAGAACTCGCCCGACAAACGCAAGATAGCGACACGTTCTGGACCAACCTCACGATTCTGGCGGCAGCTGCACTCCACCTTGAGATTCTCCCGGACGGATTCCTTGTAGGCACTGAGCCCATCCCAGACACGGAAGAAGACACACGACTATCGCTTCTCCGAGGATTCACCAGCTACCTCGCCCCACCAACCATCGCGGCTAGCTTATTCGTCACCTTACGACTCCATCCCATGGCTGGGTTGGCCGTAGTGGGACACATCGACTCCCCGTTCTTTAAGAACCCGCCACAACATCCACATCTTGAAGCCGCCCGAGGCTACATCTTCGAGGCTCTGACAAGCATCATGTTCGAGCTCACACAGTTTCACCCCAGCCGCACCTATTCACGCGAGGATGTCATGGAGACCGTGCTTCGGGCGCTACCCTCCGACAAAGACGTCCCGGAGGCCATCATCGTCGCACCAGACATACCGAACACCATCATCCGGACCTTCGTCACCGAGTTTCTCGATGACTACCTGCAGACCGCAGGGGCGGTGCTCCGAATTGACGACAAGTACACCTTCAACATCGAGCTTCTGAAGCAGCTCCTAGGCTAACGACAAAGCCCCTATTGGGGCGTATCTTAAGTTCGGGGTCGTGGGCGTTCTCAGTTAGACTTCCAGCACCACGCTTTCAAAGGTCTTGAGTCGTGATTGAAACGAAGAGCTACAACGACTTCATCAACGAGCTCCGGCGCGCTTCCGTCGACGAACTAGAAGCTCACCTCGCAATTCCCGACGCGTTCACATCACGCGTTCTGGAGCTGTTGCAGACAAGACATGGCGATAGCATGGCAGAATATCTCGCGCGCATCGTCCGAGCACACCTCAATCAAGAAGTGTCAGATGCAACGCTCGAATTGTGGTTGGAGTGGCTGAAGACGGTTTCACGCGATGAGGTCGAACGTACCTTGGAGCGCCTCGCGTATCTTCATCCGGACGGTCTAGGGTGTTGGCGGGACCACCTTAGCCTGTTTTTGGACACCTCTGAACTCATGAACTCGCACAGGGTACTTGTTCAGTTGAACCTGTTCCCTGTGGGTTGGGCCGGCGCGACTTGGGTTGAGTTTCAGGCATTGGGTGGTCAAGCGCTATTGGAGCTCGTGGACGGCCTTGGTTGCTGAGCGTTGACGATGCGCCTCACATCGGCTCGCAAGCCATGTGCCTCCGAGAAAGCCAACTGATGCGATTCCAACGGCCGCGAGGTAAGCTGTGAGTATCCAGATTGGCATCCTCGCCCATGCGTGAAGAAACGGAATAAAGTGCGAACTTTTGCGCTTCCAGCGCGCCAGCCCTCGACAATCAACCTAACGAATCCGAGAGCATTATGCACTCCCGCAATCTAGGGCGGAAAGGCCCTTTCGGTCCGATCCTATTGGACAGCGTCTCCGCCAAGCGACGCTACCCTACGTAGTCGGGTTTCGATTTCGACCTCTGTGTGCCCGCTACCTTCTTCCATGCCGATGAACCAGACATCAGCATCGAGATTGCCATAGCCTGCGAACGTACCGCAAAAGTCCTCCAACAGCTCTTCGTCCAGCATGAACGGCCGACAAGCACCCATGGTCGTGAGTTTATTCATATTGCGCTTACGCTGCGTTTCCCGCAAGCTCGTGGAATCAGTTTCACTATTGGGCGAGGCAGATGTGGTTAAGCATGTCGTGGTAGCAATCTTGTTGTTGGGTGTTCTTGGCTGCGAGCAACAGCCGAAATACCAGCAATCCGGCGGTCCGAATGCTCCTGCAGGTCAGCCGACGCCACCAGCAGAAATACCCCAGGAAGAGCCGGTCTCGCAGTCTGCGTGCGAGGTAGCGCTGTCCCATGTTGAGCCTATGAAAACAGACTTGGAAGCTGTATCGGCCGCTTCGTACGAACCAACGGAGAAAACCTGCAATGAGAAAACCGCGCATTGGGACGGCGTGTACGACGCTGTGGTGGCTGCCGGATGGCCGGTCACAGGGGGCGATGCCAAGGACGTGGCTATCCGAAACTGGATCGTGGGCAACACCCAGGTTCTCCTATGGTACGCATGTGACGGCCAGAAGAAGGTCGTCGCAGACCATGGCGAAGAGGGCGCAAAAGGCTTAGTCGAGCAATTCAATAAGAACAACCAGCAGCTTCGCGCCGCTTGCCAGTAACCGACGAGCTCGAAATGCAATCTCGGCGACATCTTTCTTTCTTCTGGGTGTTTTTGGTAGCATTCTGGCCGGCTTCAACTAGTGCACAGGCGACCGACCATGTTGCAGTCATTGGGCATGGAGTCGCTGAGACCCGCCGAGAGGCTCTGGACGCCGCCCAGCGCGATGCCGTCGAGCAAGTCTCCGGCACGATTCTCAAGGCAGAGGCCGTCGTTTTGGACGATGAGCTCGTAAAGGACGAGATTCTCACGTTTTCGGCGGGCTATGTCCGCTCATACAACGTCACACACGAAGCGCAACGCGATGATGGTCTGTGGGAAGTGAGAATCGCTGCGATCGTCAAAAAGCGAGACTTGGAGACCAAGGTAGCCTCGCTACAAAGTGCCCGTGCTGGAGTCGACGGGAACTCTCTTGGGGCGCAATTGGCCACAAAAGCACGTTCTGTCCAACAGGGGCGCCAGCTTCTATCGGCACAGTTGGAACAGTTTGCACGAGGCAAACATCTACAGGTGGGCGAGATTCGGTATGGCGAGAGCGACCACAAGGGCAACATTCCAGTGCATATGCCTGTCTCAATATCGCCGCAAGCTTATGCAGGCATGACCTCTGAGCTTGAACAGGTGCTAAAGGACCTGGGTGCGGTAAGTGAGGTCGTTCCAGTCCCCAAGGGCTGGGGTCGAGTTCCGCACAAGTGGGGCTACTTCTCGGTTGGCATACGACGAGATGGCGAAATTGTCGTCTATAGCGTTCCTCTGAAGTTTGTTGACGAAAAACAGGTGCGGGAATGGTTCTTCAGTGCATGGCTAAGGGTTGCAGTGTCGTTTAGGGCCCAATCGGGCGACGATGTCACCAAAGTCGAAGGATGCATTTTGAACCAGTACTACGAGGTTTGTGCGGGAACGAGTGGCTCCATTCGGCAGATAGGCTTGGCCGACGCGTCCGGAGTGCGTTATGTCGCACAGAATTCTTACCAGGGGTCGTCAGTAACCCTTGATTTGCGAGACTTCGTCGCCTTTGGCGGCAACGGCCGACGAAAGGAGCGCTTGGCGCAGTTCGAAGCTGAGTTGCAGATCAACGCGAAGGCTCGCGAACTAGAGAGAATCGTGTCGGCAGAAGCCACGATTCAACTGTTTCCAGCCGCCAAATCGCTATCGGCCTCGGATTCAGCGGCACCTAAGGAATCAACCGAACCGCAAACAAGTGACTCAAGGCCTGCCGGATGTGCCTCGTGCTCGGGATCTGGGGCAACGCCAGCGATGTTCCTCGGCGCTTTGCTGCTTGGACGCATACGCAGGAAGTATTGGGTATGACTTGGGGTGGCAAAACTCCGCGACGGCTCGTTTTCGCCGGAGTACTAAGTGTGTTGGTTTTGGTTGCCTGCGGGTCGCAACAGAAACAAGCGCCCGAGTTGGAAGACGGCGGACTCAACGCGATAGCTGAGCCGTTCAGGTCTTCGCTTGATTCGGATTCGCAGGTTTTTGCCCCTGGCATCGAACTTGTGGTCATTGGTGCCCAACGCTATGCCATCGCGTCGAGCACGGTGAAGACGTCTGACTTCCCACCCACGTCTGACCAGCGACGGGTTGGCGAAATCAAAGCCAAACGCCGTTTCGTGAGTTTCGTCTCGACACAAATTGAGTCACAGACGACAGTTACAGCTACGCAGACCTATGACAGTGCGAAGAAAAAGGCACGCTACGACGAGTCGTTTTCTTCTTGGACGATTGAACGTGCGAACGGAGTCGTTCGCAACGCCAAAGTGATAGGAGTTTGGCCCTCAGCAGACGGCGACGAATTCTTCACGGCCATCGCAATTCCAATTGATTAATCACCCCAAATCGGGAGGACCCATGTTCAGAAAACTAACTATCACGCTTGGACTCATTACAACGTTCGTCTTTGCAGGTTGCGGCGGGCCCGAAACCCGTGCTGAAAAACTTGAGACTGCTGAATCCAACGGCTGGGATGATGAACCGGAGTGGGCACAAGCACCGCCGGCTGGTTGTGGCGTGGGCATTGCCAAGCATCACGGCGACAAAGGCATGACACGTGACACCGCGATGACACGAGCACGCACGGAGCTTGGACGTTGGGTCGACACAACGGTCCAATCCATGATCGAGGACTACCAGGCCAGCGGCGAGACAGGCGGGGAGGGTTTCTCCGAAGAAATGACCACGAATGTGAAACGCAATCTTACAGAAGTCTCAATTCCGGGGAGTTTGCAGAAGGCCAGTTACATCACAAAAGAAGATCCACCGAACTACTACAGTCTGGTCTGTATAGATCCCGAAGGCTTCACGAGAGTTTTCGGGGAAACTGAAGGGCTGGACGACGCACAACGCGAGGCCTTGAAGAAACGCGCGGAGGCAAAGCTTGCGGACATGGATAAAGCGCTTGAGACCATTCGGAGGAAGAAGTAGTGAGGCCGTCCAAATCCCTTGCAGCTTCGCTGCTCTTTTTCGTTGGGTTGAGTCTCATTGCTGCAGTTTGCTTCGCCGAGACCGAGACCGTCGAACTAACCGCAAAAGGCGAAGACCGACGGCAAGCCATCGCCAGTGGGCTAGATGACGCCGTTGCGCGCGTCGTCGGGACGGTGCTCGATAGCCAAACCGACATCGAGGATGACGAAATCATCGGCGACCGCATGGTTTCGTACACCAAGGGTTTTGTGCACTCCTACGAAGTCCTCGAGCAACACAACGATGAGGACGGTGTCGTAGTTCGTTTACGCGTCGTCGTCAGGAAGGAAGTCGTCGGTAACCGCCCTCGCAAGGCGTTCACAGACACGACCCGTCTTGATGGCGACAGTTTGAAAGCACAGCATGATTCTCGGAAGCTCCGAAACGACGAAGCTCGGGCAATGCTCGCTGCGAGGCTCAAGCCACTGGTGGAAGGTAGCTTCGTCGCTACACAGACACGATGGTCAGGCGACATCGACAGAAACGGAGACATATCCGTCGGCGTCGGGGTTGAGGTCGATGAGAGGGCATACAATACCTACGTGTTCGAGCTCGAGCGTTTCTTGCATCACGCAGGCATCGAGCCAAAGACGTTTCCGGTTGTTTGGTTGTCAGTCGATAAACTTGGTCGGCCATTTCGGCGATACCATGACTACCAACTTCCCAAAGGTCGTGTGGGTCACGTGCAAGTGGTCGTGTTCACACCAACCCCTGAAGCTAGGCTCTTTGAGATACCGGAGGCATGGTTCCCGATGACATGGAGACAGATGTTCAAATCCGCTCATGTGAACTTGCGAGTGCAACTCGCCAACTCCAGCCAGACTCCCATCGTCGCCCAAATCGTCTGTTTGGCTCAAGGCAGCCAATGTCAGCACTGCGAAACTTGTGTTGTGAAGAAAGTCGACGCTCGCGGCCTTCGATGGGACCCAAGTGTTCAGCGGCTTGAAGTACGACCTTGGCTGGTGGATGCAAACGGTTTCGATACGTCCAGATTGACAGTGGAAATGTCCCTGCAAGTCCCAGCCGACGAGATTCCGAATGTTGCCAGACTCGTCGGGGACTATGATGCCGCGCCGCCTGCGCCAGTGCCAAAGTCCAAACAAGCAGGTTGCGCCTCGTGCGGGTCGAGCGGCTACGGCTTTTTTCTGCCCTGGCTGGTTGGTTTGGGGCTGCAACCCAGGAGACGTAGGGCGTTATGTGCAGCGAGTAGATCGTTCAGGGATTTGTTGTTCGTTCGCCCGGAGTGGAGATTTGGAGGTCTTGTTGAACACCAGGCTTTCGACCGCGATAATGCAGGGTCCAATTCCAAGACGATGACCAGCGACCACCGACCCGTATCGGTGACCTTCGATATCGACAACGACTAGGAGGCAAAACGTGTTTCGTTTGCTATGGATTTTTGGCTTGGTGCCGGCAGCAATTCTGGTACCCCAATTCGCTTTGGGGCAGCCCACAACGCTGAAGGAGTGCAAACTCGACCTACGCGAAGCCAGAATGCAGATTCGAGAATTGCAGCTGAATCTCAAGGAGCTCCAGTTTGAGCAGAAACAGTGCAAGAAGTCGAAACAAGGTGTCAACAACTCGGCTGAGTTTCCCGAGGAACTCGGAAACATGTCCGTGCTCGAGTTTGTGCTGCATCATCGAGCTGTTCAGAACCGCTCAAGGGACCTCGCCGAGCGGCAGAAGATGGTCCTCCAATACAAGAAACTCGATAAGAAACTAAAGACAGACTTCTCCGCGTACCTCTATTTCCGAATGCTCTTCGTCACCAACCCAGGAGACAAACGACTGGATAAGGACTTGGCGCGTTCTTGGAACAAGCACAAACGCAGTCCCTGGATGAGTGGCTTCTATGGCAGTACCCTTGTCGACAAAAACAAGAATCTGAACGCTGCCATTTCCGCACTCGATGTTTGTTTGAAACAAGGTCCAAACTTCCCAACCTACGAAGACTGCAAATCTCAACGCGTGCTTGCGCTACAGTATAGAGACGCTATTGCGCGTACAAAGAAGCTGCGTTGGGAATTGGAAGGCAAGGGCACGGATAAGACGTTTGCTTTTGACCGTGGACGGCAGCTGGTTGCCTACCAAGAGTTCACCAACCAATCTCACTCGGGTGAGGATTCGCAATTCCAGAAAGAGATGGCAAATCAAAAGCCGACCTTTCAGTTATTGAATAACGAACATGAACAGTTTTTGGGCCGGACTTTCACTCTGCGCGGAAACGGTAAGCACACTCTAGTGGTTCCGCTGACTAACGGGACTGAGGCTCCAATCTTTTCAGTGCTGCCTGGGAGGTATTCAAAGAAG
Organism: bacterium; assembly: GCA_030427705.1. Lineage (GTDB taxonomy): Bacteria > Myxococcota_A > Bradymonadia > Bradymonadales > Bradymonadaceae > JAUIBR01. Next base: position 21,245 of record JAUIBR010000054.1, on the reverse strand, counting down.
ACGCACTTCGTTGTCGCCCTCGAGGACGAACAGTATCAACGAGTTTTCGTTATTTTTAAACGTTCTGCCGCCACCAAGCTCTTTGGGCAGCTGAAGAACGCAAAGGCCGGAGTTCCGTTGGTCGTAAAGGCAAAAGCTTCCGGTCACAAAGGAATCACCTACTTCGACGGGATTTCCAGTCGCCGTGCGACTCCGGAGGAGCTTCGCCGGTTAAAGAAACAAATCACGTTCCAGTACCGCGTCGCATCTGCGCTCAAGGAACTTCCAAGAGCAGGGTTCGGTGTCGAGATCTCAATTGAACATCTTTCGCTCAAGGAACCAGCCCTGAACCATACCGGATTTGTCGGAGGCTCCATAGTTTGAGAGATTGGAGCTATGGCAAGAGGAACACGATATTCATCCGAAGTGAAAGAACGCGCAGTTCGATTGGTTTTGGATTCGCTGGATGACTACCCATCAAAGTGGGCAGCCATCCGTTCAATCGCAGAAAAAGTAGGGTGCGGCCCAGAGACGCTTCGTAAATGGGTCCGCAAGGCCGAGGATGCGGACAAGCCCGAGGTACAGCGAACCGAGGCTGACAAGGCACGCATCAAGGAGCTGGAGCGCGAGGTATTTGAGCTTCAGCGGGCCAATGAGATTCTGCGCAAGGCATCTGCGTTTTTCGCCCAGGCGGAGCTCGACCGCCCATCAAAGAAATGGTGAGGTTCATCGACGCACACCGCACAGAATATGGGGTCGAGCCGATTTGCAGTGTGCTGCCAATCGCCCCGTCGACGTATTTCCGGCACGTTAAACTCCGGGCGAATCCAGAGCTGGGGTCCAAGCGAGCAAGGCGTGACGCGGCGCTGAAGGTCGCGATACAGCGCGTTTGGGACGATAGTGGTGAGCGCTACGGCAGCCGGAAGGTGTGGCAACAGCTGCTTCGTGATGGTGTGGAGGTCGCGCGGTGCACGGTCGAGCGGCTGATGCGCGAGCTTGGCCTTCGTGGCCTGAGTCGTGGCAAGTCGCCGAAGACCACAACGCCTTCGAAACGGGCGTGCCCCGATGACCTTGTGCAACGCAATTTTCGTGCGGGAGCACCGAATTGCTTGTGGGTCGCCGACATCACCTTTGTCCGCGTCCGCGCCGGTTTTGTGTACGTCGCGTTTGTGACGGACGTATTCTCACGTCGAATCGTGGGCTGGAAGGTGTCCACATCCATGGAGAGCGACCTGGCTTTGGGAGCGCTTGAGCAGGCCCTATGCGAGCGGGACGCGAATGAACAGCTCGTCCATCACAGCGACCGTGGCTCACAGTATCTGTCGATTCGCTACACCGAACGACTGCAAAAGGCTGGGGTCACCGCATCGGTAGGCTCCGTCGGCGACAGCTACGACAACGCCTTGGCGGAGTCGCAAATCGGGCTATACAAAACCGAAGTCATCAACCATCAAGGGCCTTGGGACGGCTTGAGAGACGTCGAGCGAGCGACACTCAACTGGGTCCACTGGTTTAACACGAAACGGCTGTACGAAGCGCTGGGCTACGTATCGCCACAGGAATTTGAAAACGAGTACTATCGCCGTCACGCAAGCGAGCAAAAAGCAGCGTGACTCCCACAACCGAGACTCCGAGAAACCCGGTACGATTCACCCCGGGAAGGAGACTTAAGTTGCGAATCCGCAAAAAGGATGGCCATAGCGAGTATAAACGGGTTCGTTTTGATGAAAGTTCGAAAGCCATCGTCCTGACAATGGCCGAAGTTCAAAGCGCAATGGCGATTCATGTTAGTTTCGACTGATTTGTCTGAGACTAACTTCGGTGGCGACGACGGCGTTTACCCTCTCCATACGTGGGGTTGTGTCGTCCGTTAACCAGCGCGCATCTGCCACAATATAGCGCGGAAAGGCCCCTTCGGCCGGAATCTATAGGACAGCGACTCCGATAAGCGACGCTACCCCTGTTTAAACTCAGCAACCACGCGCATGTCCCTTCGAAGCCAGCGCACGTGGTGGGGCAGTCGCTGACCATACATAACAGTCCAACACTACCCCGTATCTAACCCAAGCCCCACCTCCCCGCCTAACCCGCCCCGCGCGCGCGAAGGTTTCTAGGGCCGGGGAGGTGCAATGGGTGCCAGGTTGTGTTTCTGGTATAAGTTATGTATGGTTAGCTACATGAGGGATTTGAGTGAAAATACCAAGCTGAACTACGCCAGTGACCTGCGACAGTACCTGAATTGGTGCAAGCCGCGTGGGCGTGAGCCGCTGGAAGTAAGCACGCTTGAGCTGTATGTGCAGTGGGTGGCCGAGAAGCGGACCAAGACGTTTCGGTCCCTGCGCCGACACGTGGTTGGGATTGGGCGGATGCTTGAGCTCGAACACGATGTGAACCCCACCCACGACGAATACGTCCGTAAAGCGCTCTACTCTGCCAGAGATGCGCTCGATGTGGAACCTGAGACGCGAGACGGTCTGACCTTCGAAGAAGCCAAAGGGAAAGCGGCCGCGGTTTCCCATGACAACCCGGCACGCACGGCCCGCGACCAGGCGCTGATTCTGTTGTCTGCGGTGCTCGACTGGCCCCACTCCGAGATTCTGGGGCTCGATGTCGAACACATCGAGTGGCGACCTGGCGCCATCCGTCTGCAGCGCACCTACGCAACCTCCCAGAACCCTGGCCTTTCGTCCACCTGGCTCGATTTCGGCGAAGAAGCCACCGACCTCGTGTGGAACCGCCTGAGCCAGTGGTTGTTTCTCGCACAAATCCAAAAAGGACCGGTATTTCGGGGCATCGACCGGTGGGGCAACGTGCGGGATGGAAGGCTGCGACGGGACGCGATGTTTCGGATTCTGACCCAGAACGTGGTTACAGACGAGCAAGAGGTCTTGGGCGAAACCGCTGCAGACGCTACGAACGTGGTCCAAATTGGGAGCCTAGTCGACAACGTTCGGCCAATCTCAGGGGCGCCTGTAAAGCCTGCGGAGCATCTCGACCCTTCGCATGCTGCCACTGGAGAAGACATCACCGGAGCGGGTGGCGCATTTGTGAATAGTGTAACCAGGAGCCCTGAAGAGAGCGCACTCGCCGACGTGCCACCGTTCCTTCGCGGCGCCTGGAGCATCAGCGCCGTTTACTTTCTGCCCAAGGGGGTAGACTTCAACCAGGTGCTTGAGAGTGTCCTCGAGTGGACCGCTTTAGGCGGGTGGTGCCCCCGAGACGACAGCGAAAGCGGCATGAAACTCGTCAATGCTGAACCGCTATTCTGGCCAGGCCCGCTCCGTCCGGAGCTGGGTGACACTGACCTTAACAACGTCGAGTTTGTTCAAACATCACTCATCGATGCCTTTGATCCGTACGACCCGCGCCCCGTTTTTGAGCACCAGCTCGATCTCACCTGGTGGGTGGCGAAGTCCCTCGTCGCAATTCAACTCCGTATTGGCGACCTTGGGTTGTCAGAGTGCTATGACGCCAAGCAACAAATCATCTTTGATGACTTCACGGACAAGGTCTTGGCGCTTCATCGCGAACTGGAGCCTGAATGCTCCGTGTTCACCGAGAAGGCCGTGATTGATTTGGCCCGCGAGTATGTCCCGGGCGTGCAGTGGGACCATCCGAGGGTCTCAGCGGAGAGCATCGAGGAGTACGGACTTGAATGGGGACTCGTGGAGTGGTGATGGTCCCCTGGACCTACTCAGAAGGGGGGTTTCGGAGAAACGGAGAAAATTGGGAACTTCCACGTATCGCCCTGCCCTCCTTTACGTGACACAATACACGCGAACGCCCATCAACACGAATGATCCGATGGGTCGGCTCGAATCAGGAGCGAAGTCGGACCCGACCCCGAAAGCAATTTCGCACTCATTCGAATTGTGTTGGAGCGTCAAACAACCACTGCTCAGCTGCATACAAGCCCATGTAGTCATAGCCCCAGCAATGGGCCTGGCCATCGCGGTCCACCACACAGAGATTGTACTGCTTACCGTACAGGGCCACAGCGCCTTCAACGTCGTGGACATCAATCCACTCATTGGTGGTCGATGGAGGAGCCACGACCTCACGCGTGTTGCCGATGCAGCGCACCCCGTCGGGATCGAGTTTACAAAGCGATCCAAAGGTATTCGCAGCTTGAAAGATGAACTCGTCAAGGAGCTGAGGTTCGAGGGAACCAATCGTGCCATGACTTCCCCAACAGTACAGTTGGTCCTCTTCGGTCTGGACACAATGTCCGAATTCATCGGTCAGCAGGTGTTTCACGCTTGGTACGCTTTTCGGGATGAACTCACGTCCGGTGTTTTGACCTCGCGTGTCGAGCCCCCAGCAGTAGACGTTGTTGCGACGGGTCACAGCGCAGGTCCCGAGGGGTGATACCTCCACCAGCCTAATCTCCGCCGGAAATCCTTCATCCATGAATGAAACCTCCTGGGCTAGCACGTTGCCTGCCTGCGAGGATGGGTCAACCTGCCCAAAGTTATTCGCGCCCCAGCAATGTAGCGAGAAGTCATCGAGCACCGCACAGGCGTGGTAGCCGTTGCAGCTCATATCGATTGCACTCGACGGCAATTCAACCAATTGCGGTTCGATGACAGCACCACGGACTGGCGACGCGACACCGGTTCCGTTTGGTCCCCACGCATACATGGCGCCGCCTGCGGTTAGTGCACAGCCATGGTCGTGTTCGAGTTGGACCTTCGTTACGGCCTCCGCATCACCAAGCACGCGAATTGCTTCCGGGCTCGATTTCGGACCAATGCCTGCTGAACCTTGACGACTTACTCCCATGCAATACAGAGCGCCGCTTTCAATGTAGCAAATCGACGATTCATCGAGTGCCAGTGATTCAACGTTCGAAAGGGTTGCAGGTGTACTCAGTTCCGACGGACGTAGCGTCTTGCGTCCGGAGAGCGCTCCCCCTTCGTCGGCTCCCCAACAATAACGCTCGCCAGCCAGACTCAATGCACACCCAAACTTGTTACCCATCGAAACCGATTCCCATAGCCCTTCGACCAAAACCGGTTCATTGGATTGCGACGCACTGATTCCTGGAATCTCGCCCACACCGGCCTGCCCAAAACACCGCATCTCACCATAACTGTTAATCGCGCATATGGTGTAAGCTCGCAAACTAGCCTGCTTGACGTCCTCCATAACCAGCACCGGTTCTGACGGCCGCCCAGAAAAGCTACGCGCAAAGAACGCGGTTTGCGGGGTGCCCCAGCAATAAAGCTCTCGCTCAGCCGTGATTCCACAGGCATTGGTTGCTCCAGTTAGAAGTTCCACAAAGGCCACATCCCCATCGGCCTCGATCGGCTCGGTCGCAAACCCCTCGGGCTCATCCACGATTAGCGAACCAAGATATCCCCAACATGTCCGACTGCTGTCTGCTTTCAAACCGCAGACCGTGACCTGTCCGACCGACATTGACACGAATGGGCCTTCGACCGTTCGAACTTGGCCGTACCCCTCCGACCCAAAGCACTGGATGCTTCCGGATTCAAGCAGTGCGCACACATTGAGGTCGTTTGCGTCGATATCGAGAACTGGCTCGATGTTGAGTCGCCCGGCCACACCAATATCGTAATTGCCTGGATAAGTGTGCCCATTTGTATAGCCCCAGCACCAGACCTGACTGCCCGCACGTCCACACGCCAGATTGCCTTCCACGACAACTTCGTCGAACTCCTGACCTTGCAATGTGGATGTACCTGCGACTGCGCTCCCCCAGCATGTGACCGTTTTGTCAGTAGCCAACCCGCAGGACGTGGCGAGCCCCGTCGCGAGCGACGTGTACACGGGTTCCACGATCTCTAAATCGAAGGGGTAATCAATGCCCTCGTATTGCACGATCACCTGCGCAGATCCTGGGGTTTGGCCAAAAAGAACACCGTCCTCGATGGACAAAGTCTCCGAATCTGTGACGAGCGTGTAAGAACTCGGCGGCAGCATCTCTCCATCAAGCTGAATGCGAGCTCGAATTGAGAAGCCTTCAGCCATTCGTAAGTTTTCGAAGTTGGCCGTGATGGCTCGCACAACGTTGCTCATGTCCACCATGTCCAGAGGTGGATCGATGGCAGGACCGCTGTCGCCACAACCTAGTCCCAAGAGCAGCAAACACACTAAGATTGATTGATTTCTAGCCATAGGTATGGATCTCGACAAAACACACGCATCTCCCGCAATCTAGCGCGGAAAGGCCCGTTCGGCCCGATTTCAAAGGAACGTCTCCGCCAAAAGTGACGCTACCCCGGCTCCGTCAACGCTTGGTCTGTCTTATGTCCCAAGGTTCTTCTTGTATGCCAGTTGCATCCGAAATGAACATGAGGCCCGAATCCCTCTCTTCCCAAGGAAACATTGGCTCGGCAGAAAACTGAAGTAGGAAGCCGCGTCTTGAAGTAACCCGCTTCTCTCCATCGCTCAGAAGACGTGGCGAGTACCAAACCTGAAGCTTTAGATCGTGAAACCTGACAGCTGGGTCGGCACACTTTGGGTCCTCTTTGTTCAGGTTAATCATGTACTTCAGCGCTTCTTCACCCTCCCCCGAAAACTCGATACCAATGGGCTGATCGGGTACCAGGGTAAACTTCAGTATTTCCTTCGTTTCGTGGATACAGGCCGAAGTTGAATGAAAACGGTCCAGGCTATAACTCCTTGCAATCTCATAGATGACGAAAATGCCGACCAGAAGTATTGTCCCCGTAATTGCGACGCGCTTATTCACTCAGCCCTCCCTTGCCGTTGCCAACCGACGGTCGCTCAGTTTCTCGCAAATCTCTCCATGACGGTTTAGTCTTCCATTTGCGCTTCGGTCGAGGCGTTGGAGGATTAGGATCCTCAATAAACGCTCGAATCTTCCGGATTGTATCACGTGGAACTTGTACTCTCTTGGTTTCTTGCCCTTCGAGACCGTGTAGAACCGTGTAGGTATCAACACCATTACCAATTCCACTTTTGGACAGCGCGTCGATTCCGAATTTGATGAGTTCTCCACGCTTTTCAAGGTCTGTCGGATACAGTCTTAGGGCTTCTATTTGGATTTTGATTATCTGTTCGACCGCATCTGCGAGAGTCTCATCAGCTAGTCGTCCATCCTGCTCCAGCTCATTCGTTTCATTTTCGATGTAGCCAGCGTCACCAAAAATCGAGCCATCGTCCTCAATAGGGTGCCAGTCATACAAAAAGGAAGCGGCGTGAGCGGCTTCATGAATGACAGTCAAAAAGTCGGCCAAATCGTCGGAGTTATTACTGCCATTGGCGTACCTTCGTGCACCATTTAGCACCGAATCTTGCTTCACGGTGCCCGATTTACCCTTGTACTGCGGTCGAAATCGGAATGCACCTTGTGCTTCGTTGAAGGCACCTTTGGTCGTGCCACTCGGCTTCAAGTCTTCGCGGACTGAATACGTCTTCGCGGCTGTTTCCAGCGTGGGACTTGATAAACCTGAACGGGCTAGACCTCTCTTTACAATTCCCCCGAGCTCATCATCCAACCCCCAAGGATCCCACCGATTTACCCCGTCTAGACTTGCGAATTGGTACGGATTGAAACTATCTACATAACCCAAGGGGTCATGGCTGATGAACTCCGCCATCCGCGGGCTGTACATTCGATTGCGCATGTAGACCAGACCACTAACCGGCGAACGCCACATCGAGTTGAATCCAAACGCGATGTTCTCAGGTCCACGACACACTGTCCCAGGACTGCCCTCTTCTTGACAAAGGGCCGTGCCCAAGGCCGGGTCGAAGGTCTTGACCCTTCCTTCAGCGTTGTACTCCGCCATTGCGACGGTAGTGTCCGAGAGCATGCTGTGTAGACCTACCACGCTGTTCGTGTGGTTTCTGATGGTGATGTAGTTGTCTTGCGTAGGCATCTCGTGGTTGTAGTAGGCCAAAAGCTCGTCTTGCCCGGCTCCCCAGACGGCTTCCCACAGCGGGTTGTCGCCTCCATCCACTGCGCTAATCATCTGTTGGCCATCGTAACCGAAGATGCGTTTGCCAATTCCGCCTGTGGTCAGGTCTTCATAGGCTGCAAGGCGTCCCATCGCATCGTACCAATAGCGTTCCTTGATGGTCGCGGAGTTTTCATCCGTCACATAACTAAGCCGACCTGCACCATCGTAATGGAAGTCCATACCGAGCGCTGTCTCGACGCGTCCGTCGCATCCCTGCGTCGTTGTGTAGGGCGTCGTGACGCCATCGACAGTCAAGCCCTGCATCTGATGCCCGATAGAGCGTGGTGGCGTTGACCACATGGTCGTGCCACCATAGTCGATGGCCTCCAACCCGCCAGCGGTCGCATCTCGCCAGCGGTCAGCCACAGTCGCGTTAAGTTGCGAGGAGGCCGCTGCCACGGTGGCGTTTGTCGCCGCAGTGTGTCCCCCGACAATGAACCCAGTGGGTCCAAGTTGGTCTGCATGATGCACGGTTGATAACGCTCCGCGTGGGTCATACTCAAAACCACGACTTTGGTCTAAATATGCCGAGCTGCCACCATCGAACTCCCACCACGCGGTTCGGATGCGGTGCTTTACGTCTCGTTCAACGATTTGACTGTACACGTTATCAATGCCAGTCGTTCCCACCTGCCAGGCGGTCTGATATCCAAAATTGCCGTAGACAGGCGTTGAGGCGTAATCAACGCCGGCCTGAGTGTTGTAGTCGTGTGTTCGTTGACCGAGCCGGGTGCCATTCCAGTTGTGTGTGATGGAGTGTACTGCCCCGGCCAACGGCGAGATGCTCTGGGCGGTCAGCTTTCCAGACTCCAACGTTTGAGCGTCTTGCAACCCGGTCGGATAGCCCACAGTTCGGTTTATCTGGGGCAGCCCAGACACCGCTGCGTATCCAATAGAGGTTGTCTGCGTTGTGTGTGTTCCTACCGCATTTGCGTCTCCGATGATGCGGCCAAGACCATCATAGGTCAGGTTAGTCTGAACGCTGTTCTCGCTGCCTAAACCAAGTGTGGGGTTCAAATGCCGTGCCTGTGTCACGCGACCCAACGCATCACGGGTGTCAACGACAACCAAGTCTGTGGGTGTGGTGCTACCGACCGGCTGCCATCGACGTTTCGTGACATCGCCACTCAAAGGATCAAATTCGTTGGACGTGATGTTGCCACACGTGTCGGTATAGGAGGTCATCCGGCCGAGTGTATCGTAGCTCCACGCTTGATTCTGGGTCAGGCCTGGCAACGTACGAGTCTTCAACTCTCCAAACGCATTATAGGTGTAATCGGTCGCCCACAGATTCCCGTCGGTGGTCCTCGTAATTCGTCCCAGTGCGTCATATTCGTGGCTAGATGTAATCGCACCCGATGGACCAGGCCTGGAAGACCATGTGAGATTACCACCGAGGTCATACTGGTAGCTTGAGGTGTTACCCTCTGGGTCGGTCAGCGAAGTCAGATTCCCGGCGACCCAGCCGTAGTGGGTGACCGACTCGGAATCATCCATTCCAATCTCGACCACCTCGTAGGGCTCGCCTAATCGGTCCCTCAAGACCTGAGTTGCCGTGGCGATCGAATCCGGTCCACCGGAAAACGTTGCGTGGGTGGAGGTTTGCGAAACCGGGTCATAAACGCTGAAAGTCTGCGTTCCATCAGGCGCTTGTCGCCACACGGGCTGTCCCAACACGTTGTAGGAAATCCACGTGGTTCCTGAATCGGAATCATCAATGGCTATCGGCCTCCCATCTTCCCGACGCAGGATGTTCGTTGTCCGGAGCCCATGTTCATTCACGGACGTCACTCGGCCGAAGCCGTCGTAGTCACGAATAATGTAGTGTGAACCCAGCACCAACGACGAATCCAGTGGATTAGAGGTTTGCGTCAGGTGCGTACTCGCATTCTGGCTGTTGTAGGCGAGCTGCCACGGTGTGTCTCGGACATCCGTGTAGGTGCGAATTCGTCCAAATCCATCGTACTCAAACTCCTCCGAAAGCGTGCCAGAATGTTCGATCCGGATACGTTGTCCTTGAGCATTATAGGTGTACGCGGTCTCGCGCGCGGACGTGGGGTCCCCGGGGTCGTGGGTCTTGGATGTCAGCAAGCGTTGGTCGAAGTCATAGGTATGCTCCGTCACGACACCCACGCCATTGGTCATCGTTTCCACAAGGTCTTCGCCGGTGTACGTGTAGGTCGTCAGATTGTATGCGTTGCTAACCGGAGGATTGGGAATGGCGAACACAGTGTCACAGGCTCCCTGCTGCAGCGCCTCGCACATTCCTACAACATTCCCGATTTCGTTGTATTTGTAACGTGTCTGCGATTCCGTGGCGATGTGGTGTACGTCAACTGCGCCCATCCACCCTTCTTTAGTAAGCGTCACGGATGTCGTGCGGTTGTTTTGTGGGTCATCGGCGACAATCGTTCGGGAGACCAGTCTTCCATCAGTATCCGTGATCGTTTGAATCTCTTGTGCCGCGGGGTCTGTTGCATCCCCATTCCATTCCCTCGCGACATGACCGTGATAGCCGTACGAGAACGATGTTCGCAGAATCTGACCACCCGTATCGAGCAACGCTTGTTGCACCTTGGTGGGAATGTTTGCGCTTGCTAGCTGAGCAGAAGCTGTAGGTGAGCAGCCCTCAACGAGGAAGCGATAGGCACCGGGCGTTGCGGGATCCACACAGCCTACATGGGGGCCCCAATCTTCGCGATACTCGCCGACGGCATCACGCTGGACCCACGCAAGCAGGCCCTTGTTCTGGTTGGAGCCAACTGAACCAGGTGGGGTGGATGAACCAAATTCCCCGAGTGGATAGTATTTGTACGAGGTGGTGGTTCCAGCGGGACCCGTGATTGACGCGGGAAGACCATTCGGACTCCATGATATGGTCGTCGTCATCGTCTCATCACTGGAGTTGGGAGATTTATGCTTAATCTCGACAGGAAGCGCTTTGACCCCATTCCCAACCCAGGCCGTGTTGTGTTGAAACCCTGTCACCTGATCACCGTTTCGGTCAGTGCCCTGAAACGGCGTATTGGCGAACGCCCAATCGAACATCTCGGCTTTGAACTCTGCTGTGTCCGTGTGCGACGCGGAGTTTTGACATCCACCTGAGTCCGCACAAGGTGGAGGTTTAAGAAACCAGTTCACTCCTTGATAGAATTGGCCGTAAAGGTTTGCGAGCACAGCATCAGCAGGCGTGTGATTGTTCTTGTCAAATGACAATGTTGTGGGAGCGGCAAACTCCTGATAATCAAACAAGAAAGTAGTTTGTCCCGTGATGTCCTCCGAGCCGTCCGTAAGCAATACACTCTTCGTGACCTGCTGTAGCTGATTGTACAGGCGTTCGTATTGATAGTGCGTGCGGGTTCCAACAACATCCTGAGTCTGGTCTGTGTTGAAGACAGGTAGCGCGGGAACAAACGTCTCTGAAGAGATATTCGTGCGAGCGCCCCAGAACAATGGCATCAAGTACTCCTTGGGGTCCTCGAATCTCTCTGCCTCGTAGATGTATCGAGTGTGCCCAACGCTGGCGGCACCGTGATGTTGAGGCAAGTACTCGATGCGTTTCATGCCATCGGCGTTGTAGAGCGTTTCGGTCAGCACGTAGTAGGTGTAGCCCGACGCGTCCTGTGCCTCTTGAGCTTTCACGAGGCTCTGACCGCGAAAGTTGAGGCCGAAATAGGTCGCGTAACCGTCTCGATCCACCGTCCGACTCCACTGACAAATTCGCCGCATGTCGCGGTTCATTCGCGCGCGGCTTCCCTGAGGATAATGTGCAATGCGTCGTCCGGGCTCGCTCGAATGCGGAATCCACCGACCCGCCGCCTGATTGTGAAAAGGATCGCCGAGTTGACGTGCAGCAAGCTGGCCACATGTCAAAAACGTCCGCACAGGGTGATCCAGTTCGGGATCGCCATCTGGGATTACATTATCCCAGTAATCATACGTTGGGGTGTAGCCCGGCAGCTCCCGAGAGGCGTCTTCGACGGATGAAAACTCGCATTCGATAAGAGAGCCATTGGCATTGGCGTAACTATGGTCAGCATTGCAGTTTAGAGTCGGGTTGTTCCCGAATCCCGGCCACAGACTTGGTGCAAGCTCCGGAAGCGGCTCCTCCTGCTCGCGACAAACGGTGTTTTCATCACCAAAGGCATCTTCCAACGTGCAATTGTATCCGGGAGTTGCTTCTTCTCCAGCGAGATGTGACGGAACTGTCTCCATGGGGTATGCGGTCTTCAGGACCGACGGGAGGAATGAATCCGTTTTGTCGTTGCTCGGTGTCGCCGGTTGCTGATCATCGACCGGGCCAGCCGACACATAGTCAAATTGGAACTGGCCAAGACTGCTCACATCACCGCCATAGTGCTGGAGCGTCACCCGGTCGAATTCATAGTTAAAGGGGTTCAGTTCGTACTCGGATTGAACCACCAAACGCCCAGCCCGTTTGACCTCTACTATGTTGTCTGCAATTGCCGCGCGATACTTCGCTTCGCGACGGTTTGCTTCGAAACACGGATTGCCAGGAGTGACTTGCTCCAATTGTTTGCAAAGCACCTCATTGACGGACTGGCAACCCATGAATCGTTCCAGATAACTCAGCCACCGGGCATGAGCGCCACTAAGATTGGCCGTGCTCGCATCCTGATACGTGTACTCAAACTCAAGATAATCTCCTGCATACCGGTGACTCCACCACTGGGAGTCATCCCATCCTAGCGTGCTATTGAACGCCGGATACTCACGGCGAGCTCGTGTCAGGAATCGCTCTTGCAGTGCTTCATCGACGCTGGAATCACGCTGGTACTCATATACAATCCTAACCCCACCTGGGCCGTCGACCCTTTCAAGGAGGCCAAAGGTCAGCTGCGATGCGGAGACGTCGGTTTTGTCATCGTAGTGGAATCGAAGCTCTCGTCCGTGATCATCCACGACTTTCGTAGGTCGGTATCGTTGGCCTCCGTCCAATGACTCTGGCAAATAACCGATTCCGACGATACGTCGAAGGTAAGCCTGAGCAATCTCCATTTCAGATTTGTAGTTCGCAAGGTACCCATCCAGATTTTGTGGATCGTTGAGAATCTCCGGTGGGATCTCGTCTTCCCACGGTGCCGGAATCGGATTGAGTTCGGTCGGCAATTGAATGGGTTCTCCACCAAACAGACCAGGTTCCCAGCCGACGTCGGCCAACTCTTCTCCACCCTGCTTGCCGAGAATCACGCCCAGGAATGTACACACCCGTGCGTCGTAGGCTGCGCACGTGGACGAATCCAAACAGAAGCGTTGCCGTGAGCTTTCGAAGGGGGCCCCATCGTGGTTTTCATCAGCATGAACGGTGCAATAGCGTTTGAAAGCCCGATAGAGCGGAGTCATCTCTTGATGTATCTGAAACCCGTTGCCAAAACGATCACGGTCGGAGAGGATTGCTCCTTCACTGTTGAATCTTTGTACCCTTCCATCAGCGTATCGTAGCCGGTATCCACCGCCCTCGATCGCCCGAATCACTTTATTGACGGCCGACTCAGGGGTGAATACCTCCTGAACCGGGTCGTAGATGAAAAGACTCTGCGAGCCGTCGGCTTCTTGGAGCATCAAGCACGTAGCGACGGGGTTCATTCCGACACAATACTCCGGCGCCCAACTTGGAGCCGTCCCGGGCACAATCGCCCGGATGTTGATTTCCCAGTTGTGCGACCAATTGCTGCCCAGTGCGCCTTTGTCGTCGCTACGGGAGTCATAAAATCTCGTAAATTCAAGCGGTCGGACGCCAGGGAACGAAAGGTCCGTTGAAGACATGACCAACGCGCCGTTGGACAGCAAGACTGGGTCACCGCCCTCAGCACCGGGTTCCACAATCGGCTTAGCCTGTCTCGGCCGAGTTGTGTGTTCTTTCGCATCTTCGTTACTCTCGTCCCCATCGGAGTCGTCATCGTCCTCTTCACTTGCCCCGGCGATCTCTGATTCCTCTTCATCCTCGGTCTGGTCTTCATCTGGTGGCTCCTTACAGTAAACGGAGGTCCCCTGTTGCCTGTGGGGACAGACCACTCCGGTTTCACATAGAACTGCTATCTGACACAGCCAATCATGATTCGAGTTGTCTGATTCAGAATCTCCCTCCTCCGTGTCAGTATCCGTACAACCCTCCGCCTCTTTACAACCTACTCGGGGATCGGGGCCAGCGACCCGTCGCGTGAACTCCACACATGTTTCACCCGAGCAATCGACGCACATCTCAACGCCAGCACCGGGTACGTCACGACAGTAGCAGTTTTCAACGCCCTCGCAGCATGCGTAGCCCGGCGGCGTGTTTCCACTGCCTGAGCCATCACATCGCATCAACCCCAGCCAGAAATCATGTCCGGCGCTTGGATCATTGTAACATTGGTTCCAATCTGGATGACTCTGGTCGCCGGGATCAACTGCCCGCGCGCACCAGGGTTTGAAAGGGACTTTGCAGACAGGCGGCATCGTCTGTTTCGCGCCAATTCGTGATTGACGATGCGAGCCGACAGAGACACCGAGTCCTTTCGCGCCGATACATGCCCCCATTGATTCCAAGTCGTTGTCACCGGGTGCCTGACCACCGCATTCGATTGGTTCTTTCCAGCCCTTCGAAACCACAGTGCATAATGGGCTGACATCCTTTTTTTCACCGAGGCACTCATTTGTCGGTGTGTTGATGCCCTCCTGCACGTCAGTACCGGTAAGCCCACAGGCCGCCGGAATCATCTCGGTGCACTCGGATGGCCGGAAACACTGGTCTGGATCCGGAGGTACACCAAGATCAATCCAATTCATCATTTGCGGGCCTCCGACCACACTGGCCGTCTGCCGCCCCATTCCATCGCGCAACACGTTCATTTGCGTGCAAACGTCAAGCTGCTGGTGTTCACTGAATCCCGGCATGTCGTTAAGAGAGTTAACCACTTCAAAAAGGAGGCCACCCTTCGTGAAATCGCCCAGTCCGCAGAACGGAACAGGTGGTGCCCCCGGACTCGCCGCAAATCGCGAAATCGCTACGCCGGAATCACACTCACACGGCGCTTTTCCAGGAATGTTTGGGTTTGTACCACCGACGGGTTGACGCACGATCCACGTCGCTGGGTCGCCCTCTGTGTTCAACACTCCCGTGACGGGCATGAAGTAAACCTCGTCGCTCTGAACATTATTGGGTTGAGCCGGGTCCAATCCGGCAGACCGCGTAACAGCGATAACGAAGTCCCCTTCCATTTCGAACTCAGCCATCGCCTCCATTTCGCCATACAAACCAAACGAGTTTCGCTGATTGACGACCATCGCGACTTCCATCGTCTCGTGAACGAGCCCTGGGTCCGGGTTGTCTGTTTCGAGCCGTCCGTTTTGCATGAAACGCACGACCTCGCTTTCAGGCATCATAATCATGTCAACGTTTGTGAAATGACTAAATGCTGCGCCACGGTAGGAGAAAGACTGATGCTCTGGGTACGCGTTCAGTCCATGTTCGGCACACGTTTGATACCCAGGAGGTGCGGCGAATGAAGTGCCTGTCGCCATCAAGACGGCCATTAGCCCAAGAAGAAATGTTACCAACCGAGTTTTCATGCTGTTTCTCAAGGCCTAGACCGCAGTCACGCACATCAACGTTCGCACAGACCACGGATCAACGGAAAGTCGAACCGTTTGCAAACACACCACCGCAAACAACAACATGACACCGACTGCGCGAGCTGTTGGTTTCCAGCGATTGACGCCCACATGGCGTGACACCCTCCCAGTGAGGACTTGGTGTTTGGTAAAAGCTAAGAACTCGAAACACCGTTTGCAAGGGATTTCTGCGGCACAAAACGTGCCGAATCCACACAACCTCCTGTAATCATTGCCAGAACAACATGGACGATATCCGAATTGTTCATTGCACATGTTCTCCGCCCGTTTGCGCCGCCTACCCTTTCGTTTTCGTCTCGAATCTAGTGCGTCGTCTCGCTAGACGGACAAGCCCGCTAAAGCACTCCCAGAAACGCCCGTTTCTGACGCCATCTGGTGCGTTGCACCCACGCTACTCCCTTCGGTCCGTGGCTAGCGCTGCCTGAAATGCTTTGACGCTACTCGCCTTTGGCTTGCGTGGCTAACGCTTGATTGGGCTTGCCGTCGCTCGACCATGACGCCCTTTGATCGCGCCTGACACACGGGGATAGGCCCCGCCAAACATTAGGAGCACATCATGCAAGTCTACTTCACAAACATCATCGATCTCGAGACCGGTATCGTCAAAGTCGTCAAGCTCTTCATTCCTGAGACCGACCAGGACCTAAACGCCCTGTTTGATGACGACGAGCCCACCGTCGAACTCGAACGCCCAGACTTCACTCTGCCAGGCGTCCCTTGCGCCGAGTAGGACAGCCCAAGAAGCACCAATGCCGCCTTCGGCGGCGGCACTAGCGACAGGTGATTCAAGAGCCCAATTTATCACACGTTTTTGCGTATTTACTCAAGTGCATTGTGGCCCATTGTTGCCCACATACACTGAGTCCGCCATGCTTTCGGCCCACAGCCAGATGAATTCCACCTCACACAGCCGAAGGCTGGCATTGTCGATGAGCATGAAGAGCGACATGCGGTTTAGCACGTCTTCGGGAAGTTTGACCTGCTCCAGACCCTGATTGCCACTGATGACCCAGGCATCGACCCAGCGAAGGTGGTTTGCATCAATCACATCAAGCTCGTCGTTTCCCGTGACTTCGACGCTTCCCTCCACGTGCAGACCGGTCTCAAACGTTAGTCGAGAGAGCGAGTCATTGTCTGCAATCTGAACCGATTCGACGTATTTGACGCGCGTGTTGAGCTCCACGAGGTGGGTTTCCGCAACAGCCAAGCGTCCGGCGATACGCTCGACGCCGAGCTCGGTCAGGTTGCCGACGTGAATATTGGTGAGGGTCAAATCGCCGTAGACACGCGTGCACCCTTGACGCAAAAACGCCTCATAGTCGGACTGGGATTCAATCCACACGTCACGGCAGTAGGCGGTCGCCTCAATCACCAACAACTCAACGCCGGCACACAGCACCAGAAGGTCTTCGTTTTGATTCCGCGCAACGGTCACCTCTTCGACGTCACACCCGCTGATATCGTCTTCATCGAGAATCGTGCCGTCGGTACACACAATGGCCTGACCGCGCTCTGCACACGTGACGGGTGATTCCTCGGGTTCGAGCTCCCAGCGTGATTCGCCATCGGTGCACACCACCACTTGCCCCACGCCGGGGTTTGGACGGGTTCGACAGGTGGCTTGCTCACCGATGCCAGTCGCGGACACCTGTGTACCATCGAGGCACATCACCTGCCCCAAGACACGTCTGCACGCCCGAGGGTCGGTGATGCCTCCAAAGGGTGTTTCTGTCGCCTCCCTGTCGGATGTGGGCGTGGCGGTTGGGTTCGAGGTGTCGCTCGCAAACGCATAGTCACGGCCATTGTCGCAGGCGATTGCATCGCCATTGCGCACACAGGTTGTGCCAGCGGGTAGTCTTGGGACCTCAAGCACGTCATCACCGCAATTCACCGCTGAGGTGGTCTCAAGCTGCGTAACCGTACACGCATCGGGGTCGTGACAACCCAACACGATAAACATCCAAAGGGCGAGGCGTTTCATACTGTACTCCACAAAAAAGCGCCCCGCGTATCGTCCGTGAAACGTCGGGAGCGCTGTTGTTGACCATCCATGGCCAAGACCGTCCGTGGTCACAATGCAGTTACTTGCAAGACCGTTGCTCAAGGCTGATTCCATTCTCAGCGCCAGAACCTCCTGTCCCAGCCGCTGATGCCTGATACTGCACATCCGTCATTCGTGGTGAAGCCTGGAAGCACAAAAGCCCAATCGACGCACCGCCTGCGCCGCTTCCGCCGTCACCACCTGCGCCACCGTCGCCACCGAATCCACCGTCACCGCCAAATCCGCTGCTGTATGTGTAATTGCAGTGACCGCCAGCATCGACGGCCTGACCAGGTCCGCCGCCAAATCCGCCGTCGCCACCGTTTGTGCCCATGCCGCCGCGACCTGCATCCGAGGCCGCAAACGTGACGTTCTCAAGCGAAGGCGTGCCGTTGACAATCACAGCCCCGAAGCTTGACCCGCCAGCCGTTCCGCCCTGCCCTCCGGTGCCACCACAGCCGCCAGCGCCACCGCCAGCACCGTCAAGACCCACACGCACGCCACCTGCGCCTTCATTAAGACGTGGACCCCATCCTCCGGAGCCTCCGCCACCACCGTTGCCGTGTGCGCCATCGACACCGTCTTGACCGTTGCCATCGGGCATCACGACGTGACCGCCAATCAGGGCAAGCGTCGATCGACCGTCTTCGCCATCGGGTGCATCAAGCTGCGAGCCGCCAATGAAGCCGTTTCGAGCGAAACCGCTTGTTGAGGTGGGAGCTGCACCGCCTGCGGTGCCGGATGCCGATGCCTCACCGGACAGGGCGACACGCGTGATGCTTGTGCCTTCGACAAACGAGCCTTTGCCGCCATCGCCCCCATTTGCAATCGGACAGCTTGGGTTTGTGCCGCCCTCGCCGTAGTAGCCCGCAAGGCCTACACCCGCGGCTAGCATGCAGACATACTGATTCGCCCACGTCCCTCGCGGCGCCACGCTCGCATGCTCGCCGTCGCCGCCGTCTGCCCCATGAAGCCCAGACTGGGCACCGTCGATACCATCGCCGCCTTTGCCAGCAACAAACTCTGAATCGGCGAGCTCAAGGCTCGATGCGGACTCAATAAACGCGCCATAGGCATTCTTCTCCGGTCCTGCATCGCCCGTCTTGACCTCGATACCTGACACAAACGTCTGTGTGCCAATCTGCTCAGCCAGAAGTCCAACCACATGTCCTTGCGGGCTGCCGGGCACATTTACCGGCGTGCGAACGCCAGGCTGATACGTCCAATCCGAGCTGTAGCCACCAAAGACGTGCACCGCCTCGTTCACGACGATGACATCGGTCAGAGGTGCATCACTCATCACGATGAATGCCCCTTCGGAAGCGCTCTCAATCGCATCGGTATAGGTTTGATACGGCTTCTCTGCGCTGCCGTCACCCACCTGCGTGGCTGCCCCATCGACGTAAATCACGGCATCACAGCTTTGCGATATGAACTGCGCCATGCCATTAGGCATCTCACAGCGCCCAAAGCCGGTCTCGTCTGTGCCACACACGGTCACACCCAGATCACATGGGCCACACAGTGGCTTGGTCGCAACGCCGTCTTCACATGCGCACTCGCCACAATCGAGCTCACCACCGCAGCCGTCATCGACGATGCCGCAGATGTCCACCGGACAGGACGTCCGAGGCTCACAAACGTCGTTGTTTGTCATGGTATCGTTGTTATTGGACGAGGTGTTATTCGTCGAGCTGTCGTTGTTTGAGGAGGTGTTGTTTTTCGCTGTGTTGTTGTTTGATGCAGCGTCGTTATTGGTTGTGGCCTTATTATTCGACGCAATGTCGTTGTTGGATGTCATTGCATTGCTTGGCGTACTTGTCGCCCCCTGCTCGCTGAGGGTTTCCCCACATCCTGCAAGCGTTAGCCACGACCCTACCATCACTATCAACTTTGCCAAACGCATGTTCTTTCCTTTGCTCTTTGGGTATTGTTAAATCTGTTTCTTTTTAAGCAACAAGAAGACATTAACAACAACATTTCACATAAGCAAACACAAAAGACATGCATTGGTGTTTTTTATAAAAACATGCCCGGACGCGCACAAAAAAAGAGGCTGCGGAGCTCCGCAACCTCTTCGGTAGGATTGAGGTACTGGCTGCTATTCGCAGCGGAATTGGTCTTCGCTGATTCCCGCTCCACCAGCCTCGCCGCTAGTTCCGCCGAGCCCCCCTTGTGCTGAACCTAGCGAATCGAAGGTGACGTCCGTAAGATCTAGGAAAGTCTGTGTACAGTAAGCGCCGTAACTCACACCGCCAGCCCCTCCTGCACCATCGCCACCTTGCTGGCCGCGAGTGCCATTGCCTCCGTCTCCGGCCGTGATAACCGTTTCACCACAAAGCATGTTAACACCTCGCCCACCTTGACCAGCAGCACCTCCCAGCCCCCCCGATCCACCTCGGCCCCCGAGGCCCCCAGGACCGGCTGTGAACTCACTAGCCACTATGTCAAAGTCGCCCGTGACAACGAACAGTGCGAAAGATCCGCCACCACCTAGGCCTCCAAGTCCACCGGTCCCCCCGCAGCCGCCAGCGCCACCACCGCCGCCGCTGGTGCCGTAGAATCGCGCCTTACCCGTGGCCGTGGGTGTATTGGCCGATCCGCCGCCGCCGCCACCACCATCACCAGCGGTTCCATTAGCCCCTGGTTGCCCGTCGCCAGTATTGACCCAACGGTTCTCCATCACCAAGCCACCGCTCTCACCACGCATCCCGTTGTCAGCGCTAACTGTGAAGCTTGGCCCTACAGCACCATCGCGGCCTGCGCGGTTCGTCGTCGATGTTTCAACGCCGCCAATTCCTCCAGCGATTCCTGATGCGCCGTCTGAACCCGGCAATGCCGACTGTACGCCTGCCTGCGTCTCCAATCGACCACGGCCACCATTGCCGCCATTCGCAGCCGGACACATGGTGTTCCCGCCGCCGACCCCCGGAACAAAAGTGGAAGCAATCGGATCAAATTGTGGGTCACATATCCCGTCCGACGCCAACCATTCCTCCCCATCAGTTCCATCATCACCATCGCCACCATTCATCCCGTTGGCGCCGTCAGTTCCTGCGCCTCCTTGGCCTGTCCGAACGCTCATTTCACGAAAAACAACGTTGCTCACCTGTACTGCCAACAATCCATAGTTGTTAAACAGGTCATCTGCGTTTTCTGTGCGAATCTCTAGATTCTCAATGATGGCGTCGGTTGACAGGTTTTCGGCCAAGAGCCCAACGGTGTCGTCGCTTGATACCGTCGGCACCATAAACTTCGCTTTCACGGTGGTGTCGTACTCCCAGGTACCCGACCGATTCCATGCTCCGGATACCGACACCCCGTCTTTGAGCACGATGGGCTCTGCATAGTCGACGTTCGTCTTGGCCACCAAGACGACATCCCCCGATTCTGCCACTGCCATTGCAGAGGCCAGGTCGGCAAATGGGCTTTCGGCCGAACCATCGCCACCGACCGCGGCGGCTTCTACGAAAAGGACATCCTCGCAGGCGACCCCATCAAGCACAGGCGGGACCTCACAGGCCCCTTCGGTGTCAGTCGAACAGACGATACGGCCAAGGCCGCACGGACCACACTCCGCTTGCACGGGTTGTCCTCCGACACACGCACACGCACCGCAATCGAGCATGGTGCCACAG
>JAUIBR010000053.1 GCA_030427705.1 bacterium | reverse complement strand
ACGCGAAGCCAAGCACCCCAGCGGACAAACTCAAAGCAACCTGGAAGAAGCACGTCACCCCAACGCATATGTTGGCTGCAGCACTCGTCCTGACAGGTGTGGTGATTTTCGCCAGCTTGCTTTCAGGTTCGCGAGCGACTGCCGAAGACCCCGCTCAATTCCCAGAAGCCGACCAGCAAGATTGGGAGATTGAGCAAGATGTTCAAGAGACCCGATGGTTGCTTGAGCGTCCCGTCGAAGACAACGGCTCCAAGTAGGCGAGCTGCCACTCCATCCTAACTAAGAAGGGCAACGATGCCTGGCGAAGCGAACAAGCTGTTGAGTTCGTCCATTCGTAGGCTCATACGTGCCGGCCGTACGCAGCAACTCGAGCGGGTCGTCAACAAAAGCCACCCGGCTGATCTTGCGCACTTGTTTGGTTCGCTAACTCCTGCACAGCGACTTACCGTCTTTGAGCTCATCAAGGACTTCGAACGGCGCGGTGAGTTGATGGCCGAGCTCGAGGCCGAGGCGCTGCAGGAATTGCTCGCGTCCATTACTGACGAAGCGCTCGTTCAGTATCTCAATGAGATGCCACCAGATGATGCGACTGATCTTCTGCAAGAAGTCGATGGCACGCGTGCGGAAACTCTGCTCCAGCAGATGGGGCACGAGGAACAGAGCGAGGCGACATCCCTACTTGGTTATGATGAGGAATCTGCCGGCGGATTGATGTCCACCGACTTCCTTGCCCTCAACGAAGAGACCACGGCAGGCGAAGCCATCGCGCGGCTGCAAAATGAAGATGAAGCCGAGATCATCTTCTACATCTATGTCGTCAATGATTTGGGTCAATTGGTAGGCGTCACCAGTCTGCGCGAGCTCGTCAAACAGCCCGCGAGGCGGGCATTGGGTGACTTCATGATCACGGATGTGATCCGGGTTGAATCCATGACCGACCAAGAAGACGTCGCGCGCTTGGTTGCTCGTTACAATCTCCTGGCGCTGCCTGTCGTCGAGGATAACAACCAGCTCGTCGGGGTGGTGACCGTCGACGACATTATCGATGTCATTCGAACGGAAGCCACAGAGGATATCTTGCTCATGGGCGGTGCTGGGGACGAAGCGCAAGTCTCCCCAAACCGTTCCCCATTTAGCTCCGCTCGAGCGCGTATTCCTTGGATTTTCCCAAGTTTTGTCGCTGGCGCCGTTGGCGTGGTTGTCGTCTCGCAGTTTGAGCAGGAGTTGGCTCGCATATTACCGCTGGCGGCCTTGATCCCGATGATTATGGGCCTCGCAGGTAATATCGGCACCCAGTCGTCAACCATTGTCACCCGTGGTCTGGCTCTAGGTAAGTTCGACTTCGTTCAGGTCGGCAGAGTTCTTGGCAAGGAGCTGATCGTCGGCGTGATTGCGGGTCTGTGTTACGGCGTGATTATTGGCGTCTTCGCGGCGATGTTCTTTCTGGGGAATCAGGATGTTTTCGGCGCCGGAACTCTGAAGTTTGGTGGAGCCATCGGTGTCTCCGTTTTGGCTTCCATGGCGCTCGCCGCCTGTATTGGTGGCGCATTGCCTATGGTTTTCAGCCGGCTGTCATTGGATCCAGCGCTGGCACTCGGGCCCTTCGTATCCACCTCGATCGATGTCTGTGCCATTTCCCTGTACCTGGTTATCGCGAGCTTGCTGCTGACCTAGATGCCGGCGTTGATTTGCTGAGCGATCGCGCGAGCTTCGATGATGTTGTCTTCGATAGAGCAGTAGGTCCAACCGCCATAACGTCCGATAGAGTAGACGCCGCGAGACCTAAGGATGTCGTCCATCTTCGCGAAGAGTGCTTTGCTGCGCTCTGTGATGTGCACATAAGCTGGGTCGAGCACCACGTTGTGTTCAGAGACAAGCTGCTGCGTGGTCACGATGCCTGCGTCCCGTAGGCCGTTGAGGACGGCTTCACGCGCGGCCTCAACGTCCACCTTTGCATCGGCTGCATAACCCAGTTCAACGTACAGGCTCATTCGAGTGTCGCCCATGATGTTGTCGTAAAAGCCAACGCGGTAGAATGGGTAGCAGCGCTCGGGGAAGTACACCCAATGGACATCCTCGGGCCCCTTGGAGTCAAAGCCAAGGTTGAAGCACAGCACTTTGTTGTAGCTGAGGTCTTCTGCTGGGTAGGGGAGGGTGGCCAAGGACAGTAGCTGGTCGAACGGTGCGGATGAGATGAGGTACTCAAACTCGATTACACGACCGGTCGTTGTTGTTACGCGTTTGGCCGGAAGGTCGATGCTTGCAACGCCGTCGCCAAGGCAAATCTTGTCGTCGGGCACGTCTTTCGCGAGCGCGTTGACGTACATGATCGCGCCATTCCTGGGGTACGTAAACGTGCTGTTGTAGGACGCGTTGTCAGCGTCCTTCATGTTCCGAACGATGTCCTCAAGGCTTGCATATGGGAAGAACCGTCCCATTGCGTCGGCGTCGAGTTCGTTGAGGTCACACGCGTAAAGCTTCTCGTTGTAGGGAATCAGAAATTTCTCGGCGATGCCACGTCCAAACTTAGCGTAGAGCATCGACTGAAAAGACTGTCCGCCGTCGTCATCCCGAAAGACGAGGTCATGCAGACACTCGATAAACTCGTCCTTCGGTAGCTGATGGATGTTCTTCTGAAACGGGAAGTCGATCCACGCGTCCTTGTAGAGGATGCGCGAGTCCTTGACGACCGTCTTGATGTCCTCACCGACCATTCGATCGCGAAGAAACTGTTCAATATCAGGGTGTCTAAAGTGGAAGAAATGACCTGAGAAATCCCAGACAAACCCATCCTGTTTGATGGTCTTACACCACCCGCCAATCTCAGTGTCTTTTTCCAAGACCAGGTAGTCGTCGGAGTCGACGAAGTTGGCGAACGCCAACCCTGTCATCCCCGCACCAACTATAAGGAAGCGATGTTTTTCTACCATCGCCACTGGAAGACTGCGCCAGCCCGTTCACCATCGAACGTAGGTGCGATAACGGCCTGGGATTCGCCGGAGTCGGCGATGAGGTAGTGATAGATGAGCACACCGATGCCGGCCGAGGCGATGACACCGCCTGCGATGTAAATCGGCACGAGCCCCGAGGCGTCATCCGCGGCCGCTTGCCACTCAGCCTCCTGATCTGGCCCGTATTCTGGCTTGTCTCCGCACGGTGCCTCAAAGCAGTAGTCTTCTTTGATTTTTGCGATATCGGCGGCAGGTCCGGTTGCGAAAAGGATGACCCCAACCGTAACGATTGCCGCTCCAACGCCTAGCGCTGACCAACCGATGATTGGCAACAACGAGGACTCAGACTCGGTCTTTGTTCCTGGATCTGGGTCAGGATCTGGGTTGGTGTTTTTGCCGTCTGACTTTGCCGCACGACCTTCACGAATCTGATTCTCCATCGTCTTGATTCGCTTCAGGTCGTCCGCAGTCGGGCCGTACGCGTAGGATTCGTTGATGGCTTGCTCGGCCTCATCGAATTGCTTATTGGCGACCATGGACTCAGCCATGATGACGCGGCACCGCATGTTGACCTTCTTCCAGTCGTCGCGGTCGCCGTAGGGCACTTCACCATTCGGAAACGAGGCAGCGTATTCATTGGCAGCGCGGAGCGCATCGTTGCACATTTCGCCTTTGAAGAACGCGATCATCTGGTTCTTGAGATAGGTCGGCTCCTCGCAAGTCTTGTAGGCCTGCGCATAGCCAGCTCCCGCACCCGCATAATCTCCGTCGCGGAACTTCTGCGTGGCGTCGTTTGAGATCTCAATGGATTTCCCATAGTTGGGGTCCGAATCGAGACACTCGGCGAAAACCGTATTCGAGACGGTCATCGCACAGATGAATAGTGTTAATGCGGCGAAGAACCGTCCAGCCATTGCAAACAAAGGTCTTCCTTTTCGCCTAGGAAATCAGAAGGAGTTCAATCCCCCGCATTATTTGTTGGGTTCCGGCCTGAGTCAAGAAGCGGTTCGTCAGCGAGTTTCGGTCTGGTTCTATAGACCGAGTTTGACGGGTGTTGGCTTCTTTTTGTCGTCATCTAAACCAAGCTTGAAAGGCTCTTGCTTCTTCGGAGGGGGCTTGGTTTCCACCTTTTTGGCGACGGTTTTCTTTTTGCGTCGCTTCTTGGTGACCTTCTTTTTTGGAACGGCTTTTTCGACTTTGGGCTCTTCCTTGGGAGGATCCGTAACCTTCGTGGGTTTCTCCACTTTTGCGACTTCGGCCGCCGGTTCGGTTTTCGGCTCCTCGAACTCCAGCTCGGTCGGTTCTTCAACCGGGTCCGTTTCCGGGTCAGTTTCTTTCTCCGCTGTTATCTCCGCGGGAGGCACGGGCGTTGCTTCGGCCTCGTCGTCTGAATTCGACGACAACAGGACGGCCATCAACATGATGGTGACAAGAGCGAATCCAACCAGTCCAAGGAGCAGACCCCAGGGACGCGA
This sequence comes from bacterium, assembly GCA_030427705.1. Lineage (GTDB taxonomy): Bacteria > Myxococcota_A > Bradymonadia > Bradymonadales > Bradymonadaceae > JAUIBR01. Next base: position 37,405 of record JAUIBR010000053.1, on the reverse strand, counting down.
TGGCGGAAGCGTTTCGAAACCGCGGTCAAAATCACCCGTCGGTGAGTTATCCACGCCAGCTCGCAGTTGCTCGGTGCCTAAAATCGTCGGAGCGGACCCTTGTTGGCCGCGTGCCAACAGGGGATTGGGGCCCATCTCGGTCTCAGCGGCTTCAAACTCATTCACGCTGACTTCCTGCAGCGTTGTGAGGTCGAGTCGCTTCAGCGCGAGAATTAGGTCTTTGCAGGTTTGGAATCGCTTTTCGGGCTCTTTTTCGAGCAGCCGGTAGATGATGCGCTTAACCTCTTCAGGTACATCTGCCCGCACGATCGCTGGCACGGGCTTCGTGACGTGCATCATCAAGATATCGAATGCTGATTCCGCGAAGAAAGGCAGTCTTCCAACCACAAGTTCGTAGAACATCACACCGAGTGCGTACAAATCGGTAGCTGGCGTGAGTTCACGAACTGAACGCGCCTGTTCGGGGCTCATGTATGCAGGCGTTCCGAAAACTTCACCGGCTTTCGTGATACGTTGCGTGTCCGAAGAGCTTTGGTCACCTTTGACGATTCGGGCGATACCGAAGTCCAGCACTTTGGCGATTTCGGTGCCGTCCGTCATCTCGGCGAGCATGATGTTTTCAGGCTTCAGGTCACGATGCAGGATCCCCTGATGGTGGGCGTGTCCCAGTGCCATCGCGACTTGTTTGATGATCGATACCACGTCATCCAACGCCATGCGCTGGCCAAGGCGACGATCAAGTGACACGCCTTTGATGTACTCGATGACGGTGTAGAACGCGCCCAATTCTTCGGAGTAACCGAAGTCGTAGAGGGTGATACAGTTGGGATGGTTCAGCCGGCCGATAGCTTTCGCTTCGACCTCGAAACGGGCCTGAAGATCATCTTGATCCAAAAACGCCGGGTGGAGCAGCTTCACGGCGACCTCGCGGTCGACCATCAACTGCGTGGCGAGCCAGACAGCACCCATGCCGCCAGCCCCCAATTCGCGCTCGAGACGGTACTTGCCTTCAATGACCGTCCCGCGCTTTGTTTCCGCCGTTTTGGTATTCATAAACACTAAGCCAACAGCCGTGAATATTGCATCAGACTGCGATTCCTACCTGAATCTTCAAGTTGGAACAAAAGTTCTCACCTTATAGTGTAGCCGATTCGTTGTTGTTGCCCAAAGTAAAACCCTATCATCGCGATATGTGTTCCTTCCTGCTTTGCGATTTCCCGCGTTTCTGGTAGACCCGCCGGTCGATGGAGTAGGAATGAAGAGACTATTCTACATTTTGATGCTCGGTTTTGGCCTCGCGGTTCTGTCTTGTGGTGATCCAACGGATGACCCCGAAGATTGCTCGGATAACGAGTATTTTGATCCGAGTGACGAGCAGTGCCGCACCTGTGAGCCAGTCGAAGAACCAGAGTGTCCTGCTGGCTGCGGCTTTTCGCTGGGGAAAGACGACGTCACGGAGTGCCCGATCGCGGTGTGTAACCTCGAGTGTGACGATCTCTGCGCCGACGGTCAGCAATGGTCCGACGAGTCTCTGTCATGCGTCGACTGCCCACGAAATGCGGATGGCGACCCTGTCTGCACACCAATTGCCCAATAGTCGCATCCTCTAAACACTGAGGTGCGATATGGACGAAGAAACCCTGGACAAACAGACGGCGGAATCGATTCGAACCAGTCTCGTGACTTGGTTTCGCGAGAATTGCCGTGAATTGCCGTGGCGTGAACTCGATGACCCATACGCCGTATGGGTTTCTGAGGTGATGCTACAGCAGACACAGGTTGCCACCGTCATCGACTATTTCAATCGTTGGATGGAGGCGTTTCCGACGCTCCAAGATTTGGCAGATGCCGAGCTTGATGATGTGCTCGGATTGTGGGCAGGGCTGGGATACTACCGCCGTGCTCGAATGCTGCATGAGGCCTCGCAGTCACTGCGCGAGACCGGGATGCCGACGACACACGCTGAGCTACTTGAGGTGAAGGGGATCGGCGCGTATACCGCTGGCGCCATCAGCTCGATTGCGTTCGGAATCGCAGTTCCCGCTGTGGATGGAAATGTGAAACGCGTCGTTGCTCGGCTGTTCGCGCTCGAGGACGTTTGGACATCCAAGGGCGAGGGGAAAGTTTGGGAGATCGCCGAAGAGCTTGTGGATCCTGAATCACCGGGTGATTTCAACGAAGGCATGATGGAGTTGGGGGCGACGATTTGTCGTCCCAAAAATCCAAAGTGTCTGCTGTGTCCCGTGCGCGAGTCTTGTCAAGCATTCGCGTTGGGAACTCCGGAGACCTATCCGGAACCTAAGCCACGCAAGAAACCAAAGAAGCAAACGACACGTGTCGTCGCGCACCGGCGGGATGATGAAGTTTACGTCGTTCGCGCGGAAGACGGCGGGCTTCTGGGAGGTTTGTGGGGTTTTCCCTCGTCTGACGCCCAATCGGAAGATGCTCCATCGGATCCAGTGGGAGAGGTCGTGCATGTGTTCTCCCACATCCGCATGACCTACGAACTCCACGAGTCATCGGAGACTCCCGAGTTTCCGCAGATGGAAGGGCGGTGGGTGCCGATTAGAGATTTGGGCGACCTGCCGATGTCCGTGGCGATGAAAAAGGTCGCAGCTTTGCTATCCATGGGATGACAAAGAAATTTGGGATGTGCTACTCTCCGACGCAGAGAAGTTCTACCTAGCAGGCATCGAAGTGGCCGGACTCACGTCTAGCAATACGCAGAAGATTCCACTCGTCTTGTTGACGGTCCTCAGCGGACCGGACGCAGGCCTGTCTCTGACGTTCAACAAAGAAAGGGTGCGACTAGGACGAGATGGAGCCAACGACTTTGTCTTGAGCGACGGATTTGTGTCGAATATGCACGGCGAATTCGTCTTTAATAACCCTGGGTTTGAATATCGCGACCTGAAGAGCCGCCACGGTTCATTGGTCATCGTGAACAACGTTTCGACGCAGCTAAACGACCGCAATCGCATTGGTGTCGTCAGCATCACCGATGGCACTGAGCTGCAGATAGGGTCCTCGATCATTCGATTCGAACTCCCGGAGAGTGGGAAGACACTTCCACCGGTTAGTTCGAATACGGCCAACGACACGAACTTCGAGATCGATGCGGTTCCGGCCAACGAGAAGTTGATTACGACCGCTCACGAACCCGTGCGGGCATTGACCCGTAGGTTCGAAAAGCAGGACGTTCGACTGGGACTTTTGTTCCGTTTGGCGGAACAACTCAATGCGCTGACGCGCTTGGAAGACGTTCTGTCGTTGATCGTCGATTCGACGTTTGAGGCGTTCCCGTCAGCAACCTTTTTCTCCATCACATTGTTGGACACAGAGTCTCAGGAGCTCCAACAGAACCCGTACCTGATTCGACTGCGCGACGGCGAGGTGACTGGCTCGAATAAGCCAATCCTGAGCAAATCGATTCTCAATCGAGTGGTCGCCACAAAAGAGTCGATTCTGTGGGTGCGCGACGGAATGGGTGGAGATGTAACGCAGTCCATCTTGGAGGCGCAGATCACCGCATGTTTGTGTGCGCCACTTGTCGGACAACGACGACTGCTTGGCGTGATGCAGGTGGATACTCGTGGCCGCGGTGCACTGTTTTCGCAACAAGACCTTGAGCTGTTCAGTGTTCTCGCTTCGAACGCGGCGTTTGCATTTGAGCGCGCCGAGCTGACAGACAGCATCGTCAACATGTTCGAGAGTTTCGTCGATGCGAGCGTTACCGCTATCGAGGCTCGAGACCCGACCACAGCCGGTCACAGTCACCGGGTTAGCGCCTATACCCTGGCGCTCGCTTCAGTCGTGCATGATCTAAAGGAAGGGCCGTTCAAAGACATTCGGTTCTCGACAGAGCAGATGACCGAACTGCGCTACGGCACACTGCTGCACGACTTTGGGAAAATCACGGTTCCAGTTGAAGTTCTTCAGAAGGCCACACGACTTCCAGAGATTCATCTAGACGTGCTCGCCCAACGCTTTGAGACGATGAAGGCGTTGAATGCCAAAACAATTTGGCATGAGTTTGCGATGAAGGTGCGCAACGGTGCTGCGCAACCTGATGCTACCACCATGGCCGAATGCCAGGCACGCATCGATGATTACGACTCGAAGCTCGATCAGACATTTGATTACCTGACCCAGCTTAACCACAAGGGATTCCTGCCGGACGAAGACATCGAGCAAGTACGTCGTGTTGGCACCATGACTTGGACTGACGGAAACGGTGTGCAGGTGCCCGTTTTGACCCCTCATGAGATCGAAAACCTCACGATTCGGAAGGGTACGCTCAATGATGCGGAGTGGGAGGTCATGAAAGGCCATTCTGCCCAAAGTCAGCGATTCTTGGAACGCATCCCGTGGGGCGAAGACCTCAAGCTCATCCCGTATCTGGGAGGGGCGCATCACGAAAAGCTGGACGGGTCTGGTTATCCACTTGGAATTGGTGCCGACCAGCTCAATATCCAGGTTCGAATGCTGACGATCGCGGACATTTTCGATGCCCTCACCGCGGCGGACCGCCCGTATCGCAAGGCCGCAACGGTCGAGCGTGCAGTCAGTATCCTTCACATGGAGGCGGACGAGGCGAAGCTCGACAAGGAGCTTGTCAACGTGTTTGAGAAACACGTCGTCCCCTCAATCTTGCACTTGATTCCATCCTACCAGAAACAGCACGACGATTAGTCTTCGTCTTTGCCTTCGTCTTTAGCTGACTCGTTGGCTTTTATCGCAGCCCTCAGGCTGTCGTAGGCTTCATCTTCGGCAGGTAGGAATGACTCAATTCGTTGCGTCTTACCCAGCATCGGCTCACCGATCTCCTTCTTCGGATCGAAATTGAGGAGGGCTTCGCGCATTTTGTTGGCTTCCGTCTTCGAAACCCCGGGACCCGCCACTATGACGTCTTGCGGGATGTGGCCCGTGATCGCGAGCGTTCGAATTTTCCCGGTCTTGATGCCGACATCACGCCCGGTGATGAGCGCGCCGTTGTAGGTGGCCGCCGCCTCACACTTATTGTCGAGCAGGTCTCGCATCACCTGCATATGGTCCCCGCTCCAATGTTCCGCTCCGATGAACTCCTTGGGGTCATATCCGTTTTGTCGGATGTACGCTCGAGGGAGGAAGTTACCTGTGGTGGAGCTTTCGTCGGTGAAACAGAACGATTTGCCTTTCAAGTCTTCGAGCTTCTTGTAGTCAGAATCCGATCGAATCAGAAGATGGCCGTCGCTGGTGGTGGAACCGTCGAACCCTTTGAACACCAGCGGTGTGATGCCGGGGGCCTTTTCCTTCGCCGTGACATAAAGGAAGGGAGGCATCATCGCGAATGAGATTTTTCCCTCAACGAGCTCGTCACCGAGCTCATTGTAGTCCTTCGAAATCGGCTGCGGTACCGGGCGACCAAGGGTCTTCTCAAGGTAGGCTCGGAGCGGTTGAATCTCTTCTTTGAGGACTTCAGGGTCGACAGTAGGAGCCCATCCGAAGGGCATGGGTTCCCCTAAAAGAACGGGTGCTTCGACCGCAGGATCAGGGGCAGTCGGGTTCAGACGTTGATATAGAAAGTAGCCAAACAGTGAGACCGCGATTAAAGCGACGAACACCATTGCGACGTTCAAAGCTGAGCTTCCAGACTTCTTTGGTGGGTCCGAAATCTTGTGTTCCGCCGAGGCGCTGGTCTGGGTCGGCTCTTTCGCTGCTTGGTGTTTGGTGGTTGTTCGAGTGTTCAGCGGCTCATCGAGGTCAACATCCTTGATGATATTGGAGACGATGGTCTCCGCCGTTTCTCCGGCGTCACCACCAACTGGCTTTTCGTTGACCTGCGCACGTACGATGTCAACGATATCCTGTGACGCCGAGTTTTCGGCGGCCGCGTTGTCTATCTTGGTCTCGGCAATCTCGCCTTCGAATGTCTGCGAGCCCGTTCGGTGAAGCAGCGCGGCGCTCTCGCCCGAAGTCAGTGAGCGTTCTAGCGCGTTCTTCAGGGTCACATCGCGCGAGGTGAGCAAGTTTCCTGCAATCTCATGCACGAAATCCGCCACGCGGTCTGCCCCTACGTTCATGCCTGCCTGCCGAGCGGCACCAACCAAATCCTGTCGCATGTGCTCGACAGTGTCGAAACGACGATTTCGGTCAACATTCAGGGCTTTCATGATCGCGTCTTCGAGGCGAATCGGAAGTGCTCGCCCCAGGGCGGACGGTCGCGCGACATCACCATTGGTGATTGCCTGCATCATCTCGAGTTCGTTAGAGCGTTTGAAGAGTCGCTCACCGACACATAACTCCCAGATGACAATCCCCAACGCCCACAGGTCAGAGCGGCGGTCGAGATTGGTGCGCATGCACTGTTCCGGCGACATATAGGCAAACTTGCCTTTAAGATTACCGCTGTAAGTGGACTCAATCCCTTCGGTGGCTTTGGCGACGCCGAAGTCGAGCAGTTTGACGTTGCCTTCCTTCGTCACCATCAGGTTATGGGGAGAGATGTCGCGGTGAATCAGACCAAGCGGGTTCCCATCGAGATCCTTGAGCTCGTGGGTCGCGTGCAGGCCACGTGCGGCTTGGTCGAAGATGGCCACGGCTACTTCGATAGGAAACTTGATTCCCGCCTCTTGGGCTAGCAGCTGTAGCTCACGGACGGTGCTGCCGTGAACGTACTCCATCGCCATGTAGTACGAGCCTTGTTCTTCGTTGAGCTCGTAGACCTGAACAATGTTTGGGTGTGCCAGTCGCGCCGCGATTCGTGCCTCGCGCAGGAACATGTCGACGAAAGATTGTTGGCTGGCGAGATGCGGGAGGATTCGCTTGATGACGACGAGCCGTTCAACTCCCGCGATCTGGCGCTCGCGTGCAAGAAACAGCTCGGCCATGCCGCCGACGGCGAGTCGGGTGACCAGTTCATATCTTCCGAACTTGGTCGCTGAATTTAACGTTTGGTCCGACACGGAAATTGACGTCGCCAGAAATTACAAAGATGTTCTGTAGGTTAACACAGCCAACACGTTAGAATATTTTTCTCTCGCGTGATTGTACGCGTACCCCAAACATACCACATCATGAAAACTCTGTTCTTGACCCTAATTATCGCACTTCTCGCACTGGCTTGCGAGGCCCCTGAATGCCAGCAGCTGCAGGCGTGTTGCGCGGAGATTAAGGAAGTTGAAGGTGTGGGAAGCAGCTGTGACGGTCTCGCTCGCGGCGTGACTGAACCAGCGAAGTGCAAATCCATCACGCAGAGCGTGGGTTACATGTTTGAATCAAAGGGTCAGGAATTACCCGCTGTTTGCAAGGTGGAACCGTGAGCGTCGAACGATTGAGCGCCTCAGATATTGCCAATCAAAACAAGTTCGAGCTGTCCGGAGATGTTGTAACGGATGGGCTGGCTGACCGCGCCAACGTTTGTCTGGACGACGGTCGTGATGGATTGCTGTTCGTGTGGGACGATGAGGTTCTTGCTGATCGTGCTGCATGGCTGCATTCGCCCGAACGCGCCCAGTTGTTCGTTGTTCCTGAGTTGCTCTTGCGGGGACCGCATTGGTGCGTCCTCGAGGGAATTGATGGTGTTCGTGTTGCGGACATTCTGGCTGAGGACCCGGAATGGATTGAGACTGCTCAAGGAATGGGCATCATTCGACAGCTCGGTCAGACGTTGCGAAAGATTCACTCCGGCAACGCAGCCGAGCATTTTGGGGATGTATTGGAAGATGGCGAGACGTGGATGACCTTCAATGGTTACGTTGCCGCGCACCTTGAGGTGTTCGCCGAGAAAGCGCGAACCATCGGCTTGGACGATGACATCGTCCACGGTTTGCTGGGAGCCATCGGGCAAGCGCGGCACGAACTCGCCTCATTCCACCCACGCGGCCCTTCCTGCCTCGTGCATGGGATGCCATCGTTCGACCATGTCTGGGTGAACGAAGAAAGTACGTCGCTTGTGGGGCTAACTGGCTTTGAACACGCCGCGCTCCTGCCTGCGGAACTCGACATCGCCTGGGCGATGTGGATTGGCGGAATCGCCAAGGACGACCTGATGATCCGTGCGTTGTACCGCGGTTACGGTGCTGCCCGGACAATGGATGTCCAAAGACGTGAGCGCTTCTATCGACGCTTCGTTGGCTTGTTATCGTTGTTTGGAGCGGTGGGGCGGCCACCGGAGGATACCGGCGCCACCCTTGAGTTGATTGGCGCTTAACTAGCCGTCGATGCAGATCTTCTTGCCGGTCGCGGAGTCAGGGACACACATCCCGGTGCAGCAATCGTCGTTTGTCTCACATCCGGTTACGAGATTGGGTCGGCAAGGTGCCTCGCAGCTTCCTGCGTTGCATGAGCCAAAGCAGCAGTCGTCGTCCGTCGTGCAGGAGCCTGCATCATCTACGCAGCAACCCCAGAACTCAGCAGGATTACACTGCGTCGCGCAGCCCAAGGTGATCTCGACGTTGGTAGCGTTGGGGTCTTCGCGCTGAAGGTTGTCGCAGGTGGTCTGGTCAAGAGCCAAGGTGCCGGTTGCGTCAACCGAGTACGCGGAACGGTCCAGATATGCGTTGTTGATGGCGACCCATACTTTGTTCGGATCTTCTGGCATCGTATCCAACTTGTACGAGCATGAGATGACATTGTCCGAGATGTCCCGGATTGCGGTCACCAGCTGTGATGCGTTGTTCGCGAGGTAGTAACGTGCACCATTGATGCCTGCATCCGTTCCACCTGCCTCAGCAATTTGGTTCAGGTTTGAAGGGTTCGCCCCCCCGAAGTTGAAACCAATGACGTAGACTGGAACACCGGCTTGCGCCAGAGCCCGTGCGGCGTTGATCGAGCCGGGGAGCTCGCCACAAGCGTTTGGCTCACCATCAGTGATGAGCACAACCGCCTTCGAGCGAAGTGCAGCATCTGGGTCGTTGTTTGCGGTATACAGGTTATCCCGAAGGACCGTTTCAAGCGCGTCGGCTGTGGACGTTCCGCCGCCTGGCTCAATCGCTTGATAGCTGGCCTTGATTTGCGCTGGGCTATACTCACCCATCGGCAGGAAGTCTGTGTGAGACTGACCGCAGGTCAACGTGATTGGATAAGCGCCAAATCCGAATTGAACGTCGGCAGCGAGGTCATCCGCGATGGAATCGAGGCCCGCCTTCGCTTGGGTCATCGGAGTGCCTTCCATCGAACCACTCTTGTCGAGGACAAAGTAGATGCTTGGCTTCAGCCGGACGAATCCGCTGTTTTGCTGTCCGCAGATATCACCCACAGGCGAGCCATTGCATGCATCGCCGATCCCGGTTCCGCTGGAATCTGCCTGGTCGGTGTTTGCAGCGTTGACGCAGTTGTCGCAAGCGTCACCGATGCCATCGCTGTCGGTGTCGGCTTGGTCTGGGTTCGCATCAAACGGGCAGTTATCTTCGCGGTCCACGATGCCGTCCGAATCGTTTTCGGCCCATGGGTCATCGGACGAGAACGTTTCATTTGGTGTGGGGTCGTCCACGTTGGTGCCTGGCGCTTTCGAGCCAGGGACAGCTTTCGCCTCGCAAGCACCAGTGATGGGGTTAAAAACCTGGTCAGCCGTGCAATTGCCAATAACGAGAGGGGCTTGTTCGCTTGCGGAATCTGCTCCGCATGAGGTTGAGATGAGCGCGATTGCGGAAAGTAAAACAACAACTGAAATTCGCATGGGTCTCCTCGATTCACTCCATGAGGTGGCATGGGCAGTCAAGCAATTGCAGACCCTGTGCCAAGATCGAAAACGTTCAGTTCGCGATCGCGCAAACACCTTGAGAAATCTGGAGTATCCTACATGTAGGCACGTGTAGCATGGCAACTCATGTTGCCATATATTGCGGCATATATGCTACATGTGAGGTGTTGGTGCTACATGTAGGTGAGGGTAGGGCGCCTCACTTTGGAAGCAGGTGGACCTCGATCAGATCTCCTGCGGACATGAAGGACTGACCCACCGGAATCGATCCCAGCGCATTGACTTGAGAAATCGATGCGATATTGCCGCTCGATTGGTCGGAATACGGCGTAAACTCGGGCTTATCGCCAAGACGGAACGTACCGGTAACAAACTGGCGCCGTTTGGGGGTGCTTCGTGTGTCGGATTGGAGGACAGCTTCGGTGCGAGGCAAGAGTGCCTCATCTCGAGAGACGGCCTGCATCATCAAAAGCAGTGGACGCACGAAATGAAAGTAGCAGACGAAACTCGAAGCCGGGTTGCCTGGCAGGCCAAGCATTGGCGTGCCGTTCCCAGCTTTGCCAAATGCCAGCGGCTTGCCTGGTTTCATCTGGATCTTCCAGAACTCCATTCCATCTGCCCGACTATCTAAGACCTCCCGGACAAAGTCGTAGTCACCTATGGACACGCCACCGACGCTGACCACGACGTCTGCGCCGGCGATGGCAGTGTCGAAAGCGTGCTGCGTTTGCCATTTGTCATCTGGAACAATGGGGAGAATCCAAGGTTCACAACCATCGGCGACCAAAAGCGACTGCAACATATACGCGTTGCTGTTCACGATTTGGCCCTTCTGGAGTTCGTTGCCTACATCTACCAGCTCACTGCCCGTCGTGATCACAGCGACCTTTGGCCGGCGAGAGACAGAGACGGTGGGGCGGTTGAATGCTGCCAACAGACCGATATCACCAGCGCGCAGTTGGCAACCGACGTCCAACACCAATTCACCCGCTGCCAGCGAGCTGGCCCGACGCCTGATGTTCGCGCCAACAGTTGGCATTTCAGTGACCCTGACCGAGTCTTCCCGAAACTCACAAGATTCGCGCATCACTACAGTGTCCGCCCCCATGGGGACCATTGCGCCCGTCATGATTCGGATCGCCTCGCCATCATCCAACTGACCGTCAAACGGCGAACCCGCAGCCGATTCGCCGATGAGCGCGTACTCAGACTGGCCATGTTTGATCGCGATGCCGTCCATCGCGGAGTTATCGAATGAAGGACTATCGAAGGGGCAGAGAACGGTCTCAGCGAGAACACGTCCAGTGGCAGAAGTCAGCATGACGCGTTCGGCGCCAACGGTGCCGACCTCGCCGAGGATTGCGTCTTGTGCTTCTTCAACGGTTATAAACGTGCGTTCCATAGTCTATTCGAGGTTAAAGATGGTGATGGCGTCCCGGTGGATGTCGATGACTGCGGAGATCACCCAAGCATCGATGGGAAAACAGGGGTGCGGTGTGCGATTGAGTCGACCCAGTTCGTCGGGGAGCTTCAGATCGCCAGCGATTATCTGGTTGGCGAGCACATCATTTATACCGGTCGGGTCGAACTGTTCTCGGCTTTTGTGCTCCAGTGTTGGCTCGATCCCGTTTTGGAATTGAACTACTGCTTGTGCAAGAGCGTCTTCTAATGACTTGCGGACGTCGCCCACCTCGAATTGTCCGCGGTCGAGGTCAAAGCGCTTCCAAGCGGAGTCTTGCATCGACGCATCGTTCATCGACGCCGGTGATTCCAACAATCCGGACCAGCCACCGCACGCATCAACGAACTGGTCAACAAACACTGCCGGGTCGTGGGCTTTCTTCGCATAGAGAGCATCCGCGATTTCGTTCGTCAGAAGGTTCGCATGAAACGCTGATGCTTCCAGGTCTTCCTCAGCATTGACCTCGCGTGTTCCCAAGGCGACAGCGGTCTTCTTCACCTCGGTTTCGACGTCAATGAGTTTTCGGGTCCAAGCATCGGCTTCCAACAAAAGCCGGTCCACCAGCACGTCAATTGGGTCCTGTTGGTCTTGATTCGTGCTGGATTTCTTCTTGTCGTTGGTGCCCCGTCGGTTGGTCATGAAGAGCATGGCTCCCAAGATCGCCAGGGCAGCGACGCCGAACCCTGCTGCCAGACCAGCGCTGGCAACGATGGTCCAACCGACCGCATAATGGGCGGCTAAGAACAGAACTCCAGATAACGCTGCGGTGGACGCGCCGATTGCACCTGCATGCGATGAGCGTTTGGGCTTCGAACCGTTTTCGCTAGAGTCGCGATTCCATTTCGCCTCTTCCCCTGCGGCTTGAATCCACTTCGGTAGGTCTCTGTAACGGGATATTACCGCGTTCATGACAGGGAGCCCGTCGGCCTCAAGCGCGTTGACACCGAACGTTGCGATGGTCTCACACGCAGCGTCGCACGCCCGTTCATCGACGACGGCCTCAGCCGACAATAAGCCCGCAAGGGACGGACACTCCTCGGTATGGCGTGTATCGAGCACGTTCGCGGTTGCTGCGCACAACCGTTCGGTGAGCCGCAGGTGCAGCTTGTCCAACGCCAGGCTTGCTCCGGCGACTGAAAACGTCCCTCCAATCTCGTTCACCTCTGCCTCCAACAACTGCGTCATAGGGACGGTCGTCCGGAGCCCAGAAAATAGGAGAAATCTGCAAAACTCCCGCGATTGGATACAGACCTCGTCGAAGGTAATGACGCCGCGCGGAGTCATCGTGTCCATCAAGAAAAGTCGCTCGATCGGGAAATCCGAATCGTCGGCGTTTGCTTCGCGTTGGCTCTCCACATGATCGTGAAAAGCCGCGGCGTCCATGATGCAGTCGTTTCGTTCTCGTTCTGAGTCGCGCCGACCAGGGACGACGCCGATTGGCAATATTCGCCACCGCCGCTGATGTCCTTGTTGGTGTTTGGGGAAGATTGTCGCGAACTCTTTTGGAACCACATCTAGCAACGCGTCGACGATGACCCGGGTCGCACCAACGGCCAATGACTCCCCGAAATTCGTTAGCAGGACGATATCCAAATGGAATGCGTCCGCGTCGTTTTGGAACGTCAACAACCGCGTTAGGCGGTCGATGATGTCCTCCCAGAGCTTGTCTTTGAGCAATTCGACCGGGCGCGAAAGATTTCCCACGCCCTCGATGGGAGCTTCAAGGAATTCGGCCTCGGTGTCCTCGGGTAGAACACCATAGCGCTTGCGCACCTCGAACTCGTGGGCAATAGCCGCCCCGATGGGGTCCAATCGCCGCCCCAGTGTGATGAAGAAGGCGCGATGCACTAGCCAAGCCAGTCTTTCAGGAGCTCTTCTTCACGCTTCACGAAATCGAGCAACGCAGCTTGCGACGCGTCTTTCTTTTGCTCGAGCGCCCAGATGACCTCATCAAGCTCGGCAAGGTAATCACGCAATCGCTGAACGAGGCTCGGGTCTTCGCCCCTATCTATCGCACGTCGCGCTTCCGTGAGTTTTGCATCGATCCGACGCCTCGTCCGCTCGTCCAATTTGGACAAGGCCTTGAACGCGCGGAATCTGTTCGGCCCAAGCTCGTCATCGAATGTTCCGACATGCCAGAAGACGCGTCCATCCGGCTCTTCCCGGAAGACCCCGAGGGCAAATCCGACCGCAAACCCTAACCTTGAATCCCGTTCTTCGTTCTTTCGTTCTTCGGCACGAGTTTGGTTAGGGTCAAGGTTCGCAAGGGCGTCTTCCCAGTTCGCATCGATGTGGAGCGGGTAGCCACGTTCGGCCGGTGGTTTCTCCATCAGCCGCTGGTAGTTGGCCATCATCTCGCCATTCACGCGTTTGTAGTAGAACAGCGGGATGCCAAGGTTTGCGTGGTAGAAGACCATCGTCTTTTCATCGAACCAGTTCGGGATCGATTGTGCATGCGGCAACACCTCGTCAACACATGGTCCCAGGACGTCTTTGTATGCGTCATGCACTCCGACCAGGCTTGCCTCCGAATTAATGACCCTTGAATCCTCGGATTCGTGGAACGTGGCTAGCGGAGCCGATTTGTTGTCGCAGAACCGAATCTTCGACTTGATGTAACCATTGATCTGTTCTTGAGTTGGTTCCGCGTTGGAACCGTCCTCGGCAAACTGTCGCTTGAAGTGATAGCGCGCCTCGTAGAGTAGGGCGTCGTCCAGACGCAGACCCTTCTCGGACATGTCCGTGCCGCCGCTTCGCGTCCCGACGATCTCTGGGGCGAGTCTTTCGCGCCCAAGGGTGGTCAGGCCGGCCTTGATTTCGTCGGTGATTTCTTTCGAACTCTTCGTGACGCGCCGACCTTGTTCATCCTGTTTGGGGTTGAACGCGTCCGTGATCACGCCGAAGATCGCTTGTTCATCGAAGTAATTGAGCTCACGACCGTCTGCGACGAATCGATCCTCGAAATAGTAATTCCAAAGTCGCTCACCCCCGACTTCATCGAGTGCTTCGACGTCCAAAATATACGCGTTGGATTGACCTTCACCGTGCGCGAAACGTCCCGAAACTCGAGCATCTTCGCATTCTTTGTGGATTTCCGAGATGGACTCGGCTGCCTGCGAGGCTACGGTTCGGAACGCATCCAATCGATGTTCAAAATGTTCTAGCGCCTCGCGGATGTAGTCGCGTTTGAACTCGGACACCGTCAGAATTCGGTTGCCTTCGACCAGCTCGCCGTTGAAGTACTCAACAAAACCGGAACGCGTGAATTCGAAGTCTTCGTTCTTGCGCTTGATCCGCTCCATCATGGTCCATTCAGCGGTTTCATTCAGCCGCTCGCGCCAATCTTTCATCTTGCTCGAGACTTCGTCGCCAGACAGGTCGATCGCGGAACGTGTCGTGTCTATTCGGCCGTTCAGCTCTTCGATCTGCTCACGCAAACGATCTTTCGCACGCACCAAGAACAGGCGTTGTTGGTACGGATTAGATTGGTGACGCTGGAAGAAGTCGCGGATGACACGGCCGCTCTTAATGTCTTGGCGAGCGGCATCCCAAATTCCTCGAATCTTCGCTCGGCTCTCGTTGAGCTCGTTTCGAAGGTCGTTCACCTCCGAATCAACTTTGATGTTGGACGGCAGAATATCGGTGGTGGTCAGCGTGTGCAGGGACAGCGACTCCGCAACCTCTTGGCCAAACGTATCCACAAGGTTGTTGAACTCCTGAAGAAGGTTGCTTCCTGTCGGAGTCTGTAGTTTCGACACAGCCTGGTACGGACCGTTCGCGATCTCGTCCTCGACCTCGCGTCGTGCCATGTACTCGACGAAGGACACGAACTTCTGGTCGATTTCTTCGGCTTGTGCTTGTTTCGAAAGCCGCTGGAACTTCGGATCATTGAAATTGATCTCGAAATCCGCGCCATCGTCGCCGGTTTTGAACAACAGATAATCACCCATCGCCTTTGCGGCGTAGCGCATCGCGCAGTACTCCAAAATATCCTGGTCCGGGAGTATCAGGACGGAGCAACCGTTGCTGCCGTAGTAGACAGTGTAGCCACTAATCAGGCCCTTCTGGTGTTTCTCGTAGTTGTCGTAGTCAGACGCCTGCGCTCCCAGAATCGGCGAGTACAACAACAGGTACGCAGCGTCAGCGATTGCGTTTTTGTATGCATCGATTTCGAACATCGTCGGTTTGTCGGCGATGTATACGAAGTCGAACGGCTTGTCCGTGACGTTCGGTTGGTGGGCCAACTGCGGATTGTAGTGGAATGCCTCCTCGGTCACCGATCCCTCGGCCCCAAGCTTCATGAGATGTTCCAATTCCTTGAGCGCCGCGTAACCGTTTGCGTTGATATCGGGGTGCAGCGCGCCTGGAACGTCGTTCAGGAAAAGGCTTGGCATGATGAGCGTGCCAAAAACCTTCGGAATCCATCCCTGCGCAGTGATGAGCTCCTTCATCAGGTAAGCAACCGATAGGAACGAGCCCGAACCGGTTCCCCCAGCGACACTCCCGTAGATGAAGACGTTGAAATGCGGTGGGTTGTTCTTTCGATACGGGTTGTCGTGGTGACGTGCCGTGTTCATTGCCTTGTTCAAGCGCTGGATGATTTTGCCGCGGTCTTGTTCGAGCTGATAGTACATGCTCAAGCGGCTTTCGATGCGGATTTGCCCGGCACCAGCACCGCGTGTTCCGCGGAATTGGTACCAATCGTGGACCCACTGAGTGACGAAGGAGTCTTCCTTTTCGTGGCCCGAACCTCGCTTTTGCTCGATGAAGGACCGCTTGTCGAAGTCCGAAATCAAGATGCGGTTGTCACGCGGAACATGCTCTTGATTCGAGAGGTCGTGGGTATTCGTGTCGAGGGCGAAAAAGTGGATGAGCTGGTCAAGTGTGTGCCAGTTCCATCGACTCTTCAGCTTGGCCGCAATTCGATTGACGACATCAGAGCCGCTGCCGCCCAAACCGATAAAGATGGTTGGGGAGACCTGGCTGAATGACACGAGCTTTTCGGAGTAGTCCTTCATCTCAACACCCAAAACTTGGCCCAAGGGCCGTAATCTAAGCTGTTTTGCTTGGGTATTTAGCTACTACGAAAGGGTGGGATGGCGCAACGCGAAGCAGGGCCTAAGGCGTCGTAGGTTTGGGTTCGGCTTCGGTTTCTTCGGCTTTTGTGCCGGGAGGAAGCTGCTCCCAATCACCCTTGCCGCATGGACATTTTTTCATGTCGTCTGCGGTGGGTTCTACGGCTTTGGTTTGCTGCTCGACCGGTGTTGGATCGGGTTGAGGGTCCGACCCGCCGCAGGCAGTTAGTATGCACACCATGGCTGCTAAGACGATTCGTTTCATGGCGCGGGACACTCAGGGTGGGTCGCGTCGCCCCGATTATCGATACCGAGGTACGAGTTGAAGCAGTACTCGTTGGAGTACATCGTTCCGAAGTTGTATCGAACCGTCATGATATATGCTGGGTCGAACAACCACTGCCCCTGGTTGGGATCGCCGGACAGCTTCAACCACGCAAATGGAGGTTTGCCAAAGGTGTCGGTGTCATCGCTGACCAATCGGTTTGGCCAGACAATTGGCTCTTCCGCATCATTATACCGAGAAGGACGGGAATCGATGGGTTGGTAAACCGTCAGCTGCTCCCACAGAAGCTCATTGTCCACGTCGGTGCGACGCGCCCAAAGGGAATTGAGCGGCACCAGGCCATATTCCATTTCTTTTTGGCCGTTATTGTCGACCGCCATCGCGTATGTTTGGGCTGTGCCGGGTCGCATGATCACGCCAGCGTTAGGACCGTCCGTAAACTCCTGTGAGGAGTGGAAGCATCCGGTTGGAACCGCCGGTCCCTGCTGCGTCCAGTGACAAGCAGCATGGATACCTCGAGGAATGTACATAGGATATCGCTCTCCATCGAAGTCAGCGTCAGGGAAGTCGTCCAAAATCTGTGGCTGACCTGTGCCGGAGACATCACTTGAATCTGGCTTCCACGCGAAGATGGTGTCATTGCCGCTATCTACTTTGAGACCCTCGGCAAGCTTGAAGCTCTCGGTCGCCTTGTCGATGACGAAGAGGACGCCTGTGAAATCATGCTCGTTCAATGTGGTGTCGACTTTTCGAACCGGGTAGTAGAGGGCGTAAACGATGAAATAATGCGTCTTCGACTCCACAACGCTGTAGTACACATTGGCAGTTGGTGCCGACGTCTGAGCGGCTGCCTTGTTGTTCCGTGCTGTGAAATCGCCGTCGAAATTCACGGTTGTTGGCAAATCGTAATTCACGGCCGCGCCGGTCTCGTTTTCAATCGACTGATAGATCACGGGAGCAAAGCGTGCGGCGAGCGCGGTGTGATTCGCTGGCTCATTCGCAGCGGTGTAGAAACGCGCTTCGGGCGCCGGTTCCAGTAGCGAGTTTCCGGCTGGATCTCGAAGCGTTGAAAGCGGCACAACTCGATACCCAGACGAAGGATTCAACGGCGCGGTCGGTACGAGCGTCGCTGTGAACGTGTCTGGATTGTAAGTCACCATCGCCGGCACATCTTGTCCGGCAGGGTTTTTGAGGACCAAGGACTGGAAGTTCACGGTCAGCGGATTCATCGCCTCACTGAACACAACTTCAACTTGTGCGTCCACCGCGACATCCGTGGTGCCGTCTGCGGGCGTGATCGACACCACCTCGGGGTTCACATTGTCACGAGGCATATCGGGCGGGAAGTCCGCGCCCATGTCCGTGTTGTTGTTGATGTTGTTCTGATTGTTGACGTTGTTGACGTTGTTCGTGTTGTTGTCGCTGATTGCGCGACAGACGCCATCGACACAACGTTCCCCGCCACTGCAGTCGGGGTCACCGACGCATCGAACTCGGCTGGGTAGTTTACAGACACCGTCCTGACAAACCTGGTCGGTGGGACAATCTGAGTCACCACCACAAACCGAATCTTCACTGTCGCTGCAAGCGATCCAAAGCGAGGTGAATGCCAACAACATCGCGGCGATAAACAAACGTGGCTTCATGCCATCCTCCAACACACAACAAGCTCTTTGGGTAGTCTTCTCGGGCATCGTACTCGTATTCGAAAAGTCGGTCAAAGCGACTCGTGCGCATCCAGAACTTGTCACATTTCCCCACGCCGGTTGCCATGATGGAACAATTCCTATAACCACGTCGGTTGCAATTTCGTCCTCTTGTTGAAGTCCATGGCTCGATACGAATCATTCATCGCGATGCGCCACCTACGGCAGCGGCGCCACACGTTCCTATCGACGATCAGTATCATCGCGATGCTGGGCGTTTTTCTGGGTGTTATGGCGCTGACCAGCGTCGTCAGTGTGACTGGCGGGTTCCAAGAGGCTTTTCGTGAACGCGTTCTGGGTATCAACAGCCATATCTTGATTATCAAGTTTGGCATCGATTTTCGCGACTACCGCGAGATTCAGGAAACGCTTGGGAAGATCGATGGTGTCACAGCGACTAGCCCATTCATCTTTCACGAGATGATCGCGACTCACGGAAGTGAGACGACCGGCATCCTTATTAAAGGCGTGGACCCCAAGACGGTACGAACGGTGTCGGACCTTCCAAAATACACGGAAGAACCTGACGTCATCTTGGATTTGGAGTTCGACCGATTCCCCGCCGATGGCGTCAAGAAACAGCCAAAGGTGTTGATTGGCGACACGCTCGCTAAGAAGCTCAAGGTCAAAGTAGGGGATGACCTGACGATCACCAGCCCGCTTGAGAGCCTCGATCCAGACCGCTGGACGAGTACCGAGCATCGTCCCTCCAGCAAGTCATTTAAGATCGCGGGAATCTATCGCAGCGGCTTTCACGAGTATGACAGCCGTCTGGTCATGACCGATTATCGCGCACTACAAGACTTCTTCAATCAAGGTGACGTTGTGACTGGCGTCGACCTGAGGGTGCAGGATGTTTTTGATGTCGCGCGCATCGGTCGCGCAGTCAAAGCCGCGCTGCCCCCCGGCCGCTTCCGCGTCCTTGATTGGCGAGAGCTCAACCACAACCTCTTCACATCGCTGGGGCTACAGCGATTGGTTTTGGCTGTCTTGTTCTGCTTCATCGTATTGGTGGCGAGCTTCAACATCGTCTGCACGCTGATCATGATCGTGCTCGATAAGCAGAAAGAGATTGCCATCCTCAAGTCGATGGGGGCGTCCAAGTGGAGCATCATGAGAATCTTCATGATTGAAGGCTTGGTCGTTGGTGTCGTGGGTACGCTGAATGGGCTCATCGGCGGCTACGTGGTCTGCCAAATCATCAAGCGAACAGACTTCGGACTCGACCCGTCGATTTATATGATCGACTACCTGCCAGTTAAGATGGTCCCCTGGGAGTTCGCAGCCGTTGGTATCGTCGCCATCATCATCAGTTTGTTGGCAACGCTTGGTCCGGCGTGGTGGGCGAGCCGGCTGAATCCGGTAGAAGGTCTCCGTTACGACTAAGCTGAAATTCGCCAGCGAAGTTCGCTGCGGATAGCATGTGCTGAGTCCCGGTGAGTTTGGGCGTCCGCGGAACGGCCGACGGCATCCAGCGCCATCGCCATGTTTAGGTGACAACGATAGATATCTTTGGGCACGTTACGCTCTCTCGCGCGAGCAAGGCTCGTCGCGAGGTGATTTAGACTCTCGTCTACATCGCGTTGCAACATGCACAACGCAGTTGCCTTAAGATCGTGACCACGTTGTGCGCTGTAGAAGTCCTGGTGTTCAAGACCCAGTTCCACCAATTGTTCGCTCATTCCGATGACGTCTTCGTAGTCTCCCGCCAGCAGGGCGGTTCCGGTTTCCTCGCGGTGAACCTCGACGAGTAGGGCTTGAAGACCGTGGTCGTATGCCAGCCGTCGGGCATTGCTCAAGCACTGACGTGCATTGGCGTAGTCGTTCTGGGACTGGAGCACATTCGCGCGGGCCCACTGCGCGCGGCAGCGGACCGAAGCCATTCCGGTGACCTCGGCGAGGCGCTCAAGCTCCATCGAAATCTGGTCGGCTCGAAAGTGCATACCCCGATGATTCATCAAACGGACATACCGGTTTAGCAGCAGAGCACGAGTGTCCAACTCCGTTCGCGTTGAACCCCAATGTGTGAAGAGATTCATCGCCCCTTCAATCATGGTTTGGCCCGTTCGCGCATCTCCGTATCGGTCGTGCCAGCGTGCCATCGCGAGCATTCCCTTGGCTGTTAGGTCGGGGCTATTGAGGGCCTGGGCCGCAGTGATCGCGCGTCGGAAGAAGTGATAGGCATCAACCAAGTCGTCTTGCTGCATCGACATTTGTCCCATCAGCAGCTGCCCGCGGATAGAGCCAAAGTCGTTTCTAACGGTCTCAGAAAGGGGGAGCACCGGCTCCAATGACGCGCGACAGATATCGATATTGGCCATCTTCAATGCGAGCTCAGCACGGCGCAACATGAAGTCGATTCGCGCATTTGGACTGCCAGGGATGTACTGCGAGACCAAACGTGCGCTGGCTGCATAGAACTCCGAAAGGGTGTCGAACCAACCCTGGTACTCCAACCAACCTGCCATGCTGTTCACATCACGCATCAGTCGCCGGCGATCGCCAGCGATCGCGTAAAGTCGAACCAACGTCGGGGTAAACCGGGGAACTGCACGGTTGACGATACGGTGCTTAAAGTGTCTCGCGATCGAAGTCGCCATCGACTCCACAGCCCCGTAAAGACGCTCGGATAGCCACTCGTGGTAGTCACCGGTTCCTGACAAATAGTGGCCCGTCTGGGGAACGCGAATCAGGCCCGCCTCAGACAGGTTTTTCAACGCGCCCATTAGGGCTTCATTTGAGAGACCAGTGATCGTGGCGACGTCAGCTTGTGTGAGCTTGTGACCAGTGACGGAAAGCACACCAAGAACAGACGCCTCGTTGTCCGATAAGTTGGCAAGCGTTTGGCGACCCGGGCCTCGCTCTCCGTTGGCATGAACAGCAACAAGATTCTCGGGGTTTCCGAGATTGAACTGGCTACGGGCCAACTCGGGGCTACTGGTGCACATCACCAGCATGAACGAACGCTCGCCAATCGTCGCGGTGATGTGGCGAAGCACATCGAGTGACACGCGATCGATGCTCTCGATGTTGTCGATGACGAGGACGAGTGGGCCTTCTCGCGTCAAAATTCCGAGTGCATTCTCGAACACTTCCAGAAGGTGGGATTGCTTAACGGCAGCACCAAGCACGCGAAATCCGCTAGTCGTCCAGAGGCTTCCGAAGGTCTCAAGAGCGCCCTCCGACGTGCCCGCGTCGCGCAATTGTTCAATTGGACCATCCGATGACCCTTCAACTGCGAGCGCTTTCTCAAGGAAATCTGCCAACACCCCAAACGGAGCGTATCGGTCGTCTGGCGTCGTTTGGATCGAGAATGCTCTTGTTTCACCGCGCCATCCCAATGCATCCGGCAATCGGTCCGGAAGATGATTTCGTCCCGCGCCAAGCTCACCGCTGACCAGAACCGCCTTTCCGTTACCAGCGCGACACGATGCGAAGTGTTCTTCCAGAGAGCCAGGTAGAGAAGGGCGCTGCTCTTGGCCAAGGACCGACGCGATTTTATGCGACGGCAGTTCTGCATTTGTGGAGTCGGGATGAAACTCCTGCGATGCATCGTGAAGGATCTGAAGGTCTGCGAGGCTGATCTCTTCAAGCCCCAATTCCTGAGTCGTCTCGTCGGGTTGAAGCTTGAATTCTTGTCGCTTCAATTCCTGAAGATAGAGACCTAAGGCTCGGGTGTCGGCGCGCAGGTTGTTACTGAAGATGTACGCAACCAATTCTTCGTAGACCGTTCCGGCGCTGTTTGTGCGACCGTTTGGGTCGGGTACGAGCATGGACTCCAACAGCGTCATGAGTTGCCGCGGAACGTTGTCTGCGTCGGTCAGCGGTGGAATCTCCGCGTTCATCGCGCGATCTCGAACCACATCAGGGTCGCGGTCATAGTATGGATGTCGCCCCGTCAGCAGGTTGTATGTTAACAGCCCCAAACTGAAGATATCGCTTGATTGTGAATGGGGTTCCCCACGTACGACCTCGGGAGCGCTGAACAACAAGCGTTCGATGACATCTTCATTGTCGATCGCAGGGACCAACGCGAGGGCCCGGGCCATTCCAAAGTCTGTGATTTTTACTTCGCCGTCGAAGGACAACATGATGTTTCGTGGCGAAAGGTCGCCATGAAGTAGGTTCAGGCTGTTGAAATTGTAGTCTTTTCGACGGTGCGCGTAGTCGAGCCCCTTTGCGACCTCAGATGCGATAAACAGACCGAGTTCTTGCTCCAACGGGGATTTTACAGTGGTGCCAAGACGGAACGATCGTCCGAGGTCAAACCCCGCCACGTATTCCTGAGCGATGTAGTAGTTTCCGCTCGATTCTTCGAGGCCCAGGTCGAAAACCTGGACAACGTTGGCGTGGGACAGCGTGACCGTGCGTTTCGCTTCCTCGATCACGGTTTCGACGAACGATGGGTTTTGAGTGAGGGCCGGGTTGAGCACCTTCACCACGAAAACCTTCTCGAATCCCTCGACTCCGTGGGACTTTGCTTTGTAGACGTCTCCCATGCGGCCGTGAGCAAGTCTTGCGACCAACTCGTACTTGCCGAACTGCTGGGGCGATTCCAAGCGTTCCGTGCGACTCATGAATTGTCCTTCTTAAGTGCGTTGGATGGAGCTTAAACCAACTTCAGCGCCTTGTCAGTTTCTGTGGAAACGATGTAGTTAGCTGCTGCACTTAGGGAGTTCAAAAATGGCCAGCCCGTCGAAAGACAACGAAAGCTACTACGATGAGTTCGCAGATTGGTACGAGGATGAGCGTCATTCTGGTTATCACGCGTTCATAGATCGCCTCGAGACAGACCTGATCCTCCCGTATGCGGCGGGTAAGGATGTTCTTGAGATTGGCTGCGGCACCGGGTTGATTCTTCGACGCGTAGAACCGGTTGCGAATCGTGCAGCTGGGATCGACCTCAGCGACGGTATGTTGGAGAAGGCGCGCGAGCGAGGGCTGGAGGTATACAAAGCGAACGCGACTGAGCTTCCATTCGAAGATGCTTCGTTTGACGTCGTCTATTCGTTCAAAGTGCTCGCCCATGTTGAAGACATCGACACGGCGTTGGCTGAAATGAGTCGCGTGTGTCGGCGAGGTGGCCTGTTGATTCTTGAATTCTACAATCGCCTGAGTATTCGATACCTTGCAAAGCGCGTCGGCGGTCCTCAAAAGATTTCCGAGCAAACCAACGAAGGTGCGGTTTTCACCCGTTGGGACTCGCCGATCGATCTAACCCGGCGTCTTCCTGAGAATCTCCGCGTCGTCGATTGGGCTGGTGTGCGTGTTCTGACGCCAACCGCCCATTTCCACAAGATTCCAGCTGTCTCGACGGTGCTTCAGCGTCTCGAATTCCGAGCGCGAGACAGCATGTTGAAGTACTTTGGCGGATTCTTGGTGATGATCATCGAAAAGGAACTTGAGTGAGGCTTTCGGTTGGAACGACGGGTTATGTTCTATAGTATGGATTAGCGAAATTCGTAGCCCGATAGCCCGTACACTGAATGTCAGATAACTCGCAATCGATCATCTTTGATGACGAAGGCCGACTGCGCGTCAACCTTCTATCGGATGACGCACGCGCAGTTCTTGACGAAACGGCGGCTCTGCTCAAGCAGATGGGGCGGAAGATGTTCCTGCCCTTGGACCTGATGATCGTCTTGATCGAACGTGGTCATAACGGGCTCGTCGAAGTGATTTCGGAAGGGACTGAGGGCAATGTCGACCCAGAAGATGTTCTGGTACGGCTCCGTGCACTCGCCAAAGAGATCGAGGAAGACACACCAGGGGACCCCGAGTTCGATCGGGCGTCGTTCTCGCGAGGATTCAGCCGTATCCTGGTCGAGGCGTATTCACATTCGTCCTCGAAGTCGAAGAAAATCTCTGAAGCAGACATCTTGCGCAACGTTATCTGGCGGGCGGAAGCGGTGGAATCCGCTTCGGTGCGCTGGGCCATCCGACGCCTTGGAGAGGGCGGAGGCGACATCCTGTTCGACAAGCGCGGATTGCTTCGCGAAGAGGTCTTCGATGACACGATGTGGGGCTTGTTGCAGGGGTCGATGACGATTGCCGCAGAACATGGCACGCCATTCTTGGGTACACCCCATCTGGTCGCGATGGTTTGCAGCGTTAAGAATTCCACGATTTGGCGCAGCGCCTGCGCGCGCGGCCTCGAACCCGGTCGATTGCGGGAAGAACTACTTCGTTTGATCGGCAGCAAACCGAATCCGATCCCAGAATTTCACATTGGACGCAAGACCCTGACTCCAAGGATGGTGCGCATGCTGTCACATGCCGCGCGACGTGCGGAAGGGCAGGTGGGTGAACGAGAGATCGTTGAGTCGTTCCTTGAGGACGGTGGGTCGAGCCTTGAGCTGGTGCAGGCACTTGGGCTCGAGTCCGAGATTCGACGCGCGTTGGGTGAGCCGAAGGTGCTCCAAGAGGCGCTGCCTGTGGAGGCTGCAATTCGACTTGGTGCCCGTCGAGCGTCGACCCCAACCCTGGACCTACTTGGTCGAGACCTCACCGCTGAAGCGATGGAAGGAAAGCTTCCTGAGATTGTCGGTCGAGAGACTGAACTTCGACGTGTCCTCAACGTCCTGCTGCGAAAAGAGCAGCGAAATCCGCTGCTCACGGGTGAGGCTGGAGTTGGAAAGACCGCATTAGCAGTCGCGCTCGCACAGAAGATTGCGTCCGGAAAAGTCCCTCGGAAGCTGCAAGGTCACAGGCTGGTCGAGATAAACGGCGCCTCGTTGATGAGCGGCACGAGCTATCGTGGCGACCTCGAATCGCGGATCAAGGGCTTGTTGGAAGAGGCGGGAAAAGACGTCATCTTGTTCATTGATGAGGCCCACGCCGTCTTCGCGCCACGCGCAGGAAGCCACGCTCCGGCCGAGATTCCGAACCATTTCAAGAGCGCATTGGCGTCAGGCCGCATCGCTGTTGTCGCCGCGACGACAGAAGCCGAGTACCGGCGATGGTTCGAACAAGACCCGGCGCTGAAGAGACGCTTTGAGCGAGTCGAGGTCGGTGAGCCGTCCGACCACTTGGTGCGGGACATCTTGAACTCCTTGGTTTCGGATCTTGAAGCTGAATACGACGTGAAAGTCGACGATGAAGCCGTGGAAGCCGCGGTCGAACTGTCGGTTCGGTACATTCCTGAACAGCGACTTCCCGACAAAGCTAAGAAGCTCCTCATGGATGCTTGCATCTCGTTGGCCAACGATCTGGTGGAAACCAATAGCGAAAGCCCACGAAAGCTGGTCGGTCGCATCGACGTAGCTCGTCAGGTGCAGCTGAAAACATCCATTCCTATCGACCGCCTCATGCGTGGAGAAATGAGCTGGTGGAACGGATTCGAAGCCCGCTTGAAGGAACGCATCATTGGGCAGGACGATGCTATCAGTGAGATTGCGCGTTCTCTGGTCGGCGGACGTCTACGGCGTGCCCGGCAGAATCGACCGATGGCAGTTCTCGTGTTCGTTGGACCGCCTGGAGTGGGCAAAGCAACGGTGGCTCAGGCCTTGGCAGCAGAGGTGTTCAACGATGATCGTGCGGTGATTCGCTTGGATATGACTGACTTTCAGGAGTCTCATTCCATGAGCCGTTTGGTCGGTTCACCGCCTGGTTACGTGGGATACGAAGACGAAGATATGTTCGTTACTCCTCTGCGGCGTCGACCCAGTTCGGTCGTACTTTTGGAGGATTTCGATCGTGCTCACCCTCGCATCCAAGATCGTATGCTACGACTCATCAGCGAGGGCGAGATCGATGATACCCGCGGGTATACCGCAGATGCTTCTAACGCGATCTTCGTGCTCACGGTAACCACCCAAGACGAGAAATCCGGCGCGAAGATAGGGTTCGGGCAAGGCGCATCAGAGGCTTCGACAAAGGCGATTTTGGATAGCCACGACCAGGCATTCGGCGCCCGTGTCCGAGATTACGTCGACGGAGTAATTGGATTCCGTTCGCTGTCTTCCACGGGACAATCCTCCATCCACCAGTTGGTGGAGCGACGGATTAATCAATTCGTGGCGGCATTGCGAGACGAGTACCTCATCGAGGTCACGATCACTCCTGTTCTTCGGGAGTTCATCGAGACTTCTGCCGCTTCAACGCCTGAGGCTGCGGCAATCGAAGCCCTGGTCGACAATTTCCTATTCGACCCCGTCACCTCTGCGCTGCTACGAGGCGGGGTCGGCAATGCCATCACGCTCGATTTCGTGGATGAGCAGGTCGTTCTAACCGCCGAAAAGGCGGATTGACGTTGCCCTAACCCGCATTATCGGGTACCCAACCCAACGCAACTCATTGCCTTCGAGGATCTGATGGAAAAGCCGCATGCTTGGCAGTACATGCACGCCAGTGCATCAATCGAAAATCCCCAATCTGTTAGCTTTTTTGAAGAGCAGCATGACCGGTTGTATCGCGGTGTCGACCTGGACACGATCGGGACGCACGGTTGGGAGCTCGTTTCGGTCGTACTCGTACCAGTCGAAGAAGGGCTCCGTTACGAGTACTTCTTCAAACGCCCATCCCATGAAACGGTTACGTTGGTTGACCGGCAGCTGAAAAACGACTGAAACCTACTCGGCTCCAGTCTCTAAAAGCTCACCCATTGGGGATTCAGGAAACGGACTTTGTGCCTCCGTTTCCGTATCCGTGTGTTCAGTAAGAGTCTCTTCTTCAAACGCCAAGACCTCTGCCAGAAGATTCGTCCCGCAGGCGTGACATCTTGCGTGCAAAATGGCTCGGCCGCCGAGTACCAATCGAACCGCGTCTGCACTGCACTTGTAACACCGAACGGTAAAAACCATGGGTGGAGGCCTCTCTAGAGCTAAGAAGGAAATGTACTGCTAAGGCGATGTGCCTAATGAGTCTTTAATCTATCGAATCGAAATTGGTCCTGCAACCGATTCGCGCATTTCAAACGCCGTTTTTGGTAGCTGGTGCGGTGGGCGCCTGGCGCGGTACTCGGTACATCCCTTCCCAGTGGTTCCAATGGAAGATCTGACGGTCCGTCTCGACCGGTGTGCCTTCCTTGACGGGAGTGAGTTCGAGGAAATGATCGCGATCACCTTCCATCGTTTGAACCCGTGCAAAAGGCACGAATTTGCCGTCGTGTGCTTCACCAATTTTGGCGTCAAAGACCCGACCGATCTCGCGCCCGAACACCTTGTAGATGCTAAAGTAGATGTTTGTCGTCTCGTTGGTCTGCTCTTGGGTAATCAGAAGCAGCTCGAGGCGACCATCACGAACCAGACGCATCCCCAGCACGGGGCCGTATGGCAGTCCTTCGGCAGAAGCCAGAGGACGGTCTTTGTCTCGATAGGCCACACGCCCGCGTGAATTGTAGATCGATATCTCGCTTTCTGGCGAAATGATGGCGAGCTCATCGGTGCCTCTCTTTGTGAATCGGCCTCGAACGGCCTGATTCTCTTTAGCGAAAGTATCCGACTTGCCTGAGAACGATTCCTTCAAGATCGTAATGGTCTCAGCCGACGTTAGATCTTGTCTTGAGCCTGCATCGGAAGCATCCACCAGTTTGTACGGGTCTGTTTTGGGTCGCTTCACGCGTTCTTCGGTGGGGTGATTTGCTTCGTCTTCACCGTCACCTGAGGTCTCTTCGGGAGCGTCGATGGTTTGAGCTGCGAGCTCAGTCTTTTCGCACTTACATTCGCATGCCCCATCCGCGCATACCCATGGTCGCAACCATCCCTTCACGGTTGAGCAACCGGAAAGAAAAATCCCGCAGATTAGGAGTAGTGCGGCGAGTGCGCGCCGAGATGGGCTCACGGGTATTGCAGATCGTACTGAAGATCGATGGCGGCGAGGTTAAACAACTCTGCGCCTGGTGCAGGGTAGTACCGAAGTTCCACCTGCTGAAGTCCCTTGTCGAGCGTCCCGAGCTCACGTGCGGTCGCGATAGACATATCGATGATGCCTCGATAGTCCCCGGCAGAATCATTGCTGAGGCGCAGCCCCCAACTTCCATCAGGGAAGCGGGCACCGTACGGTCCACGATCGTTGATCCGGCACCAAACTCGCCGACGATTTGCCTTGTTTACGATGAGCACAACACTGTCGAACGGGAGTGTTCGGTGCGCACACGTGAACTTCTCCGGCTCAAACACTTCACCATTTGCGGTTTGGTCGCCGTGCCACGAGCCGTCCCCATACCATGACGCCAAACCCACCTCCTGAATCGGAGGCTCGGTCACGGTCGGAATGTCTGCGGGATTACCCGCTCCGTAATGCGCGTACATCGCGAACATTACGGCTGCCTTCACAACAGACATCGAAACCTCAAGGGTAGGAACAAAGAAACATCAATTCATTCAATCAATCATCCGCCCGAGGGCGAATTCGGGGATAACTTGGCTTCATGACCGTCTAGGGTCAAGCACTTTCTGGAAATCGGCGCTCTGGCTGGGGTTGACACGCGCAGTCGCAATCAGACAGGTACGAAAAAAGTTCGTAGTTTGACGGCAATCCCGCAGTGAATGTCAGCTTTTGGCGGCAAATAGGTGACTGTTCAAAAACTAACACCCGGTTTTCGGTGCAGCTTGTGCGCATGATCATTCTTATATGAATCAATCGATCTCCGCGGACTTGCTGTTCGGAATTTGGACGCGAAATGTGATCAATTTTGGCGACGAAACTGCGGTCGTTAACACGTAGTAAGATGTAGGACAAAACCCTCCAACCATGCGGAATTGCGAATGATATGTGGTGATGTAGGACAGTGTGGTTGTGACAGAAATGTGGCAACCCCTTGACTTAACGGGTGTAAATCCGCTTTATATGCGGGTCTGAATTGCGCACGAAAAAAATAAAGAATGTTTGGCTGGTTGGCCTGAATCTTGAATGTTTGATGTGCGACGTAAGTTTTCGATCGTTTTCCACTGCTGACACGAAGTCAGCGATAAGTAGGAGATTTGAATGAAGGTAGGTTATTGGCGATTAGCACTCGGGGCAGTTTTGGCGTCCACGATTGCTGTCGGTTGCGCACAAGATGTCGGTGACATCGACCGTACGCAGCCAAACAAATTGGAAAAAGCGCTCTTTGATGACGGCGGCGAGTGGTACTTCCGTCAGACCGTCGTTGACACGGACTTCCAGGGTTCGATGGGGATCTTCAATGCGAATGAATCCTTCCTGAAGCGTGTCCGATGGGTCATCACGGAAGATGTTCTGTACGCAATGTCGACCGTTGAGCCAGCAGAAGGCGTCACTGACGAATTCTATGGTGATAACGAGCAGGCAGTTGGTGTCGTTGCAGCATTCCCAATTACGGGACACTTCGACGTCCAGCGTTCGTACAACGCATCAACCGGTGAGCAGTCCAACGTGATTGCTGAAAACTCCTCTGACCGTGAATGGTTCGAGCGTGATTACTTCCGCGTTGATTGGTCGACGAACCTCACTGACGGTACCGGAATGTTCGGTTCGTCTTTCGGTTCGCTCTCGGCTGCTAACTACAGCGTCCCTCAAGAAGACGGCGCTGTTGACCCGAACCGTACGCGTATTTCGGAAGATTACATCGATACGGTCACGCAGCACTACTACGAGCCTGACATCTACGCCTGCTACAACACGTTCGGCTACGACTCCATCTACAACTGTGAAGGTGGTATCGCTCAGGTCCGTAACTCATTCCTGCGAGTTCCAGAGCAGCCAACGTATGCACCACTTGACTACCTCGACCAGTCGTACCTGTTGAACGACGACGGCACCCGATTGCTGTCGACGTACATCTATGACTACGACCTGGGCAACGGCGTTCAAATGGAGTGCGACCCACAAGCACTCGAGTACGACCGAAACGAATTCGGCGACGCAACTGCTGACTCGTGTCAACCAGCTACTTTCGACATGTTCTCGCGTTTCGGATACTTCCGTACCGAGCGTGTGAAGTGGACCGAAGACTACGGTTCAAACGTAGAGGCTAACCGTCTTTACTACGCAAACCGTTGGAACATCTGGCAGACCGTTTACGAGTACGACGCTGACGGAAACGTCACCGGCCTTCTCGAGATGAAGGACCGTAAGGCCAAGCCAATCGTCTATCACCTCAACGTTGAGTACCCAACGGACTTCTACGATGCAGCTGCAGAAGTTGCACGTCAGTGGGACGCAGCATTCATCGAGTCGGTCATGCTTGCGACCGGTCGTGATGAAGATGCGATCCGTGGTCAACTCCAGGAAGACTACGGCACCGATAAGATGTACGACATCGTTCCTAACAGCTGCTCCGGTGTGAAGCTTGCTGAGTGGTACGCTGAAAACGGCGACACCCGTGGTCTCTTCAAAGACCTCGGCTCGAATATCGAAGCTGGCTTCAATGCACTTCCGCACCACGACAAGCACATGTTCTGTGCTGAGTTGGAAATGTACTCGAAGTTTGAGTACCAGCGTGTTGGTGACCTCCGATACAGCTTCTTCAACTGGGTTGAACAAGAAGTTCCATGGCTTGGATACGGCCCATCGGCAAACGACCCACTCACGGGTGAGTTGATTTCCGGTAACGCCAACTTCAACGGAACGGCTATCAAGACCTACGGCCCAATCGCTGCTGACTACGTTCAGTACATGAACGGCGAACTTAGCGACGACCGCCTCAAGATGGGTGAGCACGTTCGCGAAATCCTCTTCGAGCGTGACCAGAATGCACGCCGAGGCGCACTTTCGGCAGAAGGTAAGCAGGCGATCGCGCGTCGCATGGGTGTTGCTCCTGAGTCGATTAGCCCAACCGCGTTCGAAGACCGAATCTCGCCAAAAGAACTTCCTGAGTTCGTTCTTCGCAACGGCGTAGACAAAGTTCAAAAAGAAGCTCGCCGCATGTCGGAATCTGTTGAATTGTCGCGGTCGTTTGACACACGTCTCGCTGAATTCTACAGCAAGCCTGCTGTCCGCGACTTCAAGATGAAGGACCCCGACTTCCTCCGTATGGTTGAGAGTGCTGCTGCTGTTGAGTTCGGACCAGAATTCAATGACGACGACATGAATTCCGCATACATGGGCGTCAGCGTTCCTCAGCTGAACATCGACCGATACGAGCGACGTAACCAACTCTTTGCTTCGCGCAACATTATGTCGCTCGAAACGATGGACATGATGATGGAAAACATCGTCACGTACGCTGGTGTTGCTGACCACTTCAAGGGTGCTAGCCGCGACGAAATCGCTGACTACTTCGTCAAGCGCATGTTCATTGGTACACAGCTCCACGAGGTTGGACACACTGTTGGTCTTCGTCACAACTTCATCGCTTCGACTGACGTTCTCAACTACCACGATACGTACTGGGAGATTCAGCAAGCTATCGCTGACGGTGTTATCACCCCAGAAGAGCGTTGGAGTGTTCCAGGCAACAAACTTGACCAGGTTCTCTCGAGCCCAGGGAAGGTTGGTGACAAGGACACCCCAGGTTCGTACTTGAACGAGGCTGAATTCCGAATCGCTTCGGTCATGGACTACACCGCTGACTTCACCGGCCGCTTCGCAGGTCTCGGTAAGTACGACCAAGCTGCCATCAACTTCGCATACGGTGAGGTTGTGGAAGTTTGGAGTCCAGATGTGATGAACCAGCTTACTGACTACTACGATAGCCAACTTTGGATCTCGAACTACCGTGAATACCCACGCATCATGGCTGGTGTAGAAACCTCCGGCATGGGAACGGCTGAAGAGATTCGCCGCGGTATCACGAACATCCTTGAAGGACGTGAGCACATCCCTGTCGCTGCTGCTAAAGAGCGTTGGCGTCAGTCGCTCATCAAGAATAAGAACAACTGGAAAGAGTTCCGTACGACCCTGTCGAATCCTGACAGCGTCGAGATCGACATCGATCCAACGGTTCCTTACGAGTTCTGCTCGGATGAGTACAACGGCTCGCAGCTTAACTGCACGGTCTTCGACTGGGGTGCGAATCAGTCTGAAATCATCAATCACCAGTTCAACAACTACCGATTGTTCCAGACGTTCCGCCGCTACAATCGTTACCGCATCAACAAGCTGAACGAGAACATCAACAGCTACGCAAACTGGATTGCTAGCATCTTCGCAGCTGGTTCGGTTCCGTTCCGCTACTACTCGATTTACCAGTGGTACGACATCGGTGACTACACGGACGACCTGCGTGACGCAGCTATCGACACCATCAACTTCTTCGCTGAAGTTATGGCGACCCCTGAAGCACGACGTTTCTGCTACTATGATGACACCACCACCAGCCTGAACACGTACTGGTTCTACGACCTGGACAACGTCTATGTCCCAGCGAACTACGACCGTGCTGATGGTCAGTGCAACGGCTTCATCGACATCGACCGTGGACTCGGTCAGGCATACGGCTACGACTTCACCGACGAGTACGACTACCGCGTGACCCGCGTTGGTTCCTTCGTCGATAAGTCGATTGCAGCTCAGATGCTTTACAGCATCAGTTCTGACTACGCGTTTAGCGCGTTCTTCACTGACTTCCGTGCAACGAACATCTCGTACTGGACCCTGTTCCGAAACGAGCTGTACGACTACCTGCGTGGAATCATCCTGGGTGATTACAAAGGCTTTGCCGGCGTGATTAACCAAGGTGAGTATGAGCCTCCAATGCTGGTTGACCCAGACGCATTCGGTAAAGGAACGCCTAACTCGCAAACCGGTATGCCTCGCGTTTACACGCCAATCAGCTTCGGTCACGAGTTCGACATCATCGTTGGCGCGATGATCGCTAACTCAACCTGGCAAGACCGCTACGTCGACTTCAATCAGTATGTAAAGGTTTGGGTCTCCGAATCTGAGCGTCAGGACGTACCTCCAGGTACCGTGATTAAGGAATTCGTCCACCCAGTGACGAACCAAATCTATCGCGCTCCAATCGCTGCTGATGGACGTTCCATCACCGGTGACTTGGTCGACCACGCTAACATGTTGGCTACTCGCTACGTGGAAGCTCAAGACGCGCTTGCCGCTGCAACTCCAGGTACCGCTCAGTACGAAGGTATCTACCAGACCCTTGAAGGCCGCTCGCAGCAGCTTGAAGATACGGTCGCGAAGCTCGACATGATTCGATTCATCTGGGCTGCTCTCGGACCAGATGCGCTTCGATAATCGATAGAACCGCTTAACAAGCGAACAAAAGCCACGTCCTCGGACGTGGCTTTTCTTTTTTGCGCCGTTGCGCTAGTAATCAGCGCACAATGGACTGAGAGGATGATGATGAAAAATCTGAAGATATTGATGATCGCATTGGCAGTTACAGCCGTGGCTTGCGGAAGTGACGACGAGAAATCGAACAACGCAAACAACGCGAACAACGCTAACAACGTTAACAATTCGAACAACGTTAACAATGTGAACAACGTGAACAACGTTAACAACTCGAACAACGTTAACAACGCGAACAACTCGAACAACGCGAACAACACGAATCAGTATGATGAGCCGTGGATTTCGCAGTTCACCTTCCGTGAGCGTGGCGATGCGTGTGCCCTTGGTGCATGCGGCGTCAGCGGAATCAACGTGAACCAACGCACGATCTCGAACCTCCAGGGGCGTGACGAGATTATCTCGGACGACGCGGATTGGGCTCGAATTGAAGAAACCATCGTCACGAACGAAGTATTGGTGGGATATCTTCAAAATGGATTCGAATGTCCTCCGTTCACCCCAGACGACATGGGCACCACAATTGAAGACCAGGACTTTGAATTTGAAGCACGAATCTTCGACGGTGGCGTTAGCACCAGCATTCAGACAGTCACGGATTGTGTGAACGGTGACAACGAGAAGACCCGTGCGGTCACGGATTTGCTCTATGAAATGAACGCGAAATACTTCGACTAGTTCGGGGAAGTTGTTCAAGGATGCTGAAGGCGCGTAAGTTTCACGCGCCTTCAGTCGTTCTTGTTCTACTGAAACTGTCGCCGAGAAAACAGGAGCGACGCGAAGAATAGTATCGCAGCGCAATACACAGCTGCGTACCAGATTGAGCTTAGAACATACTCACGTGGGATTGGCGTATTGTAGACCAATTCTCTGGAAAGATTCAGGGCCTCCATGTTGGGAAGAACCTGCTTCAATCCGTCGATCAGCATATGCGCCGGGTGGTTGTTGTTCCGGAGCAACAACGCGATATCCTCCCACTGGCTGTGCAGATTGCCTGCTACAAAAATGCCGATGGAGCAGACGCCTGAGAACAACGGTGTGATAAGCGAGGCGAAAAAGATGGCAAATGCGGTGAGGATGCTCAATTGCAGATACAAAGCACCAAATGCGTAGATGGTGTTCGATCCATCTCCCCCTAAGGACCTAAAGGTCAGGTACCCTACTAGCCCAAGAATGGTGGTGGAGAGCGCGTTCACCAATTGTACGCCGAAGAACTTACCGACCACGAATTGATACCTGTCAATCGGTTTGCTCATGATGGTGTAGATGGTTCGACGTTCGATTTCAGTGTTGAGAAGGGTGACCGATGAATACACAGCAATCACCACCCCAAACACGGTTGAAGTGGCGAAGAAGAAATCCATCGCAACACGAGTCTGTTCATGCATGCTCATTTGCCCGAGCAGCACAGCTAAGAGCGACGTTAGCATCGCGAATCCCAACAAAGACAGCAGCACTTTGTTGCGAATAGACTCCTTCAGCGAATTGAGAGCAATCGCCCAAATCGGGAGAACTATTTGCCGCATTACTCTTCCTCCCCGGCCTTTTTCAAATCAGCTAGTAGAACGCTCTCAAGCGCTTCCTGGCCGCTTGTCACATCATGGATGACCATTCCGTTCTGAATCAACTCTTGGAGTCCTTCACCGATCTCTCTTCCATGTTGCAGATTGTAGAGGTTGGCCTCG
This sequence comes from bacterium, assembly GCA_030427705.1. Classification (GTDB taxonomy): domain Bacteria; phylum Myxococcota_A; class Bradymonadia; order Bradymonadales; family Bradymonadaceae; genus JAUIBR01. The sequence continues at coordinate 2,356 of JAUIBR010000053.1, read as the reverse complement.
CCTCGTGTCCCCACGAGTCGGAGGCTGTTGGGAGTGAAGTCAGGTCCTGACGCGACAATCTCGTATCTGCGCTCAGATCTTGCGAGCAAATCAGAGAGCGAGCCATGGTCGACGACTTCGCCTCGATGAATGACCGCTACACGGTCACACACCGCCTCGACGTCGGGCAAAATATGGGAAGAGAAGACAACGGTCTTCCCAGCTTCTTTAAGTGAATGGATGAGCTCGCGCACATCACGGCGTCCCATTGGGTCAAGACCCGACTGTGGTTCGTCCAGAATCACGATCTCAGGGTCATTCATTAATGCTTGCGCAAGTCCTGCGCGTTGGCGCATACCCTTCGAGAATCGCTTGATAGGTCGATTCACGGCATGCCCAAGCCCCACGAGTTCGATCAGGTCTTTGGTGCGAGATTTAATCGTAGTGGAAGGCAGACCATGCAACTGACCATAGAATTGGAGTAGCTCAGGTACCTTCAAGTGTTCATAGAAGTAGGGGTTTTCAGGCAGAAATCCGATGTGCCGTCTTGCTTCGATTGAAGCAGCATCGTGGCCATGAATCCTAATCTGGCCAGTGTCAGGTGTCATCAGACCGGTGACCATCTTGAATGTGGTGGTCTTACCGGAACCATTTGGGCCGATTAGACCAAAAATCTCCCCACGCTTGATGGAGAGTTCGACGTGCCTAACAGCCCGAATCTTCTTTCGCCAAAAGCCAACACGAAAAGACTTTGAGAGTCCTGCAATCTCGATCGCATTCATGATTTGATCAGTAGCCAAAGTGGATAGGAAGTGTACAACAAACCTTGTTGAAACTGCAGATCACGAAGCGATTGATTAATCTCTGTTTGGAAGGTGTCGCGGCACGGTTTCGGACAGCCCGCAAGATCCAATCGAATCTCCAACGAACGCCTGACTGCCGGTTGAAACATCGACGTGTACATTCGCAACAAATGGTCTTTCTCTTGGCTGGCGTCGTCGGGTTTACCCTGCAATCGACGTAGTCGACCACGAAACCACTCGCGTATCCCAAGTGCCAATTCATGAGCTCCAGGGCGAGCGACCGCCACTTCCGCAAGGCCAATGGCACGTTGAAACTCCATACGCCGCTCTTCCTGCGTTCGGTCATACGAGTAGCCGATGTAGTTGAGGGCGGCCACGTATGGAATCTCGAAGTCGGATGGGTGTGCCTCAATGCCGCGTTCCATGTACACCGTAACTGCCTCAAGCTCTTCAGCGGAAATCTTTCGATTGTTCAAAATCGCAGCAGGCACCCATAAGTAAGGTCTTCGGAATTCGCTGTCCAAATCTGCGATCAAGTTTCCCAAGTCAAGTATATGCTCATTGCTTTGCCCAACACCTCTCAACGCACTGTGATTGGTAATCGTATCGATCCAGACTAGATCCGCTGCAAGCGTATTGTAGTTGAGAAATGCAGCTTGAAGTTTCGATGAAGGGACCGCCTTGCTCTTTTCTGCCGCGGGGAAAGGCAGCAATGTATGGGCGGACTCTAGAGCGGTCATTGAAGCGACGAAATGAACACTCAGCAACACAAAGATGCTCAGTTTGATAGTTCGTATTACAACCGGTGATCGCATGCTTTCTAGTAACAAAAAAGGGCCCGTCGGTAAATCGACGAGCCCACAGACATGAGATGTCTAAATGAATCTATTCGAATTCATTGGTCGTGTATGAAGGCGCGATGATGGGCTCTTGGGAGGCGGCGTCAATCGAGACGCCTGATGTCACGGTGTGCACCGAAGTACTACTCGTATCGAAATCTGCTTGGGCAATGATGGTTGCTACAGCACTGGCGCCACCTGACGCTCCAGTTGAGTATGAATAGACAAAGTAGGTCGGGTCTTCAAAACTCACCCGCATCTTGTTGAGAGCAGCGGTGCCGTCAGCTGTGGTGGGTTCTCCTGGAACGAGTTTCGAACCACCCTCTGGGTATGCGGAGCAAGCCGACTCAGCCCCGGTGTGAGAACAGTATGCAAAGCTAGCGCCGCCGGGGAATACATATTCATCCCAGATTACGGGCATACCGGCCGCTTCGGACCCTGTTGTAGCCCCGTGCCATGGTTGGTCACCACCGGTAGGAACGTAACGTTGTTCGGAGGTGAAGTAGGCCTTAGCACCCTCCGCCATTTTCTTCATGTTCTGCTCAGCTTCAGCGGTCTTCGACTGTTTGATGTAGCGAAGGAAAGCCGGAATAGCGAGAGCAGCGAGAATGCCGATAATCGCGACCACGATCATGAGTTCGACGAGGGTAAAGCCTTTGCGTTCTTTCAGATTGAACAATTTCATGTTTTCGATCTCCACGTTGTTGTGTGTGTTTTGGGTACGGGAGGAAACAT